>JBEBHP010000026.1:0-32016 GCA_040080835.1 Micropepsaceae bacterium | reverse complement strand
CAGCCGGGCCCCCCGCGAGGGGCCGCCCGGGCTGGCCATACATTCGACCCTCTGCGGAAGAGTGCGCGCGAACGGGCCAAAACCCGCCGCCGCCGCCGAAGGAGCAACCGCCCTGGAATCTCTCAGGCACCCGGGACCGCAAAGGCGATGACAGTCTGGAAAGCGGAGATGCGTGCGCGAAGCGCGTGCAAGCTCCCACCGACGGGGTAGGCGAGCGGTAACGCGCGCGAAATCTCTCAGGTAACAATGACAGACAGGGGCATGGGTCAAGGGCGCGGGCAGTCGCGCGCCGACATCCATGTGAACCACCAAACCCTGTTTGCGAAGGACTGAACTGATGGCCGACCCGGCCGCATCCGAAGACCTCAAGCGTACGCCTCTTTACGCGCTCAACGTCGAGCTCGGCGGCAAGATCGTGCCCTTCGCGGGTTACGAAATGCCGGTGCAGTTTCCAACCGGGATCCTGAAAGAGCATCTGCACACGCGCGCGAGTGCCGGCTTGTTCGATGTCTCGCACATGGGCCAGGCGATCCTGCATTTGGAAGGCAAGGGCGGTCACGACGAAATGGCCGCCGCGCTGGAAACACTGGTGCCGGGAGAGTTCAAGGCGCTGCAGCCGGGCAATATCCGCTACACCTTGCTTCTGAATGACCAGGGCGGCATACGTGACGATCTGATGGTGACCAGGCCGCTGGCGCCGGAAGAAGCAGGGACACTTTTCGTCGTCGTCAACGCCGGCACCAAGGACGCCGACTTCGCGCATATCGCGAGCGGCCTGAAAGGCCGCGTGCGCGTCGAACGTCTCGAAGACCGCGCCCTGATAGCACTGCAGGGTCCCAAGGCACCGGACGTGCTGAACCGTATCGTGCCAGGCGTCGCCACCATGGGCTTCATGACCATGCGCAAGTTCCAGTGGGAGCGCCAGACGCTGTTCATCTCGCGCTCGGGCTATACCGGTGAAGACGGTTACGAGATATCGGTGCCTGGCGCCATGGCAACGGCCTTCGCGCGCGTGCTGCTGTCGGACCAGGCGGTGCTGCCGATCGGTCTCGGCGCGCGCGACAGCCTCAGGCTTGAAGCGGGTCTCTGCCTGTATGGCCACGACATCGACGAGGCGACAACGCCGGTCGAAGCGGGCCTGGTCTGGGCCATCGGCAAACGTCGCAAGATGGAAAAAGGCTTTCCTGGCGACGCGCGGATCATGGACGAGATCTTCAATGGCGCCAAACGCATTCGCGTGGGGCTCAAGCCCGACGGCAAGGCACCAGCGCGCGAAGGCACCGAGATCGTGAACAGCGACGGCGCCGTCATCGGCCGCATCACCTCCGGCGGCTTCGGTCCCAGCGTCAACGGTCCGGTCGCCATGGGCTATGTGTCCCCACAATATGCCGGTGACGGCACCGCCGTGAACCTCAAGGTACGCAACCAGCTTCTGCCCGCTCGCGTCGTGCCAATGCCATTCGTCCCGAAACGCTTTTACAAACCCTGAGAAACACTCAATGTCCGAAACACTTTACACCAAAGACCATGAATGGGTTCGCATCGAAGGTTCAACTGCAACCGTCGGCATCACGGCCTATGCAGCCGAGCAGCTGGGCGACGTCGTCTTCGTCGAGCTACCTGCCGTCGGCAAGCAGGTGACCAGAGGCGGTGAAGCCGCTGTCGTCGAAAGCGTCAAGGCCGCCTCCGAAGTCTACGCGCCAATCACGGGCGAAGTCGTCGCCGTGAACAGCGCGCTTGAGGGCGAGCCCGCGAAGGTCAACGCCGAGCCAACCGGCGCCGGCTGGTTCGTGAAGCTGAAGGTTGCAAACACGGCCGAACTCAAGGATCTCATGAGCGAAGCCGCCTACAACGACTATGTGAAGGGTCTCTGATGCGTTACCTGCCGCTCACCGATGCCGACCGCCGCCAGATGCTGGGCGTCGTCGGTGCCAAATCGATCGATGACTTGTTCCGCGATGTACCGCGCGCGGCGTATCTGACGACACTCGTCGATCTGCCGATGCATGCAGGCGAACTTGAGGTCGAGCGGCAGCTCACCAAACTCGCCGGCCGCAACATCAACGCGGGTGCGGTCCCGTTTTTCTGTGGCGCGGGCGCCTATCGCCATCACGTCCCCGCATCGGTGGATCACCTGATCCAGCGCTCTGAATTCCTGACAAGCTACACGCCCTACCAGCCGGAAATCGCGCAGGGCACGCTGCAGTACCTGTTCGAGTTCCAGACCCAGATCTGCATGCTGACCGGCATGGAAGTGGCAAACGCCTCAATGTATGACGGCTCCACCGGAACAGCCGAGGCCGTGCTGATGGCCTCGCGCGTCACGGGCCGCAAGCGCATCGTGCTGTCACCGTCGCTGCACCCGCAATATGCCGAGACCGTCCGCACCACCTGCGAAATGGCAGGCCTTGACGTTGTTGAAGGTCTTGAGGGTGCACTCGACGACAAGACCGCCTGCCTCGTGGTGCAGAACCCCGACTTCTACGGTAATATCAGGGACATCACGCCCTTTGCCGACGCAGCCCATGCAAAAGGCGCTCTGCTGGTCGCCGTCGTCACCGAGATCGTCTCCCTGGGCGCGATCACGCCGCCCGGCGAAATGGGCGCCGACATCGTCGTGGCCGAGGGCCAGTCGATCGGCAATTCGCTGAACTTCGGTGGACCCTATGTGGGCATCTTCGCGTCGCGGCAGAAATTCATCCGTCAGATGCCGGGTCGCCTTGTCGGCGAAACGACAGATGTGGAAGGCAAGCGCGGCTACGTGCTGACTCTCTCGACTCGCGAGCAGCACATCCGTCGGGAGAAGGCGACGTCAAACATCTGCACGAACTCGGGGCTCTGCGTGCTCGCATTCACGATCCATCTCTCGCTGCTGGGAGAAGACGGCTTCCGCAAGCTCGCAGCCCTGAACCACGACCGTGCCGTAATGGCAGCCGACCGGCTGTCCAGGGTCAAGGGCGTGGAACTCGTGACACCCACCTTCTTCAATGAATTCACGCTGAAGCTTTCAAAACCAGCGGCAGGCGTCGTCGACATGCTGGCAAAGCACGAAGTCATAGCGGGGGTGCCGGTCTCGAGGCTGAGGCCGGACGACAGCGACGCGACGAATCTTCTGCTCGTCGCCGTCACTGAAACGGTGACACCATCCGACATCGAGGCGCTTGGCGCCGGACTTTCAAAGGTGCTCTCATGATGAACAAGCAGGGACGTTCGACCACGGGCACCGCTGGCGAACACACCGAGCTCGCCACGATTTCGGGCCACCGCGGCCTTGATCATGAGGAAAAGCTGATCTTCGAACTCGGTTGCAGCGGAAAAAGCGGTGTTGATCTGCCCGAACCCGAACTGAAACACGACCGCCTCGGCGGGCTGCGCCGCCGCGGCACCATCGGCTTGCCGGGTCTCAGCGAACCGGAAGTCGTCCGCCATTACGTTCGTCTCAGCCGCAAGAACTATGCAATCGACAGCGGCTTCTATCCGCTGGGCTCGTGCACGATGAAGCACAACCCGCGCCTGAACGAGAAGGTAGCGCGACTACCGGGCTTTGCAGACCTGCACCCGCTGCAGCCCACGTCGACCATTCAGGGCGCGCTGGGTTTGATTGATCAGCTCGCGCACTGGCTGAAGCTGCTCACCAACATGCCGGCCGTCGCGATGAGTCCGAAGGCCGGTGCCCATGGCGAACTCTGTGGTCTCATGGCCATCAAGGCCGCGCACGAGGCGCATGGCCAGAAGCGCAATGTCGTGCTCGTGCCGGAATCCGCACATGGCACAAACCCGGCAACGGCGGCCCTCGTCGGCTACACCGTTGAGGAAGTGCCTGCGAACGAAAAGGGACATGTTGACCTTGAAGCGCTGAAGTCAAAGCTCGGGCCTCACGTCGCGGCGATCATGCTGACGAACCCGAATACCTGCGGCCTGTTTGAGAGCGACATGCTCGAAATCTCGGCCGCGGTTCATAAGGCCGGTGCCTACTTCTATTGCGATGGCGCGAACTTCAACGCCATTGTCGGTCGCGTCCGACCGGGCGATCTTGGCATCGACGCAATGCACATCAACCTGCACAAGACCTTTTCCACCCCCCATGGCGGTGGTGGACCGGGTGCAGGTCCCGTTGTTCTCTCCGCGGCACTCGCACCCTTCGCGCCGTTGCCGCTGATCGTGCACGGAGCGAATGGATTTGAACTCGTCGAAAGTCCCGCAGCAGCGAAGGCCCAGGACGCAAGGCCCTATGGTCGCATGAGCGCGTTTCACGGCCAGATGGGAATGTTCACGCGCGCCATGGCTTACATGATGAGTCACGGCGCTGATGGACTGGCGCAGGCCTCGGGCGATGCCGTTTTGAATGCAAACTACATCCTGGCGTCGCTCAAGGACGAGATGTCGGCACCGTTCGCACACACGGGACCCTGCATGCACGAAGCGCTGTTTGACGACACCTTCCTGAAGGACACCGGCGTCACCACGCTCGACATTGCCAAGGCAATGATCGACGAGGGCTATCACCCGATGACGATGTACTTCCCGCTTGTCGTCCACGGCGCAATGCTGATCGAACCGACCGAGACGGAATCTAAATACGCGCTCGATGAGTTCATCACCGTCATGAAGGGTCTAGCCCAGGCCGCGAAGTCAGGCGACACCGCCCGCTTCGAAGGCGCTCCCCACTTCTCGCCACGCCGCCGCCTCGACGAAACCGCAGCCGCCCGCAAGCCCGTGCTGCGCTGGACTCCGCCGGCCCCAAAAGCGCAGGCTGCGGAGTAGGGGCGCAGGGGCTGTTCCTCACCCACCCTCTCCAACAAAGTTGGAGAGGGGCTATGCCGGAGCGAAAGCCCTTCTCCACAAAGTGGAGAAGTTGGCGCGCCGCACATCAGTGCGGCGTGACGGATGAGGAGACTGTTGTGAACCATATGCAGCACTTCCTCGATATCATCCGCGCCGACCCCGGTCTGACCGGCATGCTCGAAGCGATGCAATCCTTCAATGCCCCCGACCCCTGGCTCGTGAGCGGCGCGCTGTTTCAGACGGTCTGGAACGTGCTCGAAGGCAACTCGAGGGGACACGGAATAGACGACTACGACCTGTTCTACTTCGATCCTGACACCTCGGTCGAAGCCGAAGACGCATGGATCAAAAAGGCAGCGCGCCACTTCGCCTTCGCTGACCATGAAGTGCAGCTCCGCAACCAGGCGCGAGTGCATCTCTGGTATCCGCAGAAGTTCGACCTCCCGTACCCCGAGCTGAAATCCTCATGCCAGGGCGTCGACCAGTTCCTCGTTCAGGCCAGCGTGGTCGCCATTCGCCAGTCTTCGCCGGCGGCACTCGACATCTATGCCCCACTCGGCCTCGACGACATCTTCAATCGCATCCTGCGCCCGAACCCGCTTTGGAAAGGCCAACCTCGCAAGGAATACAAGGTGAAATGCGACCGCTATCTTCGCAACTGGCCCTCGCTGAGGTTCAAGCAATAATCTCGCTCAAAGACGCGAAGTGAACGCCCGCCGGATGGACGTCGCGTTTTTGCGAGCGAGATTTCTTCCTAACCCCAAACCGAAGTTTCAAATATGTTGGCAGCACTGTCACTCACTCAACCACGGCTCATGACGATGCTCCTCCGAACGATACTTTGCATTCTGCTTCTGGTCTCGCCAGCGCTGGCTTCGGCCTCGGCAATCGACGAACATCTCAAGCCCATGGATGAGGGCGAGCAGGATCCGTCCTTCGCGACTTATCGTGCGTCGCTAAAGGCGGCGATCAAGTCCCACGATGTCACCGCTCTCGTCAAGCTGCTGGACCCGAAGATCAAGCTCGACTTCGGCGGTGGCGAAGGCATCGCGACGTTCAAGCGCAAATGGAGAGTCAGCGCTCCAGGCACCTTCGTCTGGAAAGCGCTGGCGCTGATCGTCGAGAATGGAGGCAATTTCAACAGCAAGACCGAGTTCGCGGCACCCTACGTCTATAGTGCCTGGCCGAGCGACGTTGATGCGTTCGAGTTCCTGGCTGTCACCACCAAGGGTGCCGTCATGCGCTCGGCGCCGAAAGCCGACGCCAGCATCGTTCGCAGCCTCGACTACGACATTCTCACCGTCATTCGCACGGCCAGCAAACCGCAACACGAAGCGACCGACAAGGACTGGAGTGAAGTGAAGGACGCCAAGGGCGTACACGGGTTCGTATTGGATCGGGATTTGCGCAGCCCGATCGACTATCGCGCCATGTTCGAGACGCGCAAGGGCCAGTGGCGCATGACCGTATTCCTGGCGGGTGACTGACGCGTGACTTGTACTTCATTCGAACTGCCGTTCAGGCGACCATACGACTTCAACGCGCTGCACAAATTTTTCAGTCCACGGACGATCAAGGGCGTCGAGGTTGCGACGCACGGCCAATACGCGCGCACATTCAGGCTGGGGCGCACCAAAGGCACCCTTCTGATCTCGGCCAGCAGCAATGCGCTGCAAGTCACGGTGTCTTCCACCTCAATAAAGGAAAACGATCTGGCCACGCGCGTGGCGACCCTGTTCAACCTGGCAACACCGTCAACGACAATTGCCAGTCACTTCGCAACCGACAAGACGCTCGCGCCTTTGGTAGCAAAGTCACGGGCCCTGCGCGTTCCTGGCAGCTGGGATCCATTCGAGCTCGGCGTGCGAGCGATCCTGGGCCAGCAGGTCTCGGTCGCCGGCGCCACCACTCTCGCAGGCCGCATCGCCGGGAAATTCGGAATGGCGATCAAGGACGAGCA
Organism: Micropepsaceae bacterium; assembly: GCA_040080835.1. Classification (GTDB taxonomy): domain Bacteria; phylum Pseudomonadota; class Alphaproteobacteria; order Micropepsales; family Micropepsaceae; genus SZUA-430. The sequence continues at coordinate 25,271 of JBEBHP010000026.1, read as the reverse complement.
GCATGGACTGTCTCGCCTGTTCCCGCAGCCAGAGCAGCTCGCTGATGCAACACTCGTCGGAATGGGACTGACGACGCGTCGCGCGGCAACCATCACGGGCTTCGCGCGCTCGGTGTGCGACACACCTTCGCTACTCGATACGTCGAAGACACTGGAGCAGTTCGTATCCGACCTCGTCGAACTCGACGGCTTCGGCCCCTGGACCGCGCACTACATGGCAATGCGCCTGGGCTACGCCGATGCATTCCCTGCTTCGGACCTCGGTGTCCGCAAGGCGCTCAACATGGCCCCGGAAAAGGATGTGCTCAAACTGGCAGAATCCTGGCGCCCCTGGCGCGCCACCGCTGTCATGTACCTCTGGAACTCGCTTTCGGCACACTGAGCGCACTTGCGACGACGCTGGCAGGGCAGGTACTGTGCGTCAATTCGCACGATAACGTGCAACCTGTTTCGAAAGCATGCGAAATCAAAATGCCCGGACAAAAAAGACGGACGAAGCGAAGGCTGCAAGGCACCGCACAAACTGAAGGAATTCCGCTTGTCTGGGAGTTGATCAGTGAACCGCGCAGGAGCGATGAAGAAGGCTATGTCGGGCCTCGCATATCGGTGCAGGTGGCCGAGGTGGCGCGTCGTGAACTGATTATCGAATTTCCGTTCCCCACCGACAGGCGCGGCGAGAAGCTCCCCATCCCCCAAAGACCGGTATTCACCCAGGCCGAAGTCGACAGCGCCATTGCTCTGGCGGTCGAGGCCGGTTGGGACGCAGGCACTCGTGGCAAGGCGTTTTCATTCAAGGTGCCCGAGCCCCAAGACTTCCAGAACTGAGCCGGTCCCGCCAAATGCGCCAAACCCCTCCTGCGACAATATGTTCACTGTTTGTTTTCGGCGCTTTCGGCTCTATTCGGCGCTGCAAATGGATAGTGTAGGAATCTGTGCCCGGCGCGATCCTCTCCCCGAAAATGCAGAAATCAGGCAAAATTCTTTATGTTGAACGCTTGCAGACGCCAATCGGCATCCTGCTGCTGACGCATGACGGCGCCGAGCTCTGCAATGCAGAATTTGAACACCAGGAAGCGCGCCGCGCTCAGGAACTCGCGCATCACTTCCCGGGCGCCCGACTGGTGGATCAAAGCAAAAGGTCAGAGTTCGCCAAGGCACTCACCGCCTATTTCAAGGGCGAAATCCGGGCCATCGACAAAGTGCCGGTGGCAAAACTCGGTACGCCATTCCAGCAAACGGCGTGGACTTCACTGCGACAGATCCCGGCAGGCTCAACCCGCAGCTATGGCGACCAGGCCGCAAAACTGGGAAAGCCCAATGCCGCCCGCGCCGTCGGCCGGGCGAACGGCCTGAACCCGGTTTCCATCGTCGTACCCTGTCACCGCCTCATCGGCGCCGACGGTTCGCTCGTCCACTACGGCGGCGGCATTCGACGCAAGCGCTGGCTCATCGAACATGAAGCCAGCAACACCAGATCGAAGACAGCAAAATGACCACAATGGAACTCGTAAAGCCGACGGCGTCACACCTGCCAGGCTACACGGACGCGCTCACCCGCGGCTGGAGCCCCGACAACATTCGCGGCAAGGCCGCAGCCGACGAACAGCTCGCACGCATCGCGGCCGACGCCATTGCCTTCATCCACAGCCTCGACGACCCCGAGGCGAAGGGCACGCCGGTCAAATTGCTCGACGGCACGGAAGTGCCTCGCCTGCCAGGCTTTGTCCGCTGGATCTGGGACGACGAGTTTTGCGGCAGCATCAATTTGCGCTGGCAGAAGGGAACGTCGGCGCTGCCACCTCACGTCCTGGGTCATATCGGCTATTCGGTCGTGCCGTGGAAACAGGGCAGGGGCTACGCCACGCAAGCGCTCGCCATGCTGCTGCCGCAGGCGCGACTTGTGGGCCTGGACCACATCGAGCTCACAACGCAGCCCGACAACATTCCATCCCAGCGTGTAATCACCTCCAACGGCGGCGTTCTGGTCGAGCGTTTCGTGAAGTCAGATGCGCACGGAGGCAAGGAAAGCCTGCGCTGGCGTATCACCCTGGCTCGGTAGCAGCTCAACATTCCGTTGCGTTCGCTGCAGCTGCGAACGCCAGAATGCGCACCCTGTACTGACCACAACATACAGCTGCGGGACAGGCAGATTTCCGCTGACATTCAGCCGTCAGGGCACTAGCTTGCGCCCACTCATATCATCCGGGATTGCAGCAAATGACAGCTATCAATGAAGTTTCCGACCTCACGCTCGAGGGCGACATCGCCGTCCTCACCCTGAATTCACCGCCCGTGAACGCGCTCTCCGCGCCAGTACGCGACGGTATCCACAAAGGCATCTCGCAGGCGATCGCAAACCCGGCCGTAAAGGCGATCGTACTGACATGCGCCGGACGCACCTTCATTGCGGGCGCAGATATCAGTGAATTCGGCAAGGCACCAAAAGGCGCAAGCCTGTTCGAAGCACTCGACGCCATCGAAAACGCCACTATCCCGGTTGTCGCTGGCATTCACGGCACCGCACTCGGCGGCGGCCTGGAAGTGGCGCTGACCTGCCACTACCGCGTGGCTGTCCCGTCAGCCAAGTGCGGTCTGCCGGAGGTAAAACTGGGCCTGTTGCCTGGCGCCGGCGGTACCCAGCGCCTGCCGCGCATCGTTGGCGCCGAGCGTGCACTTGAGATGGTGACCTCGGGTGAGCATGTCGGCGCAAAGCAGTGTGCGGAGATGGGCCTCGTCGACGAACTCGTTGCCGAAGGCAGTCTTCGCGAAGGTGCAGTTGCCTTCGCCCGCAGGATCGTGGCCGAGAAGCGCCCGCTGAAGCGCGTGCGTGATCTCAGCGAGAAAATGCTCGCCGCGCGCGGCAAGCCCGAAATCTTCGCCAACTTTCGCAAGGCCAACGCCAAGAAGTTCCGCGGTTACGAAGCACCCGAAGCCAACATCAAATGCATCGAGGCGGCCGTAAACTTGCCGTTCGACGAAGGCCTCAAGGAAGAACGCAAACTGTTCATGGGGCTCATGACCGGCAACCAGTCAGCGGCCCAGCGCTACGTGTTCTTCGCAGAACGCGCGGTCTGGAAGCTGCCGGATGTTCCTGACGATACGCCAACGATCCCGGTAGCCAAGGTCGGCGTCATCGGCGCCGGCACCATGGGCGGTGGCATTGCCATGAACTTCCTGAACGTCGGCATCCCGGTCACGATCGTCGAGACCAAACAGGAAGCCCTCGACCGCGGCCTGATGGTGATCCGCAAGAATTACGAGAACACCGCCAAGCGCGGCCGCCTGACCATGGAAGACGTCGAAAAGCGCATGGGTCTGCTGAAGGGGACGCTGGCGCTCGAAGACCTCGCCGACCGCGACCTTGTCATCGAGGCCGTGTTCGAGAACATGGACATCAAGAAGGAAGTCTTCGGCAAGCTCGACAGGATCGTAAAGCAGGGCGCGATTCTTGCCACGAACACCTCCTACCTGAATGTCGATGAAATCGCCTCGGCAACCTCGCGCCCGGAAAGCGTGATCGGCTGGCACTTCTTCTCGCCGGCCAACGTCATGCGCCTGCTCGAGCTCGTTCGTGGCGCCAAATCATCAAAGCCCGTCATCGCAACCTCGATGCAGATGGCGCGCAAGATCGGCAAGATCGCAGCGCTCGTGGGCGTCTGCCCGGGCTTCGTTGGCAACCGCATGCTGGCCCAGCGCCAGCGGGAAGCACAGAAACTGATCCTCGAAGGCGCCATGCCGTGGGATATTGATCGTGTGCTCTTCGACTTCGGCTTCCCCATGGGACCATTCGCGATGTCCGACCTTGCCGGCCTCGATATCGGTTGGTTCAAGGAAAAGTCGACAAGCTCGACCGTTCGCGAAATCCTGTGCGAGATGGACCGCCGCGGCCAGAAGACCGGCGCCGGCTTTTATGACTATGACGCCGACCGCAACGCCAAGCCATCGCCAGTGGTCGAGAAAGTCATCAGGGACATTGCCGCAAAGAAGGGTATCAACCAGCGCACGATTTCCGACCAGGAAATCATTGAACGCTGCGTCTACCCGATGATCAACGAGGGCGCCAAGATCCTCGAGGAAGGCAAGGCCATCCGCGCCTCCGACATCGACATCGTCTGGATCAACGGCTATGGCTGGCCGGTCTATCGCGGCGGCCCAATGTTCTACGGCGACACGATCGGCCTCGACAAGGTTCTGGCCAAGATGAAGGAATTCGAAGGCCAGATGGGCGCCGAGTTCACGCCCTCAAGAATGCTCGAGAAAATGGTCGCCGAAGGCAAGCGATTTCAGGATTTGAAGTGACACTGTTCCTCACCCGTCACGCCGCGATGCGGCGCGCCACCCTCTCCAGCAAAGCTGGAGAGGGGCTTCCCGTACAGCCCTTCTCCACTTGTGGAGAAGGTGCCGAGCGAAGCGAGGCGGATGAGGAAGCCAACGCACAACGCAACATCAGGTAACTGACAGGAAGGAACCACATCACATGCGCCAGGCAGTCATCGTCTCTTACGCCCGCACCGGCCTTGCCAAGGCAGGTCGCGGCGGTTTCAACAATACGTCGAACATGGCAATCCTCGGTCACGCGATCGAGCACGCGGTCAAGCGTTCAAAGGTTGACCCGAAGGAAGTCGAGGACGTCGTTTCCGGCTGCGTCGCAGCCTCGGGCAACGTCGCCCGCGCAGGCGCACTGCTTGCGGGCTTGCCCGTCACGACCTCGGGCGTCACCATCAACCGCGCCTGCTCGTCAGGCCTGAACGCGATCGCACACGCGGCCCATTACGTGACCAACGAAGGCGCGAACGTGGTCGTCGGCTGTGGTGTGGACTCGATCTCGTTCCAGGGCGGCGGCGGTGGCGGCAAGGAACCCCGCCTGACTGAAATGTACCCGGACTTCTGGATGCCGATGATCGACACGGCCGATGTGGTGGCCGCGCGTTACAAGATCAGCCGCGAATACCAGGACGAGTTCTCGCTTGAATCCCAGCGCCGCATGGCAGCAGCCCAGCAGGCCGGCAAGTTCAAGGACGAAATCGTGCCGATGAAAACGAAAATGAAGGTCGTCGACAAGGTGACGAAGGCAGAAAGCTTCGTCGATGCCGTGGTCGACCGCGATGAGTGCAACCGTCCTGACACGACTCTCGAAGGCCTTGCCAAGCTGGAACCCGTCAAGGGCCCCGGCAAGTTTGTCACCGCCGGAAACGCGAGCCAGCTCTCGGACGGTGCCGCCGCTGTCGTCGTCATGGAAGCCAAGGAAGCCGAGCGCCGCGGCCTGCATCCGCTGGGCGCGTTCAAGGGCTGGGCGATTGCAGGCTGCGAACCTGACGAAATGGGTATAGGCCCGGTCTTTGCGATTCCGCGTCTGTTGGAACGCCACGGCCTGAAGGTCTCCGACATCGACCTCTGGGAACTGAACGAAGCCTTTGCAAGCCAGTGCCTCTACAGCCGCGACAAGCTCGGGATCGATCCGGCGAAGTACAACGTCAACGGCGGCTCGATTGCCATCGGCCATCCGTTCGGTATGACCGGCGCGCGTCTGACGGGCCACGTCCTCATGGAAGGCCGCCGTCGCAAGGCAAAGCACGTCGTGGTCTCGATGTGCATCGGTGGCGGCATGGGTGGCGCAGGCCTCTTTGAGGTCTACCCGTAAGCGCCTTCGCCGAAACGTTGCAAAAGCCTCGCTTGGGTTTGCTGCGCACGCAGCAACCGGCGGGGCTTTTTTATGGTGTGCACGCTGTCAGTCCTTGCGACCGTCGATGTCGGTGAGTTGGACGGCAATCCAGCCACGCCATCGCGCCAGGTTGGTGAAATCGAGTACTTCCCGTCTCGGCGCGCGCATGAGCGGCCTGATCACCACGAAGTAGTAGAGCACGCCGGTCAGAGCACCACCCAGGTGCGCGCCATGGCCGATCGGAAGCCCGCCGCCTTCTGACTGCGCAATCAGCCCCACCACATCCAGTCCGACAAACAGCAGCGCGCCCAGGAGCGCGGGCAGCGGAACGATGCCGAACAGCAGCAACTGCGTTCTGGGATACATCAGGGCAAACAGCAGCACGATGCCTGACAGCGCGCCGGACGCGCCAAGCGCCGGCAGTTCAGGCTTGGCGAGAAGGTAAGCCGACACACCCGCATGGCCCAATGAAGCGACAATCGCAGCCACGAGATAGAACCCGAGAAAGCGTCTCGAACCGATCGTCTGTTCGACAATCAAACCGAAAGTCGTCAGCACATACATGTTCAGGAAGAAATGCAGGAAGCCCATGTGCGAGAATTCGGAACCGAGCAGCGTCCAGTATCTGCCTTCCTCAAGCGCATTCCAGCTGACAAGGAAATTGTCGGTCATCAAAGGAGTGGGGCCAAGAACCTGCCAGGCCAGGAACACGGCTGCATTGGCGTCCAGGATGACCCACACCACAATCGGTTGCATGAACTGGTACCTTTGACTTTGCCCCAGTGCGAAACACGAGGACGCCCACGATCCGAGCAATGCTACGTCATTGTGGAAGTTCTCACAAACATGCGCGCTAGCCACAAAAATGCCGGGACAGGCTTGCGCCAGGTCCCGGCCGGTTGAGGTTCAAATAGCGCTAATGCAGCTTCGAGCGCAGGTCGCCAATGGCGCCGTCGATCAGGGCATCGCCCTTGGTCTCGGTCATGCGCTTGGCAATGACGTCTGCCGAGGCGGCCGTCGCGATCGAGGTCGCTGCAGCACGGACATCTGCGATCGCATCGGCTTCAGCCTGTGCAATCTTCTGCTCGGCCATCTTGGCGCGACGTTCGATCTGCTGCTGCAGCTGGACCTTGGCTTCGGCAGCCATCCGCTCGGCGGAGGCTTTCGCACCATCAATGATGGCCTGCGCTTCCTGAGCCGCATTCGAAGTCTTCTTGCGGTACTCCGCCAGAAGGACTTCCGCCTCAAGGCGCAGGCGCTTGGCTTCGTCGAGTTCCGCCTTGATGCCGGCTGCCCGGTCATCCAGCATCTTGGTGACCATCGAGGGCACCTTCATGCGGATGGCAAGCAGGATGAACAGCGTCGTTCCAACGGCAACCCAAAAGGTGGGATCTTCAAAAAGTCCGCTCACAAACGTCTCCCTCAGACCCGCTTCAGTGCGCTGTTGATCGCAGCGTCGAGTTCATTTGCCGGCACGCTTTCACCGGTCAGCTTCTGCACGATCTCGGCTGCCGTATCACGGGCGATGGCACCGAGCCTGGACATCGCGCCCGCGCGCATCTCCGCAATGCGGGCCTCTGCCTTTTGCGTGTCGGCCGCCAGCTGCTTCGACGCTGTGTCGTTCTTTGCGTTCGACTCGGCTTGCACCTGGTTGCGAATTTCTTCGCTCACTTTGAGCGCGCGGCCGCGTGCGTCAGCCAGCGCCTTCTCGTAGTTCGCAAGCGCGGCCTCGCTCGCCCTCTTGGCTTCAGCTGCAGAATCAAGGTCGCCCTTGATCCTGGCCTGCCGATCAGCGAGCACGCCGCCGATTTTCGGAATGGCGACGCGCGAGATCACGAGGTAGAGCGTTACAAACGAAATCACGAGCCAGAATAGCTGCCCGGCAAAGCTGGACACGTCAAGCTGAGGCAGGCCCGGCTTCGCACCATGCCCTTCAGCTTCGTGCTCGGTGCCAGTTGTCAGGCCGTCCGTGCTTCCGTCTTCGGCAGGCAACGGATTACCGTTCTCATCCTGGTGCTCAGGCGCCGGGATGTCAGCGAGCTTGAATTCGTCTGCGGCTGGAGCCGTCATGGGCGTCTTAGAATCCGAACATCAGGATGAATGCAACGACCAGACCGAACAGACCGGTCGCTTCGCAAAGCGCGAAGCCGAGCAGCAGGTTCGTCTGCTGGCCGGCTGCAGCCGAAGGATTGCGGAGAGCACCGGCGAGATAGCTGCCGAACACGTTACCAACGCCGATACCGGCGCCGATGAGGGCCATCGCGGCGAGACCCGCACCAATCAACTTTGCAGCTGCGACTTCCATTTTAAAACTCCTTGTTTAAGGCAATAGTTGGGAACAAAAGAACTTAGTGATGATCGTGCAGATGCACGGCTTCATTCAGGTAAATGCAGGTCAGCAGGGCGAACACCCAGGCCTGGATCGCGGCGACCAGAACCTCAAGCGCCGTGACCAGAACGCCTGCAATCAGTGGCGCAATCGACAGAACCGAGAGGATCCCGCCGGCGCCGAGCATCGTGACGATGAAGCCGGCGAACACCTTCAGCATCGTGTGGCCTGCCAGCATGTTGGCGGCAAGACGAACCGACAGGCTGATCGGGCGCGACAGGAACGAGATGATTTCGATCGGGATGATGACCGGCATGATCCAGGCCGGCGCACCCGATGGCACGAACAGGCTGAAGAAGTGCAGGCCATGCGTCCAGAAACCGACGATCAGCACCAGCGCAAATACCGAAAGCGCCATCGCGAAGGTGACGATGATGTGGCTGGTGACAGTGAAGGAATAGGGGATGAGCCCCAGGAAATTCGTGAAGAAAATGAAGATGAAGAGCGTGAAGATGAACGGGAAGAATTTCTTGCCAGCGTCCCCCATCACGTTGCCGACCGTTTGCCGTTCTATGAAGTCGTACATCAACTCCACGATCGACTGGATTCGGCCGGGAATGATGCCGTCACGCTTGACGCCAAGCGTCAGCAGGGCCGAACCGCAGACGACCGCAAGCAGCATCCAGAAACTGGCGTTGGAGAACGAAACATCGTAGCCGCCAATTTCGATTGGCACCCACTTGTGGATTTCGAACTGCGCCATCGGGCTGTGGCCAGCGGCCATGCGTTACGATCCTTTTTTGTTTTGCTCCGCGTTCAGCTGACGCATCACGCGGAACACGGAATAGAAAGCGGCCCCGATCCCAAGCATCGAAAACAGGATGATTCCGACAGGCTTGAGCCCGGTTACAAAGTCAAAACCCCAACCCAGCGCGATCCCGACAAAGACAGCGGCAACGAACTCGGTTGAAAGCCGGTAGACGACGTTGAGGCGTCCGGACGGCTCTGCAGGCCTTGGTTTCGGTTCGGATTCGCGCGCGGCATCGATCTTCTTTCCAAGCTCGTCGAGACGATCCTGGTCCGAATTTTCACTCTGATCTGAAGGGTCGTTCGCCAAGGATCAGGTGTCCGGGGCCGCACATAACCCCCTCCGAAAGTCGCCGGGACCATATTGGGCGGTTTTCTGCCAGTCAAGGTAACTGCTGCATTGCACACACCTTTGAAAAACCAGGATTCTGGACCACGCCTGAGCTCAATCGCGCAGCCTTCGATGACGTATGGTCGCACTCGACCCGGCATTAGCCACAACGGTCAGAATCGGGGCTGACTATGACTGCGGCATTGCGTTGTCTCAACGCCACCGCCTCCCGATTCTGAGAAGGTGTCGCATGACCAGTTCAGTTCAATCCGCGGGCGAGCCCCCTGCCTTCTCGGCCAAGGGATTGACCAAAGTGTATGGAACCGGCGCTGGGGCCGTGCACGCGCTGCGCGGCATCGATCTCGAACTGCCTGAGGGAGAGTTCGTGGTGCTTCTCGGGCCCTCGGGAAGCGGAAAGTCGACGTTGCTGAACATTCTGGGTGGTTTGGACCGCGCGACGGCCGGCACGCTTTTGTTTCGGAGAAGAGACCTCACAACAGCGAGTGATAGAGAGTTGACAAGTTTTCGCCGACGCCACGTCGGCTTCGTATTCCAGTTCTACAACCTGATTCCGAGCCTGACCGCGCGGGAAAACGTGGCGCTCGTCACCGAACTGATTGACTCAAACATGTCGCCGGAAGAGGCCTTGGGGCTTGTGGGGCTGCAGGATCGCATGTCGCACTATCCGGCGGAGCTGTCGGGCGGTGAGCAGCAACGCGTTGCTGTCGCGCGCGCAGTGGCGAAACGCCCTCAGGTTCTGCTTTGTGATGAGCCGACGGGTGCCCTCGACAGCGCCACGGGCGTTCGGGTGCTTGAGGCTTTGGCCGAAGTGAATCGTACACTGGGAACGACAACCATCGTCATTACGCACAACGCGTCCATAGCCACGATGGCAGCGCGCGTAGTCCGTTTCGCTGATGGCAGGATCGCGTCAGTTGAGATCAACCGGGACCAGCGCCCCGCATCGGAGGTGCGCTGGTGATCGCCCTCAGCGCACTCAATATGAAGCTGATGCGCGACATGTGGCGCCGGCGCGGTCAAGTCCTGGCAATCGCACTCGTGATAGCCTCGGCAGTTGCTACTCTGGTCATGGCGCTCGGCGCGCTCAATTCGCTTTCGAAGGCAAGGCAGTCATTCTACGACCAGTATCGTTTCGCCGACGTCTTCGTGACGTTTAACAAGGCACCGGACATGATTGCCGAGCGCCTGAAGGAGATCAGGGGTATTCGGCAGGTGGACACGCGTCTTTCCACTTACGCCGCGCTTGAGATCGAGCGAATGCGCGAACCCGTTCGCGGACTGGTGATTTCCCTGCCAATGGACAATGCGACGGCACTGAACGGACTAGCCCTGAGGCAGGGACGGTTTCCGGATCCGTCGCGGCCCGACGAAGTCTTGGTTCACGAAGCATTCGCGCAAGCTCACGGCTATTCGAACGGATCGACATTTGTCGCCATCATCCATGGGCACCAGTTGAGGTTGACTATTGTCGGTATAGTTCTGTCACCGGAGTTCATTTACGTGATCGGCCCCGGCGAAATGGTGCCGGATAATTCGCATTACGGCGTGATCTGGATGAACAAGTCATCGCTGGCGGCGCTGTTGAATGCTCAGTCAGCCTTCAATACGGCATCCTTTTCACTGAACACTGGCGTTTCGCCGCTGGACGTCATCCCCGCCGTGGACGCACTGCTAGCGGCGTACGGTAGTACCGGCGCCTATGCCCGAAGTCAGCAGGTGTCGCATTCATTTCTGGAAAGCGAGTTCGGCCAGTTGTCGACGATGGCCGGCGTCATCCCGCAAATATTCCTGTTTGTTGCGGCATTCCTCGTCTACTCGGTCATCGCCCGGCAGATCGAGACGCAACGAGAGGAGATCGGTCTGCTGAAAGCGTTTGGCTATACGGATCGCGCGATAGCCTGGCACTTCGTCAAGATGGCGCTGGTGACAAGCATCGTTGGGCTGGGGCTTGGCTGGGCTAGCGGCGCATGGCTGGCCAGCCTGATCACGGAACTCTATCGTCAGTATTTTCGTTTCCCGAGCCTGGTGATGACGCTGTCCGCAGACCTGCTGGCCGCCTCGGCAATCGTTGCGATGATCGCGTCAACTGGCGGCGCGCTCATGGCTGCCTTCAAGGTGATGCAGTTGTCGCCAGCGGTCGCGATGGCTCCGCCAGCACCTGCCGCCTACAGGGCAGGCATGCTGGAAAGGCTTGGCATTCTCCGTGGGATTGGCACAGTCAGCTTCATGATCATCAGGCACATTGCGCGATTTCCGGTGCGATCAACGATGACCGTCACCGGTATTGCACTGTCCCTGGGACTGTTGATCTCGACAACCCAGTTCTTCGACTCCGTGAATCTCATGATAGATACTTTTTTCTTCAGGGCCCAGCGACAGGATGTGTCGATCAAGTTTACCGAACTGCGGAGCGATACAGTCCGCGCGGACCTTGCAAGGTTGCCCGGAGTAATACGGATTGAGTTGCGGCGGGGAATAATGACGCGTCTCACCAACGGTGCACGCAGCGAGCGGGTATATATTCAGGGCATTGACAAGGGCGCTGTGCTGTCGCAACAGGTCGGAGTTGACGGAAAGGCCATCAGCCTGCCAGGCGAGGGCCTCGTCCTCTCAAGGCGCCTCGCCGGAAAGCTTCGGGTAGCCGCTGGAGGCTTGTTGAACCTTGCCCAGCTCGATGGGCGTCGTCGGGTGTCCGAGGTTCGTGTATCGTCCGTGATAGACGAGTATGTGGGCCTTGCTGCCTACATGGAACGAAGCTCGCTGAACCGGATTGCAGGCGATGGCTCGGTCGCCGACAGCGCCGCATTGAAGATTGATACCCTGCGCGAAAAGGAACTCTACGATAAGGCGCGACAGATCCCGGGACTGTTTACAATCTCGCTGCAGCGGCGCGCCTACGACATGTTCCGCTATCTCGTGGACCAGAATATCATGACCATGGTCTGGTTTTATTGTGGCTTCGCAGCGGTCATCTCTTTCGGCGTAGCCTACAACGCAAGCAGGATTACACTGTCTGAACGTTCTCACGAATTGGCGACACTGCGGGTACTTGGCTTCCATCGCAGCGAGGTTGCGCGCATCCTGGTCGGAGAATTGGCACTCTTGACCTTCATTGCACTGCCAGTCGGGATTCTGATGGGATACGGTCTTTCGCTCTTCATGATAGACCGCTTCACGACAGACCTCTTCCAGATGCCATTTGGCTTGACGACGCAGACAATTGGCATGGCAGTCATTGTTGTGGTTGGAGCCGCCGCCATCAGTTGCGCCATGGTGGCGCGCCGGGTGAGCGACCTCGACCTTGTTCGTGTCTTGAAGACTCGGGAATGACCATGGATACCAGGCAGTTAAAAGAATGGATGTGGCCTGCAGTTCTTGTTGCGGCTGTATTGGGGGGGCTCACATTTGCCTTCTGGCCAAAGTCTGTTGCGGTGGATATCGCAAGGGCAGAACGTGGACCCATGACGATCGCAATCAGTGATGATGGCATCACGCGAGTGCGCGAGGTGTATGTGCTGTCCGCGCCCATCGCAGGAAAGCTGCTCCGGGTCGAAACACACGCTGGCGATTTCATTACGGCCCGCAAGACAATTGTCGCCACGATTGAACCAGCTGATCCGGCGTTTCTTGATGTCCGCTCGCAGCGGCAGCTTGAATTCACGGTCTCTGCCGCAAGGGCCGCGAGCGATCTGGCGCTGGCCAACGTGCGCGGGCGCGAGGCCGAGAAACGGCTCGCAGCCCGAGAGCTTGAGCGAGCACAGACACTTTTTGCCAAAGGGGTTGTCTCGAAAGCGCGTGTAGACACCGCCGAAGCGACGCTGGCTGCGCTGGATGCGTCGCTCGCAACCGCAAAGGCAGCGCTCCGTCAGCGTGAATTCGAGATCAAGACCGCACAGGCCGCACTCATCAGCCCCCTGGACGAGGGTCCAGAAGGCAAGCACAGTTGCTGCTTCCAGCTCCGTGCTCCTGTTGATGGCCAGATCCTGCGCGTGTTGCAGGAGAACGAGAGCTATGTTCAGCCGGGTCAGCCAGTTGCCGAGGTTGGTGACCCTGCAGATCTCGAGATCGTTGTGGATCTCGTTTCGAGCGAAGCCGTCAAAGTGGCGCCGGACGACAAGGTGCTAATCAGCCATTGGGGCGGAGATCAGCCATTGGAGGCACGTGTCAAACGAATTGAACCGTCAGGACAGCAGAAAATCTCCGCCCTCGGCATAGAGGAGCGGAGGGTGAACATCATCATCGATCTGGTGTCGCCGCGCGAGCAATGGGAGCGTCTGGGCCATGGCTATCAGGTCGAGGCATCGATCATCCGCTGGCAGGGAACTGATGTGTTGCAGGTGCCCGTGGGCGCGATGTTTCGCAAACAAGAAGATTGGGCCGTCTACAAGGTCGTGGACGGTCGCGCAAGGCTCGCCATTGTAAAAGCGGGGCACGTCAACGAGGCAACAGCTGAAATTACCGACGGTCTTTCTGCCGGTGATACCGTCATCGTTCATCCCGGCGAATTGGTGGCCGACAACGTGAAGATCGCACCACGCTGACTACTCCGCCGCCTGCGCCTGCAGCACACGCTCGGCGCCGGCGAGGTCCACCGAGACTAGCTGGCTGACGCCGCGTTCCTGCATGGTGACGCCCATCAGGCGGTCCATGCGCGACATGGTCAGTGCATGGTGCGTGATCACAAGGAACCGCGTTTCGGTCATGCGGGTGATTTCATCAAGCAGGTTGCAGAAGCGCTCGACATTGGCGTCATCAAGTGGCGCGTCGACTTCGTCCAGCACACATACGGGCGCAGGATTGCAGAGGAACACGGCGAAGATCATCGCCATCGCCGTCAGGGCCTGCTCGCCGCCCGAAAGCAGCGACATGGTCTGTAGCTTCTTGCCGGGCGGACGCGCCAGGATCTCGAGGCCTGCCTCAAGCGGATCATCCGATTCCGTGAGCGTCAGCCGGGCTTCGCCACCACTGAACAGCGACGTGAACAGCTTCTGGAAGTTCGAGTTCACCCGGTCGAACGCTTCAAGCAGGCGCTCGCGGCCTTCGCGGTTGAGCGAGCCGATGCCCTGGCGCAGCCGAGAGATGGCTTCTTCAAGGTCATTCTTTTCCGTCTGCAGCGAGGTCAGTCGGCTTTCGCATTCATCGGCCTCTTCCTCGGCACGCAGGTTGACACCGCCGAGCTGCTCGCGCTCGCGCTTCAGCTTCTCGACACGTTGCTCAGCCGCTTCAAGCGTTGGCATTTCATCGCCAGCCGCGAACTCCGCACGTGCTGCCAGCTCCTCTGGCGCACAGTCCAGCGTGTCGCGCGCCCGCATGACAGCTTCCTGCACGCGCTCGTTCTGCGACGCGAGGATCGCGTCGCAGCGCGCGCGTTCTTCACGCGCGTGCGACAGAGCCTGGTCCGCGCCGCGGGATTCTGACTGCGCCGACTTCAGCGCCGTTTCGGCTTCGGCCAGGATGTCGTTTGCGGTCGTTCGGGCGGTTTCCGCTTCAGACAGAAGCTCGAACAGGCGCATACGCTTCTCGGCAATCTGTGCGGGGATGTGCGCAAGCGCCTGCAGTTCCACACGCGACTCGGCTTCACGCTGCTGCAGCGTCTCGATGTGACTGCGCGCAGTTGCGATGCGTGCGCTCCAGGCGGCAAGATCGGTTGTGATCGCGTCCAGTCGTTGCTTGCGGGCACGTGCTTCGCGTTCGACGCTGTCGTGCTGGGCTTTCGCATTGCCAAATGTGCCGCGTGCGTCCGTCAGAATCTGTCGCGACGCAGCTAAAGCGGCTTCGAAGTCGGCAAGCGCCGGTAATCGTCCAAATTCGCCAATCAGATCGGCTTCCGCGCTGGAAAGTTCCGCTGCATCCGACTGCAACGTCATCTGGCGCTCGCGCAGCGACTGAAGCCGTGCAGCGGTCTGGGCATGCTTCTTTTCGGCGTCCGACAGGGCAGCGCGTGCATTCTGCGCTTCGAGGTCAGCGTCGCGCCACGCCGAACGCGCAGCGCGTTCCTCGGCGTCTGCCGCTTCGCGTGCTGACTTCGCATCAGCCCAATGGCTGCGCTGGTCGTTGAAGTGTCCCTCAACACTGGCGATCGTGCCTTGCAGGTCGGAAAGCCTGTTGCGTTGTTTCAACCGGATCGCAGCAGCTGTTGGCGCTTCGGCTGTGGCGGTGAACCCGTCCCAGCGCCAGAGGTCCCCTTCGCGGCTGACGAGGCATTGCCCCGGTTGAAGCGCATCCTGCGCGCTGCTGCCTGCATTGCGTTCCACGATGCCGATCTGCGACAGGCGTCGCGCAAGGGCTGTTGGTGCCTGGACAACACTGGCAAGCGATTGCGTTCCGGCCGGCAGCTCCGGCATCGCCTGGTCAGACGAAAGCGCGCGCCAGTGAATGGGCGCCTTGGGATCAAGCGGCACGTTGAGATCGTCGCCGAGGGCTGCACCCAGTGCGCCCTCGAACCCGGGTGTGACCTGCAGCAAATCGATGACCGGTGTGAAGCCTTCAGCCATGCCGGCCGAAAGGGTTTCGCTTAGCGCTCGGGCTTCGGCCTTAAGTCGTTCGAGCTCGCGTTCGGTAGTGTCTGCCGCCTGCTTGCGCGTGGCTTCCACGTCGCGAGCAGCCTTCAGTGCGTCTTCGCTATGGGCATGTATCGCCTTGCAAGACTCAGCAGAGGTCGCGGCCACGGCGATGCGTTGTCTTGACTGCTCAACGATGGGTGCGGTGTCAGCTTCGCGGGTGAGACGGTCGATTTCGGCCAGCACCGTGTCGAGTTCGGTGCGTAGCCGTGCTGAGGTCTTTCGGCTTGTTTCAATCCGACGGTCGAATTCGCTGCGGGTCGCCTTGGCTTCGGCAAGTTCTGCAGTCCTGCGGTCGCTATCGATTTCGGCCTCGCCCATCGACTCTTCCGCTGCGCGCAGTGCTTCCTGAGCAATGGAGGCAGCCTGCGCCTCACCGAGTGATGCGGCGTCCAGTGTGTTGCGTTCAGTCTCGAGGTTCGTCACGGCACGAACGGCATCATCGACCCGGGCATTTTCACGCGACTGGTCTTCAACGATCTGGTCGAGGCGCGCTTGTAACCTTTCGGATGCGGCCTTTGCCCGGGCTTCCTCACCGTCGAGCGCATTGCGTTCGGCGGTCAGTCGCTGCAGGGCGGCACTTCGCTCGGCCGCTGCCTGACGAAGGGGAGGAAGCTTTTCGTCGGCGTCCAGCATGGCGTTCGACGCCTGCGCGGCCCGCAACGTCAATTCTTCGACCTGCGAGGTGGCGCGGTTCAATTCCTGCGCTGCGGCAGCGGCCGCCGTCGAGGCAAATTGCCAGCGCACATAGAGCGCCAGCGCATCGGCGCGCTGAATGTGACCGGAAAGGTTCCGGTACCTGGCTGCCTGCCTTGCCTGCCGCTTCAGGTTTGCAAGCTGCAGTTCGATTTCCTGGATGATGTCGGCGACGCGTGACAGGTTCTGCTGTGCTGCGTTCAGCTTAAGTTCGGCTTCATGACGTCTGGCGTGCAGGCCTGAAATGCCGGCAGCCTCTTCAAGAATGGCGCGCCGCGCAATCGGCTTCGCGTTGATCAGTTGCCCGATCTGGCCTTGCTTGACGAGGGCAGGGGAATGTGCGCCGGATGATGCGTCGGCGAAAAAGATCTGAACGTCCCGTGCGCGCACGTCGCGGCCGTTGATCTTGTAGATCGAACCCATTTCACGTTCGATGCGGCGACAGATCTCAAGCGCCTCACCATCGTTGTATTGCGCTGGCGCAGAGCGCGTCGAGTTGTCGATGACCAGCGCGACTTCGGCCGTGTTGCGGCTTGGCCGGTTGTTGGTACCAGCGAAGATGACGTCGTCCATTGCGCCGCCGCGCATGGACTTGGCCGAATTCTCGCCCATCACCCAGCGCAGCGCTTCAAGCAGGTTGGACTTGCCACAACCGTTTGGACCCACAATACCGGTGAGACCCGGTTCGATCGGCAGTTCGGTGGACTCAACGAATGACTTGAATCCGGTGAGCCGAAGCTTGGAGAACTTCACGCGGGGACGCTCCGTTATTTTTCTTGGGCTGACCTGAGGGCCAGCCTCAGAGTCAAACCTGGGTCAAAGGCCGGGCTTCTTGCCCGCAGCTGGTGCAGGTGTCGCCGGGGTGGCTGCTGTCGGCGCCGCCGCAGGCGTTTCGGCCGGAGCGGCTCCCTCAGCAGGAATGGCCCCATCAGCCGGAGCAGCGGCCGGCGAAGCCGGCGGTTCCGCGACGCCTGCCTTCTTGAGTTCGGCACGGATCGCAAGATCAAGCTTCTCGAATGTGGCACCAAAGCCTTCCAACTTCTTGCCGTTCAGCAGGAGTGTCGGTGTACCGGTGATGCAATAGGTCTTTGCGGCCTTGTTGCTGGCCTTCGCAAGCTCAGTCGCCAGATCCTGCTTCTTCAGGCAGGAATCAAAATCTGCGCTCGACATGCCCGCACGGCGTGCCATTTCCCGCAAGCCAGCCACGATGTCGTTGTCTTCGCGCATCATCCACGTTTGCTGCTGCTCAAGCAGCATGTCGGTGAACGGCATATACGCATCACGTCCCAGGCAGCGACCGAGCACGGACGCAGCAACGTCGACATTGTTGCGGTGCATTT
Organism: Micropepsaceae bacterium; assembly: GCA_040080835.1. Taxonomy (GTDB): domain Bacteria; phylum Pseudomonadota; class Alphaproteobacteria; order Micropepsales; family Micropepsaceae; genus SZUA-430. The sequence goes on along the minus strand of JBEBHP010000026.1, from coordinate 7,525 downwards.
CGCGGAAGATGATCCGGAGTTTGCCTGTTTTGACAAAGGCCTCTTCGATTTTCGGAATTTCCTCCTTGCGGAATTCGGCACAGTGCGAACAGGTCTGCGAAAGATACTCCACCAGCGTGACGGGCGCGTTCTTGTCGCCGATGATGTGGTCCTCGTCCGTGACCTCGACGGTCTCGCTCGGGACGCAGTCTGCGGTGATTTCTTCAGGCGATTCGATACTCTCGCTCTTGAGGACCCAGTAACCGGCGCCAGCGATGACCAGTGCCAGGGCGACACCGCCACCGGCCAGAATGCGTTTGTCCGTTTTGCGGACCCAGTCCAGAATTTTTTGCACGATAGAATTCACTCGAGCCCCCAGCGAAGCAGATTGTGTCGCCGCAAGTATAGGCTGTCCGGCCTCAGGGGCTCAACGCTTCAAAATCGCGGATTTTCGGCTTTCACCCAGGGCGTTGCGCCCCAGCCTCGTTAACGCATCGCGCAGTGCCGGATCTTCGATACGGGCCGTCCACTGGGCCAGATCGGCCTCTTCGGCAGCCGTCAGGCGCCGGATGACGGGCGGAGAAGCCTGCCGTGGAAGCTCTCCAGCAATGACCTTGATTTTGCTGACGACTGGCTTCCCGAAATAGCGGTTTATCTTGTCGATCAGCTTTGGCGTCTGGTGCTGAAGCTCGATCGCTGCGCGATCATCGGCCAGAAGCGTCAGCGTGGAACCGCCAGACGCAGACGAAGCCAGTTTTTGTGGAACGCAATGCGCAGAAAGTCCTTGCCCGGCGATCTCCGGCCAGCGAGTAACAATCTCGATCTGTGCAAATCCGCGCTTTTGCAGGTGCGCCTGCAGCAGGGCGAGGGCACTTTTGCCCAAGGGTTCGGGTCCGCGCTTGCGGATGAATTTTGCTTCCCGGGAAGGGTTTTCGTTTGCCATGCCAGCCTTGAAACGCTTGCCCAAGACTAGCGCGGAGGCTGCGCGCAATCAAAGCAATAGGACGCTGATCCGCAGGCTTCTTGCCTGGTACGACGTGAACCAGCGTCGCTTGCCGTGGCGCGCTTTACCAGGAAAAACGCAAAGTCCCTACCGGGTATGGCTGTCGGAAATCATGCTGCAGCAGACGACCGTTCCAACTGTCATTCCATATTACCTGAAGTTCATGAAGCGATGGCCCGATTTTCAGGCTTTGGCTGCAGCGCCTGTGGAAGACGTCATGTCGGCGTGGGCGGGCCTCGGTTACTACAGCCGTGCTCGCAATCTTCACGCGTGCGCGAAGGTGGTCGCAGAGAAGTTCGCCGGACGAATGCCGTCAGATGAAGTCGCGTTGAAGTCGCTTCCGGGTATTGGCCCCTATACCGCTGCGGCGATCGCAAGCATTGCGTTTGGCAAGCAGGCCGCACCTGTCGATGGCAACATCGAACGCGTGCTGTCCCGCCTGCGCTGCGTCACCGAACCTTTTCCCCGCTCAAAACCGCTTCTTAAATCTCTGGCTGAAGAGTTGGCTCCGCCAAAACGATCAGGAGACTTCGCGCAGGCCATGATGGACTTGGGCTCGGACATCTGCACGCCAAAGTCGCCATCCTGCACAAAGTGCCCATGGGAATCGGCGTGTGAGGCGAAGGCAAAGGGAATCGCCGAAAATATTCCTGCCCGCCAACCCAGGCGTCCTCGTCCGCTCAAGCGCGCGGCGGCGTTCGTGCTGATCACGGCTGCAAACGAGGTCTTCCTGCGTCGACGGCCAACAAAAGGCTTGCTTGCAGGCATGCACGAAACGCCGACAAGTCCGTTCGAAATGAACTTCCCTGCAGACCCCGTCTCATTCGCGCCAGTGAAAGCGTCATACTTGAAGCTCGATGAACGCGTGCTGCACACGTTCACGCACTTCGATCTGGAACTCGATGTTTATGTTGCCGACATTGAGCAGCGACAGGCGCAAACTCTGGATGGTGAATGGGCGCCGTTGTCGAGGCTCGAGGAGTTCGCGTTACCCAGCCTCTTTCTGAAAGTGGTACGCACAGCTCAGCGTGCGAAGCCAGGGCCTCGCACGCGCTCAGTCATCAAAAGGAAATGAGGGATCAAGTCATCTCGGCGCGGATCTGCTGGCGCAGGAGATCAATCGGCTTCAGCACGCCCTGTGCATCGAAGTGCCAATACGTCCAGCCATTGCAGGCAGGCAACCCCTGAACCCGTGCCGCGATCTGGTGGATCGAACCCGTCGCATCGCGACAGACGAGCGACCCATCGGCACGGACTTTCGCCGCATAACGCTTCGCCGGATCGTAAAGCTTTGTACCCGGTTCGAGCAGGCCACGTTCGACCACAACGCCGAACGGAATGCGCGGCTCTTCTTTCTTGGACTTCATCACCTCGAGGTCTTCCGGCGATGTGCGCGAGACCTGTGCAATGCGCTTCTTGGCAACCGCAATGTATCCTGGATCGCGTTCGATTCCGATGAAGCGGCGACCCAGCTTCTTGGCCACGGCGCCTGTCGTGCCAGTGCCGAAGAACGGGTCAAGCACGACGTCGCCTGGCTTGGATGAGGCAAGGAGGATACGATGGAGAAGGGCTTCCGGCTTCTGCGTCGGGTGCGCTTTCTGTCCTTTGTCGTCCTTGAGACGCTCGCCACCGGTGCACAGCGGGATCAGCCAGTCCGAACGCATTTGCAGGTCGTCGTTCAGGGCTTTCATGGCTTCGTAGTTGAACGTATAGGACTTCTGCTCCTTCGACTTCGAACACCAGAGCAGCGTTTCGTGCGCATTCGTGAATCGGCGACCGCGGAAGTTCGGCATCGGGTTCGACTTGCGCCAGACGATGTCGTTGAGGAACCAGTAACCCAGGTCCTGCATGACCGAACCGACACGATAGATATTGTGGTAAGAGCCAATGACCCAGATCGTGCCATTGTCCTTGAGCACGCGGCGCGCCGCCTTCAGCCAGTCACGAGAAAACTTGTCATAGTCGCCAAAGCTTGCAAACTGGTCCCATGCGTCGTCACAGGCGTCGACCTTGCTCTGGTCTGGACGCGACAGTTCGCCTTCAAGCTGCAGGTTGTACGGCGGGTCGGCGAAAATGAGATCCACGCTTTTCGCGGGCAGCTCGTTCATCATCGCGATGGAGTCGCCCTTCATGATTGTGTCGAGATAGTTGTTGATGAGTTTGGTCTGGATACCCATGCCGGAAGCCCCCGAGTGTGGAGCGTCTTGGCAAGCATTCAGGCGAGCAGTCTCAGCTGCCGGAATGCCGTCAGGACGCGTTTGGTGATCGTGAATCGCGAGCCAGTCCAGAAATTGCCCTACCGCAACCAGCTCTAACTTGAGCACCATGAGTCACGCCTGACTCGTCGTCAATAAGTGTTTTGAATCAGAAAGTTAACGGAGGAATCGATATTGAATCCTCAACTCCGTCAGCCACTACATGTAGGCGTGACTCGCCACAAGGTTGTGCATAACTCGGTTAATTGAACGCGAGCACGTACATCAGTGTCGTGTTCACCAAGAGCATGATGAGCGCGGTCGGAATCTGCATGCGAATAACCAGATTGCGGTCCTGCAGGTCGAGCAGCGCCGCAGGCACGATGTTGAAGTTCGCGGCGAGCGGCGTCATGAGCGTTCCGCAAAACCCCGCGAGCATCCCGATCGAAGCGACCGCTGCTGGATTGCCGCCAAAGTGCTGGATGAGAAGTGGGATGCCGATGCCTGAAGCGAGAACGGGAAACGCTGCAAAGGCGTTTCCCATCACCATCGTGAACAGGGCCATGCCAGCACAATAGACTGCGACCGCAAGCAGCAGATTGTCAGCAGGTACATATTGTGTAGCAAGATCACCGACAACCTTTCCGACACCTGCTGCCGCAAACACGGCACCGAGCGATGCCAGCATCTGTGGCAGCAGGGCCGCCCAGCCAATGGTGTCGACTAGGCGCCGCCCTTCCTGGAAGGGACTCGAAAGTGGCTGTCTTAGCAATAAGGTGGCGACAACACAGGCAATGACAGCACCAATCGCAAGCGAGATCAGGGTCGCCTGTTTGGGGTCCGCAATCGGCACGTCTCCCATAATTATGCTCTTGAGGGCAAATGTACCTGCAAGGGTCACCGCCGGAATAATGAGCGCGAGAACAAACAGCAGGTTGCCCCACTTGAGGGACGACGCACGCCGTTCCTCAGCGCTGGTGGACACGACGCTGCCTTTACCGAGCCCGCCGAATCCCGCTACCAGCGCCATCGCAAGCACAAGGACACCGTTGCCGAGGTCGGTCAGATAGTCGCCGGCCAGGAAAGATGTCGCAAAAAGGATCCAGAAAAGGGCAGTGGTCCATCTCCTGGAGTTTGTCGCGTCGCGCGCGCTGAGTACCGAGAAGACAAGAAAAAGCAGGCCGATCAGGATGTAGATGCTGCCGTAGGTGATCATGGCACGGCATCCTTGCGGCCTGAGCTCTGCTTGATGCCGCGGTCAAACAGCAGAAGGCGCGCGCCGTGCACGGCAAACGCCGCGACGGCGGTTGGTATCGCCCACATTGAAAGATCGAACGGCGCAAGCTCGATCCCGCTGGCCTTAAGGGTGCCGACCATCAACAGGATCGACCCGATCGCCAGGAACACGTCTTCGCCGAAAAACAGCGCGATATTGTCAGTGGCAGCCGCCATCGCCTTGATGCGGTCCCGTTCACCCGGCTTAAGATCGGCGTGGTCGCGCTCCGCTGCTGCTTCCGCCATCGGCGCGATCAGGGGTTTGACGGTCTGTGCATGCCCGGCGATCGAGACCAGACCAGTCGCGGCCGTAAGCTGTCGGAACAGCATATAGATAAGGAGAAGGCGACCGGTGGTCAGCAGCCTGAACTGTCCGATGATGTGCCTTGCCCGCTCCTGCAACCCAGCCCGCTCAAGAACCCCGATGGCGGGCAACACGAGCCACGCCGCACTCACGAACCGGTTCTCGTTGAATGCCTTGCCGAATGCGGAAAGCACTTCGACCAGGGAAAGCCCGGCCAGCAGACCCGTCACCAGGGCCGCAGTCACGACAACAAGAAGTGCGTTAAGGCGCAGGGCAAAGCCGATGACGACAACGGCCACGCCAAGAAGTGTCAGCATCAGGTGCCTCCGATTTCGATCAGGCGCGCGGAGTTCTTCAAGACGCGAACCGGAGCTTGGCCTGCGCGACCGGGGCAAAGCTCACCCTGTGATGAATGCTTGGTCCCAGCCGTGCAAGCGCTTCCATGTGATCGACTGTGCCATATCCCTTGTTTTGCGCCCACCGATAGCCAGGATACGCAGCGTCGAGCGCGAGCATCACGCGGTCGCGCGTGACCTTGGCAATGACAGAGGCCGCCGCGATCGACAGGACCTTGGCATCGCCTTTGACAATCGCCTGGGCAGGACAGGGCAGCAGAGGAACACGGTTTCCGTCGACGAGGGCCCAAACCGGCTTGAGGGCCAACTGTTCAACCGCGCGCTGCATGGCCCGCATCGTTGCTTGCAGAATGTTGATATCGTCAATCTCTTCCACGCTTGCCGAACCGATCCCGATGGCAAGTGCAACACGCATGATCTCGCCAAACGCCTTCTCGCGTCTTGCCTCTGTCATGGCCTTGGAGTCATCAATGCCCTTGGGCAGCTTGCGCGGGTTCAGGATGACAGCTGCGGCATAGACTGGACCTGCGAGAGGGCCGCGGCCCACCTCGTCGACGCCAGCAACGGGTCCATCGATCTTTCGTTCAAGGCCAAAGCCCGGCATCTGACGGAACCTCAAATAAGCTGCAACTGGTCTCCCGCCTTTGGTGGCGGTGCGAACAGGTCGATGCGCTGGGGCGGCCATTCCCGGTTCAGCCCCAGACGCTCACACGCCAGCTTAAATCGCTTCGAGATCAATTCAGCATAGACCCCCGTGCCTTTCATGCGTTTTCCCCACTCGGAATTATAGGCTTTGCCTTCGCGCAGCGAGCGCACGATGGTCATCACGTGCTTCGCGCGCCCTGGTTGTTGGGTCTGCAGCCATTCCTCGAACAGGTCTTTGATCTCCAGCGGCAGCCTGAGCACGACATAGGCGGCATTGCGCGCGCCCGCTTCATGCGCGCGCTCAAGAATGCTTTCAATTTCGTGGTCATTCAGGGCAGGGATGACAGGCGCCGTCATGACCGCCGTTGGAATGCCAGCCTGTGATAGCACCCTTATCGCCTCGATCCGTCTCTCGGGTGTCGGCGCACGCGGCTCCATCGAGCGGGCCAGCTTGCGATCAAGCGTTGTGACGGACAGCGCAACCCGTGCAAGGTTCATTTCAGCCATCTCCGACAGGATGTCGATATCCCGCAGGACCCGGTTCGACTTCGTCACGATGCTGACCGGGTGCCTGAAGTCGCGCAGCACCTTCAGGATTTCCCGGGTGATCTGATAGCGGCTGTCGATCGGCTGGTACGGATCGGTGTTGGTGCCGAGCGCCATCGGCCGCACCGTGTAACCGGGCTTGCGCAATTCATTGGCAAGAAGCTGGGCTGCCTTTGGTTTGGCAAACAACTGTGCCTCGAAGTCCTGACCGGGTGACAGACCCAGATAGGCGTGCGTCGGCCGGGCAAAGCAGTAGATGCAGCCATGCTCGCAGCCGCGATAGGGATTGATCGAGCGGTCAAACGGAATGTCCGGCGAGTCATTGCGGGCAATGATGGTGCGCGTGGCGTCAATGCCAACACTCGTCCTGAGCTGCGGCGGCTCATCGTCCAGCGTTCCCCAGCCATCATCCGTGAGCACCCGGTGCGTGCTTTCGAAGCGTCCGCTGGAATTGCTGACCGCACCCCGCCCGTTAACTCCGGCCGGATGCGAAGCAAATTCGCCAACCCCCGCGGGTCTGTGGCCAAATCCTGCAATGCTTTTTCCCATGGCAATTCATTACCCAAGGAAATAGAACAATACAAGAACTAAAAGGAGGTACAAGCTTGCCGGGTCATGAGAGCCTGATGGTGCGCGCGGGGCTACCTACCCAACCCGCCAATTCCATGCCACCATGCACTGCATGATCGTCATAAGGCAGGCTGAAAAAGAGGACGCAGCTGAAGTGGCCGAGGTCTTCATAGCCTCGCAGGCAGACGCGCTTCCGTTTCTTTCTAAACTTCACACGCCTGATGAAACGCGCGATTTCATCGTCAGCAATGTATTCGTTCAGTGTGAAGTGTGGATCGCGGTTGAGGATCGGAAAATCGTCGGCATGATGGCGATCAATCGGTGCCATATTGATCATCTCTATTTGCAGCCGGGATACTATCGCAGGGGGGCAGGCACGAGGCTGTTGAACCAGGCCAAGAAACTCTGCCCGGATGGACTGACGCTTTTCGCATTCGAAGCAAATACGCGCGCCTGTGCATTCTACACGCACCACGGCTTCGTCGCGACCGAGCGCGGAGACGGATCCGGCAATGAAGCTGGCGAGCCGGATATTCTGTTCGAGTGGAGCCCCTAGAGCATTGGACACTCAAGTTGAATCGATGGGGGATTCCTTTGGCCATCTGATCGTGATTCACTTCCCCGTGGAGGTGATTTGGGATGGCCAAGGCGT
>JBEBHP010000038.1:0-8089 GCA_040080835.1 Micropepsaceae bacterium | reverse complement strand
TACGCCGCGGGGGTGATGCTGGCGCTCTACGCGATTTGTGTTTTTCCGGCAAACGTCAAGCATGCGATGGAAGACGTTGCCCTTGGCGGGACGCGGCTCAGCTGGTGGTATCACGGGCCGCGGCTTGCCTTTCAGCCTGTCTTCGTCTGGTGGGCGCTGTTCTGTGGCGACGTCACGTCATGGCCATTCCGCGGGAAGACTTCGCCATGAGCGTCGTGACGATCATCTGATGCAAAGCCTGTTCACGTTGCCGGAGATCGCGCTGGCGCAGCGTTGAGGCTCGTCAGAGCGGCGGCAGATCGAGGGCCGTGCGCTCCTTGTTGATCAGGGATTTCATTCGCGCGCGGAGCGCGTCGAAACCCGCGTCCTTCGGCAGGAAGTTGACGTAGCTCTGATCGAAGAAGAGTGCACTGCGCCAGCCGGCGTCGATCGCCGCCGCATAGTGCGCCTTCGCCACCGCGAAATTGCCTTCGAGCACCGCGATCTCGCCCGACTCGCGCAGGAACAGCTGCGAATTCTTGTACAATGCCCTCAGCTCATCGTGTGCGGCTTTCCACGCCGCGAGCACGCCCTTATAGTCCTTGTGACCTGTTTCCTTCAGCGCCAGCAAGAGGTGCAGGAGCGAGCAATTGCACATGACGCGGCCGGCCTTCGCGGCCGCGGGCGATCCGATCTTGTCGTCGTAATAGGAAACCGCGCCGGCGATATCGCCGGCGGCATAGTGCATGGGAACATACGAGCCTAGTCCCGTGTCGACCGCCGTCGCCCCGGGATCGGTGGCAAGAATCTGGAGCGCCCGCTCCTTGTCGCCCTTGAGTATGGCGCCGAACGCCTTGCGTCGGCCGGGGAGGTTGGCCTTGAGGAGCCAGTCGCCATCGCCGAGCGCCAAACGAATGGAGTAACGGCGGCTATCAAGCAAGTTGTCGTCAATGGCCACCTGTTTGAGTTCTTCCGAAGCGCGCCAAGCCGCAGCGAGGTCGCCGCGCTGGGCAATCGCAGCAACCCGTATCGCCTTAATTGATGACGACTGATTTGGGCTTACCCTCGTCCACTGGGCAAGCGCGGCTTCAGCCTCGTCGGGGCGGCCCATCGCGATGAGGTAGTTCACGTAGATGACGTTGGCGTCGCGCAGACCGGGGTCCCGTTGAAGCACGCCGGCAAGGATTTTCATCGCTTCCGCCACCTCACCCTTGCGTCCAACAAAGTATGCCAGGTCGTTTTCAGCCTGCGAAAAATTGGGACGGATCGCGATCGCCTTACGCAAGGAATCGATCGCCTTGTCGAGCCGCTTTGGGTCCCCGGAATCTGAGAGTAGGCCGTAATAGCTGCCGAGTGCGAACAGTGCATCGGCCGAGCCCGGATCCTCGGCAAGCGCGCGGTCGGCGAAATCCTTGACGATCGGCAGCGCGTTTTTCACGGGCGTCGAGCCGACAGCGCCAGGTGCGTCTGACAGCATCTGCTCTGCGTAGGATCGCCAAGCAAGCGCCGGCGCGTAATGAGGATCGGCGGCGATCGCCTCGTCGAGAAGCTTTACGGCGTCTTCGTAGGCCCTGCGCCCGCCGTCCATCGTCATCTTCTCGCGCGCCAGCAGGAAGCGGTCGTATGCGCTGATGTCGTCGGACCGCTCCGACGGCTTCAGTGTGTGCGACGCCGCGGCGAGCGCCGGCACGGCCGCACTCATCTCGGAGACGATCGCCTTCGCGATTTCGTCCTGCACGGTGAAGATGTCGTTGAGATCGCGGTCATAGGTGTTCGACCACTGGTGATAGCCGTCCTTTGCCTGGATGAGCTGCGCGGTCACGCGGACCTTGTTGCCGGACTTGCGGATCGAGCCCTCGACAATGTAGCCGACATTGAGGATGTCGCCGATCTCGCGCAGGCCCTTGTTCTGGCCTTTGAAGGCGAAGGACGACGTACGCCCGGCGACGCGCAGGTTCTTCACCTGCGCCAGAACGTTCAGCAGCTCTTCAGAGATGCCGTCGGAGAAATATTGCTGGTCCTGCCCTGCCGACATGTCGGCGAACGGCAGCACGGCGATGGAGGCCGTCTCTGCGCCAGGAACATCCGTCGCTGGTGAGCGAGTCAGCCACACGACGAGGGCGATGAGCACCACGACCGCTGCGCCAATGGCCGCTGCGACCCTTGGCTCCGGCCGCTTCCATGTCAGCGCGCGTGGCTCAGGCGCCGCCTGCAGTTTGACTGCTGCCTGCGTCGGCGTTCCTGCGGTCGGCGCAAAGATCTCGATCGTCTCGGCCATCTTGTCGAGCTGGACCGTCCCGCGCGAGGCGAAGCGCTCGGCCATGGGACCGCGGATCAGGCGGCAGACGTCGGCCGAGATGATCGCGGAGCCGGGTTCGGCTTTTGCCATCAGGCGTGCGGCGACGTTCACACCGTGGCCGAGCAAGTCTCCGTTCGGCTGCATGACGACTTCGCCCACGTGGACGCCGACGCGTACACGCGGGCGGCATTCGTCGGCGAGCTCGAGCGCGGCGCCAACGGCGCTGAGGCTTGAGGCGAACTCAAGCATGAAGCCATCACCGGCCGTGTTGAACACGCGCCCGCCGTGTGCCTTTGCAATGCCTTCGATCACAGGGCGCAGGTTTGCGATCTGCGCGATGGTTCTTGCCTGGTCCGCCTCGGTCCGCGCCGAGAAACCGGCAACGTCGAGGGCCACTATGGTGGCAAGCTTGTTCGTTTGGTCGCTCACTTGAGAAGGGCCTCAAAACGCGGGTCGCCGCGGAGTTTGTCGAAGTCGGGATCCACGCGCAGGATGGCGGGCGTGTAGAAGCCCGCGGGCTGCTTCAGCAAGCGTTTCAGCGCCGGTATGGCGCGGTCGGCGTCACCGAAGCGCGCCCAGACGCGCAGGCGTGTGCCTTCAAATGTAGCCCCATCGAAAGCATCCGCAGAGACCGGGATGAGCGCGACGAGGCGGTCGGCGTATGTCATGGCCGCATCCCGGTCGCCCAAGCCGGTGCTTGCGAGCGCCAGAATCTGCAGGAAGTATGGGTTGTTTGGCTGCCGCTTTGCTTCGGGTAATGCCACGCTCAGCACGCGCTCATAGTCGGCTTTCGCGCTGGCTGCGTCGCCCGCCAGACGTTTCAGGTCGCCGAGGTACAGTTCAGCCGTGCCGGCAATGGCGCTTTGCGCGTCGCGTTCCCTTTCCTGCACCAGGAGTGCCGAGAGGGCCTCGTTCGCTGGCGCGAACTGGCGCGTATAAACCGCCTGATTATATATCGCTTCGATCGCGTTGTTGTCTTCAGACTCCAGCCGGACGTTGGCGAGCAGGTCCTTTGCCAGATCCGCCCGCCCTTCCGCTTGCAGCGCCAAGGCCTTGATGCCGATCAGCTGGGGCGCGTCGGGCCACTTGTTCAATGCCGCATCTGCGTGGCTCAACGTACCCGCGTAATCGCGCATGTTGTACATCGTCTCCGGCACATCGAGCTGCGATTGCAGGGACAGTGGATCGAGATCGGCTGCGCGCAGCAAGTACGTGCGTGCATCATCCCAGCGCCCCTGACGCCGGGCGATATAAGCGAGCGCTGATGTCGCTTCCGCATCGTTGGGCCATTTGGCTGCGACCTGGTCGAATCGCTGGCGCGCACCCGCGAAATCGCGCTGAACCCAGTATTGGAAATACCCTTGCGTGAGCAACGTCTCGAGCGTGCCGGGTTGCAGGCGTACGGCTTCGTTCATGGCGTGTTGGGCTGTGTCGCGGCGTGCCGCTGTCCGGTCGCCGCCGTGATAGACACGTGCCTGCGCCTGGGACAGCAAGGCCCATGCGGGCGCAAAGTCCGGGTCGAGCGTCGCAGCCTGTTGGAGTGTGCGCGCCGCCTCCAGGAAGTTGGACTTTCGTATGAACGCAAGCCCGCGCAGATAGGCGTCATAGGCGGCTGCGTTTTTTGTTGGTGCGGCGGCGAGGTCTTTCTTCTCGTTGCCCGTGACCGTGGCACTCAGCGCCTGTGCGATGGCGATGGCGATTTCGCTCTGCACCGCGAAGATGTCGTCCATCTTGCGATCATAGATCTCCGCCCACAAGTGCTCGTCGGTTGACGCCTTGATCAACTGGACGTTCACGCGCACCGCATCGCCCCGGCGCTGTACGCTGCCTTCGAGAATGTTGGCGACACCCAGCTGTTCGGCGAGCTTCGGAAGATTACCGGGACGGGCTCCTAGATTTGCCGTCGACGTGCGCGAGATCACTTTCAGCGATCCGATCTTGGCGAGGCGGGTCAGGATTTCGTCCTGGATGCCGGTGGCGAAGAACTCATTGTCCTTGTCGGTGCTCAGGTTCTCGAACGGGAGCACGGCGATGGACGCGGTTGGCGCTGCGCTGTCCGGCGCCGAGGGCGCAGGGCTGCTTGATCTGCTCCACAACAGAAGACCGAGCGCGACGAGCAACACAGGCGCGCCGACCATCGCTGCCATGCGCGGCGTGAGCCATTGCTGCCATTGGAACGCGCTCGCAGGCGCCGCCTTCGGCTTCGCGGCCGCAGGATGTGCGGCCGCCGTGGCAGGCGCGAAGATCTCGATGGTCTCGGCCATCTTGTCGAGCTGGACCGTGCCGCGTGAGGCGAAACGTTCGGCGAGAGGTCCGCGGATCAGGCGGCAGACGTCGGCGGAAATGATGGCGGAACCGGGCTCGGCTTTTGCCATCAGGCGTGCGGCGACGTTGACGCCATGGCCGAGCAGGTCCCCATTCGGCTGCACGACGACTTCGCCGACGTGCACACCGACTCGCACGCGCGGGCGGCATTCATCCGCGAGTTCGAGCGCTGCACCGACCGCGCTGAGGCTCGACGCAAACTCCAGCATGAAGCCGTCGCCGGCCGTGTTGAAGACGCGGCCGCCATGCGCCTTGGCGATGCCTTCAATGACGGGGCGCAGAAGCGCGATCTGGGCGGTGGTCTTGGCCTCGTCGGCTTCCGTGCGTGCGGAATAGCCGGCGACGTCGAGGGCGACGATGGTGGCAAGTCGGCGGGTCTGGGCGTCGTCGGCCATCGTAGCTTTCTGGTGGAAATCTGTGGCTCCGCACGATTCTAAGCAGGCAGTTCGTTAATGCCAAGTGTCCGGGGTGCACGTCGGGACGAATAGTGCACAACCCGGCTCCACACCAGAGGAGAATCGCTACAGCTCCCCGTGGCTGTCAGTCTTCGATCGACGAATAGACGATGCTCTTCAGCTGTCCCCGGAAGTTGAAAGTTGCGGATGGCGCGAGCTGGGTCATGAAGACGACCGACAGGTCCTCAATCTCGTCGACCCAGAAGATGGTCGAGAAGGCACCGCCCCAGTACCAGTCGGTGCCCGCGATGCTGCCCGACCTGACGCCGTCGAGCGTGCAGGCGAAACCGAGGCCGAAGCCCACGCCTTCGTTGGCCGTCTCGGAAAACCCGCCGATCGCCATCTGCGTGAGGTCCTTGCCATCCTTCAGGTGATTGCGATGCATCAGTTCGATCGTGCGCGGACCGAGGATGCGCACGCCATCGAGTTCGCCGCCGCGCCGCAGCATCTCGCAAAAGCGCATGTAATCCGTGGTGGTGCTGACGAGACCGCCGCCGCCAGAATGGAAGCTAGGCTCGGTCAGGTACACGCTTTTTACCGGGTCATCGAGCAGCAGCAGCTCCTTCGTCGGACCGCGCCTGTAGTTGGCGGCAAAGCGTTCGAGCTTGTTCGTGGGCACGACGAAGCTGGTGTCCCTCATCTTCAGCGGACCAAAGATCTCGTCGGCAAAGAACTGGTCGAGGCGCTTACCCGAGATGATTTCGACAAGTGCGCCGCAGACATCGGTTGAATAGGAATAAAGCCAGCGCTCGCCCGGTTCGTACCGCAGCGGCACACGGGAGAGTTTGTCGAGGAAGGATTGCCTGGTCTCGCCGTCCGTGCGTTTGACACCCTGCGCCGCATAGGCCTTCGCGACAGGATGCGGGTCCTTTGGCATGCCCAGTGGTTCCAGCACCGAGCCATACATGATGCCGCCCGTGTGGCAGAGCATGTCGCGCATGCTCACCGGGCGTTTGGGCTTTTCGGTGACCATGGCGTCGCCCTCGCCCGAAACCCAGACGCGGTGATCGCGCCATGAGGGCACGAAGCGGTGAACCGGATCGTTCAGCTGGAACAGGCCGCGTTCGTACAGCATCATCAGGGCGACCGAGGTGATCGGCTTGGTCATCGAGGCGATGCGGAAGATCGTGTCATCACGCATGGCCTTGTCACGCTCGCGATCCATCTGGCCCAGCGATTTGAAATAGGCGAGTTCGCCATGGCGAGACACCGCCACCTGGCAGCCGGCGATCTTGCCGCTATCGACGTAAGAGCGGCTGAGATGCTCGGCGATGCGGTCGAGGCGACCGGCCGCGAAGCCGGTGCGTGTGGCGGATGTGTTCATGATTGTCTCCATTGGCCGGGACAGACTAGAAGAGTTTTGCAGTCACGTGAAGAACCCCTCCGGGTGCAGCATTGCTTTCGGCAAAGCGCACCCACCTCGCCCACTTCGTGGGGAGGACACTAAAATTTTGTCTGCCCCATTTAAAAATGGGGAAGTCCCCGCGCATCGCGATTGCGATGCTGCGGGGGATGGGGTCCTTCTTACGTGTGTGGATCGATGGACTGGATCTGTGCGCTGCTGGATTTGATCTCTTCCACGAGCGTGCTGATCTCTTCCGGGGACAGGGCGTGTGTGGCTGAGTGTTGCAGGCGCGTGTAGGCGTTGTTGATCAGCCGGATGAGTTCGGCGCCGGTCGCGATGGCAGCAGGCACATCGGTCAGGATGGTGCGCAGGAGCGCAAGGGTGCGTTCCAGGGTCATGGTGCGGCCCTGTTCCATGATGACTGCGCCTCGGCCAGCGCTTCACGCACTGTTTCGATCGCGCCAAGCGCTGCCACGATCTGGCCAGTGTCGATCTCGGTTGCGTTGAGCACGGGCGCTGCGGCTGCGATCGCCTGCGTGGCTGCCCTCTCGGCTGTCTGCAGACGGCGCCATGCCTGATGCTGCCTGCAGATGTGAACGACGGGCGGTGTTGTGCAGTCGGGCAGATAGCCATAGACCAGCACCGCCTGCTGCAACACCGCGTAGGTCTGCAGCGTAATACCCGCCGCCTCGCGGGCACCGGGGTCAAGATTGAGCGGGCTGAGCAGAGCGCACGCGGTTGCCAGCATCAGCGTGCAACAGGCGACAAGCACATTCACGATGGTCTTCATGCGCGCCTCCAGGTGAGTGTGGACTGCGCCTGGATACGGCCCAGCATGGCGATGGCGCCGGACGCCACTTCTGCGGCTGCGGTGACCAGACTTGCAAGTTCGTCCTGCAAGGTGGCGTCAAGGTGGATGTCGGCGAGCGAGGCGATGCCTGCGAGCATCGCAATGATCGAGGCCCAGACAGTCTTCGACCGCCACCAGGGTTTGGTGTTGTTCATTTCGGTTTCCTTCTTCGGGTTTGCTAGTGTGCGCGGAGTTCGCGCGAGAGCTCGTTCACGCCGAGCCTGAGTTCATTGGTTGCCTGGCCGAGGGCGTGAACCTCGGCTTCCAGACGCGCAAGGCGTTCGGCCGTGACGGTCGAATGTTCGATGGTTTCAACACGGCGCGACAGGTCGGAGGCCCACCACAGGCTCGCGAAGCTGGCGCTGGTCAGGTAGACAAGTGTTGCCGGAGCAAAGAGCTTTTCGATCATGGGCGGTAACGCCTGCGATCGAGTTCGATGTGCGGGCCATCCTTGAAGTCGCGCCAGTCACCACCCCAGACAATGGGGATGCCCAGTTCGTGGCCCGCTTCCTTGAAGGCGCGCGCAATGAGCTTGAAGGTTGGCCACTTCCAGGTGACCTCGCCTGCGATTACCGGTGCGAAATCGACGGCGTGGCCGCTGAGATGGCGCGAGTTGAACGTGTGCGACGCGCCGGTCTCGACCAATGCGCGTTGCCTGCCCATCGTGCGCAGGCCCTCCGTGATGATGAAGTCCACGGGCGAGAGCTCGGCGGCCAGAACCACGACCTTGCGCAGGTCGGGATGAACGCCGTCGAGTTTTTTCAATGAATGCTGATTGAGCATTTTCTGCTTCTCCTTTTGCTGTTCGTTTCGGATTGGTTATGGCGGCTCGCCAC
>JBEBHP010000013.1:0-139979 GCA_040080835.1 Micropepsaceae bacterium | reverse complement strand
TAGAGCATTGGACACTCAAGTTGAATCGATGGGGGATTCCTTTGGCCATCTGATCGTGATTCACTTCCCCGTGGAGGTGATTTGGGATGGCCAAGGCGTACTCTGTGGATTTGCGTGAGCGCGTAGTTCGTCATGTTAAGGCTGGGCAGTCATGTCATGCGGCGGCCCGCCATTTTGGCGTTTCTGTCTCGTTCGTTGTGAAATTGATGCAGGCCTACGGGCTGAGTGGTCGACTTGAGGCCAGGCCCTCGGGCGGCAAGCGGCATTCCAAACTTGACCCCCACCGGGCGTTTATCGTGGCGCAGGTTTCTGGTCAGGATGACATCACCATGCCCGAACTTGCTGCCGCGCTTTCTTCAGCGAAAGGCGTATCCGTTGATCCGGCCTCACTTTCGCGATGGCTCATTCGCAACGGATATCGCTTCAAAAAAAACGCTGGTGGCCAGCGAGCAAGATCGGGCCGACATCCGCATGGCGCGCGAAGAATGGACACAAAAGCGCCAACCAAGAATGCGGCTCGAGCCCCATCGGCTCGTCTTTCTCGATGAAACAGGTACCACCACCAAGATGACCCGATCACGCGGACGCTGCCCGAAAGGTCAGCGCCTGCGCTCAAAGGTTCCGTTCGGACACTGGCATTCCCAAACCTTTATCGCCGGCTTGCGAAGCTTTGGCCTGACCGCGCCATTTGTTGTCGACCAGCCCATGAACCGGAAGATCTTTGAGACCTATGTCGAGACGCAACTCGCCCCAACCTTGTGCAAAGGGGACGTCGTCATCATGGACAATCTCAGCGCTCACAAAAGTCAGAAAGTCGAAGCAACCGTGCGCGCCAAAGGGGCATGGGTTCTGTTCCTCCCGGCCTACAGTCCAGATCTCAATCCCATCGAGATGGCCTTCGCAAAGCTCAAGGCCCTCCTGAGAGCACAAGCCATTCGAACCATCGACGCGCTCTGGAAAGCAATCGGCGACATCTGCGATCTCTTCACATCACAGGAATGCAAAAACTACTTCGCCGCTGCCGGATATGGACTCACATGAGCGTCCGATGCTCTAGACGGTCAAGCTTGGCTGCAGACGATCCTCACCTTGATGAACTGCCTATTCCACGCAAAGGAGCGCACGGCGATTCTGTGGCTCTTTCACGCCGTCTCCGGTGTTCACGCGCAGGTCATCTTCTCCCACTCCGTAAGTTCTTATTCGGTTCTCCAATATGCCCTTACCCACCAAATTGCTTTTCACGGCATTCGCTCTGCACTGTGACAGCTTCATCGCATATGCCTTTGAATGTGATGTGTCGGTGTGCCCAACAACAATGATACCATTTAGGTGGGATCTTTCCTGTACGGCCAAATCCGAGAGCGATTCATCCGCCTCAGCTGTTATGTTGCATTTGTTCCAACCGAAAAAGACTTCATCTTTTGCTATTCTGTACTCACCTTGAGCTGTTTGCGTGGACAACGAAGTTGAATTCGAATTCTCAGCCTCACATCCTGTGTCGGGCGACGGTGTGATGTTCGTAATCGATTTTACCCATTTGCAAACGTCTGCGTGCTTTGCATTTTTTCCATTGCCAAGATCATAGATGACGTTTGTGACTGTCCCAGATTCGACATGAGACGGCAATTCGGCCAATACACTGACAAATGTATCTTTCGATGGGCTTTTCTGAAACGCAACCAGCGCCGACTTAACTCTGAATGGAAGACCATTCGCACTTGCATGCAAGTTCGCACTTTCTGGCGTTCCTCTGCAAAATTCCAAATCTTGTGCTTTGCTCGGGCCCGCCGCCATTGTCGATGGCGACAATACAATGAACAGGCACCCTGTTATCCAACTCATAAAAACTGGACAATTGTAACGTGATTTGTTCTTCACCACTTTTCCCCCAATAGTATGACTCCGTTTCCAAAACGTGTGTAACTCACGAACATATTTTCCGCATTGATCCCCTTACCTTTCAGATTCTCGCTGACGGCTTTTCGATGACATTCTCCTAACTTGGAAGGCGTGCCTGGCACTTCCTGGATTGTCACGTTTGATTTGCCGGATACTCGAGCCTCGGCAGCAGCCTCGCGCAACACCGCATCTGCCTCAGCAGTTATATTGCACTTGTTGAATCCGAAGAAAATAATGAACTGCCTTTGAGGCACAGGCGCTATACCTGCCTTCTCAGCGTCGTCAATGTCCAACTCCCGAAAGCAAGCATCGCTATCAATGCCACTCAACCATCGTCTTGTTACATAGCGGTCGCTATTCAATCGAACTACGACTTGCTCGCATATTATCCCGACCCCCTTCTTATGTATCGATCGTCTAATTTTCGGCTCGACCTTTGTGTCGCCGCATCTTCCAGCTCGCAAGTCAGCATTCTCCGGGTCCTTTTGCCTTGCATCCGTATTGCAAGTAAAACTAAGCAAATGAACCCAATCGCCATCGTCTTTCACCGCGAAAATCGTCTGTATCTGCCACTTCCGCGTTATTCGACCAGGTTTGTTTTCATTCATCTTTTGCTCAAACTGCAGCGTCTTAATTATGGAAGCACAGTTTGAATTGTCTGAACTGGTACAATGTTTTGGAACAAGACCTTTGCTCAAACTCATGTCCGCCATCGGTGTGCGCAGGAATTGCAATCCTGCAGCTTGTTTCCCTGGGGTGGTTTTTCCAGTGAGCGATGGCCACCGTTCCGGCGCGATACTAAAGTCTTCTGGGCCACACTTGCTTGTCAACGAAGCCAGACCGACGCTTTCGATTTCTTCACGCAGTTCAAAATCCTGAGACGAGTTTCCTCCGATTGGTGCAAAGCTGGTTCCGTTTCGCTCTTCACACAGTTTTGGAGTGCGTCTCCACACGCGCCGCCTGTAGCCGTGTTGAACAATACCGTCTGGCAATACCAAGTCTCGGGACACGTCGGTCAAGCGGTATATATATCGTTTGTTTACTGATTTCGCCGACTCAACGAACTGTTCTTCAAAGTGTGTCTTGGACGTTTTTACTCCCGATTGCTTCACCAAATCTGGCGGGACAATCGCGTTGATCTCAACCTGAACTTCAGAAGCGTCAGTCAACTTGTAACTGACGGGGACATTTTCCGATCCTACGTTTGTGTCGTATTGCACGCCACTTTGTGGAAGAAACCCTGGGAAGTCGCCGGGCGGTATTTCACTCGTACCCTGTTCATCCGCTGAAACATTCCCTAACGGAAACGAAAGTTGCGACCATGGCCCTGATACGTTCTCGGCGGACATTGTGGATGGCCAGTTTGTGATACATTTCAATTTCGTATTGCTTCGAATACTTGGATTTTCCAGATCCTTGAGTTCAATCGCCTTCTGGGTCCTAATCGATTCATCGCTTGGAAATGTCGAGATAATTCGTAACGCGTTGATGACAGCTAACTCTTCCACACAGCCTTTGTCATTCTTCGGCATCAATGCCGGTGTCGCGACACCAAACTCCTCAACATTGTCTCCACATTTACCCTGAAGGCACGTACCGGAGTGTATTCCGAGTACCCGAAGAACTGCCTTTCTCTCTCTGTCGAGGTAGGCGCTGAGCAGTAGCGCACCCGAACTCCCGATATTTGTTTGGCAGTCATGTTGAAGCATGCCGTCGAGATACCCCCCATCGGAATTAAGTCGTCGATTTGCATCGATGCAACCGATCTGCACCGCAAACTTCTCTATGTTTAGAAGTTTTGGGTAGTGAAAAATGAACGAAATCTCGTGACGGTCCGACTCGTTGAGTTCAACTTGATCATCAAAAGTGGGAAAAAGAATCTTAGTATGTTGCACCCCGCCTCCTAAGACGTCTTCACCCGCTTCTGTTTTTTTGAGCACGACCCAATCATACCCCGGTGCCTCGCCAGGCAATTGCTGCTGTTCCTTTGTGTTGGGCCATTTCAGAAGTTCTAAGCTTGAAGGGCGGGCATTTGGGTTTCCCATTGCTTCTACGGAAGAAAAAAATATTGAACTCGGCGTGCTTGGCCTGTCATTGCCCTTCGATTGGAAGTGCAAACAATGCGCGGCAGTGAGAACCAAATCTGAGGCGATTTGGGTTCCTGTGCATTTGACCGTGACTTTCTCATTGTCAAAATTGACTATGATCTGTCCCATTCCCCGTTTGATATCTCGCCACAAAAGCTGCAACGCGCCGGGCGTGGTGCCGCAGTAAATTGGCGACTCGCACTTAATGTCTGCGTCACTTGAAACATATTTCTGCGTTAGAGGATCAAATACTCCCGAAAACTCCTCACTTCGCACCGGAAAACAAATTGAGACCCAAATTACAAAAGCCGCGAGAAAAAATGTCCGAACCGTTCGCATCGACTGCACATCGTAAGGAATCATCGCACCAAGACCTTGTAAATGTCTTCGTGCTTCTTTATGTCTTCAGGAGTCAGCGTTGTCCCTTTCTGGCCGATGAGTGATGGGTCCTCATAACAATTCGAACTATACATAATTGAGGGTTGCACTGGATCTTTTGTGACAACGCCACCTATGACACCTCCCGGTTCGTGCCAGTTCGGCGGAGGTTGGAAGTTTGTACTGCAGCCAAGATCAAGCAGACTAGCATACTCTTCGTGTCCGTAGCCCAAGACATGGCCAATTTCGTGGCGAATGGTTCGTTGCTGTTGCGGAAGAGGCGCGTCCAAGAACGACTGAGTAAATCTAAGATATTTTTCCTCCTTTGGGGTCGTTCGGAACGATGCGCAACCGTAAATAACTCCACATTTCTCGTCATCGTCGAATCGAACGACGATGCTAGTTGTGTTTGGTTTGGGGTTGTCTTCCGTGCTGTGTTCAACACTGAGAGGGAGGCGGCATTTAGCTTGTTGGCAAGCTTTTCTCCAATTGTCTGCGCCCGCTTCAAATTCCTTCAAAAAGTTGTCCAACTGCGTTTTGTCGTTTTCGAATGCGCGACTGAGGTTCCTGATATCAATCACAAATTTTAAGAGCCGTCGTTCCGGATCCGGCCAAATGCAGGAGACCAATCCGGATTTACTTTCATTTTCATAGCATCGATATGCTCGCAGCTCCCGGCGAACGCCCGTTGTTTGCACTTCCGGCGGGGGAGCCTCGCTGGATTCCGTCTTCTGCACACCTGAGCAATATGCTTTAGGTAAGGCATTCAACTGTACCTTCGACAGGCGACTAACCCACCAGCAAACATCTTCGATTGAACTAGGCATGTCTCCTTCGAGAATGTACGTGGTCGATTGCTGTGCCTCATGAGTGTGGGGTAGGATTTTGAGGATCAGTTCAAATTTTTCAGCTTTGGGTTCCTTTTGTAATGCGAACATTGCGGCGCACAACTCTTGGGTCATCCAAGCGACATTGTTGGCGGCTCGACTGCAAATCTCGCTCTCAGATACTTCCGGCGCGATTGGCTCCGGCGTCGCATGTGCGGCCGCTATCAGCTGTATCGTCCCAAATAGGCACACAAGTGCAATTCTCCGGGAAATCCACTTCTCAATGCGACCGAGCAATGTCTGTCCCCTTTCGGATTGACTGGTGGCGCGTGCCACACCTATGAACATGGTCCTGTTGCCTTGCACTGCGCGAGCGCTAATTGTGCCTGCAGCACGTTAAGCCTGGCTGCTTTTTCATTTGGGTTTAGAGTGCTGTTTGCTTTTACTTCCTCAATGGTCTTTGTCAGATTTGCCACTTCAAGGTTAGCCGCTTCTTGTGCCTGCGCTTTCTTGACCCCTGCATCCAATTCCTTGGTTCGGTCTTCTGGCGACTTGGCGGGCTTAGCAGGAGGAAAGGCGAGAGCTTTCAAATCGGTTTTTGTCTGAGTCAATACGTCACCGGAAAATACGTCCGATAGAAATTTCCAAAACTTATTCTGACCGCCATCCTCTGTAACAGTCATATGTACATAAATCGGAAATGCAGCTTTGACTGACTTGTAAGAAGGGTTGAAATAAGCGCCAGCATTTTGACATTCACTTAGTCCAGGCATGCACCGAATTGGCGGCGGCTCGGCGGTTTGCGGCGCAGCGTCTTGCTTCGTCGGGATTTTAAACCACGGAGTGTGTTTTAGCGCGAACCCTTGGCCGCTGATTGCCAACGGAGATTGAAGGCTGGGGAGGTCAAAGCTTGCTGCGCCCAAAATGAGCGTCTCATCGCCGGTGCCTGAATTTCCTGCGGCACTGATGGATTTAGCGGACGTGCTGGGAGACCACAAATCGTATCTAACCGTCAATTCCTTGTGGTCGGAGCCACCACTATCAAGCGGTTCTCCGTAGTAAAGAAATGTGGGTACGACGCTTATATTTTGTCGGTCCATTGAAAGAACGACAACAGATTCCAAGTAGAAACTAGGGTCACTGACCACTGGCAAATTGAGATCATCAAGTGATCTGCCTTTCGCAGCCTTTTTCCATGCCTGCGAAAATGTCGGCTTAAAGCCTGGCTCAGGCATTGCAGCCATTGATCCACGGACCAAGGTCAAGCACCCAAGGTATGAATCATGAGACGCAGGGTCCCTCCAAAGATATGAATTTGAACCTGACGAAATGGTGGCGTGAGACTTTTCCGCCTCCTTTTTCAGAAAATTGGAAAGCGCGTCTATTCCGACATCAATGATCTTACTACCAAAGGAGTCGACCAGATTTTTTGGTATTGGGAGAGATGGCGTATCGCCAGCTATGCTCGTACTTCTTGTACCGACGCAGGAATTCGTGACCACTAACCTTGTGTCCGAATAAACAGTGCCAAGATCTTCGTATTGCGTTGTAGCGATTGAAGAACTCGAATCTGTAGCAAATGAAGCGCATCCGAGAAGCTGGGTCGAAAAGAAAAGTATCATCAAGCGCGCAAGAAATCTCATTGCTGCCCTCCAAATGCTGCCGTCTGTGGCTGTTACGGTTTGATCCGTTCAACTCTCAAAATGCAAGATGTGCAACGCGATATTGATCATCGTTGCCTTTATGGAGACACATTCACCTGGGAAGCGATGCCTAAGTGTCTTCGGTCTCCTCGAATGCGAATGTCCAGAATGGATTCACAGCATTTATCCAGTTGCTGCACTCAATCGATTGTGAAACGAAGAATTACAAGTGTCTTTCTCCCTTGTCAGTTGTGTTGAAGCTGATCATAGGCGCATTCATTTAACCCTTCAGATCACGCAATCGGTTTGCCTTGCGCATGCAATTGTGTTGCAAGTAGTTGCGCATGATGAGGAAGAGCGGCATGGAAATTTCTCGGCGAAGACTGATGATGGGATCAAGCGCGGTAGCGTGTGGTACTGCAATTGGGTCTGTCATTCCGATTGCACCGCGCGCGTTTGCACAAAGCGCGTTGCCGGATATGAATGGGCTAATTGACATTCACTGCCATATTTTCAACGCAACAGATTTGCCGATTTATGGATACTTGAGAAAAGTCATTTTTGAGGTTTACGACGAGCAACGTCAGATCTCTATTGACGGCCGCGCCGATGGAGATGGCGAGAACCTTTGCAAAAAGGACGTTCAAACCGGCTTCGCAGCTTGGCGGGAATGGGCGAGGAAAAAGAAAAACGAAGGTGCCGCTGAGGCTGCCGCCGCGCTCTGCTACCAGATAGTGGCTAGAAATAATGTATTCTCGGCCAAAGCAGAATTGACCGAAGTTGGAAACCCTGCGGGGGACACAGTAACTGCTCGCAGACAAGAAGATGCTTTTGCAGATGCGTTCGTCACTTTTTTTTCCGAAGGCACAAACCCTGCGGGAGACGCCCCTCCACCATTGGAACCTCCGGAAGTACCGTCCTGGCGAGAAGAAAAACGTAAAGAGGTTCGCAGACGAATCCAAATGGGCAAGTCGCCATTGCAGGAATGGTTAAGAGAAAATGCCGCTCGAGGTGGGTTTAAGGAAGAAACAAACGTCGGTGGTGATGCGCCGAACCCGTTCACTGTGAAGAGCGTCGCTAAGCGCGTGGCTAGCAGCTTGTCGGAAAGTGATGACTATTTATCGCGTCAACTGCGCTGGGTGCATACCTTGTTGGCCAAGCGGCAGGAAAATGCGAAGAGCGTTTCAATGACGTATGCGGGAACCAATCAACGTTTCGCTCTGTATTGCCCGGCCATCATCGACTACTCAAAATGGCTGGAAACTGAACCTGAGAGCGATTTACGAAGCCAAGCACAAATGATGGAAAAACTCTCCATTGACGCGAAAGCGGTCAAATTCCACGGCTACATGGCCTACGACCCGCTTCGAGATGTTCACGCAGATGGTGAAGGATTGGCAATCGCGCAGGAAGCAGTGCGGAAGATGGGGTTCCTGGGTACGAAAGTGTATCCCACAATGGGATTTAAGCCGCTGAACAATGCAGGTAGCCAAGGTCTTGAATTTCCAGCCCACGCGCTAAAAATGATGACCAATGATCGTCGGATTGTGCAATTGGCAAGCGCGCTCGATTTAGCGAAGCAATTGGACACCCGTCTAGGCGAATTTTATTCCTGGTGTCAGGATGAGCAGGTTCCTATTTTAGCGCACGCCTCCGCTTCCTATGGTGCCGGTCCTTGTTATGAGCGTCGGGCTGACCCCGCGTTGTGGAAGCCTGTGTTCGACCAATTTCCGCAAGTGCGCGTTTGCCTTGGTCATTTTGGCGACTTCGACGAGGCGCTCTCTACCGATGGCAAACGCTTGGACAAGTCGATGCTCGAAGAAACGTGGGAGTGGCATTTTGCGACGCTGACGGATGCTGCCACTCGAAACGTATATGCCGACGTAAGCTATTTTGCCGAGATATTAAGTTCCAGTTCTGACACAAATCTGGTTCGCGACATCAAAACTTCCTTGGTGAAGTTAATAGGAGAGCATCGAAACGTGCCCCAGCAACTGATCTACGGAACAGATTGGCTGCTGCTGGCTCTGGAAAAAAACTATAAAAGCCATTTCGAGAAAACGTTGGCGTTTATGCGTGACGTATACGATGCGGTCGACAAAGCGAAAACCAGTGTCTGGCTTGATGACCTTTGCCGGGGTAACGGGGTACGGTTTTTGGGACTAAAAGGGGGCAAAGGCGGTGACCGCCTCGCAGAGTTCTACAAACGCAAGGGTCGACCAGAAAACAAGGACTTCAACAATGAGTTTTTGCGACGGTTTGCGTAGAATCCGATTCACGCAATGAAGTGATGTGGTCTTGGTTGGAGAGATCGGTTGCCGTGGACCCGAAAATCAGGACCGTTTTGACTGGCACATAACAGCGGCGAGCGTCTTTAAGCAAACACGAACAGTTGCGCGCTCGCCGTATTCCAACCCCTCATTTCCATGTACGTCCACACTCTTTGTACGGGCTAGCCACAGTGCATTTCAGCTCAAGGAGTTTGCGCCCGTCATGCCAAAACGCGATTGCCCAGATGTCGGTAGTCAGGTTCCTCGGACGCCAGAGGCCCGGAATGTAAAATCGCTTCCAGCATTGTCGCCGCCCTCATTGGAGACTAGCTGTGCTTTCGCTCGGCCAGTGGCAGATGTTCCTGCAGGCGCGGCATGATCTCGACAAAGTTGCAGGGTCGGTGGCGTGAATCGAGTTGCCACTTCAGGATCCCGTCCCATCCGTCTTTGACAGCGCCGGTTGAGCCGGGCAGGGCGAACAGAAATGTGCCAGCCGCCAGTCCGGCGCACGCACGGCTCTGGATCGTAGACGTGCCAACCTTCTCGTATGAAATCTGGTGGAACAGCGCCGAGAAGCCGTCAATCTCCTTCTCGAAAATCGGGCGCATAGCTTCGACCGTGACGTCGCGCCCCGTCAGGCCCGTCCCACCTGTCGAGATGATGACGTCGATGTCGTGACGTGCAACCCACTTTTTCAGAAGGTCGGCGATCATGGTGACATCATCGCGCAACAGGGCCCGGTCGGCGAGAATGTGTCCGGCATCGGTCAGTCGGTCAACCAGCGTGTCACCGGACGTATCATTTTCTCGCGTGCGGGTATCCGACACTGTCAGCACCGCCATGCGCACGGGCAGAAACGTTTTGGTTTCATCGATACGGCTGGCAGACATTTGGGTCTCTGGATGAAGTCAGTTGTTCAGCATCGCAACACGTTCGCGTGGAGTCCACTTTACGACAGGCCACTCGCCCCGGGCAAGTTGGTCAAGCGTCACTTTCTGTTCGCCAAGCCTGTCCTGGTAGATCCAGTAGTTGGATACGACCCGTTCGACATAGCCACGCGTTTCTCGCGAAGGCAGGCTCTCAATGAACAAGAGCGGGTCGCTCTTGTGGTCAACTTCCCTCAGCCACTTCTGCAAGTTCCCGGGTCCGGCATTATAGGACACGATGAGCTTGAGCAGGTCACCATCAGGCTCGACGAAGGAAATCATTTTTTTCAGATAGCGCTGGCCGACGCTCAGATTGAATGACGGGTCGAACAGCTTGGCCTTTGTGCCCGGGTTGTCCAGCGTCGTGTCCTTCATCGTTCCGGCCGCGGTCGCAGGCATCAATTGCATCAGGCCGCGGGCATCGGACGAACTCGTCACGCGCATCTCGAACTTGCTTTCCTGTCGTACGATGGCGTGAACGAGTGCCGGGTCGACTTGCCACCCGTCACTTGGCTTCACGGTCATGACCGGATAGGCAGCGGCTTTCAGGCTGGGGTCTTTTGCGGCGTGCGCTCCCAGAAGCTGGATATGTGCAAATCCAAGATCGTGGGCCAGGGCGATAAACGGACGGTCCAGTTCCGGGTTTAGCCGGCCATGCGCTCTCGCGATCGCGCCCTCGGATGGTTCAAGCTCGCCCACCTGATAAAGCGCAACTCCGCGCGCAATGCCGTCCACTTTGACGAGACGCTGAAACCCGGTCTTGTCGAGATCCGGTTCGCTCCACGAGAACGGGGGTTCAAGCCCGAGAGTATGCAAGGCAAGCAACCCGTAAAATGTGCGCGGCTTTTGAGCAGCGATCTCCAGCATGCGCGACACATTTTCGGGCTGACGCGCAATCAGGGCGCTTCTTGCAGCCCAGAACCCGGCTGCAGAACGCAACCATGAGGTCGACGCGGGATTGTCCGCCATGGCCATGAAATGCTCGGTCGCGTGCTCGTACTTGCCCAGTCGAAAAGCGGCGAGGCCCGCGATCCAGTCGGCCTCGGGCACTTCTGCCCGCACCTTGTCCGCAACGCCATTTGCGATGAGCAGCGCCGTCGCAGAGTCTCCAAGATAGTATTGGCCAGCCGCAATCTGGTAAGCGAGGCGGCCATAGTCCTTGGTGGATAGCTGTTTGCGAACTTCCTGGCTCTCAAGATAACTCGCGGCTTCAGTCATCTTCCTTGCGGCAATCAGGCCGCGCAGTTGTTTCGAGATCTGCTGTGCCTGCGTGGATTCGAATTCGACATTTGTGTCGTCTTCATCGCCCGCGCCACGCACGATGCGGCGTGGCGGTTCTTTCAGTTCGCTCCCCCGGCTCGCATCCTTGCGAAGCGCGAGTAAATGGATGCGGCCGGCTTCCGGATAATCCTGATGCGACTTGAGCCAGGATTTCAGTTCATCAAAGCTCGCGACGGTCTTGGGGCTCAGGTACCCCTTGGCAGCAACATGACCCAACAGGGAGCGGTTTTTGACTTGGCTTGAAAGTGCGAGCACTTGGTCCTTGTCGCCGGCCGCCGCCGCCGCAAACATCTGCTTGTAGGTTGCCACGTCGGTATCCGACAGCACATGGACGAAACTGTCCGGCGCCGCGACACTGGCATCGGATGTCAGTCCCATCGCAATGGTCGCAGCAATCAGGACTCTGCGCAAAACGCGGAAAGGCATACGCGGGCTCTACAAAATTGATTGAACGTCATTCATAGGCGGGCTGCGCCAGACAAACAAGCCAACGTCAGATTGCACCGATCTCGATCAGCTTTGCTTTCAGACTCTGAAGGTCTTGCCATGTCTGCTGCTTCGCACTTGGCTGACGCAACAAATATGCCGGATGAAACATGGCCAGGGCCGGAATCTCCAGCGCTTTCGATCGGTAAACACCCCATTTGCCACGTATGCGGGTAATTCCCTCATCCCAGTGCAGGACATGTTTAACAGGCGTCCCGCCCAGCAGCACTAAAACCTTGGGTTGCTGCAGTTCAATGTGCCTGACAAGAAAAGGAGCGCACACTGCGGCTTCCTCCGGCGTCGGGGGGCGATTGCCCGGAGGGCGCCAGAAGATGACGTTTGTGATGTAGGCAAGCTTTGACCGATCAATGTCGATCGCATTCAGCATGCGGTCAAGGAGGGCGCCACTGCGCCCGACGAAAGGTACGCCCTGAAGGTCTTCGTCGCGACCGGGTGCTTCGCCGATGAACATGACCGGTGCAGTCGGATTGCCATCACTGAAAACCGTGTGCTTTGCCGTTTGACGCAGGACGCAACCCTGAAAACTTGAAACGGCAAGCCGCAATTCTTCCAGCGACTGGCATTTCGCTGCGATGTCACGCGCGCTGTTGGCCGCGGCCGAAGGCGCCGACGCTGCAGCAACGCGTGGTTCTGGTTCCGCAGCGCGTCGGAAAACCGGTGAAGGCAGGGGCCTCGGCGCTTCCAATGCCTTGGGATTCTCGACGTTTGGCATTGGTTGCGGTACGGTAAAGCGGTCGATTGGCACGTTATCAAGGGCTTCGTCGGCCCCCATGTCGACAAGCCACTTGAGCATTGCTGCAGGACTACGCTGTGCTGTCTCCAGGTCCAAGTCTTCTACCGCGTTGACCGTGGGCCTGAATGCCCACTAATTTGCGCCTTCTTACCTCAGAGTCTGGGACATGGTAACCCCAATGCGACCCCGGTTCTCAATACCGTCCCGAGTCAATCAAAGGAAGCGGCCTGAAAATGAGCAGCCTCGCACCACGTGAGTCTATGGAATTCGACGTTGTGATCGTGGGTGCAGGCCCGTCTGGCTTGTCGGCGGCCATCAGGATCAAGCAGCTTGCCTCAGCGGCAGGAAAGGAACTGACAGTTTGTGTGGTGGAAAAGGGCTCAGAAGTGGGGGCTCACATCCTGTCCGGCGCGGTGCTCGACCCAATTGGCATCAACGAACTTTTTCCCGACTGGAAGGAGCGGGGCGCACCGCTCGATACGCCCGTGACCGACGACAGGTTTCTGTATCTCGGACCGTCCGGGTCACTGCGGGTTCCAGGCTTCCTGATGCCGCCGCTGATGTGGAATCACGGCAATTATATTGCGAGCCTTGGGAATGTCTGCCGCTGGCTGGCAAAGCAGGCCGAGGAACTGGGTGTGGAAATATATCCGGGCTTCGCGGCTTCTGAAGTCTTGTACGACGACAAGGGAGCAGTGCGAGGCATCGCGACTGGTGACATGGGCATCGGACGCGATGGCCAGGAGAAGAGCGGCTTTACGCGCGGCATGGAACTGCTCGGCAAATACACACTGATCGCAGAGGGTGTTCGCGGTTCACTGGCCAAGCAGCTCATGGCACGCTTCAAGCTGGACGAAGGCTGCGACCCGCAAAAGTTTGGCATCGGGTTGAAAGAGCTTTGGCAGTTGCCGAAGGAAGCGCACAAGCCGGGCCTCGTCGTACATACAATGGGTTGGCCTCTCCCGAATGACACGGGCGGTGGTTCGTTCATGTACCATTGGGGCGATAACTATGTGTCGATCGGCTTTGTGGTCCATCTGAACTACAGCAATCCGTTTCTGTCCCCGTTCGACGAATTCCAGCGTTTCAAGACGCACCCTGCCATTCGCCCGTTCCTCGAAGGTGGCAAGCGCCTGTCCTACGGCGCGCGCGCAATCACCGAGGGTGGGTTCCAGTCTGTTCCCAAACTCACGTTTCCGGGCGGAGCGCTCATTGGCTGTTCGGCGGGCTTTGTAAACGTGCCGCGTATCAAGGGCAGTCACAATGCCATGAAAACGGGAATGCTCGCCGCCGAAGCCGCCTTTGACGCAATCACTCACGGGCGCTCTGCCGATGAACTTGTCGACTACACAACGGGATACAAGGCGAGCCACGTCTACAAGGATTTGAAACGCGTGCGCAACGTGAAGCCGTTCTGGAGCCGCTTCGGCACAGTGCTCGGTGTCGGTCTTGGTGGAGTGGATATGTGGCTGAACCAGATTTTTGGAACAAGCCCGTTTACACTCAGGCACGGCAAGCCGGACTACGCGACATTGAAGCCCGCGAATGAGTGCAAGCCCATCGTGTATCCAAAGCCCGACGGCGTATTCAGCTTCGACAAGTTGTCGTCGGTTTTTCTTTCCGGCACGAATCACGAAGAAGACCAGCCGGTTCACCTGCAGCTCAGAGATCCATCGATCCCGATTTCAAAAAACCTGCCACAATTCGCTGAACCTGCCCAACGCTATTGTCCTGCCGGGGTTTATGAAGTCGTGCGCGACAATTCCGGCGGAAATCCGCGCTTTGTAATTAATGCTCAGAACTGCGTGCACTGCAAAACTTGCGATATCAAAGATCCCGCGCAGAACATAAACTGGACCACACCGGAAGGCGGCGGCGGACCAACCTATCCGAATATGTGATCCGCCTGAAGAGCGCGTGGGGAGTTTCGTGGTGCAGAACAAGACTGCCATCAAGTGGATTGGATTCGTCACGGCGCTCAGCTGCACCATGCTGCTGGGCCTGACCCAGTGTTCCGAGTTCCAGCCGCTTCAGTCTGACACGAAGCCTGCAGCATCAAACCGGTATGGCAGTTACCTTGCCGGGCGCTATGCAACAGGTGCGCGCGATTCTGAGGCAGCAGCGCGCTACTTCAAGAGCGCGTTGACCTTTGATCCGCAGAACCCGGCGCTTCTTGAGCGCGCACTGTTGAGCGAAGTTTCGGGCGGCGACATCGACACGGCTGCCAACTACGCAGAGGACCTGGTCAAGCGTGTCCCAAGCGCGAGATTGCCCAATTTGGTCATTGGCATCCGCGCGTTGCGTGACGACGCCTATGCAAAATCTGCGCAGGCGTTTGAAAAGGTTGCCGGCAACGCCGCGGCAGAGATCGCTGCGAAAGTTGGTCTCGCCTATGCCGACTATGCGCAGGGAAATCTGCCGGGCGCGACGGATGCTCTGGCAAAGCTGAACAGCGTGGGCGGCACCCGGGCGTTCGCGCTCTATCACCAGGCGTTGATGGAAGATCTCTCAGGCAAAAATGCAGAAGCACTTTCCCACTATGAAGAGGCCAACAGGCTGTCTGACGGAGAATCGCTAAGGATCCTGCAAGCCTACGGAAACTTTCTCGCTCGCCAGGGGCAGGCAGGCAAAGCAAAGGAGCTGTATCAAACATTCCTGTTGAAGGCGCCAGGCAATCCGGTCATCCAGCGGGAATTGTCCCGAATGGCTGGCGGTGGGGTGCCGACCCGCGTGATCTCGGACGCGAAACAGGGAATGGCCGAGACGCTTTACGGCGTTGCCGCAAGTTCGTCAGATGACAAGGCAGTAGAACTCCCGGTGTTTTACCTGCAGCTTGCATTGGCTCTCGACCCTCATCATGAACTGTCGCTCTCGCTGCTGGCTGATCGCCAGGAAGCTGGCGAGCGGTGGCAAGATGCAAACGACACATACGAACGCATCCCGCCAACGTCGCCCTTGTTTGTAAGTTCGCGACAGCAAATTGCGCAGAACCTTCAGAAACTGAAACGGCCGGACGATGCACTCAAGACGCTCAACCAGGCGCTGAACGGCACTGAAGAAGATGCACACACCTACGCTGCGATCGGCGACGTGCTGCGTGACCAGGACAAGTATGCCGAGGCTGCCGCCGCATACACCAAGGCGATCTCTATGATTTCCAGGCCGGAGGAACGACACTGGACTTTGTTCTATACGCGCGGGGTTTCCTATGAGCGTGAAAAGCGATGGAACGACGCGGAGTCAGACTTGCGGATGGCACTGAAGCTCCGGCCCCAGCAGCCAATGGTTATGAACTACCTCGCCTATTCCTGGGTTGATCGCGGCATCAACATCAGGGAGGGCCTCGAGATGCTGCAGCGTGCTGTGGAGTTGCGCCCGGATGACGGCTATGTGGTCGACAGTCTGGGCTGGGCGCATTACAGGCTCGGGAACTTCAAGGCGGCGACGGAATATCTGGAGAAGGCCGTATTGCTTGAACCTGGCTTGTCGACGATCAACGACCATCTCGGCGACGCCTACTGGCGCACGGGACGAAAGCTCGAGGCGAAATTCCAGTGGCAGCATGCGCTCGCAATGGCCCCCGAAAAAGCTGACGAACCCAAGATCATGCGCAAGCTGGACGTCGGGCTGGAAGACCAGCCAAAAAACCCTTCGCGCGCGGACAATGCCGGGCAGGGCAGCAAGTGATCGCAGCCCAGGCCGCTCACCGATTTGCCCCCGCCAAGGTCAATCTCTATCTCCACGTCGGTGACCGCCGCGAGGACGGTTACCACAACCTTCAAAGTCTCGTTGTCTTCGCTGATGCAGGCGACAATCTGACTGTGAGTGAAGGCAAGCGCCTGTCGCTCGATATTTCAGGACCATTTGCAGGCAGTCTTGAACATGACGCAGACAACCTGGTCATCAAGGCCGCGCAATCGCTTGTGGATTGGGCAAGGCACAATGGTCACAAGACGAGGCCAGCGCGCCTTCAGCTGGAAAAGAACCTTCCGGTTGCTTCCGGTATTGGTGGCGGTTCAAGCGATGCCGCAGCAACCCTGCTTTTGTTGGCGCAGTATTGGTCGCTGCCGATCCATTCTGATGATCTGTGTGATATCGGCAAGTCGATCGGAGCGGATGTGCCCGTGTGCTTGAAGGCCGCTCCTTCCCTGATGAGCGGAGCGGGGGAAGTTCTGGCTCCGGCTCCCGACTTGCCGGCTTTTGCGTTTGTGCTCGTTAATCCCGGTCTGGCTTTGCCCACCGCCGACGTATTTCGGAATCTGAAAATACGATCGGGAACGGATGCGCCCGTATGGCCAGCGAAATTCCGGGACTTGAGAGACTTCGTGGCATGGCTGGACAGAACCGGGAACGACCTGTCTTCGGCCGCAAGGGCCATGGCGCCGGACATCATGCGTGTCGAGCAGGCATTGATTGCCACGCAAGGGTGCCTTCTGGCGCGAATGTCGGGAAGTGGCGCGACCCATTTTGGGATATTTCCGACACTGGAAGCAGCGGCGACATCGGCCGAACAAATTCGTTCAGCCCAGCCCGACTGGTGGGTATCCAGCTGCCGGCCATTCAATTGCACACCCCGCTGATCCAAGACCTGTAGGCAAAAAGACCAAAGTCACCGGTGAGGGGACACCGGTAACTTTGGCCCAGGCTGGAACTGGTCAGTCGTTGTCGGAGAGAGACCTGGTTTAGAGGGTAGGTGTTACGCCAAGCAGCTTCAGGGCAGTCTGGTACTGGCCAGAACCTTTCTTCAGCAGCGATACCTTGGTCGACTTGCAGTTGCGCTCTGCCTTCGTCGCATTTGATTTGGCCTGCGCAAACTTCTTGTTGGTGGCATTGGCCTCGGCTGCGGTTTTCCACTCGACAGTGAGGCCTTTGCACTGCGCAGCATAGTCAGGAGCCGGTGCCGGCGTTGTTGCTGGGGCTGCCGGCGCCGTTGTGATCGCGCTGGATGCAGGAGCGGGTTTTGCGGTGGTGGTGTTGGAAGGTGCACTCGCTGCCGCTGCGGCGCCGATAAGTGCCACGCTAACCAGGGTGCCCATGAAGATACGATTCATTGTGAGATTTCCTTGTTTCACTGCGGAATTCGTTCGCCGCACCTCCACAAGTAGAATTCAAAACTTTCGCTGATGTGTTGCTCAGATTAATTCGCTTTGAGTTTTCAACGCTTGCTCGACAAATTCGGGAAGCGTCACCGTAACTCTGAGGCCCGGGTTGGCGTCGCTCAATCTCACATTTCCGTCATGAAGCTTGGCAAAGGCAGCCGCGAGCGCGAGACCCAGACCTTTTCCTTCAGATCCCTGGTCGCGTGAAAGTCGCCCAAAGGGTTGTGCGACCTGACCACGATCAACCTCAGGCACGCCCGGTCCGTTGTCTTCGACAACCAGGCAGATCTTTCCGGGTTCCTCGCGGGCAAGTCGCACCGAGATCTTTCCATGTGTCGGCGTGTATTTGATGGCGTTGTGAAGCAGGTTGCCGAACATTTGTTTCAGCAGCATGGACTGTCCCCACACGTTTGCCGGTGTAACGCAGACCTCAAGTTTCTGCTCCTTTTCTTCCGCCAGCGGTTCAAATAGCTCCACCACATCCGCTATCAGCGAGCTGATTTCCACTGCAGCGAATGCTTCCTTGCCGACACCGGCCTCGGCGCGAGCTATATCGAGCAGTGAATTGAATGTATCAAGCGCTGCATCCGCATCTTCAATCGCTTGCGTAATTCCTGCTTTCAGCTTGTCCGGTTCCGAGCTTTCCATTGCCATGTTCAGGTTCGAGCGAACGCGCTGCAGGGGCAATCGAAGGTCATGTGAAATCGCATCCGTCATGAGCCGCATTTGCTCGATGAGCGCCTGGTTGCGGTCCAGCATTTCGTTGAGTGTGACGCCAAGATGTTCAAACTCCGTATTTGCGGTCCCGACCGGAATCCGCTCCGACAGGTTGTTCATGCTGATGCGCCGGGTTGTGGAAGCGATTGCATCGATCCGGGTGAGCACATAGCGGTTCAGCCAGATACCAAGCCCCAGTGTAGCGGCCAGCAGAACTGCGAGGGCTGCAAACATCGCGTTCGAAAGTGATGCACGAAGAGTTTCGCTGTAGGCGAAGTTACGCCCGACGAGGACTCGCGTTCCATCGCCAAGAGTGATTGCGCGGGCATAGCCGTTCACGGGTTCTTCCGAGTCACTGACTGTCGAAATTCCGCGCCACTTGCCGTCGATTTTCAGGCTCTTCGGCCAGTCGACATTTCCGACAAGGATATTGCCCTGCTGGTCCGCAATTGCAACGATTCCCAGGTTGTCGCTTGGGAGCGCCGCCCGCCGCGCCACCGCTCGAATGACGCCGTCGCGCCCCTCGTCCTGATATACGTCTTCCAGCAGCTTCAGTTCTTCCTCAGCGATGGTTGCCTCTCGTTGGGCAAGCAGCCTTTCCGCGTGATCATCCACGTATTCGAAGGCAGCGACCGAAACGCCCACCACAAATAGCGCCGCGGCAGACGCGAACAACACCGCAGACGCCGGAATGAACACGCGTATGTTCTTGCGGCTCATGAATCCGCAGACAGGCAGAAGCCAATGCCCCGCACTGTCAGCAGCATGGGCGCTTCAAACTCACCATCAAGTTTTTTGCGCAGGCGGCTGACATGTGTGTCGATTATGTTTGTGTGTGGGTCATTCTGGTAGTCCCAGACATTCTGCAGCAGCATGGCGCGCGTGACAGTCTGGCCCTTGTGACGGATGAGATACTCAAGCAGCTTGAATTCCCTCGGCAGCAGTTCAATTGCACGCCCTTCGCGGGAAACGGTCCTGGTCAGGAGGTCCATCTGCAGGTCTCCACAGACCAGCGTCGTTGTCTTGGGTACGCCCGAGTGCTTTCTGAGCAGGACATCAGCGCGAGCAACCAGTTCGGCGGCGTTGAACGGTTTTACAATGTAGTCGTCACCGCCGGATTTGAGCCCCTTGACCCGCTCATCCACGTGGGCAAGTGCGGAAAGAATGATCACTGGCGTTTTTGAGCCCGCCGCCTTCATCGCCTTGAGCGCTGACAACCCGTCAAGGCCAGGAAGGTTGCGGTCGAGCACTACCAGTTCGAAGGGTGAAGAAAGCGCACGGTGCAGGCCCTCTGACCCGTTGTCTGATGACGTAACAGTCCAGCCCTGTTCTCTGAAGATTTCGCAAACGTGCTGCAACGTGCGTTGATCATCTTCGATAACTAAGACACGCCGTTCCAATGTTATCCTCACACCGAGTTAATATTCGCACCATCGGAGTGCAACCTGCACATTCTAGCTTATTTCCGTCGATGTGGAGGCAGAAAACTCTCTCACTCTGCGGCCACATCGACAATGGGCTCGGGAAGTTGTCCCTTCACGGTGGCTCACGAATGCTCCTCGCGGTGTCGGTGCCAAGACACCGCGAGGAGATGCGCTGCGAGAGATACTGTTTTCCCTTGGAAGAATTCGCCAACACGACATTTGCTGCAGGAGCGCTTCGAGTTTTCGCGATGCCGGTATTCCAGAACCCGACGAAATGAATTCACGTGGCGTCAGTACGACCGGCTCACGCAGAATTCGGCGAGTTCATGCAGCGCGCGGCGCATCGGGCTCTCAGGAAATACATTCAACGCTGAACACGCCTGGTCCGTGAAACTTCGTGCCCGCGCAAAAGTCTCGGCAAGCGTCTGGTGCTTTTCGATCAGGTGAATGGCGTGCGTGAGGTCGGCCTCTGTTTGCGAGCGATGCACCATCGTCCGGCGCCAGAACTCCGCCTCGTCCGCGTTTGCCTTCGCAAGCGCAAGGATGACGGGCAGCGTGAGCTTGCCTTCCCTGAAATCATCGCCAATCGCCTTCCCCAGCATCGCCTCGCGCCCTGAATAGTCGAGCGCGTCGTCCACGAGCTGGAATGCGATGCCCAGGTTCTGGCCATAGGACTTGAGTGCCATCTCGCGCAATTCGTCTGCCTGCGCCACCACGGCACCGGCTTCGGAAGCCGCCGCGAACAATGCAGCCGTCTTGGCCGCAACGATCTTCAGATAGGTATCCTCGCTGACGCCGATATTGCCCTTTGAGCTCAGCTGCATCACTTCGCCTTCGGCGATTACGGCCGAGGCATTGGAAAGAATGCTCAGCACACGCAGGCTGCCGGTTTCAACCATCAGCTGGAAAGAGCGGGAAAAGAGGAAGTCGCCAACCAGCACGCTCGGGGAATTGCCCCAGATCACGTGCGCTGCCGCCTTGCCGCGCCTCAGGTCGCTTTCGTCAACGACGTCGTCGTGCAAAAGCGTAGCCGTATGGATAAACTCCACCGCAGTTGCAAGCCTCACGTGTCCCAGGCCCTGGTAGCCGCAGATCTGCGCTGCGGCGAGCGTCAGCATGGGCCGGAGGCGCTTGCCGCCGGAATTGATGATGTGTCCGGCCAATTCCGGAATTAGGGGGACATCACTGCGCATGCGTTCGACAATCAACGCGTTCACGTGCTGCAGATCGCTTTCGACGAGGCGAAACAGGCGTTCTACGGCGCCTTTTGGTTCAGTCGCACCTTTGGCAAGTCGCTGAATGGCTCGCAAGATCAATTGACCCGAAGTTGCTGCGCGCTAGGATGCGCAAGATTGCGGACACGGGTTGAGACATTGAATCTTGGAGCCCTCCCGGTCAAGGGTGCGCGGGGTCACGGCAGGCATATGATAGAGCTTATTCGCAGTAACGATTTGGTGTTGCTTTCCTACGTAAGGGCCCTGCTGCAAGCCGAACACATCAAATTCGTGGGCCTCGATGAACATATGAATATGATGGACGGCAATATTGGCGCGATCCCCCGGCGCCTCATGGTTGACGACGCCAGCCTTGGCCGGGCGCGCCAACTGCTGAAGGACGCAGGTCTTGGTCACGTGTTGAGGGCATAATCAGCGTCCAATGGCCGCATCAAATCTCTCGGATGACGCGTTCCTCGGAGGCCGGATCAATTTGCTCCAGCCAAAGCTGGGATTTCGCGCGGGGCTGGATGCTGTTGTACTCGCAGCCGCCGTGGATGCGCATGAACGTCAATTCGTCTGTGACCTGGGCGCAGGAGTCGGAACTGCGGGGCTATGCCTTGCAGCAAGAGTTGCTGGCCTTCACATCACCGCAGTTGAAATCGATGTGTCTCTGGCGGGGTTGGCGAATCTGAATTTTGAACGGAACCGGCTGAAAGGATCCTTCGAGGTCCTGCAAGCTGATGTCTTCGAACGTCCGAAATCTCTGCCGCGCCAGGGCTTTCACCACGTCATCACCAACCCTCCATTTTACGACGCGGCAAAAGGCACCGTTGCGCCCGACGGAGTGACGGCGCGGGCCAAGGCGATTGACGGACCGGCACTCATTCAGTGGCTGAAATTTGCCCGTGCGCTGGTTCGACCCAAGGGGGTGTTGACCATGATAATTCCGCCGGCACAGCTGCCCACGGCACTTGAGACAGTCACCAGAACAGGCCTCGGTGTGCAGATCACGCCTTTGTGGCCCCGTGCGGGGGAACCTGCGAAACGGCTGATTCTCCGTGCACAAATGAATTCCAACGCACCCATGCAGTTGCACGCAGGCCTCGCGCTTCATGACCAGTCAGGCAAACCGAGTCGTGCTGCAGAAGAAATCTTGCGGGAAGGCAAGGCGCTGACTACATAGTCGTCATGGCATTCAACTGGATCAAAAAGTTCTGGCGTCAGGTTACCGGAAAGACCCCGCCAGTCGTATCGGTATTGCGCCTGAACGGCGCGATCGGCATGCGAACGGGCTTGAGCAAGGGGCTCAGCCTTGCATCCGTGTCTGAGCCTCTTGAGCGCCTGTTCGCCGACAAGTCTGTCGAAGCCGCTGCCATCATCATAAACTCGCCGGGTGGTTCGCCTGTACAGGCCGCATTGATCCATGACCGCATCCGCAAGCTCGCGGAGGACGCCGAGATCGAAGTAATCACATTTGCCGAAGACGTTGCGGCTTCTGGTGGCTACATGCTCGCACTTGCGGGTGATGAGTTTTTTGCACACGAGAACTCCATCGTGGGTTCCATCGGTGTCATCTCGGCTGGATTTGGCTTTCAGCAACTGATCGAGAAATTGGGGGTAGAGAGACGCGTTCATACCTCGGGCGACCGCAAGGGCATGCTTGATCCCTTCAAGCCTGAAGACCCGCGCGACGCAGCCCATCTCGAATCACTTCAGCGCGAAGTGCATGAGAGCTTCAAGGCCATGGTCCGAAAGCGCCGTCAGGGCAAGTTGACCGGCAACGAGGCTGAGATGTTTTCAGGCATGTTCTGGACAGGAGCAAAGGCCAAACAGCTGGGCCTCGTGGATGGTCTGGGAGACATGCGGTCCATTTGCGAGGAGAAATTCGGTGAAGACGTCGAGTTCCGGATTGTCCAGCCGCGTCGCTCCTGGTTCGGCAACGAACGCAGCGGCGTAAGTGTGACACCGTCTCCTCAATCCTGGGCCGATACACTGTTGGAATCAGTTGAGGACCGTGCGCTGTGGGCCCGTTTCGGGCTATAGTCCGGCATGGTTTGGATTCTGTCTCTTTTGCTGATCGTCGCGCTCGCATATTTTGCGATCAAGGGCCGGATTATTCGCCTCAGGGAAGAGTTTCAGGAGGCCCTTCGTCGCGCGCAGCAGGGACGCAAATCAACCTTTCCGTCAGAGGACATGGTCAAATGCGAAAACTGCGGTACCTATTCCGCGCCATCGCAACTGAAGAATTGTGGCAAGCCAAACTGTCCCTACGCGACACCAGCTATTAAATGAGCCAGCCCGACCGGACCTACAATCTGAACGGCGCTTTCAAGCCGACGGTGAAGCGCAGTGCGGATCTCGACGGGCCGGATTTTTTCCCGACTCCGGCCTGGGCAACGCATGCGTTGATCGACAATGAGGAATTCACGGGTGAAATATGGGAATGCGCGTGCGGCGACGGGGTCATGGCGCAGGTGCTCAAGAAGGCTGGTTACAAGGTGCGTGCGACCGATCTCTATCCGCGCGGATTTGGAAAAGCGGGCGTGGACTTTCTCAAATCAAGGCGCGCCTACGACAATATCATCACGAACCCGCCCTACAACGTGGCAGAAGCCTTTGTAGGACAGGGACTGAAGCTCGCTCGCCGGAAATTCGCATTGTTGCTGCGCTTGGCCTTCCTGGAGGGGGCCAACCGGGCCAGCACAATTTTTCTGAAGAGCCCTCCGTCGCGCGTGTGGGTATTCAGCGAACGCATCACGTTCTACATGAAGGGCGCCGAGCGCAGTGGAAGCGGAACGACGGCCTATGCGTGGGTCGTCTGGGACAAGGGTGCACCGCCAGGTACGGCATTGCATTGGCTGAAGCCTGGCTACAAGGCAAAATTCGATCGCCGTTCCTAGCTTTTGGCAATGGTGCGCTCGATTCTTGTATCTGGAATGAACCAGATCACGGCAACCAGCACATAGATGCCGAACGCAACAACACCGTCGAAGAACGCGGCAGGAATCGCGACCGCATAAAGTCCCAACGAAATCCAACCCTTGCTGTCGCCGCCAATCGCCTTGGCGAGCGGGGACTCCTTGCCATGAAGTCCGATCAGCGATCGTACAAGGATCGTATAGGCAACCGCTGACATCAGGGCGACAACACCAAACAGTGCAGCCGGGACACTGGCAAAGTGATTTTCGCCCATCCATCCGGTCACGAAGGGAAACAGAGACAGCCAGAACAGCAGATGCATGTTGGCCAGCAGAACCGCACCGTTTACGCTGCGGGCCGTTTGCCAGACGTGATGATGGTTGTTCCAGTAGATACCGACCATCACAAAGCTCAGCACATAGCTGAGAAAGACCGGAACCAGGGGCACAAGCGCAGACAATTCGGTGCCATGAGGCACTTTCAGTTCGAGCACCATGATCGTGATGACGACGGCAAGCACGCCGTCGCTGAAAGCTTCAAGCCGGCCTTTCCCCATGGTTTCACGACACTTCCGTTTTGCTAAGCGGCTGAAACAAATACTGTTTTTGAATGTTTAGCATGGCATTTGCGCAATTTTGCACTGCAGCATAACGTGTGGGCAACAAGCTATTTCAGAATCGAGTACCTGATGACAATGACACTAGATGGGATGGAGGCAAGCGCCTCACCGCGCGAGCGCAACGGTCTCACCTATCCTTTCGAGGCCAAGCCCGAGCCCGGCCACGCGATCGAAGTGGCGCCTGGCATCCACTGGATCCGACTGCCGCTGCCGTTTCAGCTGAACCACATCAACGTGTGGGCCATCGAGGACGGCGACGGCTGGGCCATCGTGGATACGGGGATCAACTCGACCTCGGTTCAGGACCTCTGGAAAAGCGTGTGGGCGCATCTGGGCAACAAGCCCGTCACAAAGATTTTTGTCACCCATCTGCATCCCGATCACGTTGGTCTTGCGGGCTGGATCCAGGAGCAGTATCGCGTGCCCTTTCACATGTCGCGCACGGATTATCTTCTGTGCCGCACGCTGGTGATGGATACGGGGCAGGAAGCGCCGGAAGAAGGCATTGCCTTCTACAAGGCCGCTGGATGGTCGGAAGCCTCACTGGATGTCTATCGCAAGCGCTTCGGCGGCTTTGGCGCCGGAGTGTACCGTCTGCCGTTGTCTTACAATCGACTGGTCGAAGGCCAGGTCCACCGGATCGGAAATCACGACTGGCGCGTTGTTGTCGGACGCGGGCATGCGCCTGAGCACGCCTGCCTGTGGTGCCCCGACCTGAAACTGATGATTTCAGGTGACCAGATTCTGCCACGCATATCGTCGAACATCAGCGTGTTTCCAACCGAGCCGGAAGCCAATCCGCTCGAGGAATGGCTGGACTCGTGCAAGCATTTGCGT
Organism: Micropepsaceae bacterium; assembly: GCA_040080835.1. Taxonomy (GTDB): domain Bacteria; phylum Pseudomonadota; class Alphaproteobacteria; order Micropepsales; family Micropepsaceae; genus SZUA-430. The sequence continues at coordinate 114,596 of JBEBHP010000013.1, read as the reverse complement.
GTGACCATTCCGGACGAAACGCTGATCCTGCCTGCACACAATGAACCGTTCTATGGCGTCGCTACGCGCATGACCCAGCTGATCGACGATCATGAAAGCGGCATGGAAAAGATCTTGGCGCTCTGCGCGACACCCAAAAAGGCTGTGCAGGTATTCCCGTCACTTTTCCGCACCAGGATCACGGCTGGAAATTACGGTATGGCGACCGGTGAAAGCCTCGCGCACCTGAATTGCATGCTTGCGCGAGGAACTCTTTCGCGCAAGCGGGATGAGGACGGAGTGGACTGGTATGCGGCCGTGTAGGTCCGTTACCAGCGCGTCTTCAGTGTCACAAGGCCGGCAACGGCATCCTGATTTGAATCACCAGCCACATTTTGCTGATAGATAAAATTGGCCTGCAACGTCGTATCTTCCGAGAGTTTCGAAGTGTACCCGGCCTCGAAATCCGTTTCAGGCGTCGCACTCGCAAGCGCAACCGTCTCGTCCGAATAGATGATCTCGCGGCCGTCCGTCACGCCGGTTGAGGCATGGATGACAGCAGTACCACTGGTGATATGGAGCGGGCGCGACACCGCAAAGCCAACACTGTCGTCGTCCGCAAACACGCCGGTCTTCGAAATCGCAAGCCCGTAAGCCTGGCTTTCGATGTCGGAGAAACTCTGCACCAGGCCGCCGGACATCGGCGACGCCTGCGTCTTGCCCATGCTCCATGATGCCGACGCAGCCCACTGATCGCCCAGATCAAAGCGCACGCCAGCACCGACCGACGTTGTCGACGCCGTCGAGGTGAGGGCAAGTGCACCCTGTTCCGTTGATCCCAGGAGACTGTTGTCTTCTTCTGTATAGGCGGCCGTCAGGCCAGCTGTGCCCCAAGACGTGAAGTTCCAGTTGACCGACGCAACGGTATTCTGCGCCGAACGCTGGTGATCGGTGTCCTGCGTGAGCTTCGCAAGCATGCGGTCATCAGCCATGACGTCTGTGACATAGCTGGACTCCGCTGCCTGTTCGTTGCGCGCGTGACCAAACGAGAAGGTGAGGTCGTCACCCATGCTCACGGCAGCCGAGGCAAAGTTGCCACCACTCGAAAGCGCAAGATAGGGCGAGTTCATTGCCGAAGCCGACATGAAAAGGCCCGTAAAATTCTGGTCAGCCGAGAGGTCAAGCTGGTTGATGCGGCCGGTCAGCGACGCATTGTGTCCGAACGTCATCGTCGAGCTGTCGGAGAGCTTCGTGCGTACGACCATGTCGTTGATGTCATGCTCGTGGTTCTGCGTGAAGCCAAGCGATGCGACGGAATTCTGGACGTCGTCCGAAACAAAGCCGCTGACGCTGTAGCCATTGGCCGCATAGGACACGAACTGCGAAGACCACGGTGCCTGCGTGACGACGTCAGCGAGGCTGACGGCACTGCTGACAATTGAACCCGTCAGGTCAGTTTTGTAGTCGCGACCAAACGAGTCAAAGAACATTGCGTTTCTGGCGATGCTCGAGTTCCGCAACCCAGCGGACAGCGTGCCCGAGATGCCTGAACCTGAAACCTCTCCGGTTCCGCTTGCCGTGCCAGGCGTCGAACCGGAAGTCGCGATCGAAAGGGACCCAAGCGGCGCCAGCGCAGCGTTCAGATTGACAAGCCCACGGCCGTAGACTGCGTCGGTACCGGCGGTTCCAAGGTCGGTTGCTGACTGGAACAGGATGTCAACTACTTGCTTGTTGGTAAGGAACGGCGATGCGCCCATGACGCGTGCGGCCACGCCCGAAACATAAGGCGTTGCCATCGAAGTGCCCGACATCGTGGCGTAGCCATTGTTCAGGTAGGTCGACAGAATGCGTTCGCCCGGTGCAACGAGGAAGACATCCTTGAAGCACGTGGTCTTGCCGCCAACTGCCACGCAGCCACCATTGCCCGGTGTCTGCGAAAAAGTTGAAATGACGTTCGAGGAATTGACTGACCCGACGATGATCATGCTGCCAACGACACCGGCCTGCGTGGCATAGGCGGCAGGATAACCCGGCGCAAGCGCATTGCCGCTATTGCCTGCGGCAGCCACGATCACGGCAGATGTAGCGGCTGTTTGCAGCGGCGTCAGCAGCGTGGTGGATGGTGACGAGCCGCCAAGGCTCATGCTGATGACGCGCGCGCCCTTGGACGCTGCATAGGTAATGCCTTGCGCAACAGCAGTGTATGAGCCGCTGCCTGAAGCGTCCAGAACCTTCACGGCAAGCAGTGAGACGCCGGGAGCCACTCCCGTAGTACCCGTGCCATTTGCGGCCGCGCCAATGATCCCGGCGACGTGCGTGCCATGGCCATTGTTGTCATTGCCCTGTGCTGCAGCACCTGAGCACACCGTTGTACCTCCAAAGCAGGTACCGCCGACTGCGATGCGTCCGGAAAATTCCGGATGTGCAAGAAAGATTCCTGTGTCAACCACACCCACCAGGATGCCGGCGCCGGTATTGTTCGGCGTCGGCGATGGTGTCGGCGTAGGTGTCGGTGGCGGAGGGGTTCTCGTCCGGTGACGATTGACCCGGATTGCCTGATCCGTCACGCCATCATAATCGACGAGCCACTGCGCCTTTTCATTGATCGTGTCCGAATGCTCGAGTGACTGCCCATAAACCCACGCCGGAGAGTTGGCAGTCTCGGCGGTTGCCGCCAGCGGCAGAAGACAGGTGCCGAGAAACAGCGATGCGGCGCGAGTGGAAAGGGACATGGTGGGCTCCGGGAGAAACGAGCCATGATATTGCCCCGTTGCGGACTAATACTTGGTGTTCGCACGACCAAAAACTTGACACAAACGCAAGCCCTGTGCAGCAAACGCACTGGTCGAGTGGTAACCAAATGATGAACTTCGTCGTCGCTCGGCGCGTGCCGGACAGAATGGTTTCCGCCCGATTGCTTTCAGTCAAACGCATCCACATAGGCAGACAGAGCTGCCGACCCGCCCGTGTGAAGGAAAACTACGTTTTGATCCCGCGTAAACTTTCCACTTCGGACATGCGCGATGAGGGCCGCCATCGCCTTCCCGGAATAGACGGGATCAAGCAGCAGGCCTTCGGTCTGGGCGGTCATCAGGACGGCTTCCTGCATGGCAGCTGTCGGGATGCCGTAAGCGTCCCCCACATGGCCGTCGATAACGTGGACACGGTCTGCGATCTGTTGTGGAGCGCCGGCAACGAGCACCAGCGTATCAAGAGCTTGCGCGTGCGCGGCCGATGCAATGTCGGCGCCGCTCTTTCTGTAGACATTCACGCCCATGATTTTGGTTGGACTCATCATCAGCGTCGCGCCAGCAATCAGGCCGGCCTGGGTTCCACAGCTCGAAGATGCATGCACGATCGCGTCAACGCGGATGTCAAGAGACGCGGCTTGGCCAGTGACTTCGATAAAGGCTTCCACATACCCCAGTGAGCCGACGGCATTCGACCCGCCAATGGGCACGACGTAACACTTGCGTGCCCCCGCTGCATGCTCCGCCATGATTGCCTGCAGCTTGGCAGCAGAACGCTCGCTTCGCACGGTGTGCACGCGCGCGCCCAGAAGCCGGTCCAGCAGGACATTGCCATTGGTCGCATAGGCCGGGGCATCATTGTCGACCATGTCGATGAGAATGAGATCACACAGAAGTCCAAGTCTGGCTGCGGCTGCGGCCGTCTGCCTTGCATGATTTGACTGAACGGCCCCAAAGGTGATGACAGCGTTCGCACCTTGCGCGAGCGCTTCTCCCATCAGGAATTCCAGTTTGCGCGTCTTGTTGCCACCGGTGGCCAGCCCCGTGCAGTCATCTCGCTTGACATAGAGTGTCGGACAGTGAGGTCCGAGCGCGGCCCGCAACCGATCCATGCGTTCCAGCGGCGTCGGCAGGTGGGCAAGCTTCACGCGCGGATGTTTGGCAAGCATCGGTGGCCCCATGTTCCATGAAATGGTTACATGCCTATATCACATCAGCAGGCTGTGACGACGTCGATCAATTGTTCGAACGCTGCAAGCACCGGAGACAGAATTTCGGCACCAGTCGTCCCGGAGTTGTCGGTTGGCGTGTGGAAGAAGGTATGCGATCCAGCCATGCCGACGAAGCGCTCGTAGCCCGCACGGTGCACCTCGCGCAGTTCGCCGACGGCAGCGGCCTCGCCCGTGAGCGTCATTCCTCCGATCGAGGAAAAGCATCGGTTGGCGATACCGGCAATTTCCTGCGAGCGGAGCATGACGCGTCGCCGTACATCGACGACGTCATCGCGCACCCACTGACCGGCTTCTGAATGCCAGCCGTAACAGGCCAACGACGCACCAAGATGAATCCACACGTCCGTTGCCTCAGGCGTCGGGGCGCCACACTCGATGAATTTCTCCATGCCCCCATGTCCGACTTCGTGTCCGCTTGTGGCGGCAAAGATGAAATTGGCGCGCGGCCAACGCGTATTCACTTGCCTTGCAATAGCCAGCAGGCAGGCGATGCCGGGGCCACGTTCGCACGTGCTGGTGAACCAGCTTGTGACCGGCGTGGAAATGACGATGCTGCGCTTTGCGCCGCCGTTGCACTGGCCAATGACATTCCGTGCAGCAACCTTGTGGTGATAGGCGCCGTTCACACGGACCGTGATTTGCTGTCCGGAAGTCTGCGCGGTCTTCAGCAATGGCTGATCCCTGGGTGCCACCAGAATGACAGGCACCGGCCATGGCCTGTCTTCCTGCGAAACATTGTACGTGAAAATCTCTGAACTCGGATGCTCGATCGTGAGAAGCACTGCGGCGGGCTCGCGTGCAAACGCGGCCTCAAGCGTGGCGCGCTGGGCTGCTCCAAGATAGGCACCCTGGTCATACGCAAGCGTTGCGAGAGCGAACTTGCCGCGGGCGCTGCCACTGCTTGCGACAGGCGCTGTCAGTTCGAAACTTGAGTGGCTTTCGGGCGGCCACCAGTGCGGAACAACGGGACATGAGCCGCTGCCGGTCAGCAGGACGCCGTTCTCGAATTCATACTGCCGGGGCACCACGAAGTCTTGCGACGACACGACAAGCCCCGCGCGCGATAGTTCCGCTGCGATCCACTCAAGCGCCAGTCTCGCACCTGGAGAACCCACGCGATGGTTCCCGAAGAGTTCATACTTCAGGACATCGGCAAAGAGCTTCCTGCCAGCATCATGTTCAAGAACGTCGGTCATCGTTGTTGAATGTTCATCGGCTTGGCCACTCCCAGCGCACATGCTCATGTTGCTCGATGAACGTCTCGCCGAAATCCTTCTTCAGGCCGAAACATTTGGCACCTTCACCAGAAAGTGCCTCGACCAGCGGCTGGGCGTGAGTGACCACAATGACTTGCGACTGCGCACTTGCACGCACGATGAGACGGCCAAGCGGCGCAAGCAGGTCCCGATGCAAGCTGGTTTCAGGTTCGTTCAGTACCATGAGAGTAGGTGGTCTCGGTGTCATCAATGCGGCAGCAAGCAACAGGTAGCGCAGCGTGCCGTCGGAGAGTTCAGCAGCCTTGAGCGGACGAAGCAGCCCATTCTGGCGCAAGGAAAGCTCAAACAGGCCGTTGAACGTATCGACCTCGACGACGCTTCCCGGAAACGCGTCGGAAATCGCATCCCGGAAACCTTCAACATCCCCGATCTCGAAAATCGTCTGAACCGCGGCCGCCAGGTCCGAACCATCATCCGAAAGCACAGTTGTGCGCGTACCGATCTGGGGGGACCGCGCCGCGGCGCTACGATCCGTTCGAAGGTGATCATAAAACCGCCAGCCACGCATTCGTTCTCGCAGTTCCAGCAATTCGGGAGCGTCTGAAGGACTCACCGCTTGCATCATCATGCTTTCGAATGGCGCAAGGTCTGATCGAAGCAACTTCCGCTTGCTTTTTGCAGTGGTCGCCGTAACGGCGGGCCCCTTGCGCATGGCAAGAATGCTGCTCGGCCTCAGCACCTCGCCAGCCCACACCGTCTCAATTTTGATCTCGGGATCGTGCGAGAACAGGGTTCGACCCGGAACGGGCAAACCGAGATCAATGGCATATCCCAGGTCGTCGCTGGAAAACCCAAGCTTTAGCGCGACAGGTGCCTGGCGCACCGTGCCCTCAATCTCATGCTCGCCCGATTTCATCGAGCGCGAAATCTGCTCGGGCCCAGCCCACAACGTGGAACTGAGACCTCCCTCGGCTGCGAGCGATGCAACAACTCGACCCTGTGCGGCTGACGCCAAAAGTGCGATCGCGCGATAAAGACTGGATTTTCCGGACCCGTTGGGGCCCGTGATCAGGTTGAGCCTTTCGAGAGACAGCGTAACGTCCCTCAGTGACCGGTATCCGGAAACGGCTATTTTCGTAAGCATGGGATCTTGTTCATTGCCTGCTGGAACGAAATTGCCATTCTATATAGTAGTGTTGCAAGCAAACCATTTCGCAGCGGATCTGTTCAGACACCCATGCCCACGAATATCATCATTCAGGACCGCGAAGAACTGATCTACCTCCTCTGCGAGGCTGCGGAATTCGAGCACGCGGTCATGTGCACGTATCTTTATGCCATGTGGTCGCTGAAACGCGATCAGTCCGAGGGCGTCAGCGCGGCAGAGCTTGAAGCAATCGAACGCTGGCGCGCATCATTGCGCCAGGTGGCGCGTGAGGAAATGCTTCACCTGTGCCTGGTGAACAATCTGCTGGCCGCCCTTGGCGCAGCGCCGCATTTGTGGAAGCCCGAGTTTCCGGTAAAGCCCGGTCACTTTCCAGCTGACGTCATCATGCAGCTGAAGCCGTTCTCGGCGGAAGCACTCGATCATTTTCTCTACATTGAAAGACCCGAAGGTCTGGACATCTCGGACGGCAGGGGCTTTGACCATGCACACCACTATCACCGCGCCGCGCGACCCGATCTGCTTTCGCCGGCCGCCCAGGACTATGTCAGCCAGGGACACCTTTATCATGGAGTCCTTCAGGGACTGATCGAGCTCACAAAGGCGTGGGGCGAGGACAGGGTTTTCGTCGGTCACGATCAGGCACAGGTGGGCGGATCGGAGTTCGGTTTGCCGGGTCTCTTCAAGGTCACAAACCTGGAAACGGCAAAGCGCGCCATCGAAGAGATCGTGACGCAGGGCGAAGGCGCGCCTGCCCACAGTGAAACGTCGCACTACGCGCGCTTTGCAGCGATCAAGGCCGAACTCATGGTGATGCAGCAGGCGAGGCCCGGCTTCAGGCCGTCGCGTCCGGTCGTCGCCAATCCTTCACTGGCGGAACGTGACGGGTTGACCGCCATTGTTGATCCGCTGGCTGCAAAGGCCGTCGACCTGGGCAACGCGCTCTATGCCCTGATGATGCGCGCGCTCGCGCAGGTCTTCTCGCCAGCGCCCCTGCCGCGAGAGTTGCGGGCGGGGCTCGCGATAGGTGCAACCGAACTGATGTACGCGCTTCAGATGACAGGCGAAGCGGCGACCAGGCTGTCCGCATCAGGAGGCGTCGCAACTGGCGGCCTGACATTTTCACTGCCGCGTTCGACCGGCCAGCTGGTGCAAAGCTGTGCCGGGCAGATCCTGAGCGAGCGCACCCGGGAACTTGCCGACGCGAGCCTGGCTCTTGAAAAGCGCGTCCCGCTGAACGGCCTTGGTGAGCGTCTCGGCAAGCTTGCCAATCGCTTCGACGAACTGCACGCACGCTTTGAAGAGCATATTTCTGTTTCGGTGGATCGTGTCGCGGGTATCGAGGCAAGTCCCGCGTCACCCATCAATGCTTCCGCGGACGACGCCAGTGATCCGAATGTCGCGGGCACGAAGGACATCACTGTTCGCTTTGATACCAGCCGATGCATCCATTCACGCCACTGCGTGCTCGAAGCGCCCAACGTGTTCCGCGCCAACACGCCGGGCAAGTGGATCCATCCCGAAGCAGCAACGCTGGATCACCTTGTGCACGTAGCCCACAATTGTCCGTCCGGCGCCATCACCTATGCGCGCCACGACGGTGGCATGAATGAACGCGCGCCGGACGTCAATGTCGTGCGCGTGCGCGAGAATGGTCCTTACGCTGTCAGCGCAGATGTCACGATGAACGGCACGCAGATCACACGCGCCACGTTGTGCCGCTGCGGTCAGTCGAAGAACAAGCCCTTCTGCGACAACTCGCATATCAAGGCTGGCTTCGCTGCAACGGGAGAACCCGTCACGATCCCAAGCGATCCGCTCGAATTTCGCGGCGGTTCGCTTTCAGTTGAACCTTTGGCGGACGGCCCGCTGCAGCTGCTCGGCAATGTCGAGATCTGCACCGGCACCGGTCGCACCATCACCCGCGCCCAGAACGCCAGGCTCTGCCGCTGCGGCGCCTCATCCACCAAACCCTTCTGCGACGGCACGCATGCGAGGGTAGGCTTCAAGAGCTGATTTTCGCCGGCACCCGCCTCCATCAGCCACGGCTCGCGCGACGGATTTTCGGGATCGTGCTCAGAACAACGATGACGAGCACGACGGCAATCCAGAACTTGGCAGCTTCGTCGCTGGGTGCGTTCAGGAAAATTCGCGGACCGACCACTAGCCACGCCATCACAACCACCCAAAGGGCGGTGAGTGCGATGTCGAGGTGCCGCGTCACGGGACGCCAGCGACCGTCGGAGAACACGACAGCACTCAGCATCGCGTTCAACATCCACATCCCGACGACAAGCGGTCCGCCGATCGGCAGAAAGTCCGGGTCGAATGCGAACGCCTTGCCCACACCTGGCCATAACGCCGGCATCAGCCACGGCGAACTGATCAGCGCGCCGGCCCCGGCGAAGGCCGCGAACGCGCCGAAGGCCCAGCCAATGCGATTGATTCTGTCAGTTTCAGTGGTTGCATAAGTCATGACTTTCTCCATCACACGTATTGTTGCGGGTTCAGGTCTTGGCGATCGCGGCAAGCGCGGCCGCCGTCCGTGGGCGTTGCACGCGCCGGTAAATCTTCACGCAAAGATCGATGAGCACGAAGAGCGCGACGAGCGAGATCCAGCCCTTCGCACCCTCATCCGTCACCGGGCTGAGATAGATCCGTGGGCCCACGACCAGCCACGTGAGCGCCACGAACCACATCGTGCTGAGTGCAAGATCGACGTTGCGCGTGAGCGGGCGCCAACGTCCCTCGAAGAACACGATAGCGCACGAAAGCGCCGTAAAGCTCCACATCGCCACAACCACAGCGCCGCCGAGAAGTAGGAAATCCGGATCGAACGCGAACGCTTCGCCGACTTGAGGCGGCAGAAACTGCTCGAACGCCCACTGCGCGCCGGTCACCGCGGCGACACCGAGCGCAGCCGCCACGCCGCCGATGGCCCACAGCGTCCGATTGATGCGATCGTTGTCTTGTCCGCGCGGCCGCCACGTGGTCGACTGCGCCGGCGGCCACCTGTGGCGTGCCCAGCCGGCGACGATCGCGGCAGTCACCATGAAGCCCGGCCACCACAGCGCACCCATGCCGTGCGTGAGCCACCATCCGCCGAGTGCCACGGCCTCGCGCCCCGGCTCCTTCAGCAACGCCGCAGGCAGCGTGATGAGCCACTGCAAGCCGACGCCGCCAAGCGCGATCGCCGCGAACTTTCTCGAGCGCGTCGTCGGAACGATCACGAATTCGGCGGGGCGATAACGCTCGGCGACGTCCTCGGGCGAACCGAACGCGCGCACGAGCTCGAGCGCCATCGCTTCGTCTGTCGCACGGCCGCTCTCATCCGCTTTGCCTTGCAATTCTTCGCGGAGCAACGCTTGCAGCTCCAACGCAACGTCGTTCCGCTTCGCGCGCGGCAAGCGCCGCGCAACGTCGCTGACATAAGCCTCCACCACAGCATCCGGTGTCATCATCGGCCATCCTTCTTGCGCTTTGTGCCTGTGCCGTCGTCCGCGACCAGTCCGGCGACAATGTCGACGAGGCCATTCCAGTTTTCGATCAGGCGACCGTACAGCGCCCGTCCAGCGGGGCTCATCTTGTAATACCGGCGCGGCGGACCTTCTTCGATGCGCCATTCGCTGACGAGCAGGTTTTGCGCCTCCAGCCGCCGGAGAAGGGGGTAGAGCGTACCTTCTTCAATCTCCATCCCGCGTGCGGCGAGCGACTGGCGCAGTGAATACCCATACTGCCAGCCGGCAAGCTGCGACAGCGCCGCAAGCACGATCACGCCGCGCCGCAGTTCCTGCTCCAGCTTGTCGTCCGGTGGTGGAGTGATTGGTGCCATACCCAGTATCGTCCTGTACTGTGTGAGGCTATGTACTAAGAGGTGCTATGTCAAGCCCCCGGTGCAGTCATCCTGTTCGCTGTGCAGCACGTCAGTGCTGCGTTGCGAACGGGACCCATACGAGGTGAGTGTTCTCCGGGGAGGCGTCACCACGTATGGGTCCCGAACGCACAGCACCGCTACGCGCTGCAGCGCGTTCAGGATGACTGCGTGTCTTTTGTTGCTCTCCCCACCGACGTCATCCTGTTCGCTGTGCAGCACGTCAGTGCTGCGTTGCGAACGGGAACCATAGGTGGTGATACATCTCCGGAAAGGCCTCACCACGCGTGGGTCCCGAACGCACAGCACCGCTGCGCGCTGCAGCGCGTTCAGGATGACGATATTTTGGGGGGGACTGGTCAGCGGCATACTTCCGCTAGCTGCGACAATATGTTCTCTTTTTGTTTTCGGCGCTTTCGGCTCTATTCGGCGCTTCTGATGAATAGTGTAGGAATCTGTGCCGGGGGTGAAGTTGGCCTCAAAACCACCGCGTCCACCGGAACACCGCAACCTCGACAATGATCAGCGTTGCGAGGATCCACAGCAGCATCCAGAACCCGTTCGGGTCATCTGCATAGGGAATGTTTGAAAGGCTCACCCCAAACAGGGACGTAATGAAACTGAGCGGCAGCATGATGGCCGCCACCACCGTCAGCACATACGAGTTGCGGTTCTGGCGCTCCGTCAGGCGGTTCATGACTTCATCCTGCACAACGCTGGCACGCTCGCGGACGCTGTCCAGTTCTTCGACAAAGCGCGTCGTTTCGTCCGCCAACTCTCGGAAATGAACGGAGTCGACTCCATCAAGCATCTCGTGCCGCTCGTTCTGCAGCCGGGCCAGGGCCTCGCGCTGGGGCGCAAGGTGGCGCCTGAGCGAAATGGCGCGCTTGCGCGCCTGCGACAGGTCATCGCGTATCTTGGCAATCTCGCCCGAGACAACCTGTTCTTCCAGGCCATCCACAGAGTCAGACAGTTCGTCGATCACATGCGCCACCCGCAAGTGCAGCGCCTTGGCCAGTTCGAACAGGCAGTCGATCTCGTCCTTCGGACCCTGGCCGCGCGCGAGCGCCTCCTGCACGTCGCGGGTAGCAAGCGAACGCCGCGACCGCGTCGAGATGATGCGCTTCTTCTCGATCCACATCCGGACCGAGATCATGTCTTCAGGGTCAGCGCCAGGATTGAGGTTGATACCGCGCATGTTGACGATCATGCCCTGGCCATGCGTGACCATGCGCGGACGAGTGTCGCTGGCCAGAAGGGCGTCAATGACCACAGGGTCCAGCCCCGCGTCCTGGCGTACATAGTGGTCCGCTTCATCGACCGTGCGGTTGAGGTGGACCCAGAGCACGCCCATGTCGGGTGTCCAGTGCTTGATCTCGGGCCATTCCACTTCACGCGCGCCGCCTTTGCCGTCGAGCAGGAGCCCGCTGACAAGGCCGTCATGGTCGGGGTTCAGCGCATCTGGATTTTCGCTTTGCAACAGTCGTCTCTTCGCTTGCGGGGAGGAGGCCAATATCAGAAACTGACAATATGACCACAGCCCTGATGACTCATTCCGCCTGCTTGTATCACGAAACCCCGCCCGGCCATCCAGAGTGCTCGGACCGGCTGCGCGCCGTGTTGCACGCGCTCGAGGACGAGGCGTTCCAGTATCTTGTGCGTGAGGAAGCGCCGTTGGCGGCACGCGAGGAAATCTCTCGCGTCCACCCGTCCTATTTCGTCGACGCGGTTTTGAAGGCTGTGCCGGAGACTGGCTTTGGCTCGCTCGACGCCGACACGCATGTGTCGCCGGGTTCGGGCGAGGCAGCTCTCCGCGCCGCCGGCGGCGTGATCGCGGCCGTCGATCGCGTTATGTCCGGCGCCGTGACGAACGCCTTCTGCGCCGTGCGACCGCCCGGACACCACGCCGAGCCGACACGCGCGATGGGCTTCTGCCTGTTCAACAACGTCGCCATCGGTGCCCTTCATGCGCGCGCCAGGCACGGCCTCAAGCGCGTAGCCGTCGTCGACTTCGACGTGCACCACGGCAACGGCACGCAGGTGATGTTTGAGGAAGATGGCGACCTGTTCTTCGCGTCAAGCCACCAGATGCCCTTGTATCCCGGTTCAGGCCGACCGAACGAGCGGGGCAGGGCGAACAACATCGTCAATGCAGCACTCGACCCCGGCGCAGGCAGCCACGAATTCCGCCAGGCTTGGGACAACACCGTACTGCCCGCGCTCGATGCCTTCAGGCCCGAGTTCATCCTGATCTCGGCAGGCTTTGACGCGCATCGCAGGGATCCGCTCGCCAACCTCAACCTGATCGAGGCCGACTACGCGTGGGTGACCGAGCATGTCTGCGCCATCGCAAAGGAACGCTGTGGCTCGCGCGTCGTCTCGACACTCGAAGGCGGCTACGACCTGAAGGCCTTGGCGGACTCTGCGGCAGCTCACGTAAAGGCCCTGATGGCGGCGTAGTTGCCTTGCTTTTTAGGAACCACCAAGAACACCAAGGCGTTGTGCACTGATTTCCACGCATGGCGCGCGGCAACTTGGAGTCCTTTGAGATCTTCGCGTTTAAAATTCAGGGACGGGATTGGGCCGATGCGGTTTGGAAGAATATTTGAAACTCAAAGAGCGCAAAGAGCTCGAAGATGCTCGGACAATTCGAAGGCGTACAGCGCCTTGGTGTCCTTGGTGGTGAAATCTCGATTTTCCACAGGTGGACCTCTCCCTCCCAAATCCTGTATAGACGCCCATCGAATTGAAACCCCAGGACCGGTAAATGGCAAAAGAAGATAAAAAGGCCGAAGACTTCTCGAAACTGTCATTCGAGCAGGCACTTCAGCAGCTCGAGACCATCGTCCAGCAGCTCGAAAAGGGCCAGGTGCCGCTCGAGGAATCCATCGCGATCTACGAAAAGGGTACAGCCCTCAAGGCGCACTGCGAATCCAAGTTGCGTGACGCTGAGGCGCGTATCGAGAAAATCGTCATTGGCCCGGGCGGCGCGCCGTCGACGGCACCGTTTGATACGAAATAAGGCGCGACCATGACGATCTCTCCCATAGAGCCTGCACTGAACGAAATTGCCGTCTTCATGGAAGATGTGCTGAACGAGCTGTTGCCCGAAGCCATCGGACCGCAGGCGCGCGTGATCGAGGCGATGCGCTACGCAACGATGCAGGGCGGAAAACGCATTCGCGCTTTCCTGGTGCTTCAGTCGGGCCGGCAGTTCGGCGTCGACCGTCGCGCCCTCTCGCGCGTGGCTGCAGCCATTGAATGCGTGCACGCCTATTCGCTGGTTCACGACGACCTGCCGGCAATGGACAATGACGACCTGCGCCGCGGCAAGCCGACGACGCACAGGAAGTTCGATGAGGCGACCGCGATCCTCGCAGGCGACGCGCTGCTTACGCACGCGTTCACGCTGCTGGCCTCGCACGAAACACATCCCGATCCACATGTGCGCGCCGACCTCGTACTGCGCCTGTCTCAGGCGGCAGGTTTCGCGGGCATGGTCGGTGGCCAGATGATCGACATCTGTGGCAAGGACATTCTCGCAGACATCGGGCAGATCACTCGCATGCAGCGCCTGAAGACGGGCGCGCTGATTTCATTTGCCTGCGAAGCGGGTGCCATCATGGGGCGCACCTCGCTCCAGATGCGTCATGCGCTCACGAACTTTGCGCATGATCTGGGATTGGCTTACCAGATCACCGACGATCTCCTCGACCACGAAGGTGATCCGGGCGTGATGGGCAAGGCGGCACGCAAGGATGAAAAGGCAGGCAAAGCGACTTTCGTCACAATACTCGGCGCCGAAAGGGCGCGCGCTCAAGCCGAAATCCTGGCCAGCCAGGCAGCGGCGCACCTTGATGTCTTCGATGAAAAAGCCGATCTTTTGCGCGGCCTTGTGTCGTTTGTCGTTAATCGGCGCGCGTAAATGCCGCAACGATAGGCACCGTGGGAAAGTTACTCTGTTGACTGCGCCTTTTGCAGTCAGTTTTGTTGGGTCCAATGCCACTGCTCACACCGCTTCTCGACAAGGTCAAGACACCGGCAGACACGCGCCACTTCTCGCGCGATGAACTGAAGCAGCTCGCCGACGAACTGCGACGGGAAACAATCGATGCCGTCTCCGTCACCGGCGGCCACCTGGGCGCGGGCCTGGGTGTTGTCGAGTTGACCGTGGCACTCCATCACATCTTCCAGACACCGCACGACCGCCTGATCTGGGACGTCGGCCACCAGGCCTATCCGCACAAGATCCTGACCGGTCGCCGCAACCGTATCCGCACGCTGCGCCAGGGTGGAGGCCTCTCGGGCTTCACCAAGCGTAGCGAAAGCGAGTACGACCCGTTCGGTGCTGCCCACTCGTCAACGTCGATTTCGGCCGGCCTCGGCATGGCCGTCGCGCGCGACCTCAACAACGAGAAGCGCAACATTATCTGCGTGATCGGTGACGGGGCGATGTCGGCGGGCATGGCCTACGAGGCGATGAACAACGCCGGTGCTTCGCGCACGCGGCTGATCATTATCCTGAACGACAACGACATGTCGATCGCGCCGCCCGTCGGTGGCATGAGCGCTTACCTGTCCCGCGTCGTCTCGTCTTCGACCTACCAGACCCTGCGCAACTTCGCCAAGCAGTTGGCGCAGAAGATGCCTCACTTCGTCGAGGACACAGCCCGCAAGGCCGAACGTTACACCCACGGCCTGGCGATGGGCGGCACGATGTTCGAGGAGCTTGGCCTCTATTACGTTGGCCCGATCGATGGCCACAACATGGACCATCTGCTGCCCGTTCTGCAGAATGTGCGAGACTCCGAAATCGACCGCCCGATCCTTGTCCACGTCGTGACCCAGAAGGGCAAGGGCTACGCGCCTGCTGAAAGCTCGGCTGACAAATATCATGGTGTCGTCAAGTTCGACGTCATCACCGGAGCGCAGAAGAAGAGCATCTCCAACGCGCCGTCCTACACGAAAATATTCGCCGAAAGCCTGATCGCGGAGGCCGAAGCCGACGACAGGATCGTCGCCATCACGGCGGCCATGCCATCAGGTACGGGCCTCGACCTGTTCGAAAAGCGTTTCCCGAAACGTTGCTTCGACGTGGGTATTGCCGAACAGCACGCGGTCACATTCGCGGCAGGACTTGCGACGGAAGGCCTGAAGCCTTTTGCCGTGATCTACTCGACCTTCCTGCAGCGCGGCTATGACCAGGTCGTCCACGATGTGGCGATCCAGGGACTGCCAGTGCGCTTTGCCATCGACCGGGCAGGCCTCGTTGGTGCAGACGGCGCCACGCATGCAGGTTCGTTCGATACGACCTTCCTCGCGACGTTGCCGGGCTTTGTCGTCATGGCGCCGTCTGACGAACTCGAACTTCGCAACATGGTGGCAACCCAGGTCGCCATCAACGACCGGCCGTCCTCGGTTCGCTATCCGCGCGGCGACGGCGTCGGCATCGAACTACCGGCCAGGGGCACCGTGCTCGAGATCGGCAAGGGCCGCATCATGCGCGAAGGTTCCAAGATCGCGATCTTGAGCTTTGGTACCAGGCTGCCGGAAGCGCTCAAGGCCGCAGACGATCTGGCGGCCCGCGGGTTGCCAACCACAGTCGCCGATGCCCGCTTCTGCAAGCCGCTTGACGAAGACCTTGTCCGTCGCCTCGCAGCAAACCACGAAGTGCTGATCACGATCGAGGACGGCGCCATCGGTGGCTTCGCGGCCCACGTCATGCAGTTCATGGCGAACGCCGGCCTGTTTGACCGTGGCTGCAAGTTCCGCGCAATGACGCTGCCAGACATCTTCATAGACCACGATACGCAAAGCCGGCAGTACGACGTCGCCGGCCTCAACGCCCAGCACATCGTGGCAAGGGCACTCACCGCGCTTGGCCGCGAAGCAACCAGCGTATTGCGGGCGTAATTCCTGGGAGCGCGGGCTTCCAGCCCGCTCTTTTCAGAAGGCGGAAAAGATGTCCGCGGTCCCGGGAAGAGAAACTTGCGTTCTACCCGCCCACGAACTTGAATACCGCCAATCCTCGGCCGTGGAGCACAGCCCTGCTTTGACAGGATTGAGGGCGATGTAGTTCACTGCTGTCCCAAAGTGAGCTTCATCGCGGATGAAGCGATCATGATAGTCGGGAGCCCAGAATGTACCTTTGCGCCCAAGGATCTCATTTGCCCTGTTGCCAGTGAATGATTTCCAGCTCTGCAGGATTTTCGACAAGGTGTTTGTTCCCTGCGGCGTAACCAGCACGTGGATGTGATTTGGCATGACGCACCACGCATGCAGCCTGTACCGCTGGCCGTCAAAATGAAGCAGAGCTGTTTCAACCGACGCAGCGACGCGAGCATCAGCCAGATGACGGTGACCTCGTCCTTGATCGAGCAACACCTCAATTCGCTTGCGACGCTCTTGCGCCGCCTGCGTTTCAGGAAGCGATTGCAATTCAGTCTGCACCTGCGCAAGCAAACTTGCTGGCAAACTGTCACCAAGGCGGAAGGTAATCGACTGCGGGGTCTCTCCGGCCTCAAAATGAGGCAGATAGCCACGGGAGTGCCAATAAACACGTAGTGTTTGCGATGACAATTTGGCCCTCTTCTGCTAGCACGCTCTCTATAAGAAACAGTCGAGGCAAATTTATGGCAGACCATTCCCGAGCGTGTAGATTGCTGGGAGCGCGGACATCCTGTCCGCTCTTCGTACTTTAGGGCGGACAGGATGTCCGCGCTCCCAGGGAAGACCGTTCAAATCCTCCGCGTCGGCCACAAGGGAGATGGCGAAGCCGCCGATGGCACCTTCGTGCCTTATACGCTCGACGGCGAGGACGTCGCGATCGAGCAGGACGCCGACGGCAGCAATGTCATCCGCATCCTCAAGCCAAGCCCGCACCGCGTCGAGCCGTCCTGCCGCCACTTCGGCGTCTGCGGCGGCTGCGCCCTCCAGCACATGGAAGCCACCGCCTATCGCGAGTGGAAGCGCCAGCAGGTCATCATCGCGCTCGAGCAGCGCGGCCTGACCGGCGTGAATGTCGAACCGACCGTCGCTATCGCGCCCGGCACGCGCCGCCGCGCCTCGATGTCGGCCCGCAGAACCAGTGACGGCATCGTGCTCGGCTTTCACGAGCGCGGCAGCCACTTCATCGCTGACATGGAGATGTGTCCCGTCCTGCATCCGGACCTGCTGAAGATCGTGCCCCGCCTGCGCGGCGCGCTCGCCGAAGAACTGCCGGACCGCGGCTCCAGCGAGATTATGCTGACGCTGACCGACACGGGCATCGACGCCTTCTTCGGCATTCCGGGCCTAAAGCTCGACCGCGACCAGCGCACGCGCTTTGCGATGCTTGCCGACCGCCTGCGCATCGTGCGGCTGACCATCAACGGCGAGCTGATCCTGCAATCGGCGCCGCCAGCCATGTCCTGGGGCTCGGCCTCAGTCGAAATTCCCGCTGGCGTCTTCCTGCAGGCGACGCGCGAGGCGGAAGCCACGATGCTGGCCCATTTGAAGGAAGATCTCGCGAAGGCCAGGAAGGTCGCCGATCTCTTCAGCGGCTGCGGTGCCTTCACGTTGCCACTGGCCAGTTCACACGCGGTGTCGGCCTTTGACAGCGACGCGGACGCCGTTGGTGCACTGGCGCAGGCCCTGCGCGCCACACAGGGACTGAAGCCAACCAGCGCGGAGCGTCGCGACTTGTTCCGGCGCCCGCTGCTGAAGCACGAGCTCGACGCCTTCGACGGCGTGGTCATCGACCCACCCCGTGCAGGCGCCCGCTCCCAGGTCGAGCAACTCGCGGCTTCGCAGGTCCGCACGATCGCTTCGGTGTCCTGCAACCCAGCGACATTCGCTCGCGACGCACGTATACTGATGGACGGCGGCTATCAGCTGAAGACCGTGCGGCCCATCGACCAGTTCCTCTGGTCCGCCCACATCGAACTGACGGCGCTGTTTGAACGGACATAGGGCGCCATGGCAAACGAGATTGCGCGCACACTCTACCGCATGACCCAGTCAGCCCGCGTCGCATGGTTCGGCGGGCACCATATCTTGGCGAACCGCATGGGCCGCAAGACCGCCTTTGCTGAAAAGGGCGTGATGGTCGAGAACGACTATCCGAACCGCAAACTCTTCCTGGGCGAAATGCAGAGGCTGTTCGAGCGCGACTGGAAGAACATAGAGCAGGGCCTCTATGCAGCGCCCGCGGTTCTCGATCGCGGTGCAGTCGCTGCCTTGCGCAACTCGATCGACTTCCTGCGCGACGTGCCGGAGGTGGCGCGCAGGCGTCGCGACCACGTGCATGACGAAGTGAAGGCCGAAGAGCCGCGACAGGGCATGCCTGACTACTACATGCAGAACTTCCACTTCCAGACCGGTGGCTGGCTGACGGAAGACTCTGCCAAGCGCTACGACTTCCAGGTCGAGACACTCTTCGGCGGCACGGCCGATGCCATGCGCCGTCAGGCGCTCGTGCCCATCGCCGAGTTCATGAAGGGCCGCGACCAGCGCACGCTGAGTCTGCTCGACGTCGCGACAGGGACAGGACGGTTCCTGAGCTTCGTGAAAGACAACTGGCCGAAGCTTGGCGTGACTGCGCTGGACCTATCTTCCGCCTATCTCGACCACGCGCGCAAGGAACTGAAAGCCTGGCGCGACGTGCGCTTCCTCGAAGCGAACGCCGAGCAGATGCCGTTGCTCGACGCGAGCCAGGACATCGTCACCTGCATCTATCTCTTCCACGAACTGCCACCCGCCGTCAGACAAGTCGTCGCAAAGGAAATCGCCCGCGTCCTGAAACCCGGCGGCCTGTTCGTCCTGGTCGACTCCATCCAGCCCGGCGACACCCCCGGCTTCGAAGCCCTCACCGAGTTCTTCCCGCAGGCCTTCCACGAGCCTTACTTTGCCAGCTACCTGGAATGGGACATCCAGTCCACTTTCGCCGACACGCTCAATTGTCCTGGGCTCACACAGCATTCGATGACGCCGGCGTTTCTGTCCAAAATTGTTGTCTTTCACAAAGATCGATGATCGGAGAGTCCAGATATGAGCCTTCGTTTGCAGTTCACCTTGATTTCGTTGTTTGCCTCCGCCGCGCTGGCTTCGGCGGCGTGGGCCGGCATCTTCACATCGTCGGGCCACTATGTCGTCGTCTACAGCAGCTATGCCGTGTCCGGCTCGATGGCGACGGGTTTCAAGTCGGTGACATATTACGGACCCATAAAAGGTCCGTTTGTCACGGACGAAACTTGCAAGGAGCAGCTCAAAGTTATTGAACAGCAGTTCAAGTCGCGGCCCAAAAGGGTAGGCGACGGCACAGCGCTCTTCATGTGTTACTTCATGGAAAAGGCCATGGAAGACGATAGCGGAGACTGGTGGAACCCTCGGCGAGACGACTGAGGGCCCTACCCAACCTGTCCCCGGTGCCGCAGCAGATGATCAGCAAGCACACAAGCCATCATGGCCTCGCCAACCGGCACCGCACGGATGCCGACACACGGATCGTGGCGGCCTTTGGTCTGGATGTCGGTCTCCTGGCCGTCGCGCGTGATGGTCTGGCGCGGCGCCAGGATCGACGACGTCGGCTTGACCGCAAAGCGCACGACGACGTCCTGACCAGTCGAGATGCCACCAAGCACGCCACCAGCATGGTTGGAAAGGAAGTGCGGGCGCCCGTCCTTGATGCGCATCTCGTCGGCATTCTGCTCGCCTGAAAGTGCCGCCGTGGCAAAGCCGTCCCCAATTTCGACACCCTTGACCGCGTTGATCGACATCATAGCGGCGGCAAGGTCCGTATCCAGCTTGCCGTAGATCGGCGCACCAAGACCCGCTGGCACGTTCTCCGCGATCACTTCGACGACGGCGCCGCAGGAAGAGCCCGCCTTGCGCGTCTCCTCAAGGAATGTCTCCCACTGCGCCGCGGCCACGGCGTCGGGCGACCAGAAAGGATTGTTCTCGACCTGCGCCCAGTCCCAGTTGCGCCGGTCGATCTTGTGCGGGCCAACCTGAACAAGCGCGCCACGAATGCGCACGCCACCCGGCACGATATGCGACAGCACTTTGCGCGCAACGGCACCCGCCGCCACGCGTGACGCTGTCTCCCGTGCGGACTGGCGCCCACCGCCGCGATAGTCGCGCACCCCATACTTGATGAAATAGGCATAGTCGGCATGACCCGGACGGAACTTGTCCTTGATCTCGGAGTAATCCTTCGAGCGCGCATCGACATTGTCGATGTGCAGTGCAATCGGCGTTCCGGTCGTGACCTGTCCGCCCGTATGTTCATCTCCGAACACGCCCGAAAGGATCCGGACAATGTCGGTCTCCTGTCGCTGCGTGACGAACTTCGATGTGCCCGGGCGGCGCTTGTCCATGAACGGCTGGATGTCGGCTTCGGTAAGTGCAATGCCGGGCGGCGTGCCGTCCACGACGCAGCCGATCGCAGGCCCGTGGCTTTCGCCCCAGGTCGTGACACGGAAAAGGTGGCCGAACGTGTTGTGACTCATGTGCCTAGTTCTAGCCCGATCCCGTCCACAATCACAGTGTGGCTTCGGACCCTTTGGCGAAACGGTAAATGCAGTCCTGCTCCAGATTGGGGAGGTCCGGGATGTCCTGCTCGGACATGCGGTGATAGAGCCCGCGCAGCACCCGGCCCACGGCGCCATGCGAGACCACGACAAGGTCGTGCTCGATACTGGCAAACCAGTCCCGAAGCCGCTCGGCAACGTCGCGGAAGCTCTCGCCGCCCCGGGCCGCGTGCGTCCACTTCGTTTGCTCGCGTGTCATCCACTCTTCGTTGCGGTGGATGCGGATATGCGGCCAGGTCAGACCTTCCCAGTCGCCAAAGCCCATCTCGGCGAGGCGGTGGTCCGTTTCATAGCCGTGAGCGGGAAGGCCGATGCGTTCGCGCATGATTTCCATGGTCGTGCGGGTGCGCCCCAGTGGGCTGGAAACGAAATGCAAGTTTTGAAAGTCGGGAACGGCCTGCAGCAGAGTATCGCCATTGCGGGCAGCCTGCTCGCGTCCGCGCAGTGTAAGCGGACTGTCGGAACGCCCCTGCAGGCGGCCGGCAGAATTCCACTGCGTTTCACCGTGCCGGATGAACCAGACGGTGTGCGGTGTCATTCGTCCGGTGAAAGCGTCGTCAGCAACTGTGCGCTCTCGTGCACCTTGTCGACGGCCGCAAGGCCAATCATGTGGTAGCCGCAATCAACGTGATGGATTTCGCCCGTCACCGCGCGACCCAGGTCCGAAAGGAAATAAAGACCGGAGTTGCCGACTTCTTCCAGCGTCACATTGCGACGCAGTGGTGCGTTGAGCTCGTTCCACTTCAGGATGAAGCGGAAATCGCCAATGCCGGATGCCGCCAGCGTCTTGAGGGGACCGGCTGAAATGGCATTGACGCGAATGCCCTGTTTGCCCAGGTCTTCCGCGAGGTAGCGCACGCTTGCTTCAAGGGCGGCCTTCGCCACGCCCATCACGTTGTAATGCGGCATGACCTTTTCGGCGCCAAGATAGGTTAGCGTCAGAAGCGAGCCACCCTTGGGCATCATCTTCTCTGCGCGCTGCGCAATCGCCGTGAACGAGTAGCAAGAAATGTTCAGCGACATCTGGAAGTTCTGGAACGATGTATCGACATAACGGCCTTTCAGCTCGTCCTTGTTTGCATACGCAATCGCATGCACGACAAAGTCGAGACTGCCCCACGTCTTCTTCAACTCGTCGAAGACGCTGTCGATGGAACCGGGCTCGGTCACGTCGCAAGGCAGCACGATCTTGGACCCGATGCTGTCGGCCAGCGGCACGACGCGCTTTTTCAGCGCATCACCCTGATAGGTGAACGCGAGTTCGGCACCCTGGTCGTGCACAGCCTTGGCAATGCCCCAGGCAATCGACCGCTCGTTGGCGACGCCCATGACCAGGCCCCGCTTGCCCTTCATTAACCCGTTGAATTGGCTCATATTTTCGCCATCGCGCGAAGGCGTCTCTCAAGTAAGTGGTGTTTCGTCAAACGCTAGTCAAATTCGCCCTGCGGGTCAAACCTGACTTGTGACCTTTCCGCCGCCAATTCGTTAAGTCGTTAACGCAGTCAGGCGGGGCGCTCAATTCAAATCGGCCGCAAATTGCTTGAGATCCTCGAGGCTCGCATAGGCGAGTGCGCCTTCCTGCGTCGCAGCCAGAACGACTTTGGGGGCATTGCCTGCCGAAAAGGCCTCCTGCCAGCGTGGGGCGCACAGGCACCACCTGTCCCCAGGTTTCAGGCCGGGAAAGCCAAATTGCGGAACAGGTGTGGACAAGTCATTTCCGCGCGAGCGTGAGAAAGACAGGAACTCGGCAGTCATGACCGCACACACAGTGTGGGATCCAACGTCTTCGGGCGACGTGTTGCAGCAGCCATCGCGGAAGAATCCGGTGACAGGTTCAAAGCTGCATGACTGCAGCAGACCGCCAAGCACATTGCGTTGCGCAGGCTGTCCGCCACCACCACTGCGTTCCTGATAGGCCATACGCCCTCGCTACGGTCTCTGCTAGATTGAAGAAATCAGGTCGATAGATAGGCCAGTCCCGGAACCATGTCACGCAGCAAGGCAGAAACGGTCATCATGATCATTGCCGCCGCCATCCTGCTGGTGGCGGTGGCCTATATCTTTGTGCGCATGCAGGTGCTTCGACCCGTGGACTATCGCGAGGACATGCGATTCAAGTCGCTGCCGACGGCCAATCCGCCGGTGTGACGAGGGGTGGCTCAGAGATCCAGGTGAAAGAACTGGTTGAAGTCACTGGGAACATAGTCGTCAAACTTGTCCCCTTTGACGAAACCGTGTTTCTCGTAGAGCTTGATCGCGGCTTCGAAGTCAGCGCCGGTGCCTGTCTCAAGGCTCACGCGTGAATAGCCGCGCGACTTTGCGACACTGACCAGATGCAGCAAGATTTTCTCACCGACGCCCTTTCTCAGGTGCTTCGGGTCCGTGCGCATGGACTTGAGTTCGCCCGAGCGCGCGTCGAGTTCCTTGATGGCGCCCATGCCCATGAGCGACGGGCCGTCCCATGCTGTGAAAAAGCTGATGCTGGGTATCTTCAGCCCGCTCAGGTCCAGCACAAAACAAGTGCCGGGTGGCGATGAGGCGTGCATCCCTTCGACGTGCAGGCGCAGCAATTCCTGAACTTGCTCGTCGTCAAAATCACCAGGGCGAATGTTCATGTCACAACCTCTCTGTTGCGAAATACTACATTCGGCTCATGAGTAGAATGCGCGAAAGTGCCGTCATGCCAGGCATGCATCCGGCTCAGGTCGCCCGCTTATTGGGCAATTTTCACCAGCGCTTCGGCCAGCTTGCCGGGCTGCGAATAGAACGGCGAGTGATCGCAGTCCAGCGTGATGACTGGTTTGCAGGGCAGGGCGCTTTGCATCGCCCGCTGCAGCTCGACCGGGATGGCATTGTCCTGCAGACATTCGATGTAGGCGCGCGGCACGCTGCCGAAACGTTGCTCGCTCACGCTGACGGGCGTGAGAAAGCTCATCATTGGCTCGGGTGTCAGCATGCTGGCGGCGCGCGCCTGCAGGGCAGGCTTGGAGGTGTTGTAGAATATCGGTCCAACGCGCGGTGCAGCGATCATGGACGAAATGCCGTCTTCGCGCATGTCGATGGCATTCTTCGAGACTTCGCGCGGCTCGGACAATGTCAGCATGTCGGACAGTGTCTTGCCATTCGGCACAAGGAACGCCGCAACATAGGCAAGCCTGGAAATGGACTCTGGTATCCGTTCTGCGATTTCGCTGATGACAACGCCGCCGCGGCTATGTCCGGCAAGCACGACCTTTTCACCAAGCGGCCTGATCAAGCCGCAGACATGATCAGCCCAGCTGGCGAGGCTGACATCCTTGAGCGGTGTCTTGTCCGCACCCATGCCGGGCAGGTCGGGCGCGATAACCTTGTGCCCCATGCCTTCAAGGGCTTCGGAAACCAACTCCCAGCACCAGGCCCCGTGCCAGGCACCGTGAACGAGAACAAAAGTCGTCATCTTTGGATCCTTGAAACTAGGAATGCTATCGGCCGGGCCAGCCTTCGCGAGCGAGTACGTCAACAAGGTGCGAAATATCGTCGAGCTCGACATAGATTTGCGCCGAGATCCGAACGAGAAGTTTCCCCTGGTAGGCCGAAGCCGCGATCTGGATTCTATGTCTATCCCAAAAGCCGTTTATTAATTCTTGCGCATCGTCGGGATGCGCCTCCCTCTTTTGGGGAAGAGCATAGGCGCGCATGGCAGCAAACATGGAATCCGGCGCAATTGGCGCGGCGCCAATTCGCGAGAGCGGTTCAACGCCGGCTCGTGACAGTTGGCTCAGCCAGGCCCTGATGTCGTCGGCGCCGAAGCGCTCGATGAAGTCTTGCGCGAAGGGCAGCGTCAGGAATGCGGTGACATCACGTGTTCCAACATAGTCAAAACAGAGCGGGAAGGGGTCGTTGTAATAGTGGCTCACCGAGAGCGGGCGCAGCTTAAGGTCGAGCGGGTCACGCGCATGCAGGAACGCAGAACCCTTGGGAGAGTAAAACCACTTGTGCGCGGTGGCAGTGTACCAGTCGGCGCCAATGGACTCGAGGTCAAGGTCGAGCTGTCCCAGCGCATGCGCGCCGTCGATCAGCACTTTGATGCCCTTGTCATGCAGTGCCTTGGTGATTTCCGCGACCGGGAACACGAGGGCCGGCGCAGACGCTATGTGATCGATGATGGCAAGTCGGGTGCGCGGCGTGGCAGCTTCAACAATGCGTCCAACGACGTCGTTTGCCTGGACGGGGATTGGCAGGTTCGCCTTGACCATGCGTGCGCCCGTCTCGCGGCACTTCTCCTCCACCGACATCCGAACCGCGTTGTAGACACAGTCGAGCACCAGGATTTCGTCGCCCGCGCTCAGTGGAAACGCCTTGAGTACCGTGTTGACCGCTTCAGTCGGATTGCTGACGAACGCGACCTTGTCGCCGCTGGTTCCCATGAACTTGGCCAGGCGGTCTGCGCCCTGCCTGAGCATGTTGTTGTGATTGAGCGGCGAAACAGTTCTTCGGAAGAACTGGTCTGGCTGGCGTTCCATCGTCTCGCGCCAGTTGGACTGTGCCGCCAGCACTTCTTTCGGACAGGCGCCGAAGGAACCGTGGTTCAGAAATGTACCGTCCCCTTCAAGATGCCAAAGGGGACGCAGGTGTTTGCCGAATTTGCTCATGGGGCACGAGGCATATCGCGCAAGGCTGGCAGGTGGAAGTGTGCCTTCCCGTCGCGCTACCCCCTCGTCCTCGCAATCCAGTCATCCACCAGACGTTCAAGCACGGTCAGCGGTACTGCGCCGTTTTCGAGGATCGTCTTGTGAAATTCCTTTATGTCGAACTTGTTGCCGAGAGCCTGCCTTGCCTTTTCGCGCAACGCGAGAATCTTCAATTGTCCCACTTTGTAGGCGCAGGCCTGGCCGGGCATTGCCATGTACCGTTCAATCTCCGTGGCAACATCGGTGACCGGCATCCCGGTGACGCCTGCCATATAGTCGATCGCCTGTTGCCGCGACCAGCCCTTGGCGTGGATACCTGTGTCCACCACCAGGCGCGCAGCACGGAAGATCTCCGCTTGCAGGCGCCCCAGATCGCCAAGCGGGTCATCCTTGTACATTCCCATTTCTTTAGCCAGCTGCTCTGCGTACAATGCCCAGCCTTCGGCGTAGGCCGTGAATAGTGGTTGCTGTCGGATGAACGGCAGATCCTTCAGGTTCTGGGCGATGGCGATCTGGAAATGGTGGCCGGGTATGCCTTCATGATAGGCAAGCGTCTTCATGGCCCACTTCGGCGTTTCCCTGGGATCGCGAAGGTTTGCATAAAAGACGCCGGGGCGCGAGCCGTCCATGGCAGCCGAATTGTAATAGGCCCCCGCACTGCCTTTCTCCGAAGACGGAGGCACGCGGCGCACCTCAAGCCGGGTGGCAGGGATGGTTGAGAAATATTGCGGCGTCACCGCGAAGACTTGCTTCAGCAACCTGTCATATTCCTCGAGCATCAGCTCGCGACCGGCGTCGGTGTCGGGGTAAAGGTATTTCGGGTCTTCACCAAGTTGTTTTGTACGCTCTGCAACCGTTCCCTGCGTCAAGCCCTGCGCCACCAGGATCGCGTCCATTTCGCGTGTGATGCGCGCGACTTCTTCAAGTCCCAGCTGATGGATCTGGTCGGCAGTATAGTCCGTCGTCGTGTTCTGGCTGAGGGCCAGCGCATAGTAGTCTTTTCCGCCTGGCAACCGGTCGACCCCATCCGTCTGCTTTTCTGCAGCAGGTCGCATGGTTTCAAGTGCCGCGGTCATGCGTACATAGGCTGGGTAAATCTGCGTTTCGACGATCTGCGTGGTCTGCGCCACAAGCTTTGCCTTCAGCGCAGCATCGATATCGGCAGCCTTGGACTTGTCGATCTTTTCGGCAAGAACCTTCACGAGTGGATGATCTGAGGGCTTGGGAGCCACTGTGTCTTTGATGACCAGAAGTGACTTGTCGAGCAGTGATAGAGGCAGGATCACACCAAGCTGATACTGGCGCTGCGATTCTGCCGTGACCTTGTCGAGCCGCTGGGCAATGAGACCGACACGCTTGACATAGTTCTCGGCTGTCAGCCGGTTCTTGATGGTGTGCGACTGGATCATGAAGTTGATGATGCCGACCTGGCCGCCCCACATCGGGCTGATGGCATAGAGGCCGCGTGACGTCGTCCACGTGAATTTGCGATCATCGAGCGCTCTGGAGTACTGGAATGAAAGGACGTCGTAGGTGATCTGGTCCTGGAGGCCGAGCGATGCACGATCGAAGGCCCCGAGCTCTGCCAGATTGTGCTCCGCAATTCTCAGCTGCCGGTCACGTTCCGCCACGCCATAGTCCGAAAGCTTGCCGGAGTGATAGTCCAGCATCGTGCCATCGACGAGGCCGATGGAAGTCAGAAGCTCCGGTGAATCGAACAGGAAATAGATTGCCTGCCGGTCAGCGAGCTGAGTGAGCGTGAAGGGCATGCCCCACACCAGGCGATATCCGACATATCCGCCAATGACAGACGCAATCGCCAGCAGCCAAAGAAAACCATGCAAAATTCGCCTGATCATTACCGGCTCCCGCCAACCCTAACGTTGAGCCGAGATGCTAGATCAAAGCCGGAAATGCGGTCCAGTACGCGAAAGATCACGACTTCGTATTGAAATCTGCCGCCAGTTGCATTGCGGGGGCAGGGCTGCCTCTGGCAGGCGACTGAGGCGACAGGCAGCACCGAAGCAGCTTTGCTGACCTACATTTTCTGCGGCGAAGCGGAGAAGATCTCGATGATCGGCGCGCTCGCTGCGAGACTTCGTGCCTGGCCGACGAAATCATTCGATCCCTTTACCCGGAAATGGGCAGCCAGCGCGTCAGCATCACTCCACTTTTCAACGAAGACCAGCTTGAGCGGGTTCTCATGATCGATGTGGACCGCATGCGAGATGCAGCCGGGCTCGGTACGCGAGCGATGCACATGCTCGAGGCTGGCTTTCAATAGTGCCTGCAGGCCGTTAGGCTTCGCGATGATACTTCCAAGAACGATGATCATGCTGCCCCCGATATTTGCGTGATCGTCAACTTAGCCGCGCCAGGAACGCATGTCATCCCGTGTGGCATCCGGAAACGCACTTTTCAAACAGCAGATTGTGGGCGCTATCCTGAAATGTTAGACTGCACCATGCCAGTGACCACCATCAAGGCCCGCAAGATTGCGCTCGCACTTCCTGACGCGAGCGAGGCGCCGCATTTTGACCGGGCGGCATTTCGCACCCCGCGCCGCATCTTCGCCACGATGCCGGCCGACGGCGCCAGCATGAACCTGATGTTCGACCTGGATCAGCAGGAATTCTGGTGCGAGAACGAGCCGTCAGCCTTTGCGCCCGTGCCCGGTGGCTGGGGCAAGATGGGGTGCACGACCTGCCAGCTGCGCAACGTTGACGAAGCGACATTCAAGAGCGCGCTCATCGCGGCACACGCACGAGCAATGGCCCCGGCGAAAAAGAAGCGGCGGACAAAAGTGTAGTCGATGCACGCGAGTGCGAGGATCAATTCAATGAGTAAAAAGCGCATTTTGGTGACGACGTTCTCACTGAGCCTCGTACTTGGTACAGGCGCACTCGCTGCAGATGAATGGAAGACTGTGACACTGAACGGCGAACCCGGGCTGACGATTTCAATCCCCAAAGTCGTGGACGATTACGCCGGAGGAAAGACGCCCGGCGATCTCATGCTCATTTCGATCGAAGCAGGAGGTGAAGGCAACCTGGTCTGCTTTGCCCACCGCCTCGCTTATCCAAAGGGCGCTACGCAGTCGTCGTTTGGGGCCATGCTGGCAACCAAACGCCGTGAGACATTTTGCGATCCTGCGGAGAAGGACCACAAGAATTTCATGATCGCTGGATCAAGATCCCTGACCCACAATGGAATGCCAGCCGCGCAATGTGTGGCAAGCTACGAAGTCAAGGAAAAGGAAATGCCCGGCCGCGTAGTGAGCGAAATGGTGATCGCGGCACCGCGCATGATATACTTCCTCAACTGCACTGCGTCCGATGAAGATCAGGAAACTGCCCAGTTTGAATGGTCGGATTTTTGGGACAGGAACGTGAGCCATATGCAGGACAGCTTTCACATCCCGAAATAGGAATCACACGCTTCGCGTGCCGCGATTTGTGCGGCAGTACGGACTGGGTAAACCGCACTGCGCACTGCCTGGCGTTTCCGGGTGCTACGCCATCAACCTGTGCGGACCAAAAGCGCGCATGAATACGTCCGCGCAAAAGCGCGCGCGGCGTTCCATTTCTGACGGTGACATTTCAGCCCAGAGCCCGAGCAGCCCACGGGTCTCGATCTGACCCGTGACCAGGGACAGGAAGTGTTCCGCTGCAAGCAGTGGATCACCGCCAGTGTCCAGACGCCCCAAACGCTCCTCCCGCGACATCCACTGTGCGAGTGCTTCCACCATCTGCTTCGGCCCGGCCTCGTAGTAGGCACGACCAATGTCGGGGAATTGCTGGCTCGCCCCGATTATCATCCGGTAGTAGCCAATCTCGTGCTCGCTGCACGCGTGCTGGTAATACTGGCGACCGATATCAGCCAGCATATCGCGTGGATGGCGCTCAAGGGCAGAGGCGTTCAGCGGTGCCCGCATGACCGCGGCGCGGTCGGCGATCATCGCCTTGAACAGGTCTTCCTTGCTGCCAAACTGGTTGTACAGCGTCTGTTTGGACACATTCGCAGCGGCGGCAATGGCGTCCATCGAGACGTCATAACCGTGCGTACGGAACATTTCTGCCGCAGCTTCCAGAATGCGCGCGCGCGCAGACAGCAACTGGGATGGAGTAAGCTGCATGGCAGCTGAAGAATGACGGCTCATCGCAACCAATCACCTGTTGAAATTGTTGGTCCCCCGACCCCAGCGAGTCACGGGTGATTCGCTGATTGAGCCTATGCTGGCGAATCACTGCTATACTGAGAAGTCCAATTCGGTGCGTTCTTGATAAAATCTGAATCGCGGAAATGCAGCAAATCTGTAGCTATTCGCAGGGTCAAATGATTCACGCGCGATTCACGGGGGCACCAAATGCCCGCATGAACGCATCTGCGCAGAAAGCTGCACGCTCTTCAAGGTCTGCCTCGCTTGTGCCCGTTTCCAGCCCAAGCAGCCCCCGCGTCTGGATGTGACCAAGCAGCAGGGACAGGAAGTGTTCGGCCGCCAGGCGCGGATTGCGGGTGTTCAGACGACCCAGCCGCTCCTCGCGTTCCATCCATTCGATCAGCACTTCAAGCGTTTGCTTTGGACCGACATCATAGAAATCAGCGCCAATGTCGGGAAAGCGCTGGCTCGCCGAAACAATCGTCCGCAGGAAGCCCATTGATCGCGGGTTGAACGCGAGAGCGTAGTACTGGCGCGCCACGTCCAGGAGTACTTCTCGCGGTTCCCGATCGGGCCCTGATGCCGTGAGCGGCGCGCGCATGGCAGCCGAGCGCAGGGTGACAATGGACTTGAAGAGTTCTTCCTTGGAACCGAAGTGGTTGTAGAGTGATTGCTTTGAAACGTCGGCGGCCTGTGCGATGGCGTCCATGGAGACGTCATACCCGTTCTGGCGAAACAGATCCGCTGACGCCTCGATGATCCGCTCACGCACCGGGGAGGTGGCGGGTGTACTGGCAGCGTCGGAAATAGGTTTTGCCATGACCTAGGGTTCCTCAGGTACATCGACGTTTGTTGGACGCGACAGCAACGGCGTCGCAATCAGAGCCAGGATATAGATGCTGGCAACGATTAGAAAGCAGTCGCTGAACGCCATGACGGACGCTTCGCGTCGAACAAAATTCGCGAGCGTTTTTACGGCAGCAAGATCAGGATCCCCTGTGATCTGGGTGCTGTAACGCGCAGACAGTCCACTGATCCAGTTCTCGGCAGTCAGGCGTCCTGTACTGACGTGTTCCGCAAGCCTTGCATAGTGAAACGAGATGCGTTCTGTGAGTTGCGTGTTGAGGACGGCAAGCCCAAGTGCGCCGCCAAGATTTCGCAGCAGGTTGTAAAGGCCTGACGCATCCTTCAGCGTATCGTGGTCCAGTTTTCCCAGGGCAATGACGTTTGCCGGAACCATGCAGAACATCAGCCCTGCACCGCGCATCACTTGTGGCAGGAACAGTTCCCAGAAACCCCATTCGGCCGTGAGTTGAGCGAATTGAAAGCACGATAGCGCCATCAGGCTCATACCGATCATGAGCACGTAGCGTGCATCCCAGCGTCGGGACAGCAGGCCGGCAATCGGCGCCCCGATGAATTGGAAGATGCCTGTCACGAAGACAAGCCCTCCAATCTCAAGGCTCGAATAACCGCGCACGCGCGCAAGAAACACGGGCAGCAGATAGACGATGCCGTAGAGACCCACCCCCAACACCATGCCAAAACCAGCGCCGATGCTGAAATTTCGATCCCGGAAGACTTGCAGGTTGACGATCGGGTTTCGGGCATTGAGTACACGCATGAAAAACCCAACCCCGGATGCTGCGCCAAAGATCGCAAAGTTCCGGATGGTGGGGTCCTGGAACCAGTCATTGCGCGAGCCTTCCTCCAGCACATACTCCGTCGAGCCAAGAAAGGCGGCCATCAGAAGAAGGCCGAGAATGTCGATCCCCTCCAGAAGCGACCAGTTGGGCTTGTCGACATCAACGATTGCCCACACCACTGCTGTGATCACGATGCCGATCGGAAGGTTGATCAGGAACAGCCAGTGCCACGAGAAGGCGCTGGTGAGAATGCCACCCAGTGTCGGCCCGACCGTCGGGGCGAGAGTTGCAATCAGGCCCACAATGACGCTGACGCCGGCCGTGCGACCCTGTCCGAACATGATGTAGGAACCGGCGACGACAGTTGGAATCATTGCACCTCCAAGAAACCCCTGCAGCGCCCTGAAGATGATCATCTGCTCGATCGAAGTCGACATGGCGCAGAACACGCTCATCAGCGTGAAGGATGCAGATGAAAGCACAAACAGGATGCGCGTGGACAGAAGTCGGGACAGGAACCCCGACAGCGGGATCATGACGACCTCGGCGATGAGATACGACGTCTGGACCCAGCTGATTTCCTCAGCCGAGGCCGAGAGCCCAGCCTGGATCTGCGTAAGTGACGCCGAAACAATTTGAATATCGAGAATGGCCATGAACATGCCGAAGGCCATGGCAATAAAGCCGATCAGGGCTCTGGCCGTGATGGGCGGCAGGGATGGTGGCGCAGTCGGCGCTGGCTGCTCGGACGCCACCACTGCATCGTTCACGGCTTCTTCTTTCCCGCCGGTTCCCGAAGGTCCACGGTGACGCCAACCGACATTCCAGCCTTGAGCTTTGCCAGCTGACTCACGGGGCCATCGAGCTTGATGCGGACCGGGATGCGTTGCACGATCTTGGTGAAATTTCCGGTGGCGTTCTCGGGCGGAAGCAGGCTGAACAGAGAACCGCTGGCAGGGGCAAAGCTCTCGATTTCACCGTCGAATTCTTCCTTGGAAAGCGCGTCGACGCTGACTTCGGCCCGCTGGCCGACTGTCATCCCCTCGATTTGGGTTTCCTTGAAATTCGCAATCACATAGACGGAAGGAAGCGGCACCACCGCCATGAGTTGGAACCCGGCGCGTACATACTGTCCCGTCTGGACCGTGCGGTTGCCGACAATTCCGTCAAATGGCGCCCGTATCGTGGCATTCGCCAGATCAGCTTGCGTGAGGGCAAGCTGCGCATCGGCCTGTTTGAGATCTGCGTCTGCCTGTTTCAGGGCGCTGTCCAGGACCGCCACCTGATCGCGTTCGGCCTGCATGGCAGCCGATGCGCGGTCGACCGCAGCGTCTGCCCGGGCGATATCCGATCGGGCGATGTCGTATCGCTGCTTGCTGACAACGCCCCGGTCCACAAGCGTCTGGTAGCGGGAGGCGTCGGTGCGGGCACGATCGGCATCTGCGCGAGCGCTCTGTACGCCGGCATGCGCCTGGAGAATGATGGACTGTTGCAGCTTGAGCTTGGCTTGCATGTTGGAAACAGCCGCCTTGCGGGAGTCGACCAGCGCGCTGGCCTGGTCTGTCTTGGGTTTGATGTCGGAGGTGTCCAGCTCCAGCAGCACATCCCCGGCCTTCACCTGCTGGTTGTCGGTGACTTTGATTGAAGCCACATAACCTGGAAGTTTGGTGACGATGGCTGCGATGTCAGCCTGAACATAGGCATCCTGCGTCGTCACCTGGAAGCGCCACACGAAGATCCACATGGCGGCAGTCACGACGATGGCCAACCCGGCGACAGCACCGATGGCAGGAAGAATGTACTTGCGCATGGCGCCCGACCATAAAATGGACTGAACAGTCCATCCGAAAATAGACCCGCGAACCCAGGATCTGCAATCAATTTAGACTGAGAAGTCTAATATTCAGGAAAGGTGCTGTTTTATCCTAATTTCTCCAGGGTTTCCGCCATTGCCTGCCAAAGGACCTCCGACGGTTCGATGCCAATGGACAGCCTGATAAATCCCGGATCGACCGCATCACCCCAGCGTTCGCGCCGCTCGGCGCAAGTGCGTACGCCGCCGAAACTTGTAGATGGTTGGACCAGTTTGCACTCTCGGATGAACCGCTCGGCCGTAGGACCGTCTTTCAGAGTCAAAGTGATCATCGATCCAAAGCAGCTCATCTGTCGGGAGGCTATGGAATGTCCAGGATCTGCGGGCAGTCCAGGGTACCGCACGTTTAATGTGGCTGCATGTTCGGCAAGGCGTTCGGCAAGCAATTGTGCGGTTGCACACATCCGACTGTACCGGACTTCGAGAGTTTCCAGGCCACGGAAGACCTGCCAAGCCTCGAATGGACCGGGTACTGACCCCGAGAAGCGCCTCCAGTCGCGCAAGGACTGACAAAGCAGTCCATTGCGTGAGGCGACATGGCCGAACAGGACATCGGAGTGCCCGTTGATCGCCTTGGTATCAGCGTTGACCACGACGTCGGCGCCCAGGTCAAGCGGCCTTTGCCCCAGCGGTGTCATGGTGGTGTTGTCGGCGACGAGAAGGGCGCCGGTTGCTCTGGTCTGCGCAGCCACCATGGAGATATCGCACACGTCCAGCCCGGGGTTTGACGGCGTTTCAATGAAGACCAGACGAAAGCCCTGGAACCCACCGTCCATAAACCGCGTTGTGGACCGGGTTTCGAAATGAACACCCAGCGGCTGGAGGTACTTCTCCACTAGCACGCGTGTCGTGTAGTACCCATCGGAGGGCAGCAGCACGCGGTCGCCGGACTTGAGTTGCGAATACAGCACCGACGCAATTGCAGCCATTCCGCTTGGAAAAAGGACAGTCTCCGCAGACTCGAGCATGCTTAGAGCGCTTTCGAGCGCATCCCACGTGGGGTTGTGGAAGCGACCATACTGATACGGCGCATTTGATGGATTGCCTGGAAGGTAAAATACCGCTGTCGGCACGATTGCGGGCGTGACGCTGTCTCCCGGTTGCAGGTTTCGCCCGAAGTGATGCAGCAGTTCGGCTGCAAGCTTGTCATTGTCTGGCTGTGTCATGGGACGCAGACTATCCCAGCCATGTGCCAAACGGAATCGCGCCTAAACGCCGCCAAGCTTGCGCCGCGGATTATAGGGATGCGCGGTTTCCCATCGTTTGACCATCTCGCTGAGGTTTTGATCGGATTCTTCCGGCAGGACAATCTGCAGCGTGACAAGCTGGTCGCCAGCTGCGTGGACCGAGTGTGCCGGCATCCCCTTGCCCTTCAGGCGAAACACCTGACCGGCATTGGTTTTGGGCGGGATGGTCATCGAGACGGGCCCCTGCAGCGTCGGGACGCTGATTTTGGCTCCCTGAAGGGCCTCACCAAGCGTGATAGGCAGGTCCAGCAGGATATCGTGCCCGTCACGTCGGAAATAGGGATGCGGCTCGATGACGACGGTGATCAGAGCATCGCCCTTCAGTTCATTGGCGTACGCAGATTCTCCCTGACCTTTGAGTCGGATGGACTGGCCATCGCGCACGCCTATGGGAATTTTGACATCAAAGCGTTTGCCATCCGGCAGTTTGACGCGGCGCGTGCCACCCAGCATCGCTTCTTCAAATGTGATGGCGAGTTCAAAATGATTGTCGACGCCCTTTCCGGCGGCAGCGGCACGCTTCGCCGTGCTGGAATGTTCGCCGAAGAATTCTGAAAAAAGGTCTTCAACGCGGCTGTTGTTTTTCGGTGGCGGCGTTGCTGTCGTACCCCCAAACGCGCGCTCAAAGGCATTGCGAAATGCAGAACTCGCGGAGTCACCGTTGCGATACTGACCGTTGCTGCCATTCTTTGGCGGGGTCTGCGTAAAGCTCGACGCGCCGCCCAGGTCGTAGGCAGGTTCGTCAACGGGTTCTGCTTCCGGCTCCGGATCCGGGCGTTGCACGTAGCCGGGTCGGGGGTTGCCATGCGCGTCGATCTCGCCACGGTCATATGCGCGACGCTTCTTTGTGTCGCCCAGGATTTCATAAGCGATCGAGAGGTCCTTGAATCGACGACCCTTGTCAGAAGCACCTTCCGGCGTGTCGGGATGAAAGCGCTTTGCGAGTGTGCGGAAGGCGTGTTTGACCTCGTCCTCACCCGCAGTTCTTGGAAGCCCTAAGACTGAATAGGGATCATACATTCGCAAAGACGCTCTTGCATAAAGAGGGCAACCCCGCCCTTCGTGAACAGATGTATTAACATCAAATCCACAGCCTGTGTATTTCGATACTACGCCGCGTATCGAATAGGCAAATACAAAACTATTTCAATAGGTTAATTAGGTTTCTTGGCTTTGGAGACAGGTTCACGCACCAGGGACTCCGCTATAGCGCGCTCGGCTGGCGCGAGCTTGGCTGAAACCCGCGCAAGCTCGACAATGGCCTGGGGGTGTCCTTGCGCCGCTGCGTGCCGGAGCCAGCGATAGCCCTCTATGGCATCCTGTGCTGCCCCGTCGCCGCGCTCAAACATGAGACCAACTCGAAGTTGTGCTTCAGCGACACCTCGCGTAGCAGCCGCATGCCATATGGTCAGTGCATTCTTCTTGTCACCGGCATTGTAGGCGGCAACCCCGGCATAAACGGCCGTGAGGTCGGTCTGCCCCATCTTTGAAACCAGTTCCGGTGCCAGCGGATCGCCGGGAGACATTGACACAGATTGGGCAGCCGCCGGTGGTGCGATCGACTTTGGAGCAGCGCCGCCGACAAGCCTGTCAAAGAAATTGGATTGGCCACCGCCCTGATAGGGCGCGTCCCCGGATTGCTTGGGTGCCGCAGGCTCCACGACTTCACCCACCTCGTTCAGGGTCAGTCCCATCGCTTTCAGCTTGGCTTGCGCCGGCGCGTAGCCGTTGCGGGCTGCGCGCTCCAGCAGCGCGCGCGAGCGAGCTGGGTCTTTTTGGACGCCGACTCCGGTGTCATACATGTCAGCAAGTTTCCACTGCGCCAGCGACAGGCCCGCTGTGGCGGCACGCGCGTACCAAGCAGCTGCAGCTTCGGCATTCTTGTCCACGCCTTCACCGCTCAGGTACATGTCCCCGACATTGGCCATGGCGGTTACAAGACCTTTTTCCGCCGCCTCCATGTAGAGTTTGAACGCCCGCTTGGGATCCTTTTCGACCCCTTTGCCTTGTCGGAGCAACTGAGCGACGTTGCGCATCGCAGCCAGGTCATTGTCCCGCGCCAGCTCGTCCCAAATGCGGTACGCCGTTTGATAGTCGCCTGAATCATAGGCAGCAACGCCCTGGTCAAACCTGGAGGCTTTTTCGGCGACAATATTCGTGGCGCAACCGCTCAGCAGTGCTGCCGCAACAAAGACCCAGGCGTGACGCATGATGAAACTCACCGGTGGTAAGCGAAAACAGGCCAAATCCTGCACTGCGGCGAACAATCTCTGCAGCCGCGTTCATGACCCTATATACTCTCCCGAAACGCCACAGCGCAGCGGCAATCGCATGTCAGACAGCAAGAAGATAGAGGACGCGACGTCCGAAATACCGGATGCGAAGGACCCGCTTGTGCAGTTCGGCGAGTGGTTTTCGCTGGCTGGGAGCAGCGAACCCAACGATCCCAACGCGATGGCCCTGGCGACGGTTGATCCATCCGGGCTTCCAAATATCCGCATGGTGCTTTTGAAAGGCTATGACGCGGACGGCTTTGTCTTCTACACGAACTTTGAAAGCGCGAAGGGCAGGGAACTGCTTTCGACTGGGAAGGCAGCACTGTGTTTCCACTGGAAATCATTGCGCCGGCAAGTGCGCGTGCGTGGTTCCATCAGCGAAGTGTCATCGCATGATGCCGACGCCTATTTCTCGTCGCGACCCAAGGACAGCCAGATCGGTGCCTGGGCGTCACGCCAGTCGCGTGCGCTCAAAGGGCGTTTCGAACTGGAAAAGGAAATCGCAATTTTCGCAGCGAGATACGCTCTCAGCAAAGTGCCCCGGCCGCCGCACTGGTCTGGTTTTCGTCTGACCCCCGTGGAAATGGAATTTTGGCGAGACCGACCATTCAGGCTGCATGACAGGCTCGTCTATCGCAGGGCAAATGCTGCGGAACCCTGGCGGACAGAGCGGCTGTTTCCATGAGCAGCAACACCTCCAGCTCTGGCAACTCTGGCGTGATGCATGGTCCACAGGCCGAACAGCTCAAGCGCTGGGCAACCTATGCTGCCGTGGCGGTCGCGGCGACATTGATCGGCGTAAAAGTATGGGCCTGGGTCGCCACAGGCTCAATCTCGATGCTGGCATCTCTCGTGGACTCGACACTGGACCTGGTGGCGTCCGGATTGAACTTGCTGGCTGTGCGGCATGCGCTGACGCCCGCTGATGAAGAACATCGTTTTGGTCACGGCAAGGCAGAGGCATTGGCAGGGTTGGGGCAGGCGGCCTTCATTGGAGGCTCTGCCGCATTCCTGCTGTTCCAGTCGCTGATCCGGTTGATCGATCCCTCTCCGGTAACCCAGCCCGGACTCGGACTTGGCGTCATGGGGGTCTCGATCGCGTTGACTCTGTCCCTGGTATTGTTCCAGCGCTACGTGATCTCGCGGACACGCTCCCTGGCGATTGGTGCCGACCAATTGCACTATGCAACCGACATTGTGACGAATGCCGGTGTGATTATGGCATTTGTTTTGGCCGGGCTCTGGGGGTGGACGGTCGCCGATCCCCTGATCAGCCTTGCCATCGCGTTCACGATCGGATGGGGTGCTTTCAAGATTCTCAGCGGCTCATTCCAGGAGCTGATGGACCGGGAATTCGACGAGGCTGACCGGACAAAGATAAAGGACATCGTTTCGGGCCACAGGGAAGTTGTCAGCCTGCACGACTTGCGGACCCGCAGGGCCGGCCACAAGTCGTTTGTCCAATTGCACCTTGAGCTGCCGCCGGAAATGTCGCTCAGCGAAGCCCATCGGGTGAGCGATGAGGTCGAAATGGAAATCCTCAAGGTCTTCCCGGACGCCGAGGTCTTGACCCACCAGGATCCGGCGGGATTGGAAACCATGCGGCCCCTGGACAGGAACTGATCCAGTCCCGTCTCTTGTGCGAAGGCACGGGATGTTTAGAATTCGGCTCAACTGAAGAGCTCAAGTTCTGGATCCCCTGACATGCATCGCAGCGTTGTGACTATTCTCTTTTTTTGTTCTTTTGCTGCTGGCGCCTTTGCTTTTGGCGTTGAGCCGGGCACGCACAATCTGGGTTCCGAGCACGAGAAGATTACACGCTCCGCGATCAAGGATCTCGATCCTGAAACCTTGAATCAGTTGGCGGGATCCGGCGAAGAACCTGGCGCAGTGGGAATGCCCGACGACCCGGAACGTGGGTTGCTTTCAAGCGCGACCAACCATTGTGATGGTGGCGATTTTTTGCCCCAGGCAGATGCAGGCAGGTCTGGCTACGCCCAGTCTTCGGACGCAGCGCAATTTGCGCTCAAGGGCTGTCGTGACAACATCCTCTCGCACCTGAACGATGCCATCGGCTGGGCCGGCGCACTTTCGACAGCCACGAACGAAAGCGTTGAAATGCCCTGCCGGTTCAACGGCAAGGGAAGCAGTGCAAAATGTAATGTGCTTGAGCATCTGGGCCTGGCGTTTCATGCCGCTCAGGATTTTTACGCGCGCACAAACTGGGTCGATGAACCCGCCAAGGGGCTGCTGTCTGCCAGCAACCCTCCAGGGCTGGGACAGTCCGGCCGCGCCCGATGGCTTGACCCAAGGTTGAAGGAACCATTTCCGGAGGGACTGATCAGCGGCTGTCCGGGCGACATGCGCGTACTCGGGATCACCTTCGGATGCGAATACGGAGCCTTGCCGCCGCTGGTAGGCAATATTCGGGTCCTGCGAAAGGACCTGTCCAAGGACACCGGACCAGTCGGTAGTGGCGCAGGAGGCATAGGGACGTCGCCGCGTGGCAGGATAAATGGGAACTTCGCGCGTGCTGTTTCGGCGGCGATCGAAGACACTTCCGACAAGTGGTCCTATTTCAAGGAAATGGTGGTCAAGAAGTATGGCAGGGCACGCGGCGCAAAAATACTTTGTGTTCTCAGGCGTGACGGCTTTGATCCAAAGGCCTGCGCTGCTGAAGTGGCGCAAAAAAGCCAGTGTTCGGACCGGGAGCGAATTTCAAGGCAGTCTGGCGATGATCCCGTCGATGAAGGCGTCTATCGGGAGCACTTTGTGGTGTCGCCAGATGAACTGGCAAAAGCAGAAACGCTCTATGACACTTTGAAGTCGTCTTGCGTAATTGAAGAAACCGACATCACGCGCGCTTTTGTGACGAGCGGCAATACAGCCGACAACGGGCGCGCGACCGCAAGGTCGTCCGCAGTCCAGGCACTGGCAGTATGGGGAAGCTGTCGGGTGGAACTGGTCCGAAACCTTCCGGAAATGGAAAAGCTGGCCAGGGATGGCTACCACACGGAAATCTCGAAACCCAAAACCGACCCCAAGGTCGAAATTGCGCTGTTGACCCGGATTTACTCAAACTGCGTGTTGGGAGCGCACCTTCAAAAATCGCGCAGATAGCAAGCGGTTCAAGCAACGTCGTGAATGAATCGGGAAACCCCGATCACTTCACCGGTTTGACTTCTACTCGCGCCAGGCCCGGTTGATACTTTCGCGCAGCGGCTGCGTCAGATACGCAATAGCCGTGCGTTCACCAGTCTTGATCATGACCGCGGCAGGCATGCCCGGCTGCACGGCTTGTGTGCCCAGTCGATGCAGCTCGCTGTCGGGAACGTCGACATGGGCCACGAAGTAGGTGGCACTCGTGCGTGGATCCTGAAGTGAGTCCGCCGAAATGTATGCCACACGGCCATTGAGCGCCGGAAACTTGCGCTGGCTCAATCCCGTAAAGCGAACTTCGGTCGGGAGGCCGATCGTGACAGAATCCACGTCGGCCGGATGAATTTGAACTTCAACCATCAATCGGTCGTCATGAGGAACGATTTCCATGATCGTTTCGCCAGGACGAACAACGGACCCGACGGTGGTCA
Organism: Micropepsaceae bacterium; assembly: GCA_040080835.1. Taxonomy (GTDB): domain Bacteria; phylum Pseudomonadota; class Alphaproteobacteria; order Micropepsales; family Micropepsaceae; genus SZUA-430. The sequence continues at coordinate 74,353 of JBEBHP010000013.1, read as the reverse complement.
GTTTCGCTGATAGCACGACTCCTGAGACGGGCGCACGAATCGTCATGCGGTCATACGCATCTTCCGCGGCATGGAACTGTTCGCGCAGGTTTGGAATTTTGGCTTGCACGTCGCGCAGATCGCCCTGAACCGTCGCCTTGATCTGATTCTTCGCCTGAAGGAGCTTGAGCTCGCTTTCCAGCAACGAAGCCCGTGTGCGCGCGATCATTGCTGTCGTACGCTCGGAGTTGCCGCTCAACTGCGAAATATCACGATTGAGGGAGAACACCCGTGTACGGGTTGTATAACCCTTTTTGTAGAGGTCATCGACGACAAGGAGCTCTTTCTGTGACAGATCGATCTGCTGTCTGGCAGCACGGCGGTCTGCCTCCAGAGCGCTGAGCTCGTTCTTCAGCTGCTCGTGCTGCTGTTCAATCATGGATAGCTGGCCATGCAGCTCAAGTTGACGCGCCGTGAAAAGCTGGCGCTGACCATCGAGAAGATTCTGGATCGCCTGGTTTTTGGCGGCGGCATCAAGCAGTGTCTGTGAAAACTTTGGCTCTGTCAGGTCTGCAATTTCAGCCTGCATGCGGGCTTCGGTAGCAAGCGCCAGGTAATATGAATCTCGGCCGCGCGTAAAGCGCTCAAGCGCGTCACCGTTTTCAAGTTCAACGAGAACGGCTCCCTCTTTCACAAACTGCCCTTCCTCCACATTGATGCTGCGGACGGCGCCACCGGTCGGGTGCTGGATCTGCTTGCGTTTTGAAGCGACGACGACCTGTCCATTGGCGACGATGGCGCTCGCAATCGGAACCGTCGATCCCCAGATTCCAAAGCCGCCAACCATCACGCCGATCAGCGCAAATCCGAACACCATCGCCCGGGAGGTGTTGGAGGGCAGGCTGGCAATCTTGTTCGGCCAGTTGGGCCGGCGAGGACTAGACTTTGCTGGTTGCATGGCGGGTCTCAAGTGAAGTCACGTTGGAGGAAGGAGTGGCACCCGGCTGCGGCGCTCGTGCTTCCGCCGCGGCTTTGTTGAGTGACGCGAGGACTTCATCGCGCGCACCATAGGAAACGACTTGTCCGGCTTTCAGCACCGCGAGCTTGTCGACCACAGGCAGGATCCCCGGGCGGTGCGTGATGATAATCACGGTCCGCTTCTGCTGTTTCAAAATTTCAACGGCGCGGCGAAGGTCTGCCTCACCTGCCGCGTCCAGGCTCGCATTGGGTTCGTCAAGGATCACAACGCGCGTATTGCCGTAGATCGCCCGAGCCAGGGCAACGCGCTGGCGTTGGCCACCGGACAACAGCTTGCCACGCTCACCAATAACTGTCTCGTAGGCTTTGGGCAGGGTGAGGACGAACTCATGCGCGCTTGCAATTTTGGCACTTTCAATGATCGCGCCGGAGTCGTGCGAACCGTAGCGCGAGATGTTTTCCGCGACCGTGCCGTCCATCAACTCCACGTCTTGAGCGAGATAGCCAACAGACGGTCCAAGTTCGTGCGATGACCACTCGGATACCTCAACACCATCGAGTTTGACGTTGCCGGCAGATGGTCTCAGGGCACCGATCATCAGGCGCGCCATCGTGGTTTTGCCCGAACCTGTAGCCCCGATGACGCCAAGCACCTCACCTGGCGAAAGTTCGAGCGAAACGCCGCGAAGGGCAGGTTCTTTCGAACCAGGAAAACGCACCCAGACGTCTTCCAGTGCATATTTGCCGACAGGCGGCGGAAGCTCGGTCCGCGGTGCGTCTTTGACATTCTTGAGAACGGCACTCAGCCTGGCATACGCCTGACGGACCTGAACAAAGCGTTTCCATTGTCCAATTGAAGCTTCAATCGGTGCGAGCGCCCGCCCCATGATGATGGATGTGGCAACAATCGCACCTGCAGAAATTTCGTTCTCGAGCGCAAGATATGCGCCAAGGGCGAGCGACAGAATTTGCAGCAACTGGCGCGAAAACTTTGCGGCGGCACTAAGTCGTGAAGCACGATCGCTTGCCAGAACCTGCCAGGCCAGTGAAGCTTCGTGGTGCTCCTCCCACCTGCGTTGCACATTCTGCACCATACCCATGGATCGGGCCGACTCTGCATTGTTGTGAAGGGTGCTGACAAAGTACTCGGAATCACGATGCGCCTGCGCCGCCTCGGACAGTGGTTTGCCGGTCGCAACTTCGCTCATATAGGCGAGCCCGATGATTATCAGTGCGCCGGCCAGCGCAAGACAGCCCAGAGCCGGATGCAGCATGAAAACAATAAACAGGAAGATCGGAGTCCAGGGCGCATCGAACAGCACCACCAGTCCCGGACTCGCAAGGAACGAGCGAATGGTTTCAAGGTCTCTCAAGCCGTGCGCACTGGATACGTCCGAGGGTTCCTTCTCCATTGAAAGGCCAAACGTGTCGTCACGAAGTTCGTTGTCGAGTTGTGAACTCGCGCGGACCAGCAGGTCTGACCGGGCAACTTCCACCATTGATTGAAACGCCAGGATGCCAACCGAAAGTATGGCAAGAAAGAGCAGCGTCTCCTTGCTCTGCGATGTCATCACGCGGTCGTAGACCTGCAGCATGAACAGGGGGCTGTTCAGCATTGCCAGGTTGATGAAAAGACTGAAGATACCGGCGCTGATGAACACTTTGCGCGAGCGGTGCAGGAAGTTGCCAATAATGCTGGCGCGTGTCTTGTTCATGTCATTTCACCGTCATATGGCCTGTGGAAATGACATTCGAGCCCACAACGTGATCGTTGGAAAATCGACACAAATATCCCCACAGAATCTTCACACACGCGTTCAACTTTCGTGCCAAGCCATTATTATAGTTACAGTTTGATCCCCGGCGTTCGACTTATTCCGCGAAAGCGAAAATTATTCCCGATGGGCGCACTTTGGCAACGTAGTGGTCCAAAATGGCGCAATCTCATCCCCATCCCGGATGACGGTGGGACACACGATAGGATTAATACTTTCGGGAACGGAGCCAATCCCAAAGAAATGGGAGAACTGCCCGCGAAATTCCGCTTGAAAGCCGGAATCGACTAAAAGCTGTATTTCAGCGAGACCGCGCCGACGTTTTCCACATAGTCGGATGCCGCCAAGTTGGAATTCCGGCTGACCCGACGCACTTCAGCGATCGCTTTGAGATTATCGTCGAGTTCCACATCCGTCATGACCTTGAACGTGTGGCGGTCGTCTGAACGGGATTCTCCAGCTACCGGCGGGGTCAAGCTCTCGGGGTTGTCGTAGTCACGCTTCTGGTAAGCGTACGAGAATTTGAGGTGGGCCTTTCTGGCAAACAGTTCCAGCGGGAATTGCACCGCAGCTCGACCCATGAGCCCGTCATAGTCAAATGCCGCGCCTTGCGTATCTTCGCTGGTAAAGCCGGCGCCAAAAGACAGGAATCCCTTGTTGGGGCGGTCGAAGTAGTAATACAGGTCCGCGCCTACCTGATGGGTTTTCGCGTCTCTGGCGTCATCCGCGTGATTGTAGTTCTTGTCGAAATACCGATAGTAACCGGTGAGATAAAAGTCATCAGAGACGAAGGCAGAAACCGTTGGCGACAGCATGTGCTGGTCCAGGAAGAAGTCGCCGTCCAGCAATGAGTGTGTGTAGGAGTACTCAAATCCAAGCTTGATTCCGCCCGGCTTGATCCATGCCATGAAGCTCGGATTGTGTGACTGATAGTTGAAGGCGCTCAGGTCCTGATAGATGCTTTGATAAAAGTTGTAACCAACTTCTACCCGCGCGTCCTTTTCGTCGACAAACTTGTAACCGGCATCAAGTTCCATTACCGCGGCGAGATCGCTGCTGGTACTGTTGGCATCACTCTGTTCAAGCGCAACGTTGTCGGAATATTCTGCGCCACCCTCCACATCCAGCCACCAGCTTTTTGATTCAGCAGATCCAGGTGCTGTAAACGCTGGAACGCTTACAGCGCTGACCAACAAGACGGCCAAGAGCTTCGACTGGGACATGGACTTCTTCACTTGCTTAGCTCCAGAACTGTTTGGTCGGTGCCAGATGCAGATACAACGATGGCGCTTGCTCAGCCTCATTGAGTGAACTTTCACAAGCAAGGACTGCACAAGATTCTGAACGATTATTAGGCGGTCAGGAACACGGGTGTAAAGTTAGCAAGAGGTCGTCGCCAGATTTGAAAAGTTGCCGTTGTATTGGTGACACGCGGCTGGCGACAACCTCTGCGTTCAGCATTGTTGTGCCGGGTCAGGTACGTTGCATCGGGATGGGATAAAACTGCATTCCTGCCGCAATTCTGCCGAATGCCAATGATTCTGCCTTGCAAGCGCGCTTCAGGCGCGTGACTGCAGCCGTCGCGCACAACGGCAGGCGGCAACCACTCCGCTGTACCCGGAATAATTTGATGTTCGCGGGAATAATGGCTGAGCAGCAGAATCTCTCGAATTACTCGTCGAGAAGGTCAATCACGCCGAAGCCAAACACAGGATCGCGCCCTGGCTCACCCATATCCTTGGCAGATTTGGCAAGTTCTTCCTCGGCATGTTGCGCGCGTTGCCTGTCGGGCTGATTGATGAGCTTTGCAAGCGCGACAGCAACCACCGGAGCGGCATAGGACGTACCCGAAACTGTTTCCGTGGTCCCTTCGGCCTTTGCGACTTTTGTGTTCACGCCAGGCGCCGCGAAATCTACGTACGCGCCCTGATTCGCATACAGATATACGTGGTTCTGTGCGTCCACGGCCGTCACGCCAACAACATCATCATAGGCAGCCGGGTATTGGGGCGCAGCATGTGGCCCTTCGTTTCCGACAGCAGCGACGAGTACATGACCCTTGGCAACCAGCCGGGCCGTAACCGCCTGAAGAATCGGATTGGCAGGACCCGCCAGGCTCAGGTTGATCACAGGGACATTGTTTCTCGCAAGCCAATCCAGACCGCGCGCTATGGCATCCACGGATGCCATCTCGTCTCCATTGTTCATCTGCGAAAAGACGCTGGCGACAAGTATTTTTGAGCCGGGAGCAACAGAAGCAATCCGAGACGCCACCGCAGTTCCGTGATCTTCATCAGAAGAGTTTGCTATTCCGAATTCCTTGAAAGTAACATTCACCTCCCGCAGCATCGGATGGTGCGTATCAACGCGCGCATCCACCAGGCCGATACGGGCATTGGTCCGTTTCCCGACCATTGGCGCGCTCGCCAGTGACTCAACTGGCGCAATAGCGCCGCCCCTTGCAGGAACGTAGACATGATTGAATGTGGCAATTCCGGACGGATCTGCCTTCCTCAAACGTTTGAGGACGCTTTCATCCGACTGCTTTTCCGGTACAGCGACACGAAAGCCGCTGAGTCCCATGGAAGGCAGTCTGAAAACCTCTATGACCTGCAGGCCCTGTTTGGCCAAAGTCGCTGTAAGATCTGCATGGGTGGAAACAAGTACAACTTCACCTTTCCTGACCTGCTCGCCCTTGCCATTTTCAGTGACTTCCAGATGGCTTTCCACTATTTGCGCAGCCACCGACGACTTTCTCGAGCTGTCTGATCCACGATTGGATGTGCCATTGTTGTGATCGCTCGAGCTTTGCTGCGAACCTCCGGACTGATCCGAGCTGCCGTGACCGGACTCGGAGCTGCTGCTCGAGCTTGAACTGCTTCCTGACCCGTGACTGTCATCACCAGAGTCATCAGACCCGGAGCGCGACGAGCCACCGCTGCCCGAATTTGAACTGTCTGTGGAATCGCTGTCGCCCGAGTGGCTGTCGGAGATCTGGTCGCTGCCGCTGTCACCCGACTCATTTGAGCCCGAGTGGTCGTCGCTGTCGCCTGAGTTGCTGTCATCTCCCCCGTCGGAACCAGAGTCCCCCGAGCCTGAGTGGTCGTCGGTTTCTTCTTCCCCGTCGTCGCCGTGTGACGACAGATCGCTCGGGTCGGGTTCGGCCGAATCCGGGGAGTCAGCGTTGCTTTCGCCGTCGCCGGAAGAGCTGGAACCGTCACTGGCAAAGGCCAGGGGGACCGCAACGCAAAGTCCGCCACAAGCCAATAAAATAGCGAGTATTTTAGCAAAGGTTCTGGTAGCTTTGGACACCACGGCTCCTGCAATTCCCGCCATTCTCGGCGAGCTTTGTGAGTACTCTATTAACTGGAGTCGACCAAAGTCTCAAATTGGATTTGTTTGGAATAAAATCCGGCCCCGTTCGTTGTTAGGCTCAAGCATCAAAATGAATGAATCGCAGATTGAGCTTCGTCGCGGAATTACTGAACTTTTACCACGTTTGCGCCGTTTTGGCGCAGCGCTGACGGGCTCACAGGATGAAGGAGACGACGTAGTACAAGCAGCAATTGAGCGTGCCCTGTCTAAATCAGAACATTGGCAAGTGGGGACACGTCTGGATAGCTGGATGTTCAAGATTATGCAGAACCACTGGAAAGATAAGGTTCGCAAGCTTAAACATGACAGAAAGAAGCAGATTTTGGACATAGCGGGATCTGAGCAGAGTGTCGACGGCAGGCGCGTAACGGAAACGATGTTAATGCTTACCAAGACCCGAGAGCAGTTTTCCCAGCTGTCCGACGAGCAGCGAACGGTGTTGGCTCTGGTTGTGATCGATGGACATTCTTATCAAGAAGCCGCGAACCAACTCGAGATTCCCATCGGAACATTGATGAGCAGATTGTATCGTGCACGAGAAGCGTTGCGCACGATGATCGAAAAGGGCGCTTCCCCCGGTATGGCCGACGTAAAGAAATGAAAACAATATCAGAAGAAACATTGATGGCATTTCGTGACGGCGAGCTCGATGCCGCCGCAGCATCGGAAGTGCGCGCGGCCGTGGAAGCCGACGCGGGTTTGCGTGCAAAGCTTGATCGGATGAAAGAGATCGATGAGCTTCTTCGTGCCGCTGTCCAGACCGATCTGGCTGTTCCGGACCGGTTCAAGAATTTGCTGGCGGATGGCTCGGCCAAGCAGGCTTCGAACGTGCTGCCGTTCATCAGGCAGAAATCCTGGCAGTCATGGGTTCCGACAGGGGTCGGTATTGCGGCGGCTCTTCTCATCGTTGTGGGTGGAAACCTGATGGCTCCGTCGTCGATGGCCTGGCTGCAGCAGGTGGAAGACGGCATTGCCCTGGCGGGCCCGGTTGAACTTGCGATCGTTTCAGCCGAGTCTGGCACAAGTGTTCACGTCAAAGGCTTGAACGTGATGCCGGTCGTAAGCTTTGTATCTTCGGACGGGCGCATGTGCCGCGAAGCGCAGCTGGATGACGACGAGATGGCAGCGCGTATTGTTGCTTGCAGGGACGTGTCCGAAGACGAATGGTGCATTGAGGCGTTTGCGCGGATGCCATCCATGCCTCACAAGAACGGCTACTACGCTGCCGGAGTTCCGAAGGACCCGGTTATCGATGCGGCCTACGCGCGCCTCGGGATCAGGACGACGCTGAGCGCACAGGCGGAAAAGGCGGAAATCGCGGCTGGCTGGGTCCAAAAGCAGTAACTTCAAGCGAATTTGAAGTCTCGACGCGAAAGCTCTTGTCGCGTTAGGGTAAGGCTCGTCCCCAAACGGAAAGCCGGATGCGAGTTTCCAGCGTCATCATATGTCTTGGACTTCTCGCGGCCTTTGCGCTTGCCGCGCGCACCACGTCCGTTGCGCTGGCCAAACCAGTGGCAGCTTCCACGTCTTCCTTCGCAAAGTTGGGGCAGGGAATTGGCGCGGTTACTCTGGTCGACACAGCGGGAAAAGGCGTTCAGTGGGACCAGTTCAAGGGAAAGCCGCGTGTTCTGTTTTTCGGTTTTACCCATTGTCCAGTGGTGTGTCCCGTAACGGTGTGGGAACTGGATGCTGCGCTCGCCGAAATCGGAGCGCCTGCCGACACGATCAAGATCACCTTCGTCACGCTTGATCCCAAACGGGATACATCAGCCGTTCTTGCAAAATACTTTTCAGGTTTCAAGGGCCGTGTCGTTCCCCTGACGGGCAGCGAGAAAGACACCGCGCGTCTTGCCAGGGCCTACGACATTCACTTTGAAAGAGTGGACACCGGCAAGGGCGACTACACGCTGGATCATACGGCAATTGCTTTCCTGATCAACGCTGAAGGGCACGTGGTCGATACGCTGGCGTTCGGCGCATCGAGGGAACTCAGCGTCACCCGGCTGAAAGCCCTTTTGGCGCATCCGAATTGAAGCCTTGACGACATCGTGCGGTGCTGGCGTTAACGCAAATTCGGGAGGACCGACATTGGCACGCCACATCTGTGCGGATGCTGGGTCAGGAGTTCGGTTAACGTCGCATACGATTAATTCACTTCGGGTTACTCAGGGCAGTCCGGCTTCACTATGGTGCAGGGCACGGGGAACAAGGCAGTGCCGAACTTTCAGTACGAAGCAGCAGGCTCTGACGGGAGTATCACGCGAGGGCTCATTGAAGCCTCGACGCGCAGCGTCGCCGTGGAGAAAATTCTGGGTCAGGGAAAGACGCCTGTGCGGGTTGTTGAAGACTCCGGCGCGCGATCTTCTTCAATTTCGGCGCAGAGATCTTTCTTGCCGCAGTTTTCACTTTCAAATGACCGCGTCGGTTTGCTTCAGGAATTTGGCATATTGCTGAAGGCCGGGTTGAGCGTCGAGCGTGCGCTGACAACGATGCAGGTGCTTGCTGAAAAGCCGCGGATCAGGCTTGCGATCCAGAATTTGCTGGATGGTTTGCGAGGCGGCGAACCGCTCTCTTCTGCGATGAAGCGCGCCGACATGCTGTTCCCGGACCCTCTGCGAAAGCTTGTGGCTGCCGGGGAAGCCAGCGGCAAGCTCTCCGAAGTGATGGCTCGACTGGCTGAAGGCCAGACACGTGCAAAGGTCCTGACCGACAGGATTGTCTCCGCAATGATCTATCCGGCGCTGCTCGTGGTGGTGATGATTTCAGTACTCGTCATGATCTTCACGACTGTGCTTCCTCGGCTCGAGCCAATGTTTTCACAAAGCGGGGCGGCCTTGCCATGGCCTGCTGCCGCCTTGCTTGGTGTATCCCACTTCATCAATGATTTCGGCTACGCGCTCGCTGCCGCGATGATTGCCGCGCTCTTCGGCATTTTGTATCTCGCAAGGCAGCCTTGGGCCCAATTAGCCATCGACAGGCACATCCTGTCGGCCAGGTACCTGCTCAAGCTTCCACTGCACTATCAGGGCGCGCAGTTCTGCCGGAATCTTTCCATGCTGGTGGACGGCGGTATGCCGCTCAACCGTGCACTGGAAATCACCCAGGAAGCGGTGTCCAACCAGTTCGTCAAAAGCCGGTTGACCGCGGCGATAGCCCGGGTGAAGCACGGACGATCCCTGAAGAGTTCGCTTGAAGAAGCAAATGCATTTCCCCGCGTGGCAATCGAATTCGTGGCTGTCGGCGAGGAAACCGGTCGTCTGGGTGCAATGCTTTCGGAAGCTGCTGAGATCCTCGATCGCGATGTGCAGATCAAGCTCGACAGGCTGTCGGGCCTTTTGCTGCCGGCAGTCACCATCATTCTTGGTCTCATCGTGGCAGGTATAATGAGTGGCGTTGTTAGCGGTATTCTCGCCGCCAACGATCTGGCCGTATGACCGCGCCCCGTGCATTCGGCAAATGTGCCGGCTACTCACTTCTCGAGTTGCTGGTGGTCATCGCCATCATGTCCATGATCACCATGATCGCGGTACCCTATGCGTCAGGCACGCTTGAGAAGTTTTCCCTGGCCGCCGACGCGCGGCTTGTGGCGTCGGCGCTTCGCGTGATGCGCGACCGCGCCACCAGCATGCAGAGGGACATCGTGGTCACAGTTCCCGCGGGCGGCACATCGCGGATTGTCAGTTCCGATGGTGAAGCGATCAGGCTGTCCTACGGTACGACAGCGTCGATTTATTCGGCGAAGGGCACAGCTGTTGTAACCATAAGCTGGGACGGAAGTCTTTCGGGAAGCGTCGTCTTGTCCCGCGCGGGAAAGTCAGCCCGCATCGGAGTAAGTCAGCTCAACGGTCCGCTAAAAGTGGAGGCAGTGCGGTGAAACGCCAGGCAGGCTTTACACTCGTCGAGGTTCTGGTTGCCTTTGCAATTCTCGCTGTCGTGCTTGTGGCGCTTTACGAGGCTGCCGGCACAGGGCTCCGCAGCTTCCAGTCCGCAGCGCAGGTCGAGCGCGCAGTGCTCGTCGCCCAGTCGGAACTCGATCGCATCGTCGCGCTGAAGCATTTGCCAGCGACCAGGCGAGGACGCATTCAAAATGCACCCTTCGAATGGGATATCGAACTTCCAGAGCAACCCGATGCGACAGAACTGAGGGCACTGCATTCCGTTCGACCGGTGCTGGTGAGGTTGAATGTGCGCTGGCAGGGTGAGCATGCTGCAAGGCATATATCGATTGACCGTCTGATCTTCGTCAGTGCGGGGGCAAATTAACATGAAGCGACCGCCAGCCAACGGCTACTCGCTTGCAGAGCTGCTTGTGGTCCTTGCCCTTCTGGGAATGATTTCCCTCGCAATCTCCAGCGGCATCCGTTTCGGCTCCCGTGTATGGGAAAAAAGCGGGCAGCAGGTCTCTGCGATGGACAGCGTCTATGGCGCACAGTCTCTGCTTCGCACTGTGTTGCAGCGCGTGGTGCCTCGAGACCTGGATCCTGGAATTCCGTCGGACCCTGCACTTTTTCGAGGCTCCGAACGCACAATGACGTTTACCGCCAATTCTGCTGCGGCGGTCGATTCCAACGGCATTGCAAGATTTGAGCTCTCGAAAATTGACCGTGCAGGCAAGAAGTACCTTCTCTTGAAATGGACACCTCTTGCTGGATCCAAAGTGGTGCAGACGCAAGAGATCGTCAGTGATGCAACGGACATCTCTTTTGCGTATGCCATTCTCGACCAGACCGGCGCATTCGTCTGGCGGCAGGACTGGATTGATCAGTCTGGTGTCCCTGCGCTCATTTCTGTATCGGTCCGCTATCCCGCAGCATCAACGATGGTATGGCCGGAATTTCTCGTGCGTCCACGCGTCGCGCGAGAACCAACATGCATATACGATCCCGTTTCCTTCGGTTGTCGTCATGCATGATACGATTGCGCAAGAAACAAAAACGCGTGAGCGTGGAATCGCGTTGGTCGCCGTGCTGGGCTTCCTTGCCGTAATGTCGCTCATAGTAATTGGAGTCGTTGGTGCCGCGCATTCGACCGTGTCGTCTGCGTCGCAACAATTGGTCAGGGCTCAGGCCCAGGCCGCAATCGAAAGCGGTGTGGAATACGCCGCCAATGCACTCGCAGATGCACGCGGTACAATACCGGAAATCCTTGGGTCACCTCAGACATTGGATGTGGGCGGCTTTCGCGTAAAGATTTCAGTGCGTCCGGAGCGCGCAAAAATTGACATAAACTATGCAGACGAAAACATGCTTGGTGCGCTCTTTCGGTCAGCCGGAGCCGACGGTACGCGGGCGCAGTCGCTTGCCTCGGCGATTGAGGATTGGCGGGACGCAGATGACCTGATGCACTTGAATGGCGCTGAGTTCCGGCAGTACCAGGACGCGGGACTTGCATATGGCCCTTCAAACAGGATGTTCGAAAGCGTGGGCGAGTTGAGACTGGTCTATGGAATGAGCGATGCGCTTTTCGCCTGCATTCGACCTCAACTGACGATACTCACACAGGCGCCGGGAATCGACATAGGTTCGGCCGATCCGATGATTCAGCGTGAAATGGGTTTTGAACCCGCAACACGATCGGCGCCAACAAGTGGCCCGTCCGTTGTGAGCGGGCAGCTCATTGCGCCGGGAGACGTGTACGAAATCACCGCCGAACTCGATGATCCGAAGCGCGCCGTACGGCGGGGAGAGAAAGTGTCAGTGCGCGTGACAGGCAATCCCGACGATCCGTACTGGCTACTCAACATCGAACCGGTATACCCGTTGCGCGAAGCGGCAGAGCTGGCTTGCCCGCATCTTCCGGCATCCGCAGTCGACGCCGCGATTCCATGACGACAATTCCCTTGGCAATTGTCCTGGCGATCATTGCGCCATTTATCGGGAGCTTTCTGTCGGTTCTGGTCGTTCGGCTGCCGCGCGGCGAAAACGTCGTCTGGGGTCGTTCGCATTGCCGATCATGCGATCACACGTTGGGCGCTTCGGAACTCGTGCCATTGGTGTCTTGGCTTGTGCAGGCGGGGAAGTGCAGGTCCTGTAACGCGCCGGTGAGCGCGCTGTATCCTGTGATGGAAATGGCGGCATTGGGCGTCGCAATCTGGGCTGGCTGGACAGTACCCGAAGGTGCACTGCTCATGACGGTGCTGTTGGGATGGACATTGCTCGCGCTGGCCGTGATGGACGCGCGCGACCTCTTTCTCTCGGACTGGCTCACGCTGCCTTTGATCCCGGCGGGCCTGGCTGTGTGCTGGCTGCTGGACGCCGAGAGTATCTTTGAGCACTTCGTTGCCGCCGCATTGGGATACGTTGCACTGGTGTCTCTGGCTTGGTTGTACCGTCGGGTTCGAGGCAGGGATGGCCTGGGTCTGGGCGACGCCAAGTTTCTGGCAGGGGCCGGGGCTTGGACGGGTTTGGGCGGGCTTGGGTCCGTTTTGCTGATTGGCGTTTGTGTCAATGTAGTGTTTGCTCTTGCTGCTAACTATAGGGGACGGCAAGTTGAGGCCGAAACGCCCCTGCCTCTCGGCACAGGAATTGCAACCGGATTGTGGTTGACGTGGCTTTACGGCCCGATCTTGTTTACCGGTTAAATTCACGCGACGGCGAGTAGTATCGACCCATGAACTCAGAACCGACAACACGGATGAGAAGCGAAGATGGAGCGGAAGACCGCTTCGTGGATCACCTGCTGGCCGCCGGCAAACTGGACAACGAAGGCGCGGAACGAGCGCGCCGTGTCGCAAGTCACAGCCAGATGAGCCTCACAAAGATACTGCTTGAGCTGGGGCTCGTTCCCGAGCGGGAACTGATTGTCGAGTTTGAGGCTGGTTTGGGGATACCCTTGGCAAAGCCCGAAGAGTTTCCTCTGGAACCGGTTCTGCCAGAGGCGGTCACCGAGCGGTTTCTCAAAGAGCATGCAACCATCCTGTTGGGGGCAGATGCTCAAAGCGTGACCGTCGCAACTGCAGATCCATTGGACCGATTCACCGTGGCGGCACTCGCGCTGTCGACCAACCGGCGCGTGATCGTGAAGGCTGCTCTGTCCTCCGAGATTGAACTGGCACTGAGGCGTCTTTTTGTGGGCGGCGAGAATTCCGCTCTTGGCGCTGGCAACGATGCAGGTTCGCCGGAAGCAACCGAGGCGGACCTCGCCCGACTCAGGGAAAGTGCAAGTGAAGCGCCGGTCATCCGCTTTGTGAGCGCTCTCATTTCGCGTGCCGTCGAAGCAGGCGCGTCAGACATTCATATCGAGCCATTTGAGCGTCGGCTGCAGATACGTACGAGAATTGACGGCGTCCTGAAGGAAGAGGAGTCTGCACCAATTGAGCAGGCACCGGCGATTATTTCCCGCCTGAAAATCATGAGCGGCCTCAACATTGCCGAGCGTCGCCTGCCACAGGACGGCGCCGTAAAGATGCCGGTGCGGGGCAAGGAAATCGACTTTCGTATCGCGACCGCTCCCGTCGCGCATGGCGAATGCGCTGTAATCCGTATTCTGGACAAGTCGTCTGTACCTCTGGATTTCGCAGCCCTTGGATTTGACCAGGACGCCCAGGACAGTCTGGATAAGCTGCTCAAGCGCCCGAATGGCATCGTGCTGGTTACAGGGCCAACCGGTAGCGGCAAGACGACCACGTTGTATGCTGCACTTTCTCGACTGAATTCTGTCGAACGTAAAATTCTGTCGGTGGAAGATCCGGTTGAATACAAGATCGCCGGCGTAAACCAGATTCAGGTCAAGCCCGATATCGGCTTGAGCTTTGCCAATGTACTGCGCTCAGTCTTGCGTCACGACCCTGACGTCATACTGATCGGTGAAATTCGCGACGCAGAAACAGCCCGCATCGCAGTTCAGGCGGCTCTCACGGGACATATGGTGCTGTCGACTGTGCACACAAACAGTGCGGCCGCAGCCGTAACGCGGTTGCTCGACATGGGTGTCGAAGACTATCTGCTGACGTCGACGATTGCGGGAATACTTTCACAAAGGCTTGTCCGCTCACTTTGCCTGAACTGCAGACAGCCTGTGGCCATGCGCACAGAATGGGCCTCAGAATTCGAGGCGGCCGGGCTGTCAGTTCATGCCAACGCGACCTTTTTCGAAGCGACGGGTTGCGCCGCTTGCAATGGTACCGGATACAAGGGACGATCTGTCATCTCAGAGCTGCTTGTGCCAACGGAAGCGCTTCGCAAACTCGTGCTGGTTCACGCTCCGGCTTCGCAAATAAATGCGTTGGCAGTTGCGGGCGGCATGGAAACACTGCGTCGCAACGGTTTGCGCAAAGTGCTGGACGGAACGACGACAATCGAGGAAATTTCACGTGTCGTGCAGGAAGAGGTGTGAAGCGATGAAGCGCCAGATGTCATTGGAAGCCAAAACCAGGACGATCGCGCAAGCTGGATATTCGCTGCTTGAATTGCTGGTTGTGCTCGCGATCCTGAGCCTCATCATCGCCATTGCGGCTCCGCGCGTCATTGGATACTTCGAATCGTCCAAGGCCAAGGCCGCCAAAATCCAGATCCAGAATATCCTGACGGCGCTCGACATGTACAAGATGGACAATAGCGGCTATCCGACTGAGCCGCAGGGCCTGAAAGCTCTCGTCGAGAAGCCGGAAGGCGTTGCCTCATGGAATGGTCCATATCTGACGCGCGCAGACGGCATCAATGATCCTTGGGGCAAGCCATACTTCTACAAAGCCCCTGGCCTGCACGGCTCGGTGGACATAAGTTCGTTGGGAGCCGACGGCAAGGAAGGTGGTACGGGCGAGGACCAGGACCTGGGTTCCTGGTAAGACATCAGGGTATTGTTGCCGGATCCAGCTTCAGCTTCAACGCCAGTTCCTTCGCTTGCTGTCGGATGCTTGGCAGCCACTCTGCATCAGCAGGACTGTTGCGAATGACTTCGATCCACAAATCAAGCCCTGCCTTGCCCTGATCATGCTGTGACAGATAGAGACCCTTGTAGAAACGTGCTCTCGGGTCTTGTGGTGCAATCTGCAGAACCCTTTCGAAAACCTCGATGGCCTCGTCTGTCACGTCACCTTCAGCTTCTCGAACCAGAGCCTCTCCATACATTGCCTGCATGGACGCGTTCACCGGCGCAAGAGAAGCCGCCTTCTTCAAAGCCTCTACACCAGCGCGTGAGCGCCCGATCTGCATTTGGGCCCATCCCAATGCTCGCCACCCTTCCACATCATCCGGCTCGGCTTTCAGATGCTGCTCAAGTTTGGAAATCATCCCCTCGATTTCTGATGAGGTTGCGTCAGCCACTGCCTCTTGCTCTTCGACGAGAGCGTACGGATGGCCCGCAAGCATTGGCTGACCGAGATACAGATAAAGCCCAATCGAAAAAACGGCAAAGGCGCTTGCCGCCATTGCGACCAGAGGTGCAGACGCCGCTGGGGGTGCAGCAATTGTTGCAGCCGAACCCAGAGCCAGAATGCGTCGCTTGATTTCAAGTTGTGCAGCTTCAGCTTCGGTGGCTGCAATCAGCCCACGCTGCAGGTCAGAGGCAACCTCCGAAAGTTGGCTTTTGTAGACTGCAAGACTGCTCGATTGCGCCACATTATCGCTTTGTGCGGAGACGAGCGGCCGCACAAGCATCGCTGCAGCGATCAGGGACAGAAGGGCGATCACGATCCAGATCATGGAGTCGTGTCCTGGAGCAGTCTGTTGAGGTCCAGCTCTTCAGTTGCGGTGAGAGGCGGGGCAACATTCTTCTCGTTACCTCTGCGCCAGATATAGAAGGCTGCAATTGTCACAGCCGTAAGGAAGATCGCAAAGGGCCCGATCCAGAGGAGTACGGTGTCGCCTTCAAACGGCGGGCGAAGAAGCACAAACTTTCCGTAGCGCTGGACGATATAGTCTCTCACCTGTTCGTCTGTTTCACCGGACGCTACCCGCTCCCGGACGAGTACGCGGATGTCCTTCGCCAGCGGCGCATCAGAGTCGTCAACCGACTGGTTTTGACAAACGACGCAGCGAAGTTCCCTGGTGATTGATCGAGCCCGCGCTTCCTGTTGGGCGCTCGGCAGAATTTCGTCCGGTTCGACGGCAAGGCTTGACCCGCCGATTGCGCACCATAGGACCAGGCACAGCAGGACGCGCAGGCGCACAGTCATTGTTCTGCCTCAAGTCTCGCAATCAGGGGCTGAAGCGTGTTTTCCCAGACATAGTCGTCAATCGGGCCGATCTGTTTGTAGCGAACCTGCCCCTTGCGATCGATGATATAGGTCTCGGGTGCGCCAGTAACGCCCAGGTCAATTGCGGTTCGTCCCGTCGCATCATCCGCGATCGCCGCGTATGGGTTGCCAAGCTCCGACAACCAGTTCTTGAGCTCCTCTGGCTTGTCCTTCCAGGCAAGCCCATAGAGTTCAATCTTCTTGGCCTTGGCAAGCTTCAGCAAGACCGGATGCTCGACCTTGCACGCGATACACCACGACGCAAATACGTTGAGAAGGGTCACTCGTCCCGACAGTTGCGCACTTGTCACCCGCACTCCATCGACACCTGCTGCAGGAAGGTCAAAGGCGGGAAGTGGCTTGTCGATCAGAACAGATTGAATAAGGCTTGGGTCGCGTGTCAGTCCAACCGCGAAATACGCAACCAGTCCCAGAAAAAGCAGAAGTGGTAAAAGCAATGCAAATCTGTTCATGATCTAACTCGGTTGCGGCGTTGCGGCCGCGCTGGAACGAATTGGCGCGCCGACCCTGAGCCTTCGGTCGCTCAGTGAAAGGGTGCCGCCCATGACCATTACAACGCATCCCGCCCAAATCCACATGATGAGTGGATGATAATACGCCCGCACAGCCCAGTTTCCATCGTCATAGCGCCTTCCAAGGGTCACATACAGCACGCCGGCAATTCCGGGGCGAATGCCGGCCTCAGTGGTTTCGCTGCCGGGATTTGGATAGTTCCTGTGCTCTGCAACGAGTTCATCGATCTGTTGGCCGCCCACGCGCACTTCGAAGCGAGCGAGCTTTGTGGTGTAGTTTGGACCCTTGTCGTCGACGACAGAAGCCAGTTTGAGTTCGTAGTCTGCCAGGGAGAGACTTTGACCAGGTTTCAGCTTGACCACGACTTCGGTGGATCCATATGCGGATACCGCGATGCCTGCAGCGGTGATCGCTATGCCCACGTGTGCCAGGGTCGTGCCATAGGTTGCGCGGGGAATATTGGAGAGACGTTGCCAGGCACTGCTGGCACCGGAACTGGAAAACGTCCTCTCGAAAATGGTGGTGAACGAGCTTGCAAATAGCCAGGCAGCGATGCCAAGCGGCACGTACACCCAGATGGCTTGAGAAAGCGCCACCGCGGCGACAAGCACCCCCAGCCCGATTGCAGCGGATGCGCGTAGCCGGAAAAGGGCAGCGCGCAGGTTGCCCCGTTTCCACGCCAGCACGGGACCCACCGCCATGAACAGCATAAGCAACAGCATCAGGGGCACGAAGAAGATATTGTACATTGGTGCGCCCACCGAGACATCTGTGCCAAACGTCTCGCGCGCAAACAGTGAATAGAAGGTACCGAAGAATACGCCGGCCGTGATCGAAACCAGAAAGACGTTGTTGAGCACGAGGCTCGTTTCCCGACTGACCGGCGAAAAAGCGGTCGCCGCCTTCAGGTCCGAAGCGCGAAGGGCGTAGAGCGTGAGCGCGCCGCCGGTCGTGATGACAAGTATGCCAAGGATGAAGATGCCGCGCGTCGGATCGACGGCAAATGAATGCACGCTGGTGATGACGCCGGACCGCACCATGAAGGTACCCACGAGGCTGAGCGAGAATGTCAGGATCGACAGCAGGATCGTCCAGCGTTTCAGGGCGTCTCTCTTCTCGACAACGATTGCAGAATGAATGAGCGCTGTGCCAGCGAGCCAAGGCATCAGGGAAGCATTTTCAACCGGGTCCCAGAACCACCAGCCGCCCCAGCCAAGTTCATAGTAGGCCCAGACAGAGCCGAGCATGATCCCCATCGTCAGGAAACACCACGCGGCAAGCGTCCACGGTCTGACCCAGCGCGCCCAAGCTGGTTCCACTTTTCCCTCGATCAGGGCGGCAATCGCAAACGAGAAAGCCATCGAAAAACCGACATACCCCATGTACAGGAACGGAGGGTGGGTCGCCAAACCCGGGTCTTGCAACAGCGGATTGAGCCCATTGCCGTTGACCGGCGCCGGGTCAAGGCGCAGGAACGGGTTCGAGGTAAACAGGATAAACGCCAGAAACATCGCGCCAATCAGTCCCTGAATTGCCAGCGTGCGCGCAGACAGGGTTGGAGGCAGTCGCCTTCCAAAGAGAGCAACGGCGGCACCAAAAATGCCAAGGATCAGTACCCACAAGAGCATCGAGCCCTCATGGTTTCCCCAGACACCCGCAATTTTGTAAACGAGTGGTTTGTCCGAGTGCGAATACTCGGCAACGAGCCGCACTGTAAAATCTGAAAGCACGAATACCGCGGCGAGGCACAGGAAGCTGGCTGTCAGAAAGACGAGTTGTGCAATGGCGGCGTGGTGGGAAACGGCCATCAGCCGCGCATTCAATTTTGCGGCACCGTAAAGTGGAACCGTCCCCTGGACGAGTGCAAGCGCGAATGCCAGCACAAGCGAGAAATGTCCAATTTCAGCGATCATTTGGTCTTGGTCCACGCCGCGCAGGAGTCAGAATCAAAGTCTCGTCCTTTTAGTGACTGTAAGCTGGGACTTCCACTCAGCGTGGTGCCGCCCTAGCGAAAGTTCATTGCTATGACATACATTTCAGCCGAATCTGACCGGCTCGCCGGGGGTTTCATGTGCAGGACCTTTCCAAAGCGATGCTTGAGCAGGTCCAGAAGCGAACGTTCGGTCCCGCCCCGCAAGACCTTGCAAATGAATGTCCCGCCAGGATTGAGAATCTCGACTGCAAAATCCAGTGCCGCTTCACAAAGACCCATCACGCGGATGTGATCGGTTTCACGATGTCCTGTCGCCGGAGAAGCCATATCCGATACTACGGCATCCACCCCGCCGGACAGCATTCCCCGAATGATCTTTGGCGCATCGTCCTTCATGAAATCGAGTTCAACCAGCTCTGCGCCTTCGATGGGATCGATGGGTTGGAGATCTATGCCCAGTACCTTTTTGGGCCCGCAGCGTTCGACAAGGATCTGTGTCCAGCCGCCGGGAGCCGCCCCAAGATCAACCACCTTCATGCCGCGTTTCAGGAAATGGTGCTTGTCATCCATTTCCTTCAACTTGTAAGCGGCGCGGGAACGATAGCCTTGCGTCTTTGCCGCGCGCACGTATGGATCGTTCAGCTGACGTTCCAGCCATGCCTTCGACGACTTGGTCCTCTGCTTCGCGCTTTTGAGCCGCTCTTTAAGCGCGCGCTGCGCAAGCGGTTTGTCAGGACTGCTCATCGGGCGTCTCCTCCCGACTGTGTCTTGCGTCGTCGCTTTCCGCCGCGCCTTCGACGCTTGCGCTTGTTCGGCGCGAGTGAATCGACGCCCTCCATCAGGGCCAGCAGCATGCCTTCGCGCAGCCCACGATCGGCGACGCGAAGGCGTGGAGGAGGCCAGCGGCGAAAAATGGCCTCAAAAATTGCAAGCCCCGGAATGACCAGTTCGGCACGCTCACTGCCAACGCATGGATGCGCAGCCCGTTCTTCCCGGGAAAGAACCTTGAGTTCGTCGATAACGCGCGAAAGGTCATCGCGGGCGATCCATGTTCCGTCGACCTTCGAGCGTTCGTAACGTTCGAGACCCAGGAAAATGCCGGCAATCGTAGTCACGGTGCCCGAAGTTCCAAGCATGTGGAACGATCCCGCCGGATGTCCACCGGGAGGAACAGCATGAGGCAATTCCGAAAGTCGGGCTGTCACTTCGGCAACCATCGCGTCGTAGGAACCAGGAGAATCAATGTGTCCCGAGAACTTCTCGCCCAGGGTCACAACTCCAAGCGGGATGGAACCCCAGCGAAGGATGCGCGGACGTTTCTTGGCATCGCGAAGGTCCAGCCAGATCAATTCCGTTGACCCGCCACCGATATCAAATACCAGCGCCCCTTTGTCGGTACGATCGAGCAACGGGGTAACGCCGCGGGCGGCGAGCCGTGCTTCCTCTGCGGGCGGTATGATGTCGAAGTGCAGTCCGGTTTCCTGGGCGACGCGCTTGATGAACGCCGGGCCATTGCGTGCCATGCGGCACGCTTGCGTTGCGATCGCCCTTGCACTGGTGACGCCGCGTTTGCGCATCTTGTAGGCACACACGCGGATGGCTTCGATGGCGCGCGTCATCGCGGCCTCTGACAGCTCTCCGGAATGCGAGAGGCCTTCTCCCAACCGGACGGTGCGTGAAAAGGAATCGAGGACGCGAAAGCCCGTCGTCTCCGGCTTTGCGATCAGCAGCCGGCAATTGTTCGTGCCTAAGTCGAGCGCAGCGTAGATATGCCCCGGCCGTTCTGCTGGCCGCTTGACTTCCTCTATGTGCGGTTCAGCTGGCACATCGCCGGCTGTTCCATCCTGCTGCGCCCCACGCGAACTTTGCGTCACAGGGCGAATTCCACTCTAAGGCTTGGTGCGTTGCCGGACTCTTCAAGTCGGCCGCACACAGGCACTGATTTCAGTTCGCAGCCAGTGTATGGCGGTCTTGCCGCCTCAGCAAGAGAATGGTCGAAGTCCCATGTTGTTAAACATAAGCGTGCCGCCCATAATGCTGCGGCACTTCAAATCGGGTTTCTGTCAGCGCGTAAATGCACGCCCGGGTACGATTTCCCCTTCGGGGCCAAGCCTTCCGGTGTAACAGCGATTAAAGGCGCCGCACGCCGTGTAATACATTGCCATCCGGTCTCCGCGGCGGTCGACCCAGTAGCAGAGTTCCACGCCATAGCCGACATGCGGGATCGACTGGCAAAGGTCGCCATCATTGTTAATCCGCCAGGTACCGTCCTCGACAAAGCCGAGTTCTTCGATCGCACCATGCGGGGTCCTGGATGCCAAACGCGAGAAATGGGCTTCAAGCTTGCCGCCAGCCTTGTAGTAAATCTGCCAGTAAAACTCATAGCGGGAACCAACATCTGCCGGTGCCGATCCGTCCGAGAAGCCTTCAGTGCCTCGAAAGGTGTGATCGACAAGCCAGTCCCTGATGTTGCCCCTGCGACCGATCACGGTCACGCGTTCGGTCGGCCAGTCGGAACGAGATTTGGGTTTGTCCGGAGCGCCTTGCGCAGGCTTGGTATCTGCAAAGACAGCAGTTCCCGGGCCAAGCCAGAGCAGTGAAGCGCTGGCTGCTGCCACAAGCGACGCGCGCGCAATTGTTTTCACCTTCAAGTCCGCGTTCCCCACATATTTTGTTTTGCCCGGAATTTGAGCAAATTTCCGGGCTCTTGGCAAAGCCGAACTGGGGCATTTCGCGAGTGATCTGTTACGAATAATCCAGACACTGACTCGATAAGGATCGGCGCTATGGATTTTCCGCCACAATTGCAGAGCGCCTTGGGGCTGGCGGTATTCGTGGCCCTTGCGTGGGTATTGTCCGAAAACCGAAAAGCCTTTCCAACGGCAACCGTGATTGTGGGGATTGGACTGCAGATCATTTTGGCAGCGATCTTCCTCGGATTGCCCTTCATGCGAGCCGCCTTGCTGTCGCTGAATTCGGTGGTTGACGCCATCCAGGCTGCGACTTCGAAGGGCTCCTCATTTGTCTTCGGTTACACCGGGGGAGGGACCGCACCCTTCGAGATCACAAACCCTGCTGCCGTCGTCACGATTGCCTTCACGGTGTTGCCGATCGTGATTGTGATGTCCGCCTTGTCGGCATTGCTGTGGCATTGGAAGGTGCTTCCGGTGGTAGTCGCCGCGTTTGCCTGGGCGCTGGAGCGCACCATGAAGATTGGTGGCGCGTTGGGGCTTGGATGCGCATCCAACATCTTCCTCGGAATGATTGAAGCTCCCTTGCTCATTCGTCCCTATCTGGAGCACCTGACCAGAAGCGAGCTGTTCACACTCTTCACGTGCGGCTTGGCGAATGTGGCTGGCACCGTGCTGGTCCTGTATGCGCAGGTGTTGAATCCCGTCGTGCCAGGCGCCGTCGGGCATATCATCGTGGCTTCGCTGTTGTCGCTGCCCGCCTCGATCCTGCTTTCGAAGATCATGATTCCCGGCGACGAGACGACGCCGGCCACAGCAGGAACAACGTCCTCTTACAGGTCAACCATGGACGCCGTGTCCACGGGGGCCGAAGACGGTATGAAAATGTACCTGAACATTCTGGCGATGCTGATTGCCATGATTTCACTGGTGGCCCTTGCCAACATCATACTGGGAAATGTGCTGGTGAGCGGCACGCCCTTGAGCTTCGAGCGTCTCACCGGCTGGATTTTCGCGCCGATTGTCTGGCTGATCGGCGTTCCGGCCAGCGACGCGGCGACGGCTGGCAGCCTGATGGGTACAAAAACCATCCTGAACGAGCTGATCGCTTACCTCAATCTTGCCGCATTGCCGGGCGATGCTCTGGGAGACCGGTCCAAACTGCTGATGGTTTATGCGATGTGCGGATTTGCGAACCTGGGCTCCGTAGGGATGATGATTGGCTCCATCAGTGCGCTCGTGCCTTCACGGCGCGACGAGGTCGTTGAACTGTCGTTGAAATCGCTCATCCCGGGGACATTGTCGACCTGCATGACCGCGGCGGTCATCGGCTTGCTGCCAGGATAGCCCATGTCAAAATCTCTCGCCAAACTTCAGTCCTGGATGCTTTGGGTCGCTGGTGTGCTGGCGGTCCTGGGCTCAATCGGCGTGGCAAGCCTTCCGCTGAAGGTGCTTTTCCTGCAGGCGAATGTGTTGATGCCGATTGTCGGGCTGTTTTGCCTGGGATCCGCATTCATAGTCAGCGAGCGTGCCACGATCGATGCCAGTGATCCCTCGCTTTCACGCCGGATCCGCATCTGGGCGCTGATTGTTCTTGGAATCTTGAGTTTCGCCACTATGTTGCCAATCATTGAATTGCCCGTTCAACTGCCTTTCTTGCGCCTGGATATGCTGATGCTGCTGATTGGATTTGGCTGCCTTTTCTTTGCCTATGTGGGGACCAGGACGTGATGCCGGCCTGAAAGATTAACAAATCGTGTAAGCAGCCCTTTGACGGCGCGCACTTAATGCCGCATTAGCCGTCCTCTTCTATCATCCTTTCAAAAGAATTCCGTCCTGCAGGAGTGTTGGCGTTGCAGCGTGCCACTGAGATTACAAAGTCGCCTGATCGCCTCTCCTGGCTTACCATTTTGGGCTTTGGGCAACTCGCCGTGCCGCTCGCTTTTGCGGGCCTGCCAATCGCACTGTTCGTTTCAAAATTCTACACCGATGACCTCAAGATCAACATCGAAACGGTGGGTGCGATCCTGCTGATCGCAAGGCTCGCGGACTTCATTGTCGACCCGATAATTGGATACGCAAGCGACCACACGACGTGGAGAATGGGGCGCCGCCGTAGCTGGGTGCTCCTGGGAGCGCCCGTCTTCGCGCTCGGCGTTTTCATGCTGTTCCTGCCACCGGCAGATGCCACGGCGACGCATCTTCTGGTCTGGATCGCGGTCTTCTATCTGGGCTGGACCATGATCACGATTCCCTATGGGGCGTGGGGCGCAGAGCTCTCGGGAGACTACAATGAGCGTTCGCGCATCACGGGCGTGCGTGAGATCTTCACGCTCGTCGGTCTTGCGATTGCAGCCACGATTCCGGTTCTGGTTGGCACCGGAGCGACCGCGGGATCCACGGGCGGTTACTGGCACGCCATGAGCGTGCTCGGCATCACGATCATCGCACTGACACCCATCGGTGTGGCCATCATGTTTGCCTCGACGCCGGAACCACCGCTCGAAACGAACGAGCATGTCTCCGTTTGGAAGGGTGCGAAGGCCGCTCTCACGAACATCCCCTTTTTGCGTCTCTTCGGGGCAACGTTCTTCGTCCGCGTCGCCGCACGCGCCGCAGAAGTGCTGTTTCTTTATTACATGGTGGATGCAGTGGGGCTCACCAAGCAGCAGGGCAACCACTTCCCGGTCGCACTGATCGTCTGCGGCATTCTCTTCGCTCCGCTTTGGATCTGGCTGGGTGGCAGGATCACCAAGCACAAGGCATTGTGCATTGCGATGCTGATCTCCGTGACGACGCTGGGCGTCATTCCCCTGTTCCAGGCGGGCGGCTATTGGCCCAACATCATTCTGTTCTCCTTCATCGGCGCCGCCTTCTCGGCACCTTATACGCTGGGTCAATCCATTGCTGCCGACGTCGTGGACTTCGACTCCCTCAAGACGCATGAACCGCGCGCAGGCCTGATGATTTCGTTTTTCGGCCTGGGTATCAAGTCGGGTGACGCGATTGGCGCCGGCGCGGCGCTCATGCTGGTGGGCTATTTCGGATTCGACGCCGGCACCTCGGTCAAGACGCCCGGTTCGATCGCGGCCTTGACGGCAGTCTTTTCACTGATGCCGATCATGTTCTATGCGCCGGCAATATTCCTGCTCTGGAGCTTCCCGCTGACGCCAGAACGCCAGCGCCGCATTCGGGCCCTTGTTCACAAGCGCGCCATCAAGCATCAGCGCCAAAAAGTCCGCAGCGCCGCAGCGGCGTGAAGAAAAAGTTCTCACGCGAAGCCGCAAAGCCGCGAAGAAAACTCTGACATCAAAGCGCCTGAGAACACATCATTTTTGCGCGCACTGCGCGCGACAGACCCTGCTCGTTGAAGGCTTTGGATTTAGCCACCCTTCGCGTCTTCGCGTGAGAAAACCTTCTTGTTCAAGCCTCAAGCCCGAAGGCCTTTCGAACGACTTTGAGACAAAGGTTGTTCGGCTATTTTTGGCCTGTTTCTGAGGAAAACACGTGAAAGGTGAGACAAGGTAAGGGGGTGTTTTTTCGGTTTGTCCCTGTTGGCTGACGTTGAAAACCAGACCCGAAAATCGAACGCAGTTCGGGGCACCCGCCCCGCAATTCCTTTTCGCGCGAGGCTCACGAGGCGGTCGCCTGGAATTCCCAGGTCCGCCGGGTAGGTATTCAATTGTCAAGTTGACGGCAGCCGGAGCTGCTACCGGAAAAGAACATAATAGGAACAAGCGTGCTTTTCAAGGCGCGACAGGTGCGACATGTTGGGGAGTATGGAACGGTCCGGGCGGTGAGGCACGCTGCGGAAACCCCATGTCACTAAGTTGCGGTCTTGCCTGCCTTTCCCAGTCATCCCGCTTGCACTGCGGCGCGAAGTGCCGCTTTGCAAGCGGGACCCATACGAGGTGAGGCATCTCCGAAAGACAGTCACCACGTATGGGTCCCGGCCGCACAGCAGCACTGCGTGCTGCAACGCGTCCAGGATGACGGTTTTGGAAGTGTGAATTCGGTAGTGCCAGGTTCAGCAACCATACTAAGTTGTCACCGGAGCAAACGGGTGACGGACTCTAATTTCTCTGGGCACTGCTTGATCTCGGTTTCACCCGCACAACTTCATTTCAAGGGAGGTGAGAAGCATGCGGTCGATGATGTTTAGCACACTGAGCAATCGCAATCTTCGGATTCGTAGAAAATTGAGCCAGATTCTTCTAATCGTACTCATTGTTCCTCTAACTATCGCAACGAGTTGTGGAAACGAGAGCGCGCCCTACCCACAAGAACGAGAATTGCAAAACGTGCTTTTCCTAGGCCAACGTCAAGAAGTTGTTGTCGCGTATTTGCGAACCAGGGCTATTGGGTTTGACCTATCAGAGAATGGTCAGCGCCTAGTTTTTGGATTACAGCGTGTTTCGTTCAACGGTTTTATCGAAGTTGGGATCGGTGTAACTGTACGCTTTGAAACCGACAAGAAAGTTTCCTCGTATGAAGTTCGTAGGAACCTAACCGGGCCATGACATTGAATTGAAGGGACGAATTGAAGGGACGCTATATGAAATTAGCCCACGCAAAGTATGCGAGTTTTGCAATTAGGTATAGCGTCCCTCTAATTCCGCATAGTCCCTGGGCAAAAAAGCTGCACAGGCAAGCAGACATGCTGAAATCAGCGTGAGCCGGTCATCAGCGCCCTTGCCTGGGAGCGCGGACTTCCAGTCCGCACTTTTCAACGTCGACATCAGGAAGAGCGGACTGGAAGTCCGCGCTCCCAGGGAAATCAGCGCTGTATCCCAAACGCCTGCGCAATCAGCTCATACGACCGCACCCGCGCTGCAAAGTCGTAAGTGATTGTCAGCACGATTATCTCGTCCGCACCATACTCGCTCGACAGCTTCTCCAGTCCCGCCTTCACCTTGTCCGGCGTGCCGGTCACACCGCGCGCCGCGATCCCGCGGATCATCACCCGGTCTTCGGGGGTGTACGGATAGGCTTGCGCTTCCTCAGGCGAAGGGAAAGGCCCCGCCTGGTTCCGGAGCAACTGCATCACCCAGAGATTGCGTGTCAGGCAAAGTCGGTCGGCTTCGGCTTCGCTGTCAGCCGCCAGCGCAAATACGGCAACCGCAAGCCGTGGCTCGTCCCCGGAAAGCCTGGCAGTAAAGCGCTGTCGGTAGATGCGAGCAGCGTCTGCGCCACTCCCGTCAGGCGTGATGAACTGCGCAAATGCCAGCGGCAAGCCAAGCTCGGCCGCATACACGGCGCCATTGACGCTGGAGGCCAGCATCCACATCTCCGGCATTCCTGGCCCGCGCGGTGATGCGTGAATGCTGCGATAGGGATGCTTGTCCGGCCATTCGGCAAGGCCCGCAGATTCCTCCAGATAGTGCCGGAGCATGTCTGCCTGCTGTGGAAACACGCCGATGTCGTAGGCCTGCGGGCCTGCCTGCAGGGCTGCACTGGTGTGTCCGTCGGCGCCGGGCGCACGTCCGATCGCAAGATCGATGCGATCAGGGTGGAGTGTCTCCAGCATGCGAAAATTCTCGGCAACCTTTAGCGGACTATAGTGCGGCAGCATGATGCCACCGGAGCCAACGCGTATCGACTTTGTCTCTGCAGCAACGCGCGCAATCAGCACTTCGGGAGTTGATCCCGCAAACGAAGTCGTGTTGTGGTGCTCGGCAAGCCAATAGCGGGAATATCCGAACCGCTCACAAGCCTTTGCCAGTTCAATCGTTTCCATCACCGCATCGCGAGCGGTGCCGCCCTTGCGGATCGGTGACTGATCAAGCGCGCTGAGCTTCATGAGGGTGATCCCGTGCGGCGGTTCACCACAACTCCAAGGCCCGTCAGGCGTTCAATGTCATCTTCATTGTATCCGGCTTCGCGCAGCACACTTGCATTGTCCGTGCCGAAGTCAGGTGGGGTTTGTCGCGTCGACGATTTGCTGCGACTGAGCTTCACTGGCGAGGCGATACCGCGATAGCCATCCATCTCGATGACCATTTCGCGGACAGCGGTTTGAGGATCGTTCAGTGTTTCCTCGATCGTGTTGAGAGGACCCGCAGGCACACCGGCGCGCAGCAATTCCATCGCAATCGCAACACCGTCGAGTGTCGCAAGCCTCTCTCTCAGCGCGGCCGTCAGCACCGCGCGATTGACGTTGCGGTCCGGCACCGAGCGAAAGCGCGGATCGTTCGCAAGCTCGGGCAGGCCAAGCACCGTCATCGCCTTGCGGAACTGCGCCTCGTTGCCGATGCCAAGATAAATGGGTCGCGTAGCCGTCGGGAAGAGGTCATAGGGCGCAAGATTGGGATGTGCATTGCCGAGCAGCTTGGGAATGCGCCCACCTAGCAGCCAGTTGCCGGAATGCGGATGCAGGATCGAAATGCCGGCGTCATAAAGTGCGACCTCGACGAACTGGCCCTTTCCAGACCGCTGACGTTCAAGCAGCGCCATCAGGATGCCGATGACCAGGTTCAGCCCCGTCGTCATGTCGACCATGGGTACGCCCAGCTTCACCGGTCCGGACTCGGGCGAACCATTGCAGGACGAAAGACTGACCATGGTCTGCACAATGGCGTCATAGCCAGGCATGCCACCCAGAGGCCCATCGGCCCCGAAGCCAGTGACCTGGGCATGGACGAGGCGCGGAAATTTGACCGACAGTACATCATGTCCCATTCCCCATTTCTCAAGCGTGCCGATTTTGAAGTTCTCGACCAGAACGTCGGCGTCAGCGAGCAGGCGGAACACGACCTCTCGCGCCTCGGGCTTCGTCAGGTCCAGCGCCATGCCGCGCTTGTTGCGGTTGATGTTCAGGTAATAGGCCGACGCGCCGGACGCCGCGTCGCCGTCGCGAAAGGGCGGCCCCCATTCACGCGTTTCGTCGCCGGCTGGCGGCTCGACCTTGATCACGTCGGCGCCATGGTCGCCCAGGATCTGCGTGGCGTAGGGTCCGGCGAGGACCCGGCTGAGGTCAACGACTTTGACGCCTGCCAGCGCGCCGCAATTTTCGGTCATGAATTCCGCTCCATTCAGGGGCCTGCATAGCGCATGAAAGCCTGTGGGGTCCACATGCGAGGGGGTTTGCCTTTCCGTACCCGCAGAGCATAAGGTCGCCCACCGCTTTTCAGGATAAATTGCATGGCACTCGACGTCGAAACCCGAAATCAGCTCATCTCGTCAGTTCGCAGATTTGTGACCGAGCGGCTCGTTCCCATCGAGGACAAGACGGCGCGCGACGACCTTGTGCCTGATGACGTCGTGGCGGAAATGCGCGAGCTCGGCCTCTTCGGTATTTCGATCCCGACCGAGTATGGCGGTCTCGGCCTGACCATGGAGGAAGAAGTGCTGGTCTGCTTCGAACTGGGCCAGACCTCGCCAGCGTTCCGCTCGGTCATCGGCACCAATGTCGGCATCGGCAGCCAGGGCGTCGTCATGTTCGGCCGTGACGACCAGAAGAAGGAATGGTTGCCCAAGCTCGCCAGCGGCGAAGCGATAGCCTCGTTCTGCCTGACCGAACCAGGCGCAGGATCCGACGCCGCGTCCCTGCGCACCACCGCTATCCGCAAGGGAGACCACTACGTCGTCAACGGCACCAAGCGCTACATCACAAATGCCAACAAGGCTTCGGTCTTCACCTTGATGGCGCGCACCGATCCGTCGAACAAGGGGGCAGGCGGTATCTCCGCGTTCTTCGTGCCGTCGAACCTCAAGGGCATCACCATCGGCAAACCCGACCGCAAGATGGGCCAGCAGGGTGCACACATTTGCGACGTCATCTTCGAGGATTGCCATGTCCCCGCCTCCTGCATGCTGGGCAAGGAAGGTCAGGGCTTCCGCGTTGCGATGCAGGTGCTCGACCGCGGCCGCCTGCACATTTCAGCAGTATGCGTCGGTGTCGCTGAACGCCTGATCCGCGACGCGGTGAAATACGCCATGGAGCGCGAGCAGTTCGGCCAGAAGATCGCCGAGTTCCAGCTGATCCAGGCGATGCTCGCCGACTCCAAGACGGAAGCCTATGCGGCCCGCTGCATGGTGCTGGACGCCTCGCGCAAACGCGATGCCGGTGAAAGCGTCACCATGGAAGCCTCCTGTACCAAGTACTTCGCCTCCGAGATGGTCGGCCGCGTCGCCGACCGCGCCGTGCAGATTCACGGCGGTGCGGGCTATGTCACCGACTACGGCGTCGAGCGCTTCTACCGTGACGTACGCATCTTCCGCATCTATGAAGGGACGAGCCAGGTCCAGCAACTCGTCATCGCAAAAAACCTCATGAAATCGTTGGGCTGAAACATGACAAAGACCATCCGCATCGGTTGCGCATCCGGCTTTTGGGGTGACAGCTTCACGTCGGCCCCTCAGCTCGTCAGGCACGGAAACATCCAGTACCTCGTTTTCGACTATTTGGCTGAGATCACGATGTCGATCCTCGCCCGCCAGCGCGAGAAGGATCCGAACCTTGGTTATGCGCACGACTTCGTGACGGTGACGATGGCGTCTATCGCGCGCGAAGTGGCCGAGAAAAAGATCAAGGTCATCGCCAATGCCGGCGGCATGAACCCGAAGGGCTGTGCGAAGGCTCTCGAAGCGCTGCTCGCCAGGCAGGGGGTGACCCTAAAGGTCGCGTATGTCGAAGGCGACGACGTCCTGCCGCAACTTGAAAAGTGGAAAGCACAGGGCGTGAAGGAAATGTTCAATGGCGCCCCCCTGCCGGAAAAACCCGTGAGCATGAACGCCTATCTCGGCGGTTTTCCTGTCGCAGCAGCCCTTGCGAAAGGTGCCGACGTCGTCATCACGGGCCGTTGCGTCGACAGTGCCGTCACGCTTGGCGCATGCATCCATGAATTTGGCTGGACGTCGAAGGACGTCGACAAGTTGGCTGGCGGAAGCCTCGCGGGGCACATCGTTGAGTGCGGCGCGCAAGCTTGCGGCGGCATCTTCACCGACTGGGACCAGGTGCCCGAATGGGAAAACATCGGCTATGCGATCGCTGAAGTTTCCGCCGACGGAAGTTTTGTAGCCACCAAACCGGACGGAACCGGCGGTCTGGTGTCCGTGGGCACCGTGGGCGAACAGATGCTGTATGAGATCGGCGATCCCCAAGCCTATATGCTGCCTGATGTCGTTTGCGATTTCAGCAATGTAAAACTTGAGCAAATCGGCAGGGACCGTGTCAGGGTGTCGAGTGCGAGGGGCTACGCACCCACGGCAACCTACAAGTGTTCGACGACTTACGAAGATGGCTACCGCATCGGCAACCTGGTTTCGATCAGTGGAATAGATGCCGCTGCCAAGGCGCGTCGCACGGGAGAAGCTGTTCTCAAGCGCATGGAAGGCATCCTTCGCCAGCGCAACTGGGGCCCATTCACAGAGACATCGATAGAGGTTCTGGGAGCCGAGGATTCCTTCGGCGCCCACGCCCGCAAACTGGGGGGGCGGGAAGCCGTCCTGAAACTGGCTGCAAAGCACGCGCGCAAGGAACCTCTGGAAGCCATGATGCGCGAGCTTACCTCTTCCGGAACGTCTTTTGCGCCCGGAACCTCCGGCTACGCCGGCTTGCGCCCGAAGGTGACACCAGTCATTCGGCACTTCTCATGTCTCATTCCAAAGAAGGACGTGACAGTCACGGTGCACGTTGGAGCCGTCAGTTTTCCATCGCAGGAAGACACAGCCGGTGGCTTTGCCGCCAAAATGATCGAGCGCCCGGTCGTGTCTGACAAGACGAACCCGACGACCGCCAGTGTCCCCCTGATCAAGCTCGCGTTCGCGCGGTCGGGCGACAAGGGCAACAACTCCAACATTGGTGTGATGGCCCGCCATCCTGTGTACGCACCGTATATTCGTGCAGCACTGACCGAGGCTTCAGTCGCCAAGTGGTTCGAACATCTGTTCGAAGGTGGCAAGGGCAGGGTCGAACGATTTGATCTGCCAGGAACCCATGCACTCAATTTCCTTCTTCACGATGCACTGGGTGGAGGTGGCGTCGCAAGCTTGCGCAACGATCCGCAAGGCAAGGCGTTCGCCCAGATGTTGTTGGAGTTTCCCGTGCCGGTGCCTGCTGAAATCGCACGGGAAGTTGGTGCCTGACAGGTGAAGGTGGCGACAAGCTTTGCGTCTCTGCTGTCGGATATTATGGTCTGCTGATGAACTGCTGCCACACCTGCGGCAGCGCATTTCGCGTATCCTGAACGCATGACCCGTATCATTCCAATGCTGCTGGCGCTGTCTCTGTCTGCCTGCGTCGCGGAAACGCTCGCACCCGGCCCGGGACCGACCACGCCCCGCTTCGTGGATGAGGGGCATTGGCAGTCGACAGATGGCTACACACTTGCCTACAGCGAATGGACGACCGAAAAACCCAAAGCCATCATCGTTGCACTGCATGGTATGAACGACTACGGGCACTTTATTGAGGATGCAGCGAAGTACTGGCAGCAGCACGGCATTGCAACATTCGCATTCGACCAGCGTGGATTCGGTCGCACGGAAGGCAACGGTCGCTGGCCGGGCGATGATGTCATGGTGCGCGACGCACAAGTGTTTGTGGCACTTGTTCATGCCCGGTACCCGGGTTCTCGGACCTACTTGCTTGGCGAAAGCATGGGCGGGGCCGTTGCGACGCTTGCCGCCGCCCGGTCAGGCGAACCGGTTGCAGACGGACTGATACTTGTGTCGCCCGCATTCTGGGGTTGGTCCAACCTCGATTTTCTCAAGCGCTCGGCGCTTTGGACAGCAATGCAGGTGGCTCCTGGGGGCCGACTGACCGGCCGGGGGCTGAACATCAAGCCTTCTGACAACGAGAAGATGCTAACCGCACTGGGTCAGGATCCGTATGTGATCAAGTCAACGCGAGTAGACGCCACCTACGGACTTGTCAATCTTATGGAGGCCGCGTGGAAGGCGGCACCCCTGGTGAAGCTGTCCACCCTTGTGCTGTTCGCAAAAGGTGATGAGGTCGTCCCTTCACAACCCATCGAAGATGCTGCCGCGGCTATGCACGGACCTCGCCGCATTGTCTGTTATGCCGATGGCTATCACCTGCTTCTGCGGGACCTGAACGCCGAACGGACGTGGCGCGAGGTGGAGGAGTTTACCTCAGCCTCGGCAACGTTGACCGGCTCGATCGAGCCTCCCTGCGTGAACTGACGGCCAAACACAGGCATGAATCAATACCCCCGCCAAAACGAGGCGGGGGTGATATCAGCTGATATGATGCAGTCGAAAGAACTAGCCGCCGCCGGGACGCCCCGGGTGGTCAGACGCATCAGGATGATCTTCTGCACCCGGCAGGTCATCAGGTGGGCCATGTTCTTCTGACGCAAGATCACCTGGATTGTCGTCGGCATCCGGGTGGTCGTCCGCCGACGCATGATCTTCATTCTCGGGGTTGTCGACGCTGTCGGGATGATCTTCCTTGTCCGGATGGTCTTCGGACGTCGGATGTTCACCACTCTTGCCGCTGGACTGGGTCTCATCATCTTGATTGGCGTTTGAGTTGCGCTTCGTCGTTGCCGTCTGGAACCCGGGATTGTTTGTCAGGGCCGTCGTACGAAGTGTCTTCGCAGCGTCCTTTTTCGAACCGTCCACGTCTTTCAGCGTCTTCGCTTGCGCGCTGACGACAGTTCCAGGGCCTGAATGCTGACTGCTGCTCTCGGCAGTGTCCTCGGAGCTCGTGACCGGATCGGTTGCCGGTACAGGATCTGTGACGGTCGTTTCCGGGGCCGTGGCTCCGGTTGAATTTGTGGTTGTTCCGGCGTCTTCCGCAAAAGACAGTCCAGAAAGTACAAGCATGCTCGACATCGCCAAACACGCCACCTTGAGATTCATCATGGAGGCCCCCTTTACGCCATGTATGGCACGGCACGAAAAATCATAAACCCGATCGTCAATTTGAACACCTACCGTTGCTAATTTTTTGGATCAAGTTCAACGGCAAGTAGAAAATGGCAGAATTGGCTGCGTTTTCTTTGCACATCCTGCCTAATTTGACCGCTCGCTTGGCGTGCCCTATCAACCCTATGCTCGTATGAAGACCTCGCTACAAAGGTCCAATGGCATGAGTTCCAGGAACCTTGAATTGCGCGCAAGCATTATTGTCGCCGCACGAGAGCTCTTCATTGCAAACGGATTTGAAAAGACCTCGATGACGGACATCGGCAAGGCCGTGTCTGTGTCCAAGCCGACAGTTTACGAGCACTTCGACAGCAAGGAAGCCGTCATGGGGGCCGTTGTCGAAAGCGCGCTGGATGAACTCGACATGAATCTTACGAAGGCCGCAGCAAGGGGTGAAATGTCGTTTGAGGAATACATCAACGCAATGCCGGATGAATTCATGCGCCTGATCGGCTCGCGAACCCGCTCTGCCATGTATCGGTTGCTGATACAGGAAGGCACCCGCGTACCCTCGATTGCGCGAATGTTTGCGTCGCGCATCACGACCACCATGTACCAGTGCTACTACGATCTATTCGCGCGCGTAATGGATGGTGGTGAGTGTCGGCGGATGGAATACGACGTCGCTCGTCGAATGTTCATGTCTCCCATGAACACCGTGATGCTTCAGATTGCCATGAGCGGAGAGGCATCTGTCAATCCGGAACTGACGCGCAGTTTCTTTGACAACTACTTCAGGATGCTTGCCCAGTACCTGTTGTTGAAGCGCTCCTGAACAACCAGAACAATCAGCGCTGCCAGCCCAAAAAGCTCTTGGCCTCGTTCATGACGTTGAGCCAGCGATCAACCTGCACCGCCAACTGTTCCGGTGCAACGCCTCGCGATACATCCACGTCCATGTCCAGGATGGCGTCGCCTTCCGGGTCAAGGTAGAGCCGGCCGAAGCGCCAGCGTGTACTCCAGTCATTTATGCGGTCCAATGAAAGCCCTCTGTGCGTCGCAAATCCGGAGCGGAATTGAATATTTCCGCAGCGTCGGGCCTGGTCGCAATCATAGAAATAGATATAGAACCGTACACTTCCGGCAAAACTTTCAATGATAGGCTCGTGAAAGCTGTCATTGCCGACGCGCACCGAAAAGCCTTTCAGCGACAAGGCCTGTACCACTTCGCCTTCGCTTACTCCGGTGGCGCGCTCGGCGGCGTGTGCCGCTGGCACAAAATCCATCGCCATCAGTGCAACGGCCAATCCCCAAAGAGCATATGCGTTCGTGCTCAGTGACCCGCGTCGAGACGCATTCATCATTGCGGCTCGCCATTGGCAGCAAGCCCGGTCAGATCGGTGCCATTCTCCCCATCAGACTCCACCATGCGAACCAGCTTGCGGGAACAGGCATCCGCAATCCTCGATGCCAGTGCCGGTGCCGGCTGAACGGTCCGGGGCGCCATGGCACATCGCGCGCCAATGGTGCCGGACAGGCGCTCCGCGCCCGGCGCGCAGTATAGTCCCGTGCCGTCCGGCTCAATGCCGAACTGAACGCCATTCTGACCAAACTGATTGTTCAGGTGGTTGAGCGCGAATATTCTGACGGTGGAATCTTCGGGCGCCATCCGTCTTGTACGGATATGCATGCCTGTCACAGGAATGGCCTCGATGGCGCGCAGTTTTGGTTTTTCTCCGGCCACTGCCGAAAGATGTACTTTTGCGACGAGCCCATAGTCATGGCAAATGTCATGGCGGCTCATGTCCTGGGTGCCCCAATGCAGAAAATTGCCAAGGCCGTAGAATAGCGGCTTGCCGTCCACAATCTCGACGCCTGCAACAACATGCTGGTGATGGCCCACAAACATGTCCGCTCCATCCGACAGCACGCGGTGAAAGCGTGATTGGTCGTAACTGGACGTTGTCACGTCGAACTCGGTTCCATAGTGCGCGGAAAAGACCTTGAAGTCCGCACCCGACGTCCTGAGTGATGCGGTGACGTCGCTGAGATCCGCGTCGGACCCTGGCACCAGTTGGCCAGGCCGGGACTCGCTGCGCATCAGCGAACCGAATCCGCTTCCCCCAATGCCGACGGCACCAAATGCGACCCGAATGCCATTGATCTCCAGCACTCTCGCTGCACCGGCTTCTTCTCTGGTGGCACCCAGGCCCGCATGCACGACCCCGAGCAATCCAAGCTGCTTCAGCGTCTCGCGTGCGCCGTCCAGGCCGTAGTCCATCGAGTGGTTGTTGGCCGAGGAAAAAACATTGAACCCCATCCGAAGAAGGTGCTTGACGCCTTCCGGATGCGTTCGAAAGCCGAACAGCTTCAGGCTGCCCGTGAGGTCATTCCGGTCTGTGACCACAGTCTCCAGATTGGCAAAGTTGATGTCTCCATCGATGACCTGCGCAATGTCTGTAGTGGCGTCGGCAAATGACAATCGCGAACCGCCGCGCAGGCCGAAGCTCGCATGAACGGGCTGAAAGCTGCCGTTGAGTCCGGTATCGCCCGCGATCAGGATTTCAAGTTGACGTTCTTCCTGACTGGGAAGCGCGAGCGGCAGTTCAGGCATTGGAAGACGATCGGGAGAAAGCAGCACATCAAATCGGGAAGCAGGCGCCCGAACCCTGAAGGGCGTTTGATAGTCAGGCACGTAAGCGTACACGTCGCCAATCGTTCGGCCCATCTTCAAGATCGAGTTTGGCTCCTGAACGAGTTTCACGACGAGTGCGGCACCAGCCAGCACAACGAAACTCAACGCTGCAATCACGCGCATCAGCAATCAGCCTCTTGGGGATGACGAGGTGAGGGCACTATGCATCGATGACTGAAGAATACACCTGTGTTCGCCTGAATGATGTGCCAAATCTTGAAGTTCACGTCATGAGTGCGGCCTCTTCTAAGTGCAGCAGAATTCGCCTATGGTCGCATCGCTCTAGAGGGGAATGAATTTAATGAATTCAACGTCTGGTGCGGGAGAGCAAGCCAGGATCCCGCCACGCGCACTTGTCGCGGTTGTCATTGGCAACTGGCTCGAGTTCTACGACTTCATCGTCTACTCGTTCTTCTCGGTGCAGATAGGCAAGGCATTCTTCCCAGGCGATGATGTCTGGCTGTCCCTCCTATTCGCAAGCCTTGTGTTCTGGGCTGGCTTTATAACGAGGCCCATCGGCGCGGCCGTGCTGGGTGCCTATGCCGATCGCGCTGGTCGCAAGGCATCGATGACACTGACAATTCTTTTGATGGCGCTGGGTACGGGCATGCTCGCAGTCACGCCTGGCTACAAGGACATCGGGATGTTCGCTCCTGTCCTGCTGGTGTGCGCACGGTTGGTTCAGGGCTTCTCATGCGGTGGCGAGGTTGGACCAGCAACGACCTATCTGCTTGAGGCTGCATCAGCAAAGGAGCGTTCGGCTTTTACCGCTTGGCAGGGAATATCGCAGCAATTTGCCGGCATTATGGGATCCGGACTGGGACTCATCCTGGCAGCCAGCCTGAGTGCTGAGGATCTTGATGGATGGGGTTGGCGAGTGCCCTTTTTCGTCGGCATCCTGATTGGCCCCATTGGGCTCTACATTCGCCGGGCACTGCCTGAAACGCTCAACCGGAACGAAGCTCACGAAAGCGGCGTAGCGGTGATCAGGAACTTGTTTCGCAGCAACTCTACGGCAGTATTGCTGGGCGTTGCGTGCATCATAGGGCCGACTGTGTCGACCTACGTGTCCGCCTACATGACGTCTTACGCGATTACGACGCTGAAACTCTCCACCGCCGACAGCCAGTTCACGACACTTTGTGGTTACATTGCCGCCTTGGCGGGCTTTCCGATTGGAGCCTGGTTCGCAGATCGGATTGGCGCAAAGACGTCAATTCTGCTGCCACGACTCTTGTTCCTTGCCATAGTGTACCAGGCCTACGAGATGATGACCCTTCCAGGCCTAACACTTGAACGCATCGTGTTGATCAACGTCGTGCTGAATTTCATTCTCGCCGTATCATATGGCGGTCTCTACGCACTGCTCACACAGGCGTTCCCCAAAGCTGTTCGGTCGACTGGAACGTCAATTGCCTATGCATTCGCAGTGACGATTTTTGGTGGCTCGACGCAGTATATCCTCACGCAGCTGATCGCCACTCTGGGGGACCCACTGGTGCCAGCCTGGTATCAGATTGGCGCCAACGTGATTTCGGTGATCGGCGTATTGCTGATCGCGCCCGTCAAGGAGGAGAAATAGCCGAAGCCGCTCAGAACCTGAGCGTCACGTCGAACAGGTTCATGGACCAGGCAAACCAGACGATGCCCGCGTAGCTCGCAAGCACGAGCACTTCCTTGATCTTGCCGAGCAAGCCTCTGGCAGGATTTCGCCACGCGATCAGCGTGTTCGCAATCACCACGAACAGACCGGCCAGCGCGCCAAAACCAACCATCTGGAAGCGATGAAGGGCAGGGTCGATCGCGGATGTCAGCGACCATGGGCTCGAGCTGACAGTCGAAACAAGCACGAACCCCATGCCGCCAACGAACACAAACAGCAACAGCGTCGAAATCATTGTCAGCAGGCGGGCAGTATTTTGCGCAAACGTCCAGTCCTGTGAAACGCCGTAGTGGCGCCTGACAAAACCGGCCACGGGGAACCCGACGAAATTGATGAGCAGGATGGATGCAGATAGGCCGAACACCACCAGCACCAGAAGTGCGTTTCTCTGTTGTGGAACGCGCTCCAGGATTTGAACGCCGGCCGAACCAGGCAACATCTTCATGACCCCATCCTGTCCCATTACAAACACAAGCTGCGCCTGTCCAAACTTGTCGCGGAACACACCGTCACCGAGTGCGATCCACTTTCGCGGTTGGCCTGCGAGATCGGAAAATGCATCAACAATGATCGATCCGTCGGCGTTCGCCGTCACGGTTGGTTGGCTCAACTCAGTGAGAAGCTTCAGCAACGAGGTGTCAGCGCGTCGCGATGAGATGTAGGTTCCCGCCACATCCGTTGCGGTTAGCCCCTTGGCAATGGCGTCAACTTTGGGAGCCATATACGGAAAATATCGGTCAAGAAACTTCGCCCAGAGCGGGCTGCGCGGCGGGGAGTCTGATCTGCCGGCACTGTTGTACGAAACAAAAAAGCCCAGGTTTTGGCTGGGGATCAAATGCAGGTCGCTGTGGAAGTATACCGTGTCGCCGCCATGCCCGATGATCCGCATGCCGTTTCGACTCTCTTCGTAAAAGCCCAGGGCAATACCGTTTTGACGCGCATCATAGGCAGTGACGGTATTGTGCATCAGCGCCGCAGTCTCCGGCTTCAGGATTCGCTGTTCGCCAAGTGCGCCACCGTTCAGGTGTGCGATCATGAATTTGCTCATGTCGATGGCGCTCGCAGATTCACTTCCAGCCGGATAGCCGTTCACGATTTCGAAGTCTTTCGCACCACCTGACGCGAGCGCGTAGCCTTTTGACATGTCGACCACGAGTTCCTTCGGCAGCGGCGCCCGCAATGAGGCGTGCGTCATGCCAAGGGGTTTGAAAATATTGTCTTCCACATACTGGTCGAACGGAACGCCTGATACGCGTTCGACGACATACCCCGCCAGCGACGCACCGTAGTTGCTGTAGGATGGTGTGGTTCCAGGCTCAAATATCTGGTCGGGAATGTTTTCGCGGACATACTTTGCGAGGTTGACCTTGCCGGTGTCCTGAGCGCCCAGGTTCTTCAGCGTTTCCTGGAAGCCGCCTCTGTGCGTCATCAGGTTGCGAAGAGTAACGGGCTTGCCAAACGTATGGGGGATCTTGAAGTCGAGGTACGTGTTGACGTCAGCGTCGAGATCGACTTTGCCCTGCTCGACAAGTTGCATCACGGACGTCCAGGTAAACAACTTGGTGACAGAGCCCGTTCGGAAGAGAGTGGTCTCGGGTGAAACGCGCGTGCGAGTCTCAACATCTGCGAAGCCATATCCCTTGGCGAACAGCAGTTGACCATCCTTCACAATCGCAATCGTCGCGCCGGCAATGTCGTTGGACTCGATCTGCAACGGTACAAGCCCGTCCAGAAACGCTTCGATATCTGATGCAGTCAGTTCGTGCTTGAGAGGCGCGCTCGCTACGGGCGCTGCCTGAGGCACGGGAACCGTGGGAAGCGCTTCGGCTCTGGCCAAAGCGGTGGTTGACAGAACAAGTGTTGCGGCAACAATCCGCGCGAACCACGATACGAGTTTGATCTTCACGATATTTTCCCCCACCAGACCCAGCTAGAGGGCCTCTCCCGGGGACATTGAACATGGACCGTGCGGATCGATCAATTGAGAAGGTTGTGAGGATTTCGCGTTTCCGGAGAGCCGGATGCCAACCAGTCGCCCATTCAGGGAATTGCGCAACATGAAGCGCTGCATCAATTCCCGGATACGCCGTCAGGAGCTGCTGGCACCTCGAAGCAGCGCATCGACTGACATGGGAGTTTGGCTCTTCCACACTTCGCGCGAGCGCGTGTAATGAAGCAGCTCAACATCGCCCTTTCCATCTGCCGCAGGTGCCTTGCCACGCGCTGACAGAGTCCACAGCTTTTCTTCAAGCGCCTTGACCGCGGGAATGTTGGTAGCCAGCGTGTTTGCGCGCTGAAATTTCAGGTCCAGTTCCTCAAAGAAATACCGATTGACCCGCCAGGCGGTCTCGTGGCGCACATTTGTCTTGCGCTCCGGTATTTCGCCAACGATCACGTTGACCAGAAACTCCGAATGGGGCCAGTCCACATAGACAGCCCACAGTCCCACCAGCTGTCCTGTGCTGCGCTTGAAGATTCCCAGCAGGTGATTGTTGATCCGGTCAAACGCATGCACGTATTTCTTGAAGTCTTCGGGTGACAGCTTTCTGGGTGGAACATTGAGCATGCGTGCCGTTTCTGGCTCATCCATCCAGTCACACCAGGTGCCCATGTCGTCCGAGGCATCAACGGTGCGTACCAGATAATTCGGCGTATCGAGCCGGATTGTGAGCGGGTCTTTCATGCTTCAATGCTCCTGGACTTTGCAATAGGGCGCGATGTTCGCCAAATTAGCTTGGCCGGTTGCGCCACGCTTCTCGGGTTAGCTGAAAGTGCAGCAATTCAATGTTGCCTGCACCAGAGGCTGCGGGCTTCATCTCACGACCGACGAGTGTCCATGATTTGGCCTGCAATACACCGATGATGGCGTGATTGGACGCGACGGCGAAACAATGTTGATTGAGAAGACCCAGATCCTCGAAGAAATAGCGATTGATCAAATCGGACGTTTCTTTTCGTGCGCCCTTGCCGCGCTCGTCGCGAAGGCCGACGAGGACATTGACCAGAAACTCTGACTTGGGCCAGTCGATATAAACAGCCCATACGCCGACAAACGCGCCGCTGTCTTTTGCGAACAGGCCAAGCAAGTGGTTGTTGACACGATCAAATCCCTGCACGTAGCGCCGGAAGTCGGCAACCGAGAGACGCACCGGTCGTGCGTTGAGCATCTGCGCCGTCTCCGCGTCGGACATCCATTCGCCCCAGCTACCCATCTCATCGTCGAGCGCCATGCTGCGCAGAACGTAGTTCAAAGATTCAAGACGGATGAGGCGTGGCGCGATCATCGCACTACCAATTTCCGATATTGGGCATCGACGTCCATGGTTCTGCCGGCGCCAACGCCGGCCCGCGCTGCAGCAGCTCGATCGAAATATTGTCGGGAGACCTGACAAAGGCCATACGACCGTCACGCGGTGGCCGGTTGATTGTCACGCCCTTGTCCATGAGTCGGGCGCAAGCGGCATAGATGTCGTCGACCGCGAATGCCAGATGGCCGAAATTGCGACCGCCAGCGTAGTCCTTTTCATCCCAGTTGTACGTGAGTTCCAGTTCCGCGTCCGGGCTTGCCGCTGCCGCAAGGAAAATCAGCGTGAAGCGCCCTGCAGGATTTTCAATCCGCCGCTTTTCGGCTAACCCCAGCGCCCCCGCGTAGAAATCAAGTGATGCGCCCAGATCCGAGATGCGGACCATCGTGTGGAGATACTTCATTGGAGTGCCCTCTGGTGTGTCCCATTTATGGGAATTGGTCTGCCGCCGCAATAGCCACGCCTGTGTGCACGCCCGTTCATTGCGCCGTCAGGGTTTT
The DNA here is from genome assembly GCA_040080835.1 of Micropepsaceae bacterium. Classification (GTDB taxonomy): domain Bacteria; phylum Pseudomonadota; class Alphaproteobacteria; order Micropepsales; family Micropepsaceae; genus SZUA-430. The sequence goes on along the minus strand of JBEBHP010000013.1, from coordinate 32,920 downwards.
CTTTCCGATTGGGCGATATGGTGGCGGATCACTTCTTTCACAATGAAGTTCAGAAACTTTTCTGCAAACTCCGGATCGAGTTTGGCGCCGACGGCAAGGGAACGAAGTCGCGCAATTTGTTGCGCTTCGCGCGCCGGATCGGCGGGTGCCATGCCGGTACGCGCCTTGAGTGCGCCAACTTGTTGAGTAAATTTGAACCGCTCGGCCAGCAGGTGAATGAGTGCGGCATCGATGTTGTCGATGCTGTCTCTCAGGTTTTGAAGATCTTCTGTGATGCTGTTCATGGTCGGTCCGTTCACGTCAACTTCCGGTTTGAAAATCAGGCCAGCTTGAAATTGAGGTTCGCCTTCACGGCAGGCCACTCACTGGCGATTATTGAATAGACGCACGTATCTCGCAGGGCGCCGTTGGCATATCGCTGGTGACTGCGCAGCACGCCATCGAGTTTGGCGCCAAGCCGTTCTATGGCCCGTCGGCTTTGCTGGTTGAAGAAAGCAGTTCGATACTCGACAGCAATGCAGTCCAGGGTTTCGAAGGCATGCTGCATGAGCAAGAGCTTGCACTCGCTGTTGAGCGGCGTTCGTTGGACGCGCTTTGCGTACCAGGTGGAGCCGATCTCGACACGTCTGTTTGCGGGATCGATGTGCATGAAAGTCGTCATGCCGGCACAAATGCCGTTGGCATCCAGCACCGCAAAAGGCAGCATGGAGCCGCGGGACTGAAGGGCAAGCCTGCGTGAAATTTCAGCTTCCATGTCTTCGGGAGCCGGTACAGATGTGTACCACAGCTTCCACAACTCGCCATCCTTGACCGCTTCCACCATGCCTGCGAGATGGGATTGCGTCAGGGGCTCTAATGTGGCGTGGCGCCCTTTCAGCGTTACGGGGTCAGGCCAGTGCATCGTGGTTTCCGGCTTGGGGGTTTGACGGAGCCCCAATAAATACGCCGCCCCCGGCCCTTACAAGACCAAAGGCGGCGAGTCACTGCTTCCAGACTAGAGCGCGACTTCCAGATCAACCAGAATGGAATGGTTCTCGGTGTCGACATCCGCACGCGCTGCGTTTGTCGGGCCACCAGAAACCTGGCCATAGGACTCAACAGTCACCTGCGGACCACGGAAATAGCGATAGCCAAGCCCGATTGTGACGCCAGGCTTTACCGGGATATTGACGCCGGCGCCAAGCTGCCACGCAAAGCCGTTGTTCTCGAATTCAAATGGAGCGTCGCTGCCGAACAGGGGTTCGTAGGTGCCCTTGAAGCGCGAACGAGCCCAGCCAACGCCGCCACCAATATATGGTGACACGCCTGCGATCGGGAATTCGTACCAGGCATTCGCCATCACGGCGAGCGAGGTGTGATCAAAATCGAGGTTGCCCGCAGCCGAACCGGTGCCCGTGGTCGTAAGCCATCCCCCATCCCGCTGGTTTTCACGGTAGGAGACTTCAAGTTCAGCGCGCCAGCCACGGAGGATCTCGTTGAGATCATATCCCACCGCGCCGCCAACCACCCATCCGGTATCGCCGCCGATGGACCAGTTCATGGTATCCGATGTATCGGTAGGGCTGATGGCCGTGAAATCTGTGTCAGCAACCCAATTGGCACCGCCAAACATTTTCACATAGAAATTTCCGGCATCGGCTGGTGCCGCGGACAGCATCGCTGTGGCAATCGCAGTCGATGCGAGTAACGAAAGTCTTTTTGTCATTCTGTGCTCCAAACCCTGGGGCTGCCGACAGGCAAGGTGGCAGTCATTCCGGAAACCATGCTCTCACTTCATGGTTACGAAACGGTTAGGAGAGTGTTGAAAAGTTTCAGGGACATAAAAAAGGCCGCCAGATCAACGCTCTGGGCGGCCTTCTTCAGTTTCATTTGATCAGGGCTAGAGGCCGACAGTGAGGCCTACAGTAACTGACTGATTTTCAGAATCCACATTCCCGGTGAGCGGATTGTCGCTGTACGGGGCATGAATCGAGACATCAGGGCCTACGAAATAGCGGTAGCCAATTCCCAGTTTCATGTTTGGCTGAATGTCGAAATTCAGACCGCCACCAAGTTGCCAGGCGAAGCCGCTGTCGCTTTCAGACAATGCCGAACTCTTGCCATTGAAAGTTCCGTCCAGCTCGGTATCTGCCCAACCGAGGCCGCCACCGACATACGGGTTTAGTCCGGCAACCTGGAAATCATACCAGGCGTTCGCAAGAATCGAGAATGTGGAGTGCTGGTAGTCCAGTGCATTGCTGGCGCAGGAGGTTTCATCAGTGCAAGTCGACCAGAAGCCGCCCACGTCGTTTTCACGATAGGCCAGTTCGCCTTCGGCCCGGAGACCTGGCAGCACGCCGTCCAGATGCATGCCAACGGCGCCCGACAGGATAAAACCGACTTTGGTGTCATTATCAAATGAGAAGGTTGTCGTGGTAGAGCCGCTTGTCGTTTTGTAGAATGAATTATCGCCCAACCAGTTCGCGCCGCCCGACACGTTCACGTACCAGTTGTTGGCAGATGCCACTGGGGCACTTACAAGCGAAACCGCGGCGATCGCAGCCGAGGCCAATAGTTTCATTTTCGAAGTCATTTGCTTCTCCTCAATACAGCTTTCAGCCCCGCCCGTTGAGGAGTCTGATCGCACGCGCCACTGGTTCGCACCGCAAGGTTGCGAATCAGTGAAAGAATGTACCGTGGGTTCACGATTTCGAAGTACGTGCCGAGATGGCTTTGAAATTCATCAGCGCAGTGTCACCCAATCGCGACGATGCGCCGGCAGATTGTCCGTATAAGGACTATACGGTGCGGTTCGTGCGTTAGTAAATTACATGCCCATGAAGGCAGCCTCGAGCAACGGATTGGTTGTTCCCTGCAGACTGTCAATCAACGTGTTTCTTCGCAGTTCCTCGACATCGGGTGGGTCTTTTGCCATCCAGTCGAGCAGCAGCTGCTTTTCACTCACGGCGTCCTCGAGCGGCAATCCATAGACAAAGTGCATGTAGATGATTGACCTGGCGACGTCTCCCTTGACCTCATCGCGCGGCTCGACAACGGCTTGCGTTCCAATCCCGCGCCTGAAGGACGGGCACACCTCCGGGAATCGCGGTTTTACCGTCTGTGCCAGCGTGCCATAGCGAAGCCGGCTACGGCTCGAATTCACTTTCTGCAATGCAGGCCAGAGATTCTGCAAATCTGCCATGGCCCGCTGTACACGGGCCGCCGAGCAGGTCCGGTTGGTGCAGCCGGGCTCGGTTTCGGCGATGGCATCAGCTGGATACACGTGTTCGACAGACAGGTTGTCGTCAATGGGTGCTGCAGAGCGGTCGCTGTCGAAGCTGACGCCGCAATAGAGATCCGTGCCCCCAGCGGGATAAAGTTTTTTCCAGAAAATGCGCCGGGCTTCCTCGTAGTTTTGGTAGGTGCGCTGGCCTCCTTGGGGCCAGGGAAGCTCTGCCAGCTTTTCCCAGCTTCTGTAAGGCGCGACAGAAGCGTGGACCGGCAGGGGCGCCATTGCCGCCTTGAGAATGGGGGCGTCTGGACCGCTATCAGCGCACCCGGCAAGTGCGAATAGCGTCACAATCGCTGCAAATCGACTGCGCCAGGTGTGAGCCATGTCTCTCTCCCTCACGAGAATCACCCGTGCGCGCCATTGTGACGCTTGAACCGTGTTCAAAAGCGAGTGCAAAATACCTTCGCTTGAACGGCACACCCAGGGTCAGAGAGACGCTCGCAATGATTGAATTTTTCCAAAGGCATCCGCGTTCGGTTGGCGAGACCTATTTTGAGCATATGGCTGTGGCAGCAAATTTTGGCGTGTTGATGGTCGTAGGCGGATTGGCATGTCTTGTGCACGCGCTCATTCCTGCCTTGTTTGAGTTTACCGCGAGCAGGGTGATAGCGACGCTGTATACGCGTATGGTCTCCAAACGCCGTCGCCGACCGGAAGCCATGGAACTCGACTACGCAATTTAGGAATGCCACTGGCCCGCAAAGACCGGTAGGGGCACGCAGTTACCTCCGAGGGAATTGTCCAGCGGCTTCGATATCGCCTAGCTGTCTCCAGCACAAAAACGGAGAGCAGCCATGTCCCGCGAGTTTCACAAGTTCTGGCTCAAAGTCACGGCAGTCGTCGTCGGGTCGTTTGGGCCGGTGTTCTTTCTGGGAGCAATGGTAAGGACTCTTGAGCCCGCCCGCCTGACGCTGGACATTCTAAGCTGGCCCTTGGATGGGGCCACAACCTTCACGTCACCGGACACCAGATTCTTGTCAGCGCTCACTGGCGGATTCCTTTTTGGCTGGGGAGTCATGATCTGGTGCCTGTCATCATGGGTTTATGACGCTGCGCCTGAAGCCGTGCGGCGCACGGTGCTCGCGGGCGTGCTTGCCTGGTTCAGCCTGGACAGTGCCGGGTCGATTGCCTCGGGCAACGCGTCAAATGCCATGTTCAATGTGCTCGTCCTTCTGATTGCCGTTGGCCCGCTTTGGCGGCCGGCAACGCATTGAAACCGTCCGATGGATTGCTGCACCTGCGAATGCGACTTGATTGAAATCAAAGCGCTGGCACGTGTACCCTGATCGAGTGCATGCTCGCACCATCCGCACGAACTGGGCAGCCAATGACTCAGCTAGCAACCGCAGCCACGAACCGGTCCGCAGGCAAACTCCGCCTTCGTGCGCCTTCAATGGATGATCCATGGAACTGGTTGGTAGCGGGCTGGAAGGACCTCTGGCGAAATCCGACATTGAGTATTGGCTACGGTGCTGCCTTTGTCCTCGTGGGCTATTTTGCAACATTTGGCCTCTGGCAGATGGGTCTTGAATCGGTCGCCCCGACGATTGCAGCTGGCTTCACGCTCATGGGGCCTGTCTTCGCAATCGGCCTCTACGAGATGAGCCGGAAATACGAGGCAGGCGAAACGGTATATTTGAGGGACATAATTCACGCGCCGCTACCGGCACCGGCCCAGATGGCATTTCTTGCCTATACGCTGATGTTTCTGTTTCTGATCTGGATTCGTCTCGCCACGCTGAACTATGCGGTGTTTTCATTCGGTGACTATCGCCCGATTTCGGAATTCGTCGCCTTTGCGCTCACCAGCACGCAGGGCCTGTCGATGATTGTTGTGGGAACAGCGATCGGAGGCGTGCTCGCCTTCGTCGCTTTTGCAATCAGCGCGCTGGCGGTGCCGGTCTTGATGAGGCACGATATCGATGTGCTTTCGGCGATGGCACTCAGCATGAAAGCCGTTCGCCGCTATCCGGGCCCCATGCTGCTATGGGCGTGGTTGATTGGTGTGCTGACAGCAATCGGACTTGCGACACTCTTCCTGGGTCTCGCCGTAATATTTCCCCTGATCGGTCACGCCACCTGGCATGCGTACCGGTCACTCGTCGTCGTCGATTAGGATCCTCTGGGCGGCACCGTCCATGTCATCATACTGTCCGGACTTCAGTGTCCAGAAGAACAGCCACACGCCGAGAGCGCCAAGGATGATGGCCGCGACTGTTATGACATAAAATGCTTCCATTGGGGTTTACTCCGGCCTGCTTGAAAGTCTGAGTGCGTTCAGCATCACAAGCAGGGATGAACCGCTCATGGCAACAGCCGCAATCAGCGGCGTAACAAGGCCCGTGGCCGCGAGCGGAATTGCACAAATATTGTAGAGCGCCGAAAATGCAAAGTTCTGAAGCACGAGCTTGTGCGCAAGCCGCGACACTTCGATGGCCTCGACAATAGGGGCCAGTGTGTCGCCCTGCAGGATCATGTCGGCAGCAGTCTGGCTTGCCTGGACAGCAGTGCCAGGTGAGATGGACACGTGCGCAAGTGACAATGCCGCCGAATCGTTGAGGCCGTCCCCAACCATCAATGTGCGGTGGCCGGCAGCCTTCAGCGCTTCAAGGTGAGATGATTTCTGTGAAGGATCATTGGCTGCAAACCAGTCATCGATCCCGACCTCTCGCGCGGCTGCCTCAGCCGGAGCGGGCCGGTCGCCAGATAGCATTTCGACTCTAAGTCCAAGTCTCTTGAGACGACTGACAGTGCTGCCGGCATCACTTCGAATACCGTCCCGGAATTGAAACCCGACGGCTGCCTTGCCAGGCTCGCTGAACCACAACGCGCTGCCCTGTTCGGCCTGGTCAGCAGGCGCACCTGCAAACGACGCCTTACCAAGCCGGGCGATGCCTCCATCAACGATGGCTTCAAGGCCTTCGCCAGCGACTTCCGTGACCTGAATCGCTGCAGCACCGGGACCGGCTGCCTGGGCGAGCGCCCGCGAAAGAGGATGCCGGCTCGCGCGCGCAATCTTTGCGGCTCTGGCAAGCACTGTTGGGTCAATCGGGTTCTCATTGGTTAGAACGGGGCGGCCATAGGTGAGCGTGCCCGTCTTGTCGAACACCACCGTATCGACCTCGGCGAGACGCTCGAGCGCGTCGCCGGATTTCACAAGCAATCCACCCCGGAAGAGCCGACTGGTTGCCACGATCTGCACAGCAGGTACAGCAAGTCCGAGCGCGCATGGGCATGTAATGATCAGCAGTGTCACTGCGTTCGTGAGTGAGGTCTCAATGCTAAGGCCGGCAATCACGCCAGCCGCGAATACGAACAGGGCCGCACCGTGAACGGTTGGGACGTAAATCCTGGCGGCACGGTCGGCAATACGCACATAGCGACCGCGGTTCTGCTGCCCGGCCTCAAACAGGCGAGCGAGATCGGCAACAAGTGAATCCTGAACCCGCGCAGTGGCTTTGAGCGTCAGGACAGAGTTCAGGTTCAACGTGCCAGCCTTGAGTACATCTCCTGGTTTTGCAGCAAGTGGTGCGCTTTCCCCGGTGACCAGTGAAACATCGACGTCACCCTGTCCGGATTCCACAACGCTGTCGACGGCAACTCGCTCGCCGGCAGCAACAAGCAATTGATCACCTGGCAGCACGTCCCCGGCGGCGACTGACTGTGACGTGCCGTCGGTCGCAATGCGCGTGGTCGTCACGGTTTGCATTGCCGCCAGGTCCAGGGCGGCGCCGCGAGCCTTGCGACGCAGCGTGTGATCGAGATACCGGCCTATCAACAGCAGGAAGGGCAGGCTGACTGCCGCATCGAAATAGGCGTACTGGCCACCTTTGACCGCGGAATAAACGCTCAGCCCGAGTGCGAGGAGAATGCCGAGCGTGATCGGCACATCCATATTGGCACGGCGTTTGGCAAGGCTTGAAAATGCGGAACGGAAAAATGGCCGACCCGAATACAGCGCGCATGGAATGGCGATGATACCGGAGATCCAGTGAAACAGATCCCGTGTCGCATCGCCCATTTCACCGTTGAATCCGGCCCAGACGCAGATCGACAGGAACATGACATTGGAGGCACCAAAGGCGGCAACAGCCAGACAGCGCAGAAGGAAGCGGCCTTCCTCGTCATCCTGCCGCAGCATGGCGCCGGGGTCATAGGGAAACGCTTCAAAACCCAACTCGTTGACTCGGGCAACGATGCGGTCAGCCGATATCCGGCTTTCATTCCACCGCACGTTCAGTTTTGCCGCCGAAAGATTGACGCGCGCTTCCTCGACGCCGGGCAGTTGACCGACGCCGTTTTCCACCTTTGCCATGCAACCGGCACACCTCATGCCGCGCACAGCCAGTTCGAGTCGCGCGCCTCTGGCGTCGCGCCTGACGAACGGCGCGGGGTCAATCAGGAGTGCCTGACTGAAGGTTGCCGCTGTCATGGCAGCACGATGCGCCTTTTTGCTTCGAATGAAAGTTGCCCGTTCATCCGGGCGTCGGCAATGACATCCCATTGGCCAGGCAGAACGTGTGTCAGGGTAGCGCGATATACGCCGTTGCCTTGCGGATCAAGTTTCACTTCCCGGTCGAAATGCGCGTTCGTCGGATGCCGAAGCATAACCGTAACGTCCAGACCGTTCACCGCCAGCTTGTCGTGGCCTTCGACATGAAGTTCGACGGCGACTTCTTTCGCGTCATTGCGGCCAGCGGCAAGTGTCGCGGTCCAGCCAAGCTTTTGTTGTGCAACGCGAGCAGCGATCGTCTTGTTGTACTCAAGCCCCTTCATGTAAGGCTGTTCCACATCTTCACCCGCAAATGTCGAAAGGGCGTAAGAAACGAAAACGCTGTTCACGCCAATCGTGATTCCGAAAAACACCAGCAGCATGACCAGGACATGCCAACCCTTGACTTCGCGTGTCATCTAGTCGTCCTCATGTTGCTCTTCTGCTTCTTCTGACAGAAAAACACTGTCGTTTTGAATGCGCTCCTGGGTGTCGTGATCAGTGACAGTGAACCGGACCGGCAGGGAGTCGCGGGTGACCGCGTGTTCGGGAACTGTCACAAACAGGCGCAGGCTTCGCAGCTTGTCCGCCGGAACTTCGACCGCGACCGGCAAATGAACATCCTCCATCCCCACGATCTTGACGACAAACCCGGCAGGCGCATCAACGTTCAGCAGTAGCGCCCGGTCGGCTGTGCCGCGATTCATGATTTTGACGGCATAGGCGTTCCGCACATCGCCATTGGTGAGGCGAACGAACGTCGGGTTACGGTCACGGAGCACGTTCATGTCGATCGTTGCCCGCGTGGTGAGGCCGAACAGCATTATGCCGCCAACGAGCACCAGGACAACAGCGTACAGGATCACGCGCGGTCGGATGAGCCTGAAATGCGCCTTCTTTCCCGCCGTCCGTCGTTGGATGTTTTCCGGCGTGTCGTAGGCGATCAGGCCGCGTGGCAGGCTGACACGCCTCATGACGTCGTTGCAGGCATCAATGCAAAGCGCACAATTGATGCATTCGAGCTGCTCGCCATCCCGGATGTCGATACCCATGGGGCAGGCGGCCACACATTGGTTGCAATCGATACAGTGACCGCGTCCCTCCCAAGGCTGGCCCTTCTTGTGGGGACCTCTCGGTTCGCCCCGGTCGGTTCTGTACGTGACCATCAGCGTGTCGTTGTCGATCAGTGCCGACTGGATACGCGGCCATGGGCACATATAGGTGCACACCTGCTCACGCATGTGTCCGGCAAGCCAGTAGGTCGTGAACGTCATCACGCCGAGGAACAGGTAGGCGGTGGGGTCAGCGGTCCCCACAAACAGCGTTGCCGCAAGGCTTGGGGCATCATGAAAATAGAAGATCCACGCACCGCCAGTCATGGCAGCGATCAGCACCCAGACCGCATGCTTCGCACCGCGCTTGCCAACCTTGTCCCATGTCCATGGAGACTTGTCCAAGCGGATGCGCTCGTTGCGATCGCCTTCGATGAGGCGCTCCACCATGATGTAGAGGTCAGTCCATACCGTTTGCGGACACGCATATCCGCACCAGATGCGACCGAACAAGGCAGTGACGAGAAACAGCAGCAATGAGGCCAGGATCAGGAGGCCGGTAACGTAGTAGACTTCCTGTGGCCAGATCTCGATCCAGAAGAAATAGAACCGTTCGCGCACGAGGTCGACTAGAACGGCCTGGTCCGGCGCGTTGACGCCACGGTCCCATCGGACCCACGGCAATCCGTAATAGACACCAAGCATGACGGCCATGCCCAGCCACTTCAGGAATCGGAACTGGCCGTGAACAAGTTTTGGAAATATGGGAACGCGCGCGACGTAGTCCTTGCGCGTTGCCGCACTGTTCGTGGCCTTGGCATCTATCCGCATGACCCCTTCCGCCGCCGCTTGCGTTTCGCGAGCGACAGCGTTGATCGTTGCCTGGATCGGTGCGTCCACTTGGGTCACCATGTTTTGGCGAAGGCTTATTCGCCACCGCCCAGAGAGTGCACATAGACGGCAAGCGCGTCGATTGTCATCGGGTCAAGCCGTGATCCCCACGTTGGCATCACGCCCCCCTTGCCATTGACGATCTGGCTTCTGATGTCAGCCTTGGTGCCACCATAAAGCCAGTCCTTGTCGGTCAGGTTCGGCGAGCCAAACTCGCGTTTGCCCTTTCCGTCGTCGGCATGGCACGCGGCACAATTGTCGACCCACAATTGCGTGGCACGCTGAACGGACTGTGGATCAGCCTTGCCACCAGACAAGTGTACCACGTACTCCGTCAGATCGTCGATCTGTTTGGCTGGCAGGATTCCGTCTGTGCCGAAGGCGGGCATCAGGGACTGGCGGGTATCGGGGTGGGTTGAGCGCACGCCAACGGTAATCGTCTGTTTGATGTCGTCAAGCGTTCCGCCCCACAGCCAAACGTCGTCGTTCAGATTGGGATATCCCTTGTTACCCTGTGCGCCGGAACCATGGCAGGTCGAGCAATTGTCGCCAAATGTGGATTTTCCGGCTTCACGTGCAAACTGGAACAGATTGGGATCAGCTTCGATCTGCTGCAGGGTTGATCCGGCAAGCTGCTTGCCCATGTCAGCGCGTTTGGCTTTGAGTGCCTGCACGGCCTGGTCCACGTCGGCGCGTTGGGACTGGTGCAGGACGCCGGGCAAATACCCGGTCGGCGTTGGCCATGACGGATACAGCACCCAATAGCCGATCGACCATACAATCGTGGCGTAGAACACCCACAGCCACCAGCGCGGCAGAGGTGTGTTGAGTTCGCGGATGCCATCCCACTCGTGACCGGTCGTTTCCGTACCGGAGAATTCATCGACTTCCTTTCGTGCTGACATCACACTTCGTCCTTTTCCAGCGGCAGGCGGGCCGCTTCATCGAATTTCTGCTGGTTGCGGGGCCAGAGGGCGTACGCGCAAACGGACACAAACATCACCACAAGGTAGACGAGGCCCCAGCTCTTTGAGAATTCCGAGATTTCTTCGTAGCTCATGATCATCACCGGCGGTTGTCAGGCGAATCCGCCTGGTAGGTCTTGAAGTCAACAAGCGTTCCAAGCATCTGCATGTACGCAATCAGCGCGTCCATTTCCGTAATGTGCTTCGGATCGCCATCGAAGTCCCGTGCCTGAGCATTCGGATAGCGCTTCTGGAATGCCTCCAGGCCTTCCGCATCAGGCGTGGCCTGCGCCAGGAGGTCGGCCTTGGCATTCTGGATCATTTCATCCGTATACGGGACACCAACGATCTTGTTGGTCTTGAGCGTGCCTTCGATCTCGTTGAAGTTCAGGTCCGTGCGCTCAAGGAACACATAGGGAGGCATGACGGATTCGGGCACGACAGAGCGTGGATCCGCCAGATGGCCGCGGTGCCACTCATCCGAGTACTTTCCGCCGACTCGTGCGAGATCGGGTCCTGTACGCTTCGAGCCCCACTGGAAGGGGTGGTCATACATGCTTTCCGCCGCCAGACTGTAGTGGCCGTAACGCTCGACTTCGTCGCGCAACGGTCTGATCATCTGGCTGTGACAAACGTAGCAGCCTTCGCGGATATAGATACTGCGACCGGCAAGTTCCAGCGGCGTGTACGGGCGCATGCCCTGGACTTTTTCGATTGTGCTTTCGAGAAAGAACAGTGGCGCGATCTCGACGATGCCGCCGACGGCGACAACGAGCAGAATGCAGACCAGTAGCAGCAATGAATGGCGTTCAAGGGTTCCGTGGTTGAACATGGGCGGTGCTCCTTAAGCCATAGCCGGTTTTGCACTTGCCGGAACAGGTTCCGACTTGCGGACATCGCCCATCACGGTGCGATAAAGATTGTACGCCATGATCAGTGTACCGCTGAGATAGAGCAGCCCACCAAGTGCGCGGATGATGTAATAGGGATGCATGGCCGCGACTGTTTCGACGAACGAGTATTCCAGGAAGCCGAACTCGTTATAGGCGCGCCACATAAGACCCTGCATGATGCCCGACACCCACATCGAGGTGATGTAAAGGACAATTCCGATTGTTGAGATCCAGAAGTGCCACTCGACGAGGGCAAGCGAATAAAGGCGCTGGCGCCGCCACAACCATGGCGTCAGGCAGTAGAGCGCTCCAAACGACACGAAGCCGACCCAGCCCAGCGCTCCGGAGTGAACGTGTCCGATCGTCCAGTCAGTGTAATGTGAAAGTGCGTTCACCGCTTTCACGGACATGACTGGACCTTCGAAGGTCGACATGCCGTAGAAGGCAACAGACACGACGAGCATGCGCAGCACGGGATCAGTACGAAGCTTGTCCCATGCCCCTGACAGGGTCATCAGTCCATTGATCATGCCACCCCACGACGGCATCCAGAGCATGACCGAGAATGTCATGCCAAGCGTCTGGGCCCAGCCCGGAAGCGCCGTGTAGTGCAGATGGTGCGGACCTGCCCAGATATAGAGGAAGATCAGCGACCAGAAATGGATGATCGACAGGCGATAGGAATACACGGGCCGATCCGCCTGCTTTGGCACGAAGTAATACATGATCGCCAGGAAGCCTGCGGTCAGAAAGAAGCCCACAGCGTTGTGGCCGTACCACCACTGTGTCAGGGCATCCTGCACGCCCGCCATGACCGAGTAGCTCTTCACGCTGGTGAACGATACGGGGATGGCTAGCGCATTCACGACGTGCAGCATCGCAACCGTCACGATGAAGGCGAGGTAGAACCAGTTGGCGACATAGATGTGCGGCTCCTTGCGTTTCCAGATCGTGCCGAGAAACACAAGCAGATATGCGACCCAGACAATGGTCAGCCAAAGATCAGCATACCATTCAGGCTCGGCGTATTCCTTGCCCTGGGTCACGCCCAGCAGATAGCCGGTTCCCGCTACAAGAATGAACGTCTGGTAGCCCCAGAAGACGAACCACGGCCAGAGACCGCCAGCCAGCTTCGCCTTGCAGGTGCGCTGCACAACGTAGAACGATGTGGCAAGCAGCACATTTCCGCCGAATGCGAAAACGACGGCCGATGTGTGCAGCGGTCGCAATCTGCCAAAGTTGGTCCACGGCAGGTCAGAGAAATAGAAGATGTTTGGAAACGCCAGCTGCAAAGCAATGATCAGCCCTACGAGCATGCCAGCGATCCCCCAGAACATGGAGGCGACGACGCCGTATTTGATGATGTCGTTTTCGTACGGCCCGTTGTCGGCCTCTGGTATGCCCGCCGCATAGCGACGAACCATCCAGAACAGGGCAATACCAAGGCCAGCCATAAAGGTGGTGGCCTGGATTGCCATCAGGTGGTCGGTGGTCTTGACGGCGACGGCAAGTGCCAGGAACAGGAAGAAAATCACAAATGCCGGGACAGCGAACAGATCCAATCGGACGCGCTGTTGTTCTGGTGTTGGCTGCATTGGCCCCTCACGACTCAAAGAAGGAAAGTCTCAGGGGAAAACAACATTTTGTCTGCCCCCACGGCCTTGACCTGAATCAAGACAGGGCAGGTGTTACCACTAGGTCGCAGGCTGTCGGCATCCGCCCGCCAAAGTTCGAAATGGCGAAGGGCCCTTGTGCCAATATTGCGTTCATTTCTGCGCTTTAGTGCGCAAACAGCCTTTGCCTAATTTGCAACCAGCGCTTCACAATCAGACGCGATTTTTTTCACGTCCTCGATGCCATAGACGCCTGTACCCTGGTGGAGTTCACGAAATTCGCTGTGCATGAATTCCGCGCGCCCCGCAAGTTGCTCGCGGGCAAGTTCTTCATCGAGGCCCTCTGACTTGTAGAGCGCAATGCCTTTTGCCTCGGCTTTCGATCGCAATGCATCGTATTTTGCTTTGTCGTCTGCCGAGAGTTTATGCGTCCCGTCGAGTCCGATCATCGCATCATAGGCTGCGTAGCATTCGGCCATCCGGTCGCCGTCGACTTCCTGTTCTGCTGAAGCAATGGCCACAGCGCCTGTAAAAACTGCGACTGAGGCGGCAGAGATCAGCCAGGATTTCATATTCGGTGTCCTTTTGGGCCGAAGCAGCCGCGCAATTGCATTAGAGCGGCAACGAGTCTCATCCTCAAGACCCCCTGCACAATTCATTACAAACTGGGGATTTTTGCGATATATATGCGACTGGGGAATGGGGTGCTTTCGCGATGGTAAAAGCTCAGAAATCCGTCGTGATTACTGGGGTCTCAAGTGGTATTGGCTGGGCTGCTGCAAAGACGCTGGTCGACGCCGGCTTTCGTGTCTGGGGCAGTGTCCGCAGGGATGAGGACGCCAAGCGCCTTTCGGCGGAGCTCGGTCCGAATTTCCTGCCGCTGATTTTTGATGTCACCGACGAAAAAGCTGTCAAGACGGCAGCTGCGCGCGTGCGCTCGGCACTGAACGGCGAGACGCTCGCCGGACTTGTGAACAATGCTGGAATAGCCGTGGCAGGGCCACTTGTGTATCTGCCGGTGGAACAGTTCCGCAGGCAGCTCGAAGTCAACCTCACCGGCGTCGTTGTGACCACGCAGGCGTTTGCGCCCTTGCTGGGTGTCGACAAGGCGCTGAAGGGAAAGCCTGGCCGCATTATCAATATTTCATCCGGGGGCGGAAAAAAGGCATCTCCGTTTCTGGGTCCCTATAACGCCTCGAAGTTCGGGCTTGAGGGACTTTCCGAAGCATTGCGGCAGGAAATGATGGTCTTTGGCATCGATGTTATCGTGATCGCACCCGGTACGGTCGCAACCGCGATCTGGGACAAGGCGAGCGAAATCAGCACCGAACCCTACGCAACTACCGCTTATGCCAAATCCATCGAAAATGTGCGCTTCATGGCCATCAAGCAGGGCAAGGCCGGATTGCCGGCGATGAAACTCGGTCAGGTCGTCAGGAAGGCGCTCACAGCCAGGTTTCCAAAAGCCCGCTATGCTGTCAGCAGGCCCAGTGTCGCCAAGTACATTCTGGCGCTCCTGTCGCAGCGCACCATCGACCGCATGACCGCCAATGCGATCGGCCTGAAGCGTATCCGCCGATAAACTGCAGGTTTCTGACAACAGCGGGCATGCAGCAACCTCAGAATTCGCTTCTTTAGCTACGCAAGAAGCATTAATTTGCAACTGTCGCGTGTTAGTTTTGGAGGTGGGGCGTGCAAGCACAGCCATTCCCGGTCGCAGCCATGGTGTTCAGTCTGGTTCTGCCCTTGGCGATGTCGCCAATCGCGTTGGCTGCACCTTCATGTACCGGAGAAGCCTGTGACGCCCTCACCGTGAGTGCAGACGGATGCGCCTGGAAGAACATTTCGGCAAAAGCAGTTCGTTTTTCACTTGTGAGCAGCGCGGCAATGCAATTCTCCACCGTGCTTGGTCCGGGTGAAACGTTCAAGCAGACCAGCAAGGACGTGTGCGCAAGCGCTGCAGCGGGCGCGCCGACATATCAGGCAGCTTTTGCGACCTTGCGGCAAATGCCGGACGCGCCGGACTTCACGCTGAAGCCTCGGACTGCTGCAACCGCCACACCTGCAGCGGCAACAACTGCTGTTGCCGGTGTCGCAACGCCTCGTGCGAAGCCTCAGCTTGTGGCTGCAACAACTGAACCGGCCCCGGCCACAACGCCAATACCACAGCCGGCTTCAACACCGGTGCCCAAGACAAAGCCTGCTGCACCTGTCGCGCCTACAACTGCAGCAACACCTGCCCCAGCGACAGCGGCCACACCCCCTGTCGCGCCGGTCTCCGTTGCTTTTGCGCCGCCCAGGCCACGTGCCAAACCCGCACTTCCGCCGTCGCTCGTACCGAACGTCAACACGTCGCCAGCGCCGGTCGCAACGTCAGTGCAGGTCCTGTCCGTCCCAACACAGGCCGAGATCGAAGCAGGTGCCAGTCCGTGCGGCGAAGCCTGCGGAGACATTCTTTTCAAGGTCGTGGACAATTGCATCTGGGTGCAGAGCCAGAACCCCAGGCCGATCATGTTCCAGGCAACGATCGATGGCCGGATGCTCGTGCTGGCACTTGAAGGTGCAAGTTACGAGAAGTCCGCGAAGGGCTCACCTGCAGCCGATGCAGTTGCGTACCATTCACGCCAGGTCGATCCGTTCCAGCAGTCATCATCGGCAGGCATCCCTGTCTATCGCGCGCGCCTGGGTGACAAGGCAACTTGCGTGAAGGACAAGGCGCTGATCACCCAGTTCGTGGCGGTGTACGGGAAGTAGGATATGGGGACACAGAAAGCTCCCCGCGCTGCTTGAGTTCCGACATCACGGCGCCTTTAAACTTTCAGTGTTTCCGGCTCTTTTGCAGTTGTTGGGCGGCCTCGGGGTCTTTCATCAGCTCGCTGTTCATCGCACCGGCCGCGTTGAACAGGGCAGGATCGCCTTGGGTGTATCAGTTGGGCTTGTGTGGTTGTTCGCGCATGACACTCTGTTTCGAATGATTCAGAGCAAACTCATTGCCCTTGGGACAAGCTCAAGAGACAAATTCAGGCACCCTGCAGAAAATACTCGATCCCCCATGCGACACAGACGGCAAGGACGGTGATCACCGCGAGAACCAGCAACACTTTCTGCCAAAGCATGGTTGGCCGTTTCAGTACGCTGGCCAACATGACCGACAGGGAGAGGGCAAAGAGAATGCTCAACATGTCCGTGTACCCGAATGGAAAGCCAGCTTAAGCCGGATTATTGCGCAGAATACTCTCTGGTTGGCGAGCGCAACATCCGGAATTCGCCTGTCAGGTGAGTTGGCGTTGCAGGAACCCACTACCCCGTTGAAATCCTGTGCGCAGGAAACGCCATTGCTTGACGCAACCGCAATTCGCAATGATCGTGCGTGTGGCGGACTGCGCGCGGGGAACGCTCCTTGACGAAACGGAGTGGATGCGCAGGTTTTGCCGGACGGGGACTGCAATGGATTTGTTCGACGCCTTCGCCTTGAGCGACGAGAACCTGGTGTTCTTTGCTACGGGACTTGGCGTTGGCGCAATGCTATGGGCCGCTGCCCAGTCGAGCCTCCATCGCCGCCAGAATTCCGGAGCCCTGGCTGTGCGCGTGGCAAGGCTCGAAATGCGCCTGGCCTCAGACAAGAATTTCACAGCGCTTGCCCGGGCCATGCAGGCCCTTGAACAGAAAATGCCCGCGCTCGGCTCGACGAATGTGGTGACACTATTCGCTGCAGCGCAGTTGCCACAGCTCAGGTCTTCAACCCGTTCGGACCCCGAGGATATTGCCAAGCAGTTCGGCGACTCGATGCGCGACAACACGATTGCGGCAGTCGAGATCGCAAAGTCCATCATCGACCAGGGCGTCAACCTCAATGACGCGAAAGACCGGCGGGAAGTTGCCGCTCGCATCAAGAAATTTGGACAGGGCCTTAGCACGGCTTTCTGGGACAAGCACGGCGAGTTGATGCTCGCCTCCAGCCTGCCTGCAAACCTGAAAAACCTGCTGCGCGTGTTCTTCGCGCAGGTGAAGCGGCTAAAGTCTGCCACTGCCGAGCTGGCCAAAGAGCCAAGCTTTGCGGACCTCGATGCGTTGCTCGACCGTGCCATCGATCTGCTCGACACTGCCAAGGCCATTATCGACGAACTCGAGCGCCTGTCGCAGCAATAGCGCCAGGACGAGGGGCGGGCCTTGGTCGGTTCAGCCTGTAAATTCAGTTTCAACAATGTCAAGTCGCAGCAGCCTGGCTGAAAAATGCTGCCAGATGGAGAAAAGAACATAATAGGAACATTTGCCGGTTTCAATACCAGGGCACAAGGACATTCCGACGCAACCCCGTCAAACCCCGAGCAGGTCGCGCAGGCTCAGTACCTTGTGTATCGCCTTGACACGCGACAGGGGCAGGGTGAACTCCCTGTCGGGATTGTATTGCCTGAGTTTCAGCTGTGTCGCCGTTTTTGCAACGAGGAGTTTCACCATTGCCGTGCCGGGTTCGTGTTCGGCACCGCCGACAAACTCGATAACCACGTGGTCGCCGTGAACAGGCGGTCTCGCCGGGCTTACATAAATGAGATCGCCGCTTCTGTTCCACGGTGACATGGAATCCCCGACGATCCACAGCGCATACATGTTGCGAAGCTTCGCGACACCGGGCGGCCGGCGCACATAGTCGACGACCTGGCCATTGAAGCTGAAGTCGCCCGAGGCACCGCCCACCACGGTTCCAAACACCGGCACATCGACGTTCATCGATGCGGCGCTGGGAATCTGTGCGGGCGCAAGGACGACATTCGTGCTGTCGCTTTCATCCAGCAGCGAGGACACCGAAACGCCGAGAACCTTCGACAGCTTCGTAAGGCTGTCGCGTCCCGGGGGCTCTTTGCCTGTTTCCCATTGCGATATGGCGGGCTGTGACACGCCCAGTTCGTTTGAGAGCTGAATGGCCGTCATGCCACGGCCTTTGCGGATCTCTCGGATACGTGCACCAAGGCGCACGTGTTCCGGATTGTACTTCGTGTCGCCAGTGTCACGCTCGAAGCCGGGCTGTGAATTTCGGTCGCTGACCATCTTGTGTTCCTATTTCATTCTATTTATAGGATCAATATAAGCTTTGATCAATAGAAGATTGCTTCGGCAGTCTCCAGCGAGATCAGCAGTGCAAAAAGATGGCAGTTTTGCTTGGTTTAAGCATCGGCAGGGTGGATACAGCATGCGATCGGATTGTCGCAGTATAAGTCACGCAAATAGCCGGGAGGGCACCAGATGAAGTGGACCCGCCATGATGTCGCCGCACGTTTGCACGAAGCCTGGGACACGCTGCGACGGGTACCCTCAGCCCAGGTACCGGGCTTTGTTTCGAGCTGGCCGCCATACATGCGTGATGCAATGGAAGCCTATGGCTTTGGCGAAGCAATCGTCCGCCTCGCACCGGCGTCTCCTGGCGCCATCGACCGGATGCACGAAGTCTTTTGCTGGTTTTCCTGTCTCAGGGGCAAGCCTCACCTCACGATGGCGATGTGGCTGACCTGTGCAATGAAGCTCGGGCCCAAACGCGCCGGCGCGATCATGGGTGTGCATCGCGACACGATCCGCCTCAGACGCGACCAGGCACTCGACCTGATCGCATCGTCGCTCAATTCGCGTCGCGCTGCTGCATGAAGTGCGCTTCCTCGAGAAAAACGTGTCGCCTGAAATCCAGCCTTGTGCTTCATCCCGCACAACATTAACGCCGTGTTAGGATTCCAGCGCCAATTTGCAACGCAACGGACGAACGCGATTTGCAGAGGGGCATATGATGCGCCGGTTCTTGTTGGCGAGTGCAGGCTGCGTGGCGTTGGTGGGCATCGCCGACGCAGCCGAAGGCCAATCCGAAGAACCGGCGCCGGCAGCAAATCTTCAACTGAGCCTGACAGGCGATTTGTGGAGCGCCGCAAGTGGTGGCGTTTCGCATGACCTGGTTTTTCTGGACGAAGTCGATCTTCAGCTGTCGCTTGACCTCGAGAAGCTGACCGGCTGGCAGGGCGCCAGCGCATTCATTTACGGGCTCTACACAAACGGTAACAGCGTCAGCGAACTGGCGGGTGACTTCAACGGTATCTCCAACATAGAGATCGGTGTTGAACACGTCCGTGTCGTCGAGGCATGGATTGACCAGGCGTTTGACGACGGAAAGGGTTCCATCCGCGCCGGTCTGTACGATCTGTGTTCCGAATTTGATGCCGGCGAAGTGCGTGCGCTCTTCCTGAATTCAGGTCATGGCAGCGGAAGCGACTTTTCACAGACTGGACAGAACGGCCCCAGCATGTGGCCGGTCACCAGCCTCGCTGTGCGCGTGAACTACAATTTTGAAGGCGGATACTACCTGCGCGGGACGCTCGCGGATGGCGTTCCCGGAAATCCGGACAAACCCAAGCGCACCACAATCGACTTCCAGGATGGCGATGGCTTGTTGCTGGCGGCCGAAGGTGGCGTCGCAATGGACGGGCGTCTCTGGTCATTGGGTGTCTGGACCTACACCGAGCAGTTTCCGGACCTTGTGACTGCAGAAAATCACTCGAACGCGGGCGCCTATCTCGCGCTCGAAGAACCACTTCTCTCCAGCGAGGCGGGGGACAGTTTCAATCTGGCAGGTTCGTTTCGCGTCGGCTTCGCAAACAGCGATATCAATTCCCTTTCGAGCTTCTTCAGCGCGACGCTTGTCGCCACCGGTTTGATCCCGGATCTTCCCGAGGACCAGATCGGTCTGGGTTTATTGATCGCAAATGCCGGCAACAAGTTTCAGTCCTCCGAAGGTCTGTCGGAAGATCAGGAAATCAACATCGAGCTGACCTATTTTGCAAGCCTGACCGAAAGCCTGACGATCCAGCCAGACATTCAATACGTCGTCAATCCGGGTATGGACGGATCACTCGAGGACGCATTCGTCTTTGGCGTGCGCCTGTCGTTGAACAGGAATTGGTCCGTGGACTGACGTCCCAAAAGGCAAAATCGCGATGCAGCGGGTTGAACTGCACCGCAATGATCAAGCCTGAAAATGTCTGAAACGTCAGCGCGCCTTTTCAGGCGCCTCACCAAGCGAACGGCAAAGCGCGCGCTGGCGGGCAATGTGCTGCCGATCCATGTTGCGGGCGCGCTGGATATGAACCGGGCCAGCCGAGGTTTCGTGCAGGCACTGGGACAGCACGGCCGTTGTGTTTGTCCCGCCGGTTACAAATGCGGCGCACGCTGCACTCATTTTCCGGCGATGCGTCTCGATCGAGCCGCGCAGCGACGGTTCCATTTTCCACGCGAGAGCATAGCTGGATTGTGCTTCCCTCTGGCATGCAGTCACCAGGTCTTCGCGTGAACTGTTAGTGGCCCACGCAACGGATGTCGCCAATACGCCAGCCGCCAGTGTGGCCGAGATAACCCTACGCATGACACCGCCTCCATACTGTCCCGTTTCGGCACGCAAATACGCTTCCATGCCTTCCGAGTCGAATCTTTGCACGCTGCGTGCCGTTATAGTTCTTGCGTGGCGGTAACGAGCTGTTTGAGCACTTCCATGATTAGCAAGCCGCACCGTATCGCTGGCAATTTCAGTAGCACCTGAGAGTACTTGCAATAAATCCCACGGGTACGTGGGCGGATCGCCTTGCGTTAATGTCTGATTTACCCTGAATCGCTTACTCACGTGAAAGACTTGTCACTCCTGTCACGCGGGGCATTTTCAAATGTTCAATCTGAGCATCAAGACACGCTCACTTCTGATTTCGCTGTCGTTCGTGGGGTGCGTGCTGGTTCTGGCAGGTGCTGGCCTTTGGGGCTTGATCGCAATGCAGAGCGTTATTTCGCGCACCGCCGCGGCTGGCTCGGCACTCGGTAATCACACCGACTCGGACATGATGCATGATGCGCTCCGCGCCGACGTCCAGCTGGCGCGTCAGTTCTCGCTTGAAGGCACGGCCGCGGTCCACGCGGAAGAAGTGCTTGCAGACGTCAAGGATCACGGCGAGACGTTCGTTGCTGCGATTGAAAGAAATCTGAAGCTTGCCCTTCCGGAAGCCATCCGCGCAAAACAGCAGGAAATGCTGCCATACATTACTGCTTATGAAGCAGATGCCATGGCGACGGCAAAAGTCGCACTGGAACAGCCGGATGCATTTCCTGCCAAGTTTGAATCTTATCTCAAACACTTCAAGTTGATGGAAGATCGCATGGAAGCGATGTCAGTCACGCTTACAAATTTTCAGACATCTGTTTCAAGTGAAGCCGCTTCAATCGCGACAGCAGCACAGTATACGCTTTACCTGGCGGGAGCGGTGGCACTTTCGATAGCATTTCTTTCTCACTACTTTTCCGGGCAGACGTTGAGGTTGCTGGAAAATACAAGCGCAGAACAGCGCGCCAGGGAACAGCAGGTTCAGCAGGAACTTGCCTCGCGTTTTGAAGCGTCTGTCGGAAGGATCGTGGGCGCCGTCGTGGACTCCAGTGGTCATGTATCAAGTTCAGCCGCCCAGATGGCGGCCGCGTCGGAAACCGCAACGTCGGAAACCAACAATGTCGCCAGCGCGCTCGAGCAGTCTTCGGGCAGTGTTCAGACCGCCGCAACCGCCTCGGAAGAGTTGTCGGTATCCATCCACGAGATCAGCCGTCAGGTCGAACGCTCGGTTGAGCTTGTGGCAGCCGCCGTGCGCGATGCCAGGCAAACCGATGAGACGGTGAAGGGCCTGGCCCAGGCATCACAGAAGATCGGCGAAGTCGTGAAGATCATCAACGACATCGCATCGCAGACCAATTTGCTGGCATTGAATGCGACCATCGAGGCCGCCCGCGCCGGCGAGGCAGGCAAGGGATTTGCGGTTGTCGCATCCGAAGTGAAAAATCTTGCCAACCAGACCGCACGCGCAACGGAAGAAATTTCTGCCCAGATCACTTCAAGCCAGGCTGCAACAATCCAGACCGTCGAGGCCATTCGGGCAATCGGTTCGCGCATTTCTGAAATGGACCAGATTGCGCTGGCGATCCGGTCAGCTGTCGGCCAGCAGGGAAGTGCGACCGAACAAATCGCAAGGTCCATGTCCGCGGCGGCGTCCGGATCGCAGGAAGTGAACCAGGCCATCGGAAATGTCGCCAGGGCAGCATCTGAAGCAAACACCGCTGCGACGGCTCTCAAATCAGTGGCTACAATGCTTTCGGGCCATTCGGAAGATCTGCGCACCGAGGTTGACAAGTTCCTGCGCTCGATTCGTCACGCCTGAAGAAAAAGCGCATCGAACGCTGAATTTGGCGGCGGGCCGGTTTCGGTCCGCCGCTTTCGTTTCCGGCGCCCGCCAGCGCAGGTTGCAGGCGCCGGCATTTACCCTGCTTGCAAAAAGTTGTGGCGCTGCCGCCCTGCATTCGCTCGTGTGTGGCCAATTCGGATAAGTTGCCGCTAGGATTGAATTCTTGAATCAGAGCTGGTGAGTCGGGCAGTGAAAAGCAAAACAATAAACAACAATCATGTTCTGCTGATGGTGGGGTGTCTCGCATTGGCGTCTTGCGAAACCGTGAACACGGTTTCCAAACCCGTGGATCCGCAACCGCCGCAGTCGACCGAAAGCGAACTGGTTGCCACGGCAGCGACGCCAAGGCCGCAGCCGGTCGTGGTCCGCAGCGAAATCGTGCCAGATGATCCAGAACCGGCGGTGACACCTGCTGCACAGCCGGCAACCCACTCAAAGCCGGCGATCGCAAGAGCAACCGCATCAAGGCCCGTCGTCAGTGATGAGCCAGCCTCAACTGAAGCAAAACCTGTTCCGGCGCCTGCCGCCGTGGCCGAGCCAAAACCCGCGTCCAAGCCAGCACCTGCAGCGGCTTCGTCAAGTGAGCCCGCTCCCGTTCAGCCACCCGCGGCCTCGACGCCGGCAACGCCGCCTTCCACGCCGGAGGCCGCGGCCCCTCCGACATCTATCTCGCCGCCAGAGACTGCGGCAGATACGGCAACCGGCCCGTCTGCTTCAAAAACCGAACAGCCGCCGACCTCGATATTCAGTGGTTCATCGTCGTGGTTGAAAGACGTCCAGGCCCGTTTGCAAGCCCCGATTGGTGGCATGCCGCTATGGCTTGTGGTCTCGTTTGCCCTGTTAGCCTTTATTTCGTTGGTTATGGGCTTTAGGGGCAAAAAGGCTCCCGAGCTCAAGGATGAGCCATTGACGGCATAAGAAGTCGGCGGATCACGAAATTCCGTAATGGTCAATTGAATTTATAGCTTGATTTTACTCTGGCTCACAGGTGTTGTTCGACCTGCTTTCGAGCCCTACGGAGGCTTCTGGTGACAAATATGCGTATGTTCAGTTCTTTGGCGATTGCCGGGTCCATTTTCGCAGTCACGGCGAATGTTGCCATGGCATCAGTTTACGACGACGCCAAAAAGGTTTGCCTGGAGCGGTACAACGACGAACTCAAGAGCGGTTCGGTTCCAAAAGGAATGAACAGGACGCGGTATCTTTCACAGTGCCAGAACTCATATGTTCGCTCTGTGAAGCTTGAGAATGAACTCAACGAAAATCAGGCTGCCAACCAGGACGGATCGGACGCGCAGAGCAAGGATGGTCAGGGTGGACCTGAGATCCTGCCACCGGCACCCGCCGCGCATGCGAAAAAGACACCACCATCCACGCCGGTGCCTCGCTTCAAGCCGACGATCTGATCAGACAATCGGGTAACAGCACAAAGTCTAGGCCGCTGACTTCGCTTTGCCGTCGAAGTTCGGGACGCCCTTTCCAAGATCCAGCCACTTCAGCATCGACGCCTTCTGGATTGAAGGTGTGCCATCGCATTTGACGCTGTCGGCAAACTGGTGCCGTGCCAAACAAATGAATTGGTGCTTTTGTTCGCGATCATGGTACAGCGGAAACGTTGTGTACTCGATTGTCGCCTTTCGCCCGTTCGGCAGCACCATCGGGGCCATCTGCCATAAGGCGCAAGGTGTTGTTACCAGTGCCATCAGTGTTTCAAAGGCGGCGGAGCGCACCGACCGATCCGTGAACTCAAGATAGTCCATGCCGGTGACGTCTTTGCCGAGCAGGTCGTGGAACCCGGAACCGACAAGGCGCATGGGAATTTTCTTCTGTTCAGGATCGGGTTCTGCGATCACCATCCATCGCGCAAAGCGGTGAAACTGTCTGAGATCGATATTCGACCTGAGCGGAACGGCACCATCACGGCAGATTGCGCGCACGGCATATTCAAAGCTGATGCTGTCCTGGCTGCGATCCTTGTCGAGTTGGTTTTCATTGCCGGTCTGCTGCACTTCGATGCCGCCGGTCAATTCCCGCTCCGTCAGCACGCGGTTTCTCCCGGAACGCTTGGCAGCATACAGGCATGCATCTGCACGATTGAGCAGGTCTGCAATCTGCTCACCAGGGACATACTGCGCGACACCCAGGGACAAGGTGACCGTGCCCATGTCGCGGCCGGTTGATTTCTGAACGATCTTCTTGCTTTCGACTGATTTTCGAATATCAGAGGCGACAGCTGCTGCGTGCTCAAGTTTCGTTTCGGGGAGAATGACAACGAACTCCTCGCCGCCAAATCGGGCTGCGAGGTCCTTGCCCTTCACGTTTGTCCTCAGGCACTGGCCGACGAGTCGAAGCACCTGGTCTCCGATGGAGTGTCCATAGGTGTCGTTGAATTTCTTGAAATGATCGACATCCGAAATGATGAGGCTCATCGGTTTGCCATCGGTAATTGCCGCATCCACGGCACGTCGGGCCGCTTCGTCAAAGCTGCGCCGATTGGCAAGCCCGGTCAGGGCATCGGTCAGGCTTTCCTTGCGGACTGACTCCATGCGGGTACGCAGGCCGTCGACTTCGCGAAGGGAACCCTGCAGCTGGTCCTCCAGCGTCTTGTTCCGTGACTGAACCGCGCGTGTTGCCGCCGCCAGTTTCTGCACGATGGATTTGATGTCAGGGACACCGCCGTCAAGTTCCAGGCCCGCACGTGTCAGCGTTTTGTCGAAGGCCGCAGTATCTTCTCCCGCGCGCTGCATGCTCCCGGTAAGCTTCTGCAGTTCCGCGCTAAGCTGAATGCCTATTTCCTCGAAACTTTCATTTGCACTTTCGCCAAAAAAGCGGGCGTGCAGCACGCGGGCGTGGTCCAGGTTCGACGCAAGGCCTTCCTTCACGGCAAGGTCAAGAGCAGCGTTCAGGGCATCGTTGCGCTGTGTCGCGTACCAATACCAGAGCTTGTAGTTTTCAGGTGCAGGAAGAACCTCGTGTCTCTCAAGCAGTGAAGTGGCCTGCTTTCCGAATGTCAGAATTTGATCTGGCGACAGAAATTCACTCATCTTCTTTTTGGACCTTGCTTGATTTGCACTGGCTTCTTGTATCGACGGCCGGATGCGGGCTGTTCCCAGAACTCGTGGGTAGGCGGCCCGCACCTGGCCGGTCCGGCGCGCGGAATGTACCGTGAATCGGATGTGGAAAGCGTAAATGCAGCCGCACAAACGGGCTTGACGAAACACGACAGTAGATTGACAAATCGCGCCACTCTCACATGCTAGGTACATGTTGGACGGGATGGAACTTTTTGTCGGAATGCAGCGGCCGAATTCATTGCGCAGGCCAGTGGAAACCCTGGTTTTCGGGCGTAGCGCTGTGCTGACGGCACCGCACCTGCCGCCACGGAAGCGCTGATCCAAATGCATTATTTCTCGCGCAACGTCGTGCTGCAGTACGCACTGGAACTGGCGAAAAACCTTGGCGTGGAACCGGCAAGGATTCTGTCCGGAGTTAACATTTCCGAGCAGACTGCGTATCGCGTCGGCGGATACGTGCAGACCAGCAAGCTCATCGATGCGGTGGAAATGGCCGCACTTCTGACCGCTCGTGACGACTTCGGCATAGTCTGGGGTAAGAAATCGGACTTCCGGACCTTCGGCGTCCTGGGTGTGGTTGTCGCTCATCAGCACACGCTTTCCAGGGCATTTGCGGGGATCGGCTCCTACGTCTCCAGGCTGGGGACAGGATACACCTACGCCATCCATCGAGATGCAAACGATGCGCAGTTGCAGTTCCAGACAAGTTCCCGAAGTACGATCAGGCCCCGGCATTACACAGAAGGGATGCTGCTGATGATGATCAGGTTTGGCCGCTTGCTGAGCGCCAAGGCATGGAACCCGTCACGGATCTGCTTCCCGCACAGCAGGATGAGCAGCCAAACCACATATCGCGAGGCGTTTCGCTGCCCGGTAGATTTCGAGCAGGTCCTTTGCGCGGCCATTTCGCCCCGTTCCCGGATGGACATGAGCATCAGCATCGAGAAGTCGCCTGTGCAGGCAATGCTGCAGCGCGTGCTCGATGGAGCAAGTAGCCAACAGGCAGACAATTTGCCGGCACAGGTCGCCTTGTTGATCCCGGGGCTGCTTTCCAGTGGAAGAGCCAGTGCATCAAATGTCGCCAGCATGTTAAACATGTCGCCCAGAACACTTCAGCGGCGGCTGTCGAATGACGGTTCCTCATTCCGGAAAATCGTCAATATGGTGCGG
Organism: Micropepsaceae bacterium; assembly: GCA_040080835.1. GTDB lineage: Bacteria > Pseudomonadota > Alphaproteobacteria > Micropepsales > Micropepsaceae > SZUA-430. The sequence continues at coordinate 6,257 of JBEBHP010000013.1, read as the reverse complement.
GAAACGATTGTGAAGGATCAAATCAAACTTGGTCTGGCCAATGGAGAGAAGCTCGCGGCATTGCTCGGCTTCTCGGAACCCAGTGCGGCCAGCCGCTTTGTACGCAACCATATGGGCAAGACGGCAAGCGAGTTGAAGTCGCAAGCCAGACGCGCACGCTCATGAGATAGCGCGCGATGATGATCAGTAAATCCAATGGCATGCCGGGAAGGCCGCTGGCGACGCCACTGATGGTTCGTCACGCTCTGGACCTTGCAATTGAACTGGGGGTGGACGGTGATGAGGTCCTGTCGCTCGTCAGGCTGACGCGGGACGCAATCAACCAGGCTGGCGCACTGCTCGACTGCGGTGTCGTGACCGACGCCATCGAGACTGCGGCAAGGCTTTCTCGCGTACCGGACTTTGGGATCAGGCTCGCCAGGAAACTGGACTTCAGTTCCTACGGGTTGATCGGCATGGTGGCGGAGCACGCGAAGTCACTGGAGCAGGCGATAGGTGAACTCGGTCGTTACGTGCACGTCCTGAACGGTGCGCTCAAACTTGAATGTGCAAGGACAGCCGATGGCAATTGCATCTCGTTGCACATCGAACAGCATGGACGCCATGACGCTGTGCACTACCGCGAAGCGCTGCTCACAACGGGCGTTGAACTCTGCAGGCACTTGATTGCCCCAGGCTGGAACCCGCGGAAAGTTGCGTTCGTTCACGGTGCAGTTTCGACAGCATCAGTGTACCAGCAGGTATTTGGTGTGCCAGTTCAGTTCAACCAGTCCCTGAATATGTTTTGCGTCAGCACAGAGGATTTCGCTGCTCAGTCCTCCAGGGCCAACACTCACCTTCATTCTCTCGCCCGAAGCCAGCTGGAGGAATTTCATCACAGCCTGTCAGCAGACCTGATGACGAAGGCGGATGCTGTGATCCGCAGCATGATCCCGTTGGGGTACACAGCCATGGGAGATCTGGCGAACGCGCTTGGAATGACGGAACGCACGCTGCAACGACGGTTGAATGAAAGAGGCGTGTCATTCAAGCAGGTGCTCGCGAACGCAAGGAAGGAAATTGTACGTGTCGAGGCACTGAAAGGCAGTGTTTCGGCGACCGAACTGGTCACCTTGCTGGGCTTTTCAGAGCCCAGCGCCGTAAGCCGCTTCCTGCGCGAACAGTGCCGGGACGTGCTGCAGGGTTCATCTCCCGGCAGCAGGTCCAGACGGGACAAAAGCGATTAGCTCCGCTTATTTCAGCGCGAGAAATTTCATGACCTCTTCGTGAAAACGGTCAGGCTGGTCAATTTGTATGAAGTGATACGAGCCATCGATCCGAATGATCTGCTTGTTGGGCAACCCGGCAAAGGCATTGTTGTAAATGCCGTCAACCGCTGACTGCGGTATGCCCATGGAGGTATCGTAGGGGTAAAGCACCGCGACTTTCATTGTCATCGACCCGAGCCGCGACCGCAAATCGGTTGTCCAGTCCTCAAACAGCGCTTGTGCGACCACCTTGTGGTCGGAAGACTGGGCGGCGGCCAAAGCGGCTTGCGCTTCGGGCCCGTTGGACTTGATCAGCATGCTCATGGTGCGCAACTGCCCCTGCGCATACGCGTCCTGGCCTTGCGCGATCACCTGGTCACGGAATTGGCGGGCAATCGGCATAACGCCTTCGACCGTTGCCTGTGGATTGGAAAGCAGCCCGAAGAACGGAAGGCTGTCGACAATCAGCACATTGCCGATGACTTCAGGATGGCTCTCCGCGATCATCATGGACAGCAATCCGCCCATGGAGTGCCCGACCAGAACCGGGTGGTTCAGGTGCTGGGTACTGATGTAGGCGACTATCTCATCCTGGATCGGCAGCAGCAGCGGTGTCTGCACATTGCCACCAACGGGTGTCCCCGCAAAACCAGCAACCTGCACCAGATGTACCCGATACACAGCCTTCAACCGGTTCGCCTCGCCTCGCCACACTTCCGCAGAAGACGCAAGGCCAGGGATCATGACGATATCGGGACCTTTCCCTTCCACGCTCACCGTGATGCGCGGGGCAGTACTGTCATCGCTTTTGGCGTGCGAACAGATCTGCAGAAACACCGGGATTGACATGAGTATCGCGAACAAGCGCACAAACCACATTGGAATCTTGAAGTCTTTCATCTGGGTCTCCACCATCTATTCGGCATCAAAAATCTGTTCGATCTTCATGCTGAAAATGTTTGCAATTTTGAAAGCAAGCGGCAGGGAAGGGTCATACTTGCCGGTCTCTATTGCGTTGATGCTCTGCCGGGATACGGCAAGCCGCTCCGCCAGATCGGCCTGGCTCCAGCCACGTTCCGCCCGGAGCACCCGCAGCCGGTTCTTCATCGGTACCACCACTTGGCCAGCAATCGGCCGAGGCCCATCGCTGCGAAGTAGCCCCAGCTGATATCGAAGACGCCGATGACTGGAACGAGATGGTAGATCTCGAGGAAGCCCCACACGGCACAAAATGAAAGCGTGAGACCTGTTGCAATCAGCAGGCTGATCACGTGCTGCAGACGAAGGAATTCGTCATCCTCCTCGACCAGATAGCGTCCCATCACGTAGAGCACGCCGATGATCGGCAGCGCGGGCAGGACCGCGATCACAAACTTGATGGGTCCTTCCGGCGGCTGGTTGTTGAAAAGCCACGTCACGCCCAGGACGGCGACCACATAAAAGGCCATGATTGGCCAAAATCTGACTTGATAACGTCGCTGCGCCGCATTCATCGCCATGACAAGCATCCTTGATTAAATGACAAGGACCATTTACACGTGAGTTTGCGAGATGTCAAGCAAGCTTTACAATAAAGATTGGCGCTTCACACGCGGCTGCTGCGCCCGGCCCAGAACGGTTTGCGCAAGTCGCGCTTCAGGATCTTGCCCGAGCCCGTGCGCGGAATTTCATCCATGAACGAAATGGAACGCGGGACCTTGTAGCCGGCAAGGCGGGACCGCGCATACCCGATGATCCGCTCCTTCGACAGTTGTGCGCCCTTGCGCACGACAACGATCGCATGCACGGCCTCACCCCACTCGTCATCAGGAATGCCGAACACCGCGACATCATTGATGTCGTCATGCTCTTCGAGGGCCGCTTCAATCTCCGCCGGGTAGATGTTCACGCCGCCCGAGATGATCATGTCCTTCTTGCGATCACAGATGTGAAAAAACCCTTCCGCATCGCGATACGCAATGTCGCCAACGGTCTGCCAGCCATCGCGCTGGTCCGCCATGAACTTGTCATGCGCCTTGTGATAGGTCGAGAACATGTTGGCGCTCTTCACGTAAAGTTCGCCTTCGGTATTTGGCGTTGTGACGGGTTTGCCTTCTTCGTCAAACAGCATGATTTCAACGCCAGGAGCCGGCCGTCCGCATGATCCGGGCTTCGACAATTGATGCTCGGGTCGCAATACGGTGTTTACGCCAAGTTCGGTAGAGCCATAGATTTCGAACAGCGACAGTTTCGGGAACCGCGAAAGATATAGCTGCTTCAGCGCATAGGACCATGGTGCGGCATTTCCCACCATGCGCGCCATGGAGCTGACGTCATACTTGCTGAAAATTTCCATAGGCAACTGGCAGATGCGCCTGATGGGTGTCGGAGCCGCAAAGGTGGTGGTGACACGATAGGTCTGCACCAGGCGAAGCCAGTCTTCCTCGTCGAACTTGTGCTGCAGCACGCAGGTATGACCCTGCCGCAACGATGTCGCCAGAAATCCGCCAGGACCCGAGTGGTAGAGCGGTCCGGTGGTGATGTAGACATCATCCGCCTGGTAACCAATCTCACCCCACAGTGCCGCCGATTGCTGAGGGTTGCCGAGCGATGAGCGTACGGCACCCTTTGGTTTGCCCGTTGTTCCCGAGGTATAGATCATCGTCATAGGTTCGCCAGGCGCCTCACGCATTTCGGGGGGCGTGCCCGGCAGGTTGGCGATCAATGTCTCAACTTTGCGCTGCCCCTCCAGCGGTGTACCGTCAAATACAAGCACGTCTCGCACTTTCGGTGTTTCACCGCGGATCTGCACGAACAGGTCTGCAAATTCCGCATCTGTAAACACGACTACGCAGTCGGAGTTGTCGACCACGTAAGCAGCCTCTTCATGCGTCAACCGGTAGTTCAGCGGCACTCCGACGGCGCCAATCTTGCGGACCGCGTTTGTCATGGCAACCAGCCAGCAAGAATTCTGGCCGCACGACAACACCCTGTCGTTGGATTTCACACCAAGCTCGAGGAGCAACCGCGCAAGCTTGTTCGCGTTGATTTCCAGTTCCTCAAAGCTCCACTTCACGACGTGGCCATCTGGCCTGTCGTCTACAAGTGCAAGTCTTGAGCCCAGTTTTGCGGCGAGGTCGGTAAGAATATCTGCCATGTGGCGATCCCGATGAAAAATGGCGGCAAAGAAATTGCCGCCACCTTATCCGGGGAGTTCAGGCAACGCGAGTGGTTCGTCAAAACCCGATCTGGACACGCCGGTTTTGTGGTTCTCTCACGCCATCCGCCGTTTGAACCAGTGGGTCGGATTCTCCCCGGCCCGCAATCGAAATCGCAGACCCCATCACGCCTTCCGAGACAAGCGCCTTTTTGACTGTATCGGCACGTCGCATGGACAGGGCCTTGTTGTAACTGAGTGAGCCAGACCTGTCAGTGTGACCTACGACGCGGATCTTCGCCGTACCCAATTGCTGTGCGGCAGTCGCAGCCTGGCGCACCGTATCCATGGCTTGTCTGGTCAGGTTCGACTTGTTGAAGCCGAAGAAAATCAGGAACTCTCGCTCGACAGGCGCCGCAGGCTGAGGAGGTGGTGGAGGGGCCAGAGGCGCCGCCGCCGGTGACGAGAATGCGTATCTGAGACCCAGGGTCGCGGTGTGTTTGTGAAGATCTTCACCGTCGATGGAAAGCCAGGGGTCTGCGTCAAACTTGGGTCCCTGTGCGTTGAGGTACCTGTAGTTGATGTACATGGCGAGGTTTGTGGTTAGCGCATAATTCAGCCCGGCAATGCCCTGATAGGCAAAGCGCCAGTCGTTGTGGTTGATGTCGCTCCACGGCAGGTCAAAGCTGAACTCGGCGTAGTCGCCGCCGACGCCAGCCCCGATCGAGAGCGACATCGCGTCCGTCAAAGGCACGTCATAGAGAACGTTCAGCATTGCCGTGATCTCGGTGAGATCGCCCGATGTGTCGCTGAGAACCCATCCGTTCTTGATATAGCTGCCCAGGTTGTTCTGCCTGTAACCGCCTTCGATTTCGACCCGCCAGTGGTTCATGCCGTAACCAATCGAACCCAGTCCGGCCCAGCCCGTGTCGAACTCGGCAGTGGCCGGTCGCGTCACCGTGTAGCAACGTTCGGCGGAGGTGCGGATGTGGTCCCATGCCTGTACCCAGACCGCGCCGCCTTCAAGACTGGCATACCAGCCGTCAGTTGAAGCAGCGCTGGCTGGACCGCAAAGAAATAGGGACCCCGAAAGAAATAGGGACAGTGTAGCGCTCGCAAGCAGATTTGATTTTGTTGACATCCCAGCACCCCGTTTTGTTGTCACGTATTTTTTTTGTCGAGGAGACATCGGTCGCGGCGCACTTTGCGCTCTTCTGATTCCGGTCCCCCCGCGAATCATTCGTTAACAAGATATTAACTTGAGTCGACGCCCGGACGTTACGCGCGGCACGCGTGAACACACGGAGTGTGTGCTCACGCGTGTGCAATACATCGGTGTGTGAAGCGTGTTCGGAAAATGCCGGAACTGCGGGAAGCAGAAATTCGGCGACACAATAAACGGTGCGCGACGTCTCGTAGCAGCATGGACATCTGCAACAGTCTTCAAATACAAAAGGCGGAGGTTTCGCCTCCGCCTTTTGCCCGTGTTTCCCCTCAAACTTGACTATGGCAGCGTGATATTCACCCGGCGGTTTTGCGGTTCGCGCACACCGTCGTCTGTTGGTACGAGCGGTGAGCTCTCGCCCTTCGCATCGATTGCAATGGCGGCTTCCGAAATACCTTCGGTCACCAGGCTCGACTTCACGCTATTCGCACGCTTCATGGAAAGCGCCAGATTGTACTTGTCTGAACCCGAGCGGTCGGCGTGGCCAACAACCGCGATGTTCGCGCTGCCATACTGCTTGGCAGATGCGGCTGCCTGCTTGACGACATCCAACGCTTCCGGCGTCAGGTCAGCCATGTTGTGACCGAAGAACACAATGAATTCCTTCGGCAACTTTGGCGGTTCTGGTGGCGGCGGTGGTGGTGGAGGC
>JBEBHP010000037.1:0-8952 GCA_040080835.1 Micropepsaceae bacterium | reverse complement strand
GCTTAACTCGGAATGTGGCAAACCGGCAGCGTCGATCCATTTGCGTCGTTCAGGGGAAGCGCCGCGCTTAGGCAGGACCTCGCCCAGAAGTGGTCATTCGCGCGAGGCTTCACCAGAACAGTGTCCATGGGGCAGAGCGTTCATCTCTAGGATCAACCGCCTCCAATGCGGTCAGCGCGCATTCGCAATGTCGGTGATGCTCACGCACCATTTCCGCAAGCGAGTACACTAAGCCAAAGGTCGCCATATGCGCTTCGTCGTCTTGATCTGCGGGAAAGAACTCGTCCGCCCAGAAAACGAACTCCGCATCGAACCGAGTGCCGCTTTCGTCCGGCCAAATGTAAAGCCAGATTTTCCGATCAGGCCCGAACTCCCCGCGAATAATCGTTAGCGACTGATTTGGGTGGCCAAGCACCTCAGCACGAGTAACGACATCGCAGTCTCGCGGTTCTTCGAGCGCGTAGCCGTTCAGCGTAGTTATTGATGCTTCGGTTGCGCGACGGCAGAATTGATCGATCACTCTCTCCAACTGGGTGCGAGGCACCTCAAGAACGTGCGCTTGGGATGCCATCCCGTCATACGGCAGCACGATTGGTTTGGCCTTGGGCCAAAGTGCTTTGAGGTTTTCGAGCGATTCCATGGCTACTTCGCGAGAGAGGAGCGCGATCAAGATACCATCGAGCCGGACAGAAACTACCCGGGATTAGACGCCCTCGTAAGACGGCAAGAGCCCCCAACTTCGCGCGGCCTGGCCAGGGTTACTAATGGCTGCCGCGCTCGAAAGTTGCCAGTCGCTCCCGCTCTACTGATCAGGCTGTTCCTCGCCCATAAGCCGTCATTGCCACTCAGGACGCTCGCCAGAACCCGCAGTCAATACCTGCGCCCTCAGGCGCGCCTCGGCACGCGACAAACAAGCGATGCTTAAGGTCAACGGCGCGCGTCAGCGGCGTTTCGAAAAACTCGCCGCGAATGTGCTGCTGCATCATGAACGGAAATGTGGGCAACAGCCGAAGTGGGTCCATTCCGATGGACCTTCCTGCGAAGCGCTCACGGCCCAATGTGCCGCCAAGCTCCTCCGCTATTTCGCTGAGAGGCTGCTGTAACAGTACATCGATTCCGCCAAGCGCTACGTGTTCGCCGGTCTCGCCGTCGAGCCGAAAAACCGCTCCCTTCTTCGCGACGAGTAGGTCGCCAAAGATATCCGCCGCGAATATATCGTCGGACGGACTAAGGCCGTAGTCGGACCGCGCATGCCATTTGTTGTAGTATGAGAAGTGCATCGGCGTCGCGGAATTGCTACCGCAGCCAAACAACGCGAGCGCCCCTGATAAGGCCAGCGCTCCGTTCTTGGTCCGTAAGAGGTGTCTGATCTCGGGAGAGGAAACGGAAGACAGTGAGGCATCGTCTAGGTCGCTGAACACCGGCTCACACCGCAATATTTCATCGATGAGCCGCAAAGCTTCAACCTCCACAAAGTCTAGGCTTTGTAGTTGCGTTTCGGAAGCGATGCCAATGTCCGCAGTGGGAACCAAGTTCACGGGGCCTTGGTCTGGGTTACCAATGGCTGCCGCGCTCGGAAGTTGCCGGTCGCTCCCACCCTATTGATCAGGCAGGAGCTCGCCCAATTCGAGACGTTCGTAATGTTCGGATTTCCGAGGCAAGACTCGACCTTCCCGGGTCGGTCGTGCCGGACGTTTTTCTTTCCTACAGTTGTCCCCGCTTTTCAGCATCACATGATCAGTCGGCCGACGCTGAGACTGTTCCGTGCACGGGCGGATTCTGTCTGGGCTGCGGCGGCTGCCTGAGCACAGCCATGCGCGCGGCGCTGGAATCTGTGCACGGAACTTAACCTGTCAACACCCGCTCAGCCGACCGTTCAAACCGTTACGCGCGCAGATACTGCGAGGTGATCAGAAAAAGTCGCGGCCTCGCACTGGTAGTGCGTCACCAACAACTCGCCGCCCGTCACGATGTGATCGTAGTCCCAGCGAGGCCGCCAGGCCGGGAAAGTCGGCGGCGCGGGACGTCGCAGGCGTCCACCGGAGATCTCGCAAAAGGCCTCAAGCGGCGCGCCATGCCCCACGCAATTGAAGTCTCCCATCGCGGCCCAGGCTCGAGCCCCCCGCAAGGCCTCCGCAACGGCCGCCAGTTGAAGGACCTGGTCGGATCGACCGAGGCTGAGGTGAAGACATGCAATGGTCAGGTCGTGCTTCCCCTTAACTTCCGCAACGAGGCAACCGCGTCCGGTTATCTTGCCGGGAAGCTTGAGATCGCGCACCTGCGTCATTGGCCAGCGGCTGAGTATCGCGTTGCCGTGCCTCGAGACGCCCGGAATCCGTCGATTCTCCTGAACCGCGACGTGATCATGACCGGACAGAGCGGCTATATCCTCGACTTGCGAGCGATAGTTGGCACGACGTCCTCCAAGATCGACTTCCTGCAGGCAGACTAGGTCATAGGCCGCGATCTCGCCCGCGATGCTATGCAGGATCGCCGTCTTGGACGGCGCGTGCACCAGCTGGAGATGGGCGCGCAGAAAATAGTCGCGATATCGGCTGGTTCCGATCCCCGCCTGTATGTTCCACGTAAGCAACCTCATCGGACCGGACGTTCCTGCGACCTGCAAGCGCCAGACCTCTGCACTCTTGGCGAAGATGAGAATCCGGCAGGTTTCACATTCATTGCCCTCTCACACGCCAGCGCCAGCTCTCGGCTACGCTCCCAGGGTCACCCAAGCCCCTGCCAGAGACAAACTCTTCCCACAAGGACGGAAGTCCCACGGGGAGAGGGGCCAGACGGCCCTCGACGTTCAGCACGTCGATCGCCCTCACGACGCTGCCTGTGATGGTTCTGACGTGAGCAAACTGGGCGGTGTCGACGGCAAGGTAGTGGCCCAAGAGCTGATCTCTGAACCGGACAATGGCTCGGCGTTCAACGTCCGCGGTCCCTTCAATCGCCAGGTCACACTCGGTGTCGAATCCCTCGGAACGGTTGTTCAAATTGGCCGATCCGATCCGCACGATGCGATCATCAAAGATCCCGACCTTGGAATGCAGAAGAATTGGCGCGCCACCCGAGGTCTTGGGTGACAGCGCGCGAAACCGTCCGAACGGGTCTTCCGCGCGAAGCCGCCGAACCAGAGGATTGCGCGCGAAATCCATGGTCAAGCGGTCGAACCAGCTCGGCGCGCACCAGCTCACAACCAGGATAACCTCCGGGCCTGCTGGTTCTAGGAGACGCTCGGCCAGGGCGTCAGCCACGTGCCGGGACGTGAAGTACTGGTTCTCAAGGTAGATTGTCTGACGAGCGTTCGCGATACACGCGAGGGTCAAATCTGCGATCTCTTTGACGAGTGGCCGTCCTCGCCACGCCGGCTGTGTTCGGGCGATTCCCACCTGAACACCTGCGAGTTGCACGGATGCGCATTGCGGCCATGGACCCGCGTATCCGGTCTGCTCGTCGGCTAGAGGTTCCCCAGTTGCGTTGGTCCAACGCTCACGAAAGAGCTTGCCGAGCGCCCCAGCGGCTGGCCCGTCGACCAACATCATGACCTCGTGGCGCGCCAGGTGGCTACCCTGACTGGGGAGAATGCGGCGTTGCTCAAGATGTCGATGCAACTGTGAGTCCCAGCGGTTCGTGACGATGTCGCCTCCGCCACAAAACGCAAGCCGATCATCGACAATGATCATCTTCTGATGGTGGCTTGCCCCGAACGGGACGTCACCCGCCTCCCGAAAGATCACCGGCGTCCTGGCGAATACTCTCTTGGCGCGGTGTCCGCGCAGACCCTGATGCCCCATGACGCCGAACGGCGATTTCCAGACCAGAATTCGAACCAGGAGCTCAGGCCGGGCGCGACAAAGCTCGATTAGAACTCGCCCGATCTCGTCAGGATCTTCGGGCCCGTCCGCCCCATCCGGAGCGAGACGGGTGCGGGGATCAAATGCCCATCCGAGGATGTGTATTGAGTGTTCGGCCGCGAGAAGGGCCTCATGGAGCGCCGTGTAGTAGGGCTCGTTATCCATCAGAAACGCCACGCGGTGCGACGTTTCCGTCCGCCAACATGTGCTGTTTGGCTTCAAAACATTCATGCGGCGAGACCGCGCCGGTGCTGACATCTGTGGATGGCCCCTCGCACGCGATGATCCACGACGAATATCCCGCGCAAATCGAGGCGTTTCGGAACCTGCGAATTTGTTTCCGGACTTAACTATACCCCCACGGCTCGAACGGCAGCTAGGGGCCCCGAGGTCGTCGCAACCCGGAATGTGGCAATCCGGCTGAGTCGATCCAGTGCGGCCAGTCAAAGACGGCGCTGCGTTACGGCTGGAGCCGCCCAAAATGCGTCAGTCGTAACACTTCGAGGTCTGGGGCGGATTTAACCTTCTTCAGGCGGTCCTGTAATCCTTGCACCTAAACCAGCGGGGCTGGCGCTTGTCGGATATTTTCCTCTCCGACGCGAGCGCCGGTCAATCAACGGCAACCGAAACCCGCAGGAACGTCGCCGGAATCGACGTCGATCCTGGATCGCTGCTCTTGTTCTGTCTCTTGAACAGGGCATCCAGCTCACCGAGCAGCGCATCAGCCCGGCCGTTTCGTTCTGCAGCTTCAAAGGCATTCATGGTTGGGCCGTAAAAGGTCCTGAAGGCTTCCAGCAAACCGGATGGCGCGCCTGGAAAGTTGAAGGTGTAGGTATCCCTCAGGAACGAGATGTTGTTCCGCGGAATTCCGGCGCTTCCAAACCGCTCGATCACGTTGTCCTCGACGCCCCACGTCATCGGGCTGACATACCCCTCCGGCGGCGGCGGGGAATAGGACGAGCTGATCTTGAGGATCTGCGCGACGAGGGTTGGATCGTTGGGAATCCAGTTGCCCATCACCACGCGCCCGCCCGGCCGGGTAACCCGCACCATTTCCTTCGCCACGTCGAACGGCCTCGGCGCGAACATGGCGCCGAAGATGCTGACCACGAGATCGAACGAGCGGCTCTCGATTCCTTCGAGACTGGACGCATCGCCAACCTGAAACCGGCAGTTCGCAAGGCCCTGCTCAGCCGCCCGCTTGTTTCCCGCTGCGACGAGGTTGGCAGCTATGTCGACGCCCAGCACGTCCGCCCCGAGCTTCGCTTCCGGCAACGCGGTCGTCCCATCGCCGCATCCCAGGTCGAGAACCTTGAGTCCCCGCGTGATTCCGAGTTGGCCGATAAGTGCCTCGCCGCTCTCGCGCATGCACCGTGCGATGCGCGTGAAATCACCTTTTTCCCACAGAGCCTTGTTCGGGTTCATCGTGTGACTCCATTTTTATCAGCGCTGGCGTGCGGGACTTCAGGTCCGGGATTCCCTCGGCAAATCATGCTCGTCGGCCGGCAGATCACTCGAGTGACCCGGCGAACGCTTCAGCGTCGACCGGCCCCTCAAAGGCGATGAAGAGCGTGCACGGCTTGTCGCCCAGGCAGGAAGCCTGATGCGCCATCTTCGCCGGGCCATAGGCATACTCGCCCGGCGTCAGCACTTCCGCTCTCTGGCCTTGGTAGCGCACGTTCAGCTGCCCCTCGACCAGCACCATACGCTCCGGCGAGGTGTGGGAATGGGCCGGGATCTGATAGCCGCCCGGCACGCGCAGGAAAACGTCGGCGTTGGGCCGCGCAGGGTCGCCATGCAGCACGGCGATTTCACATCCCGCCGGAAAGATCGGCGGACATGGCCCCCATTGGAACCCGTCGGCGACAGTGCGCGTGATGGCAGGCTCCGGGGTGACCTGGGCGCTGCTCGTGGCGCATGCAGACACGAACGCGCACGCGATGGCGACAGCCGCACGTCCCTTAACCTTGGCGTTGTTCATTTCATCCTCCTTGTGTCTCCCCCGACGTCAACAGACGGGTAGATTGGCCAAGGTGTATCGGACCGCGCGTGGCTATGCTTGGAGACGGCATGGAGAACTTCTGGAGATTGACGCGCCATGGGCTATGATTTCAGGCGATGATCCATTGTTTCCAGAATTTCGAGCTGGACACGGAGCGCGTTGAGCTCCGCAAGCGCGGCGTTGCCGTCGCCGTGGAGCCGCAGGTTTTCGCGCTGCTCCGGTTCCTGATCGAAAACTGCGACCGGATGGTCAGCAAGGACGAGATCGTCGCGGTGGTGTGGAACGGCCGCATCGTCTCGGACTCCGCGATTGCCAGCCGGGTGAAGTCTGCCCGCCAGGCGATCGGCGACGATGGCCGCCAGCAGGCAGTCATTCGAACGGTCCATGGTCTTGGCTTTTCCTTCGTCGCTGACGTTGAAACGCGTGCATCGGTCTCCTTCGCCGCCGCGCGCGAGGCGACCGGCGGCGGGCCGCGCGCCAATTCTCGGCCAAGTATTGCGGTGTTACCGTTTCGATTGATCGGAGCAGGAGACCCCGGGTTTCCCATCACCGAAGCGCTGCCCCACGATCTCATTACCGAGTTGTCGCGGCTGCACTGGTTGTTCGTGATCGCGCGTGGCTCGTCATTCCTCTTTCGCGGGGGCGATGCAAAGCTCGACGAGGTGCGAAGCAAACTCAACGTCCAGTACTGCCTCACCGGCCTTGTCGAGATGTTCGGCAAGACCATGTCCGTGTCGGTCGAACTCAGCGACACGCAGGACCGGGGCGTCGTCTGGAGCGAACGATTTCGCGCCGACGTCAGCGCGGTTCACGAAATACGCGACCAGATCGTCAATGCCGTGACGAGCGCGGTGGAGGTGCGGATTCCGTTCAACGAAGCACAGAGAGCATTGCTGCGTTCGCCTGAAAACCTCGATGCGTGGTCGGCCTACCATCTTGGCCTGCACCACATGTACCGCTTCAACAAGGCGGACAATGAAGCTGCGACTGGCTTGTTTGAACGCGCCATCGCCATGGAGCCCGGTTTCGCACGCGCCTATGCCGGACTTTCATTCACCCATTTCCAGAACGCCTTCCTCGGCTACACGGACAATTCCGAAGCAACGAAACGCGCACAGCACTACGCATCCCAATGCCTCGAACGGGATTCGCTCGATCCGTTCGGACATTTCACGATGGGCCGGGCGCACTGGCTGCGCGGTGATCTGGAAGCAAGCCTTCCATGGCTTGAGCGCGCCAACGCCCTCAATCCGAATTATGCGCAGGCAAAGTATTCGCGGGGATGGGCTGAAGCCCTGCTGGGAAGCGCCGACGCCAGCCAAGCGAACATTGCATCCGCTCTCGCCCTTAGCCCGCTTGATCCCTTCGTCTACGGCATGCTCGGCGTCAGGGCGCTGTCGCACATTGCGCGCGAGGACACCGCGCAGGCAGCCGACTGGGCAGAGCGGGCGGCCAATTCACCGGGCGCGCACGCACTCATCGAAATGATCGCTGCTGTCGCCCACGGCCTCAACGGCAACGATGCTCGTTCTATGGCCTGGGCGGAATCGGCGCGCGCCCGCGCCGGACATCTCCGGAAAGCCGATTTCCTGCGCGCTTTCCCGTTTCGCGACCTGGCAACGCGAGATCGTGTCACGGGCATGCTGGGCAGGCTTGGGTTCTAGAGATCAGACGCCGACCGCTCAGGCGACTGTCGCAAATGGGCCCCAACTTCGCGCGTATCCAATGATGTTGCCAATGGCAGGGTCCCCCGGGAACTGCCGGTCGCATCTTCCCTGCCGATCAGGCTGGTCATCGCCCAAGAGCCGCCGTTGGTAACCTTTGGGATTTCAGACCGGGTTGGCGGGAGATCATCAGCAGGCCGAAGAAAAGACTCTTCCGCCCGCGGGCGGATTCTGTCTTGACGACGGCGGCTTGAATGCGGCCACGCGCCTAGCGCTGGAATCCCCATCGGGCAGTCAAGTTGTCAATTCCCGCACAGGCCTGGAACTGCGAAGATTGCCGGGCCGTCCCGCTAAGGGTGATCCCACTTCGCCGCCGCTTCACGAATGACGTCGCCTAATCCCGGGCAACGTTTGACTTCCGAATACTCGGCAGAATCGTGCATCCTGCGTTGCAACGCATCATAGGACTGGCGAAGGCTTGTGCGCGCTTCATCGGTCGGATCTGTGTTGAACTCGTCGACGTCCCAGTTCCAAGTGCGGATGAAGTTCAAAGCGTCAGACTCGATCTTGTCGCATTCTATCTGGTTGTCGTTTGCGGGAGGGCTGCTAGTGGTCGCGTTCGGGGCGTTAGACGTAAACCGGATAGGCAAGGACGATACGCTTTCGCCCCAGACGATGTCGCAGGACCGCACGGTGTCGGGGATATCTAGGCTCCCAGCGTCGAGCTCGACCTTCATGTGTTTGCCCTGCGCATCAACATCCTGCTGCGACTTCTCGGGACTTTGAGGGCGCAGCGTCAGGAATTTTGCCATCGTAGCGTTTCTCGCCGCCTCTGCGGCCGTCGCGCGTTCGCCGGTCTCGTTGAGCTGACGGTCGAACTCGTAGGCCATCACACAGATCAGGGCGCTTGAATCCGTCCGCGCTTCTTGTGGCTGACCCTGAGCCGAACCAAAAAGGGAAAGCACGGCGAAGGAGGACGCTGTGGCTATCCGAGATGCAGTTGTCCGCGACGTCTTCAACAGAGCTCCTCCCGCGTGGGCATGCGCTAATCTCACACTAGAAAGAACAGTCTCCGGACGCAACGTGATGCCGGTAGCGGGCCCCAGTGCCGCCGGAATACGGAATGTGGCAATCCGGTTGAGTCGATCCAGTCCGGCCACTCGCCCTGCCCTAACCGAGCCGGCAGGTAATCGCCCAAAATGCGTCAGTCGTCATGCTGTCACCACAGGACGCAGCAGCAGCGCCGCCGGCGTCAGACCAGACGCCCCGGAACGCCCGACTGGGGGATCGACACTTGCATTTGGTTCACCCCATTTATCGCTGCACTGCGCGGTCCTCTTTCCGACCGGCCTCGAGAATGCCTGGCATGGAATAATTGCCCTCGTGACAGGCGTACTCGTAGGAGGGCGCGACGCTGGCGTTGAAC
>JBEBHP010000012.1:0-150113 GCA_040080835.1 Micropepsaceae bacterium | reverse complement strand
CTGGTGGGAAGGGCTACTCATATGGCATTGCCCTTCCCACCGACGCGCGCAGCGCGTTGAGGGGGAAGGTGGATCGCTGCGCAGCAGCGAGACGGATGGGGGGGCAGCCTCAGCAATCACGCCCCACCTCACCAAGTCGTGACCTCGATCCTCCCCCAGCCAATACTCCAAACACGAACTGTTGATTCCCCTTCCAGCGAAGCTCGGTTTTAATGGAAGACGTACTCCCGGCGTCGCTGACGGCGAGAGCAAATGGGGAAGCCGGGGGGATCTACCACATGTCAAAAACACCTCGCATCAATCGACGCCAACTGATCGCGGAAGCCGCCGCGCTGGGAGCGGTGCTTGCCATCGGCAAGACCCAGGCCAGCAGCAACACGAAGCTCACCGAACGCCGGGACTTGTATCCGCAAGGCGTAGCATCCGGCGATCCGGACACCACAAGCGTCATCCTCTGGACACGACGCCCGCCAGAGATCTCCCGGTCAGACCGTCTGAACGTCGAAGTCGCAAGCGACCCGGAGTTTCGCAAGGTCGTCGCAAGCGGCGTCTCGCCGATCGGAGCAAACACGGATTGGACCTGCAGGTTCCTCGCCGCCGGCCTTCGTCCCGCGAAGGAATACTGGTACCGCTTCATCGACGAGAGTGGCAACGCAAGCCGCGTCGGTCGCACATTGACAGCCCCCGCGGACAACGACGACCGTCCCGTTCGCTTCGCCTTCGTCAGTTGCCAGGATGTGACCATCGGCGCCTGCAATGCCTATCGGCGCATGATGTACGAAGACGTCCGGCGCCCGCGCGGCGAACAGCTCAGCTTCGTGCTGCACCTCGGTGACTTCTTCTACGAATTGGTCTGGTACCCTGAAGACGTTCCGGGCGGCATCCTGCGCGGTCGTCGTCTGCGCGACATCGTTCGCTATCCGCAGGGCGAAAAGGTCGGCAAGTTCCACATTCCGGCCAGCCTCGAAGACTATCGCACCGCTTATCGCAGCTACCTGCTCGATCCCGACTTGCAGGATGCGCGCGCCCACTGGCCCTTCGTCCCCGTTTGGGACAATCACGAATTCTCCTGGCGCGGTTACCAGAGCCAGCAGGGATTCAACAACGTGATCAGACCCGCGCAGCACCTCAAGGTCGCCGCAAGCCAGGCCTGGTACGAGTATCAACCGGCGCGCGTGAAGAAAGCCGGCAAGACGGATGCCTTCGAACCGCCGGCAGTCAACGATGCCCCGCTGACGTCGCTTGATGCCCGCGGACTTGGCCTGGAACCAAACAACCTGATCGCCATCAATGCGCTGAGGATCCATCGGGCGTTCCGCTTCGGCAGCAACGTCGACATGATACTGACCGACAACCGGTCCTTCATGTCCCCGCCGGCAGACGGCAGCACATTGCCGCCAATAGACTTCGGCGCGCTGCCCGAAGAAGTGAATGAAATCCTCGACCAGGGCCGCGAATATGCAGGTGGCAATCCGCCAGCGAAGATACGGGTCGGCGATGTCGAGATTGCGAACACACAGGTCAATGCGCCACCGCAGTCCTATCTCGGAATCGCACAGATGGCATGGTTCAAGGACCGCCTGCGGACAGCCAGGGCGCCCTGGAAGATCTGGGGACACTCATTTGGAACACTCACCTGGCGCACCGATCCGAAGAACCTCCCGGAGCCATATGCCAAAGCGTGGCCAGGCGCAGGTTACGGTGTCCTGACCGATGACTATTCCATCGAGCACAACGAGATCTTTGGCATGGTCGAGAAGGAAGGCATCACTGGCTTCGCCATCGTGGCCGGAGACAAGCACTCCTTCTGGGCCGGCTATCCGAGCGCGTCCTTGCCGCCGCGCGCGTTCAATCCCGTCGGCGTGGAATTCGTCACGGGATCGATCTCCGCACAGGGCGCGGCTGAAGTACAGGAACTGACGCTCAAGAAGGATATGCCGCTTCGGTCCCTCTACATCCACGACAAGCCGGATGGCTCGATGCAATGCACCTTCGGCATGACACTCCTCCACGGCGTGAAGTCGTCGCTGACCTTGGCAGAGACGGGAGATCCGGTTCGCGCACGGGCCGCCCGCAATCCCGATGTGTCGCCTCACCTGAAACTCGTCGACTTCGGCGGACACGGCTACGCCACGGTCAGGGCATCATCCCAGGAGCTCGAGACCGAATTCGTGTGCATCCCCCGCCCGCTCGAACGCAGCGTCAGCGATGACGGCGGCCCACTCGTCTACCGTGTCGTACATCGTGTTCACCTCTGGCGTGCGGGCGAACGCCCTTCCCTGGTTCAGGAAGTCATCGAAGGCGACCCGGGCCTTGCGGTTTGATCCCTTCAACAGGACTTGAGGATTGCAGCCCCGCGTGACAGAAGGCGTCATGCCCGAGAGCCGTCTCGTATTTGGGAATTCTCGCAGTTTTGAGCCACAAATCCTGAGAAGCCAGTAGCAAACCGCTCGTGGCCCGCGGTTGCGTCCGGGCAAACGGCTCGCTTATAAGCGGCACCATGACAAACCCCGCCCGCAATCCTGTCTTCTGCGCCCTCGACACGACTGATGTCGGCAAGGCGCTCGCCTGGGCTAACGCCATCAAGCCTTATGTTGGCGGACTGAAGATCGGACTGGAATTCTTCAACGCCAATGGTCCGCAAGGCGTCGCGAGGATCGCCGAACTTGGGGTCCCGGTATTTGCGGACCTCAAGCTGCATGACATTCCAAACACGGTCGCTGGCGGTATCCGCGCCATACTCCCTCTTGGTGTTTCCATTGTGAACATTCACGCCAGTGGCGGCGCCGCCATGATGAAGGCGGCAGCAGATGCCGCCGCAACAGCCGGTGCGAAGCGTCCCAAGGTTATAGGCGTAACGGTACTGACAAGCCTCGATGCAGGCGATCTTCATGCCGCCGGAATAGGCGGTTCGCCTGCTGATCAGGTCATGCGCCTGGCAACGCTTGCCAAAACATCAGGCCTGGACGGCGTCGTTTGCAGCGCGCATGAAATTGAGCCGCTGCGCAGGGCGCTGGGCAAAGACTTCATGCTGATCGTACCCGGTATCCGCCCCGCCGGCGCCAGCGTCGGCGATCAGAAGCGGGTGATGACACCGCGTGAAGCTGTCAAGTTGGGCGCAGACATCCTCGTGATAGGTCGCCCGATAACTGAAGCCGCTGACCCGGGTGCCGCAGCGCGAGCCATTCGCGACCAGCTCCTGCAAGCTGCCGCATGAATGGCGCCATAAAAATTTGCGGCATCAGGACGCCCGAAGCATTCGATTGCGCAGTGGAAGCAGGGGCGTCGCACATAGGCTTCGCATTCATAGAGAAAAGTCCGCGAAACATTTCACCGTCGGACGCGCAGCATCTCGCGGCCAGGTCAAACAGCGTCATCACGGTCGCGCTGACCGTCGATGCGAGTGACGACGCGCTTCAGTCGATCGCTACGACGTTGAAGCCAGCGCTCTGGCAGCTGCACGGCACTGAAACGCCCGAGCGGGTCAAGGCTGTCCGCAGCCGTTTTGGAATACCCGTCATGAAGGTCATTTCCTTCACAGGCAAAGCCAGCACCAAGGAAGCCCGCCGTTTCGAAGCTGTCGCCGACTGGCTGATGTTCGATGCGGCTTCGGGCGGCAGCGGCGAGGCCTTCGACTGGAACCTTATCGTCGGAGAAACCTGGTCGAAGCCATGGTTTCTCGCAGGCGGATTGACCCCCGACACGGTCGCAAACGCCATTTACCAACTCCGGCCGACTGGCGTCGACGTATCATCGGGTGTCGAAAAGCCCCGGGGCGTCAAGGACTGCGGCCTTATCGCGTCATTTATTTCGAAGGCAACAATGGCATTCGATGATATCGCTCTCGGAAACACCAAGCCGCAGTCGTGAGTATTGAAATGAAACCAAACTCCTATCGTGGCGGTCCCGACGCCAACGGCCACTTCGGCCTGTTCGGCGGGCGCTATGTCGCCGAAACGCTGATGCCGCTCATCCTCAGCCTCGAACAGGCCTATGATGCGGCCAAGAAGGATCCATCGTTTCAGGCCGAACTCGACAGCTTCCTCGAGCACTATGTCGGACGCCCGTCACCACTCTATTTCGCCGAGCGCCTGACAGAACATTTTGCTGGTCCGAAAATCTACTTCAAGCGCGACGAGCTCAACCATACCGGCGCTCACAAGATCAACAACTGCATGGGGCAGATTCTTTTGGCGCGCCGCATGGGCAAGAAGCGCATCATCGCCGAAACCGGCGCAGGACAACATGGCGTCGCAACGGCGACAGTTGCTGCCAGATTCGGGTTGCCGTGCGTCGTTTATATGGGCGAGGAAGACATCAAGCGCCAGTCGCCCAACGTATTCCGGATGCGGTTGCTGGGTGCAGAAGTTGTGCCGGTGAAATCGGGATCGCGTACGCTCAAGGACGCGATGAACGAAGCCCTCCGCGATTGGGTCGCCAATGTTGAATCGACATTCTACATCATCGGCACGGTCGCGGGCCCGCACCCCTACCCCGCCATGGTACGCGACTTCCAGTCCGTGATCGGAATAGAGGCCAAAGCCCAGATGCTCAAGGCAGAAGGACGCCTGCCCGATGCAGCCGTTGCCTGCATTGGTGGGGGTTCCAACGCGATGGGTCTGTTCTATCCATTCCTCGACGATCCCGAAGTCGCACTCTATGGCGTCGAAGCGGCGGGCCACGGCATTGAGACGGGGCAGCATGCAGCCTCGCTTGCAGGCGGCAGACCAGGCGTGCTGCACGGCAACCGCACCTATCTGTTGCAGGACGACGACGGACAGATCATCGAGGCGCACTCGATTTCGGCCGGCCTCGACTATCCCGGCATCGGTCCCGAACATTCATGGCTTCATGACGTCAAGCGCGTGAACTATGTCTCGGCAACCGACAAGGAAGCGCTCGAAGCGTTTCAGCTCTGCGCGAGGCAGGAAGGCATCCTGCCGGCACTCGAGCCATCCCATGCCCTTGCGTATACCGGCAAACTCGCAAGCACGATGAGCAAGGACAAGATCCTGCTCATGAATATGTGCGGACGTGGCGACAAGGACATTTTTGCCATCGCTGAACACTTGGGGACAAAACTGTGAGCCGTATAGAAGCTCGCTTCAGCGAGTTGAAAAAGAAAAACCGGGCGGGATTCGTAGCCTTCATTTCAGCGGGCGACCCGGATTATGACACGTCATTGAAAATCCTGATGGGCCTGCCCGCTGCCGGAGCCGACATTATCGAAGTTGGAATGCCATTCACCGACCCGATGGCTGAGGGTCCTGCGATCCAGGCATCGTACCTGCGCGCTTTGAAAGCGGGTCAGACAATGGCAAAGACCTTGTCCATGGTCAGGCACTTTCGCCAAGACAATGCTGCAACGCCGATCGTGCTCATGGGTTACTACAACCCGGTCTATTCTTACGGTGTCGAACGCTTTGCTGCCGACGCAAAAGCCGCTGGCGTCGACGGCCTCATCATCGTTGACCTGCCCCCGGAAGAGGACATGGAACTTAGGGCTCCTGCATCGAAAGCGGGTCTCGACCTCATTCGGCTTGCAACCCCAACGACCGATGCCAGGCGACTGCCTGCCGTGCTCGATGGTGCGACCGGTTTTCTGTACTACGTGTCCATCATGGGTGTGACCGGCACGAAGGACATCGATACGGGCCGCGTCGCGGAAGAAGTCAAAAGGATCAAGGCAGTCACCACACTCCCGGTAGCCGTAGGCTTCGGCATAAAGTCAGAAAGGGACGCCGCCGCAGTTGCGAACCTGGCAGACGCGGCAGTCGTCGGCTCTGCAATAGTGGCAGAAATTGGCCGATTTACCCGTCCTGATGGCAAAGTTGTCGCAGGAGCCGCAGAAGCTGTGTTAGACTTGGTCCGTCGACTCTCTGGTGCAGCGCACACAGCTCGCGTATGAAAGTCGGCTCAAGCAGTGGCGTTGGGTTAACAGTCGGTAAAATCTCGGAATGAACTGGATCACGAACTTCGTCCGTCCGAAGATCAAGTCTCTGTGGAGTGCAAAGCCCGACACGCCGGACAATCTCTGGCGCAAGTGTCCGTCATGCTCGGGCATGATCTTCCATCGCGATCTCGAGGCAGCGCAATTCGTTTGTATGCACTGCGACCATCATCTGAAGATCAGCGCAACGGGCCGTCTCAAATACCTTTTTGATGACAGCGCCTGGGAAGAAATTCCGCTACCTGAAGTTCCTCTCGATCCGTTGAAGTTCCGGGACGACAAGCGCTATGCTGACCGACTTCGCGAAGCGCGCACCAAGACCGGCGAGCTCGACGCAATCAAGGCAGCGCGAGGCCAGATTGCAGGCGTCCGCACCACGGTCGCTGTCCAGTCATTCGATTTCATGGGTGGTTCGCTCGGCATGGCTGTCGGCGAGGGACTGATTGCCGGCATGAAGGCCGCGATCGACCACCACACGCCCTTCGTCCTTTTCACGGCGTCCGGCGGCGCGCGCATGCAGGAAGGCATCCTGTCCCTGATGCAGATGCCGCGCGTAACGATCGCAATCCAGATGCTGCGCGAGGCGCGCCTGCCATATATCGTTTTCCATACCGATCCGACCACCGGAGGCGTGACCGCTTCATACGCCATGCTCGGCGACATCCACATGGCCGAGCCTGGCGCGCTGATCGGTTTCGCAGGGCCGCGGGTCATCGAAAACACCATTCGCCAGAAACTGCCCGAAGGTTTCCAGCGGGCTGAGTATCTGACCGACCACGGAATGGTTGACATGGTCGTGCATCGCCACAAGATGCGTGAAACGCTCGGCCGCACGCTGAAAATCCTGGCACGCAAGCCCGCAAGGGCAGTGGTCGCCCGTTCTGCCTATGAGGTCGGCCCCTACGCCGTTCCGACCATGCAGAACGCTCCCTCCCAAATCTTCGATCTTTCAAGTCCAAAACAACCATTGGCATGACGGGCCCAGTCGATAGCGATCTGGCTAGCGATGCAATCCTCGCTCGCCTGACGAACCTGCATCCAAAACTCATCGACCTGTCCCTTGGCCGCATCGAGACGCTGCTGGAAAAGATGGGTTCGCCGCATTTGCGGCTGCCGCCAGTCATCCACGTTGCCGGCACGAATGGGAAAGGCTCAACCTGCGCCTTCATCCGGGCCATGCTTGAGGCCGCAGGCAGGCGCGTACACGTCTACGCCTCCCCTCACCTCGTGCGCTTCCACGAGCGCATCAGGCTCAGCGGCAAGCTGATCGACGAGGACGAACTTTCCGCGTTGCTCGAGGAATGCGAACTGCACAATGCTGGCAAACCGATCACATTTTTCGAGATTACGACGGCTGCCGCCATTCTCGCCTTCACCCGTCACAAGGCGGACGCAGTCATTCTGGAAGTTGGTCTCGGTGGCACCCACGATGCAACGAACGTGATCGCAAAGCCCGTCGTCACGGTAATTACGCCCGTTGACTATGACCACCAGAGCTATCTGGGATCGACCCTCACCGAAATCGCCGGCGAGAAAGCGGGCATCATCAAGAAGCACGTGCCGTGCATTGTTGGACCTCAGGCAGACGAAGCCCGCGACGTCATCGAACAGCGGGCGAACGATCTCATGGCGCCCCTCTCGCTCTGGGGACAGGAATTCATGGCGCACGAGGAACACCGTCGCATGGTGTTCCAGGATGAAGGGGGTCTCATCGACCTGCCAATGCCCCGCCTCGTTGGCGCACACCAGATCATCAACGCCGCAACCGCGATTGCGGCGTTGCGCAAGGTGCCAGCGTTTCAGGTAACAGACCGCGCAATCGAAGATGGACTGATGACTGTCGACTGGCCTGCACGCCTGCAGCGCCTGACGCGAGGCCCGCTGGTGTCGATTGCACCGGTGGGTTCGGAAGTGTGGCTCGACGGAGCCCATAACCCACATGGTGCCCGTGCGCTGGCACATGCGATTGCCGATCTGGAAGACCGCAACCCTCGGCCCCTCTATCTGATCTGCGGCATGCTGCAGACGAAGGATTCGCAGGGCTATTTCACCGCATTCCGGGGTCTTGCCAAAAGCGTGACTACAGTTGCGATTCCGGGCGATGCCGCAAGCCAGGGCGCAGGCCAACTCTACGACGCGGCCGTCGCAGCAGGGCTCGATGCCTATCCTGCGCCTTCAATCGAGGATGCAATCCTGCAGATCGAAGGTCGCTCCGAACTCGCTGACGAGCAGTCGGCGCCCCGGATCCTGATTTGCGGATCACTTCATCTGGCAGGCGCAGTGTTGCGGGAAAATGGCTAGATCGACTGCTCGATCCATTCCTTCAGCTTGCTCTTCAGCATCGCGCCATTGCGCATGGCAGCCACTTCGCCGCCCTTGAAAATAAGCATCGTCGGGAACCCGCGCACGCCATACTTCTGAGTGACTTGCGGGCTTGTTTCAGCGTTGATCTTGGCGATGACCACACGGTCGCCCATCTCGCCTGAAAGTTCATCCAGAACCACGCTCAGCGGTTTGCAGGGCGCACACCAGTCGGTCCAGAAATCGACCAGCACGGGTTTCGAAGAGCTCAAAACCTCGCGCTGGAAATTGGCATCGGTAACGGTGACACTCATGTTGCGTCCCGCATCAGATCGTCTGCTCGATCCATTCCTTGATCTTCTGCTTTGGCATGGCGCCGATCTTGGTTGCAGCGACCTGCCCATCCTTGAAAATCATCAGCGTCGGGATTCCACGCACGCCGTATTTGCCCGGTACATTCGGATTCTCGTCGATGTTCAGCTTCACGACTTCGATCTTGGTCCCAAGTTCCTTGGAAAGCTCTTCCAGCGCAGGACTGATCTGACGGCAGGGTCCGCACCATTCCGCCCAGAAGTCCACCAGAACCGGCTTCGATGAGCCAAGCACATCCTTGTCAAAACTTGCGTCCGTCGTCTTGGAAGACATTAGAAAACCCTCACTGGAATATCTGTCGTATCAAACTTAAGAACCCCACCCCTATGGGTCAAGGACATGCTCGGTTTCATCAAGATAGTTTGTTGGTATGATCGAAAGCCGCGGCTCGACTGTCCATAAAATTCCGCACGAAATCGACTTCCCGGGAAACAAAGGCGATACGGCCCGCCTATAAAGCGCCAATTGGCGTAAATATTCCGGACGGACGTCCGAATCGGCCTTTGGAACAACCCGGTCTGTCTTGAACTCGACCACGAGCACGTCTGTGTCCCGGACAACGATGCGGTCAAGGCGCCAGTCAAATTTGTAAGCGCGCCCCTGCCATTGGATTTCCCCCCGCATCGGAAATTCACCACGCGAGTTGCCCCCGAAGATTTCCTCGAACCCCGGTTCGCTCCGCACACGAAGAGCCTCGTTCACGACCGCCTTCACAAGCGCCGGCGCATGATCAAGTTCCTTGCGCGCGATTTCATGCGCCCGATAGGACCAGCGTTCACTGGCAAGCGTCGCGATCGCATCAAGTATGCGGTGAACGATCGTACCGCGATCAAGTGCCAGTCCGTCACTTGAATCGCCGACATCCTTGCGGCGAGCCTGGCGAGATCGCCGCGTCGCGAGCAGCTGATCCAGCGGTTTCTCGACTGGCGCCGGCACAGAAACCCAGTTTGGCAGTCCCACTGTCAAAACCTTCGCAGTCGGATCAGTCGCCGCCTGTGGCGACTTCTGCCCTGACACCGATCCGATGTACCGTGTTTCCCCTCCATCTATCTCGGGGACGCTGCCTGCCTTCAGCCTGACCATCGCACGTTTGACCAGGTCGTACCAGCTTTCGGGGACAGGACTCGCGGCCGACGTTTCATAGCCACAGACAACAAGCCGGTCGCGCGCACGTGTCAGCGCGACGTAAAGCAGCCTCCGATACTCCTTCATTCGCTCGTCCTTGCCGGTCTGCCGGGCACGGGCGCGAATCGCTTCATCGCGCGCCGTCTTCAGCTTCCACAGCGGTACTTCTCCCGCCTGCAGCAATTCACTGTCCAGTCGGCCGTGACTGGGTGTCGAACACGTGTCTGGAAGGATGACGACCGGAGCTTCGAGCCCCTTCGATCCGTGCACTGTCAGCACGCGAACCGCACCATCTCCACGATCCTGGTCGCGCTTGATCTCGGTTTCTGCCTGTTCGATGCTGTGCAGGAACGCTTCAAGCGACGGCGTATTGATCCGTCCGAAATCCAGCGCCGCGTTCATGAACTCTTCGATCGGATCGGCCGCATCATGCCCCAGGCGGGTCATCATCTTGTGCCAGCCGCCATTGGCACTCAGGATCGTCGAATAGAACTCGAATGGCTGAACATGGTCGGCCATCGACCAGACCTGATCCAGGAACATCCACGCACCGGACCAGCGCGGATCCTCGCGCTTTTCACACAGAACCGTCCAGATCGACGTCTTGTTCCGGCCGTAGGAAATCTCGAACAGTGCCTCGTCGCTCAAACCACAAAGCGGTCCCCTGAGCACGGCGGCCAATGTCAGGTCATCGCTTGGCAGCAAGGCAAAACGCCCCACCGCAATCAGGTCCATGACCGCAATATGCTGGGCCAGCACCAGGCGGTCGGCACCAGCGACCGGAATACTCTTGCGCTTGAGCTGACGGATGATCTCGCTGGCAAGCGTCCCGCGACGGCGCACCAGGATCATCACATCACCCGCCGTCATCGGGCGAAGCAACCTGGTGACCTTGTCAAAAACCGGCACCCCTTCTCCCAGCCAGTCTGCCACGCGCCTGGCGATCTTCTCGGCGAGCGTCACCGCCGGATGATCAGCGGTCACGCGGTCACGCGGCGCATCCCATGCAACCCGCTCTGGCCTGTCAGGCGCCCTGATGACCGGCCAGAGCTCGACAAGTCCCTCCATGTCACCACGCACAGCCTCATGTCGGTTGGCGATTTCGTCGATCATCACACCATCCGCCGCAGCCGGATCTGCGAACACTTCGTCGACCAGCTCGAGAACGCGCGGTGCTGACCGGAAGGACTTTGTCAGCTGCACCGCTTCAAAGCGGGCATTCGCATCGGTCGCCCGCCGTTCAAGCAACTCCCTGGTGTTCTTGAACTCGAGAGGCCGCGCACCCTGGAACGACATGATCGACTGCTTGATGTCACCCACCGCGAACACGGTGCGCTCGCGCGACTGGTTTTCCCGTTCAGCACCAATGCCGGCAAAGAACTCCTCCGCGATTCTCTTGATGATCTCCCACTGATGGGGACTCGTATCCTGTGCTTCATCAACGAGCACATGGTCTATGCCACCATCCAGTTTGTAGAGCACCCAGCTCGCGCCAGGGCTGTTGAACAGGCCAACTGTCCGGTTGATCAGGTCGTCATAGTCCAGCGCCGCACGCAGATTTTTGTGGTGCCGGTACGCGACATAGATAGCCGCAGCCAGGCGCAACAGGTTGGTCGTGTGCCGCGCAATGAACAGTGCATTGCGCTTGCGGTTCAGTTCCAGCGCAAGATCAGTGTACGTCCCGATCAGTTCGCCGACAAATTGACCCTGGTCCAGCGCACCCTTCGTTGCAGGTCTTGCGCGGCGTTCGCCCTTCTGCGTCAACAGGCAGTCCACAACACCTTGCAGCGTGTCAGCAGACGGCGCATTCGCGAGCGCTTCAAATTGGCTTGCACGGTTCTTGTCGGTCTCAGCGCCCTGCCGCAACGCCGCCGCGAGCCGCTTCAAGTCCGAAGGAACCATCTGCCTGACTGTGTCTGCCACCAGTTCACCTTCGGTCAGCTGTTCCGGCACGCCAAGCGAATGTAGGACGGCAGCCTCCAGACCGATCGCCGCATTGGCTTCGATGAAAGCGCCAATCCAGCTGCGCTCTGAAATGATGTTGCGGATCAGCGTGTCAAATTGCTCGTCATTCGAAAACTCGGTCAGCTCCGAAATCGCGAGTTCCAATTGGGCGTCGCCGCCGGATGCGCTGCGCAACACATCATCTCGCGCTTCATTCAGCAGGTCCTGGGTCGCCTGCTCGTCCAGCACTGAGAATTGCGGCGCCACATTGGCTTCGAGCGGAAAACGCTTCAGCAGGCGCTCGCAAAAAGCGTGAATGGTCTGGATCCGCAGGCCACCAGGCGATTCCAGCGCATTGGCAAAGAGCTTGCGCGCGCGCATCACCAGTGCGTCGTTGGCTTCCTCATTGCAGATTTTGAACAGTTCGCGTCGCAGATCCGCATCAGGCAACAACGCCCACCGCCCAAGCTGGTCGAACAGCCTGATCGACATCTCCGCGGCCGCGGCCTTTGTAAATGTCAGGCAAAGCAACCGATCTGGCGCACTGCCTGACAAGAGCAGGCGCGCAATGCGGTTGACCAGAACATGCGTTTTGCCTGATCCCGCATTCGCGGCGACCCATGCTGACTGCGCGGGGTCGGTAGCCTTGATCTGCTCGTGATCGCCGGACGCCGTCATTCGTCGCTCTCCGAAGCCCACTCCTTCACGCGGGCAAGATGGTCATAGTCACCAATCGAAGACTGGAACAGCACATGCGGCTTTGAGAGATAGGGCATGTCCGGTTTGTCGAATGCGGCCACAAAGGCCTTGAAACGCTCGAACGCATCATTGATCGCCTGATCGGTCGTCATGTCGTCAAACTTGATCGCCTTCTCTTCACCACCTTTTTCGCCACCCTTCAGCGCTGCGAAAACCAGAGACTGCACCGAAGTGGGCTGAAGTCCTGGAAAGCCACCTGCCAATGCAATGGCGCCCTCAAGCGTAAGTTGCGGGTTGAAGCCCAGGCGAACCTGCTTTGCCGAGGGCGGCGATCCGGTCTTGTAATCGCCGATGACAGCCGTCCCGTCCGGCAGCATCTCGATCCGGTCGGCTTTGGCAGTCAGCCTGAACGTGCCGCCCGGCGCTTCAAAACTGGTTTCACCCCGCTGCTCGGCAAAAACGCGAGCGCCACTTGCCCGCCGCCCCTTTTCCCATTCAAGAAACCACTGCGCCACCCGCTCAAAGCGTGGCCACCAGATACTGCGCACGCCTGGCTGCTCCAGCAACTCGCCGAACGCAGCCCGACCCAGTTCCAGGATTTGGCGCATGGCCTCGTCGTCAGCGGGCAACTCCTTGGGGTATCGCTGCACGAAGTGTTCGAGCGCCTTGTGTATGACACTTCCGCGATCCGCGGCGCCGGGAGCCTCGTCAATTGCATCAAGCTTCTTGAGGTCCAGCACACGCTTGGCATAGAGCGCGTAGGGATCACGCACCCAGCGCTCGACATCAGTCACCGGCAATTCGCGTGGTCTCGCAGCAACAGGCGGCGTCGGTGCCGGCGGTTCGATGGCCTTGGGCGTGAGAGGCGGTCGGTCGATCATCCGGGCAATGTCAAGCAGGCGCGTATCCGCAAAGGCGTCCTTCAGGCCGGCACCATCAACGAGAATGTTCAGTCGCGTCAGCCAGCGCGATGGTGTCGTTGGTGAGCCTTGATCCTTTTCGGCACGCGTGAGCAACACTTCAGGCGCAGAGGCGGCTTGCGCAAAGTCGTGCGCTGACAAGCCGATGCGCCGTTCCGGCTGGCTCAGGTCGAGGTCGCGCCGCATCGGGCGGTTGAGCCACGGACCCGGATCCGTTGCTGGCGGCCACTTGCCTTCGTTCAGTCCCCCAAGAATCGTGAGGTCGGCTTGCTGAAGTCGTGCCTCAAGCGGCCCAAGGATCGAAAGCCTGGGATGCAAGCCAAAGCGCGGGCGCACAGCTACCGCGTCCATCACGGTTCGAATGAATTGCGCGTAGTCCGCACCGTCCATTCGCAACTCGAGACCCGCCGCTGCTTCAAGAAGCGCGTCGAACAGCTTGAGCGCTGTCTGCCCAGCCTCCCCTTCCCAAACACGAATGTCAGGTTCGGACAGGTCATCGCAAGCCAGTTCAGCGGCGTCACGATGCAGCTGCAGCAGGTCGATCAAATCCGCATCTTGGCCTTCAGCCTTTGCTGCAAACGACCCAAGCGCGTGCTCCAGCTGGTCAATGACTTTGAAGTACGGCGCCTTTGGATCCCCGCGCCTGCGCAGTCCTGCAATCCCAGGCAATGGACGAGGGCCCCGAAGAATCTTCCTTTCAAGCTCCATGCTCAGGGCACGCGTCTGCGCGCGCGTATCGAAGCTCAACCCGGTCAACGGATGCTTCAGCCACGCCAGCAACGGCACTGGCGCAAAGCGTTCGGCCACCACGTCAGCTATAAGGCAAAGGAACCGGCCAGCATCGGTATGCGCCAGCGGCGTTCCTGCCGAGTCGTCAATGGAAATGCCCCACCGCTTGAGCTCGTTTGCAACGCGTCGCGCAAGATTGCGATCCGGCGTAACGAGCGCCGCAGACTTGCCGGGTGTCTCGATTGCTTCACGCAGGGCACAGGCAATCGCAAGCGCCTCTTCACCCGGCGAACGGGCAACAATGGACTTCAGGCCATCCAGCCCCTTCTCGATTTCTGCCCGCCTGTCCTGCACATAGCTGCGCCATGCGGGAGTTGTTTCTGCGGGCCGCAACGCTTCCGCAATCAGGCGCGCGCGATGCGGCCTCATCGGTCCATGCGTCCACATGCGAACGTCTTCGCGTGTCGCTTCAAACTTCTTCAACAGCTGGCCCATGCCGTGCTGCGGGTGTCCGGGACCCATCACCTCCCACGCGTCATCATCGAGTTCGAGGTCGATTCCCGGCAACACCACCGCACCCTCTTGCAGGCCTGCGATTGTCTTCAGAAGTTCCGCCGTGGCAGGCACGCTCCCGGTCGAACCCGCTGCAATGACTGGATGGTGAGGTGGATTCTCCTGCCAGCGCCTTGCAGCCTCGCGCAATGCCATATCCCGATGTGTAGCAGGATCCGACGCATTCTCGTTTTCAAGCTCCGCCGGCCACGCTTCGGTCAGGATCGACAGGAACAGAAGTGTCTGTTCCCAGTGTTGCGCGTGCTCGACCGGTACAAGACTTTGCAACTTCTCCCATGACAGCCCCTCGGAAGTCGCAAGATCAAGCACGCGTGCAAGTTCGCGTGCGAGCTGAAGCGCGAGTGCCGGCCTTTCGGCACCAATGCTGTGTTCAGGGTGAATCTCTGCCTGCCGGATTGACCAATGCTGGATCAGTTTCGTGAACAGCAATTCGCGGCGAAGCGGAGAAATAACGGGACGCAGGCCAGGCGAAATAAGTTCATCGAGGTTGATGTTTTCGTCAGCGTCTTCCTGAAGAGGCGATGGATCTTCATCGAGGTCTCCCAGTGCGTAGATCTTGGGAAGCGCCGTTACACCGGTTGGGCTGGTACGCTCGAACGCTTCCTTGAGCGTGCGTATGGCGCGCCGCGTCGGCACGAGGACCCACACTTCTGAAAGCACGAACGGATCCTCGTCCGACCCAAAGCGCTGCACGACCCCACGCGCAAGTTCATCAGCGAAGGCGGCCCCTGCCGGAATCGTGAACAGGTTGATCCGGCTCATCTCACCTCTTGCTGACCGGGAAGATCAGGGCGCAGTGTTGCGCATCTCCAGGAACGCCTCAGCTTCGGCCTTTGCTTCAGGCGTGCCAATATGCATCCACTTCCCGTCGAGCCGGATTCCGTAAAGCTTGCCTTCCGAAATCGCGATGTCCCATAATTTGTTTGTTGAAAACACGTCCGTACCCGGCCCACGGGCCACAAGTCGGGGATGAATGATCTGCACGCCCGGCCACGCAAACGGAGCAATGCGCGGAGCCTGCCGACGCGCAAGCCTGCCCAGCGTGTCCATCGTAAAGTCGCCGCCACCCTCGTAGCCGATTGTCGAATGCGTGGCGGCCAGCAACATGAGGCAGTCCATCGAGGCGTCATCCCATTGCTGGGTCATGCGCTCAAGGTTGGACCCCCAGCTTTCAAGCCAGATGGAATCGCTGTTGTGCGTGAAGAACGGTTCGCCTTCGAAGAACGGCAAGGCCTTTTTCAGGGCGCCGCCAGTATCCAGTATCTTCTCTCTTTCATCCTGGATCGTGATCTCGACGTCGCGCCTGCGCTTGACGTGATCGATCACCATTTCGCCTTTGTAGTGAATATTGACCAGGATCTGTTTGACGCCGACCTGCTTCAGCCGATCGATCGCATGATCGAGCAGTGTGCGGTTGTCGATTTCAATCAGTGGCTTTGGCCGGTCATTCGTGAGCGGCCGCATGCGCAAGCCCATCCCAGCCGCCATGATCATTCCGCGCTTCGGTTTGAATGCCATTGCTCGCGTCAGTTCCCTAGAGTTCCACGATACGTCTGCGGAATGTGCTTGTCGAACCAGGCTTTGAGGTCACCAAGCGCGCCATGGCTGAGATCACGCTCGAGATACCGCCACATGCGCGGCAGGTATTGCGTATAGCGGGGTTTCCCATCCCTCTTCCACAGCCGCGCAAAGATGCCGACAATCTTCGTGTTGCGTTGGGTGGCAAGCAGCGCGGCGGCAAACCGGAACGACGTCTCGTCAAATTGACGGTCGTCAGATTTCCGCAACCCGACATATCGCGCAGTCATTGCCTCAGCCAGTTCCACACCCACCTCGCGTCTTGCATCTTCCGTCAGCGAGATCAGATCATAGGCTGGCGAACCGGAGAGCGCATCCTGGAAATCAAGCTGTCCGACCTTTGCGATTCCTGCCCTGTCAGGCAGCCACATCAGGTTCTCGGCGTGATAGTCGCGCAGCACGATCACAGGCAGTTCGACGCGAAACCGTGAGAGCGCCTCATGCCACACCTGTGTGAATTCCGCCTCGGCGTCCTGCGAGATCTTGTTCCCGCTTGCCGCAGGAAAGAACCAGTCGATCAGGAGCCGGACCTCAGCCTCCATCGCAAGTGCATCATACGCAAGCAGGTGCTTTTCGCCTCCATCGGGAATCGACAGTGTGGTTGGAGCAGCATGGCGGTGCAGGTGCGCCAGCGCATCAATGGCAGCCTCGTAGAACGGACGTTCCTCCTGGCCTGCAAGAATGAGATCCGCAAATCGACCATGACCCAGATCTTCAATCAGCAGGAACCCCGTGTCGAAATCATGGGCCACGATTTCAGGTGCGCTTAGACCTTTCTGTCTGAGGTATCCGGCCACCGCTGCAAATGGTCGGCAGTCAGGACCGGCAAGCCGAGCAACGGCATTGTAGCCAAGGCGCAAGCGCTCTGCATCCGACGCATCCGGCGGGCAAGCCGCACTTTCCGCGCCGCGCGGCTGGTCCATAAGGATCAGCGATGTGCTGCCCCGCACAAGGCGCCAGTAGCGACGGCTGGATGCGTCTCCCGGAAGCGTCTGTACTTCGGCGTCGCTCCAGCCGGATCGGGCAATGAATTGACGCGCCTGTTCCTGTCGAAGCGCTTGCGGGTCGTTTGTCATCACTTGAACCCGCTCTTCTCGAACTCACGCATGCGCTGCGCCCAGTTTCCTCGTCCGATGATCTTGGCTCGCCGCTCTTCAACCCCGTCATCAACTTCAATGATCATGTCGAGGCGGTCGGCCGGCAGAAGCTGTGACATGCGGTCGGGCCACTCAATGATCAGGACGCCCTCCTCAAGCGCCTCGTCAAAGCCAAGCTCCCGCAGCTCGCGCCTTGACTTTACACGATAGAGGTCCGCATGGGTGATCCGGAACTTCGGTGCGTCGTAAGTCTGCACCAGCGTGAAAGTTGGACTGGGAACTTCTTCTCCGGGAAGCAGCGTCTGGATCAGCGAACGCGCAAATGTCGTTTTCCCGACCCCAAGCGTTCCGGCCATTGCAATGGTATCTCCCGATCGCAACATGGCGGCAATCCTGCCCGCAAGGAGCACGGTTTCGTCTTCGCTATTGAGTATCAATTGAACCAGGTGGCTATCGATCGTCATCTGAACCGCATGAAGAAACACGGCGACCTTCTACTAGGCCGGTTTAAGTTGTTCAATGGCGCAGGATGCCCGCTAAATCAATGCGTTAGCGCGGTTGATCGCATGGCGCTGTCCATGCTAACGCACGTGGCGGCAAAACGTCCTCACGCGAGGTAAAGGATGAGCGATTCGGTGGTCATAGTGGGCGCGGGCCAGGCCGCCTCTCAAATCGTCGCCTCTCTGAGAGCAGATGGTTACGCGGGTGCCATCACAGTCGTGGGCGACGAAAAGCACATCCCCTATCAGCGGCCTCCCCTGTCGAAGGCCTTTCTGAAGGGGGACATTGCAGCTGACCGCCTGTTCATCAAGCCGGAAGAGTTTTATCCGGAGGCCCGCTGCACGCTGAAGCTGAACACCCGTGTGACAGCAATCGACCGTCCGCGCAAAACCCTGAAGCTGAGCGATGGTTCGCATCTCGGCTATACCAAGCTGGTTCTGGCGACCGGATCGCGCGTCAGGAAGCTGCCAGTTCCCGGTGCCGACCTCCCAGGCTGCTTTTACCTGCGCGGCATCGACGATGTGGATCAGATCCGGCCCCGTCTCAATGCCGATGCGCGTCTCACAATCATCGGTGCGGGCTATATCGGCCTTGAAGTCGCCGCCGTCGCGGTCAAGCGCGGGCTGAAAGTATCAGTCATCGAAGCCATGCCACGGGTGCTGGCACGCGCTGCCAGCCCGCAAATATCGGCCTTCTTTGAAGACGAGCACCGCAAAGCCGGCGTGGACCTGCGATGCTACGTACGCACGGAATCAATTGCCAGAACCGGCGATGTGCTTGCCGTCACAACGTCATCGGGCATTGTCCAGGCCGACATCGTGCTCATAGGTGTTGGAATTGTTCCGAATGTCGAACTCGCCCGCGAGGCCGGACTTGAGATCGACAATGGGATCGTCGTGGACCAGCACGCAAGGACCGACGACCCAGACATCTATGCTGTGGGCGATTGCGCCAACTTGCCCAACTCGTACGCTTTGGGCGGGCGCGTCAGGCTTGAATCCGTCCAGAATGCCATCGACCAGGCAAAGCACGCGGCAATGGCCATCATGGGAAAACCCAAGACCTACGATGAAGTGCCCTGGTTCTGGTCGGATCAGTTCGATCTGAAACTCCAGATTGCCGGTCTCTCGACACCTGACGACCAGATCGTCATGAGAGGTCAGCCATCAAGCCGAAGTTTCGCCGCCTTCCACCTCAGGGAGGGAGTCGTAACGGCGGTTGAATCGATAAACGCAGCTCCAGAATACATGATGGGCAGGCGCCTGATCGCAGCGCGCGCACGGGTCGCGCCCGAACGCCTTGCAGACAAGGGCATACCTATGAAAGACATGGTTCAATAAACGGCGGATTTAAAGCACAAATGGCTAAGATCAAGTACATAGAACACAGCGGCAAGGAACACGTTGTCGAGGTCAAAACGGGCATGACCATCATGGAAGGGGCGGTGAAGAACCTCATTCCTGGCATTGACGCCGACTGCGGAGGCGCCTGCGCATGCGCTACCTGCCACGTCTACGTTGACAATGCCTGGGCGTCAAAGATTGAACCCATGCAGGAAATGGAAAAGACCATGCTGGACTTCGCCGAAGGCGTGGAATCAAGCAGCCGACTGTCCTGCCAGATCAAGGTCACGGATGCGCTCGACGGCTTCATTGTTCGCATGCCCAAGAGCCAGCACTAATCCGCCAGCCCTGCGTCAGATCGCTTTTGCATCAACGGCACTCTCCTCCATGGAAGGTGCCGTGTTGGTCTGTCGCTTCGAGAAGTGACACGTCACCCGTGTCCCGCGACCAACTTCCGAGTTGAGCTCAACCCAGCCGCCATGCAGCTCGACAAAGCTGCGCACGAGCGCAAGCCCCAGCCCTGCCCGCCTTGCATCCTTGGTGCGCGTCGTCGATTCAAAACGCTCGAAGGCCACGGGTTGATACTCGGGCGGAATGCCTTCGCCGGTATCGCCCACATAGATGCGCACTTCATTGGCAGTGCGTTCGGCACCAAACACGATGCGACCGCTTGGCGGCGTGTGTTCGATGGCATTGATCACAAGATTGTAAACGATCTGCAGAATGCGCTTCTGGTCGGCAAAGAGCTCGCCGATCTGTTGCGAAGTTTCATTGATGATCTCGACCTTCGCCTTGCGTGCGCGGTCTTCGACAAGCGGCAGCACGCCTTGCAGGACCTCGGCAAGGTCGATGTCCTTGCGGTTCATCTCGATGGTGCCCGCCTCGATGAGGGCAAGATCCAGGATGTCATCGATCAGTGTCTCAAGTGTTTTCGACGCGCTCAGGATATCAGACAGGTAGGCACTCTGCTGGTCGGAAAGTTTGCCCGCAATTCCATATCTGAGCATGTCCGCAAAGCCGACGATCGAGTTGAGCGGCGTGCGCAGCTGGTAGGAAACGTTCGAAATGAAGTCTGATTTGAGCTTGTCTGACGCCAGCAGCGCCTGGTTGCGTTCTTCAAGAGCCTTCTCGCGCATCGCCGTGTCGGTGACATCGCGATAGCTGAGCAGCAGCGACCCATCGGGCAGCGGCGCTGCGCCAAAGCTGAGCACACGCTCATCGGCGCGCGGAAGCCTGTCAACAGTCACGCGGCGCTCTTGCGCAGCGCCCGTGATCAGCATGGTAAGCTGGCTCCAGTGCGCCTCATCGGGAAGCAGCGGACGGCACAAGGCAAACACGTCAGCAAAGCGGGGCTGGCCGGACAGCGCCGTAGGATCGATGCGCCATTGTTCGGCAAACGCCTTGTTGAAGAGCTTCAGACGACCGTCCATGCCGAACACGGCCAGCGCTTCGGAAAGGTGGTCAATGGTGGAACGCTGGACACTGGACAGCTGGTTGAGACTGCGTTCCAGCGCCATCTGGCTGGTGACGTCGGCATAAATGAAGATCAGGCCGCCATGCGGATGCGGCTGGCAGGTCACGCGCAGCGTGGCCCCGCGTGGCAAGTGCCAGTGCTCTTCCCTCTCGTCCAGGGCATTCGTGTAGAGCGCCAGCCGCTCTTTCTTCCATGACGCGAAGTCGCGCTGTTCGGGCAGGCGCCGCACTTCCCTGAGACGCTCGAGAATATCGCCATCCGAAGGATGGGTGCCCAACCAGCGTTCTTCCAGGTCCCAAAGCTTGGCATAGGCTTTGTTCGAAAACTTCAGGCGTTGGTCTGGACCAAAGATCGCGACAGCGACCGGAAGCCGATGCAGCGTCTCCTCGTGCGTGTCGATGTGAAGCTGCAGTAGGCGCTTCGTCTCGTCGATATCGGTGACGTCGATGGCAAAGGACGCAACGCCATCGCCCATCGGAAAGGCAGAGATGTCAAACGCACGTCGTTGTCCGCCGACAACGACGTACCGCTTCTCGGTCTGCGGATGATTGGTGGTAAGGGCGCGCTCGGCAATTCCGCGACTGTCGCGGTCAAGCTCGATTTGGTCGGAAATCACATCCTGTCCGATGCCGGGATCAACCGCCTCGACATAGGCGCGATTGGCCCAGACGAGTTCAAGGTCCTGACCACGCCGCCACACTGGCATTGGAGCCACGTCCAGCAGGTCGCCCAGCCGACCACGCTCGACCTCGCTTGCCGTAAGGCGTACCGAGAGATTGTAGTTGGCTTCAGCGTCCGGCGTAACGTCCCGAAGCCAGAGCGCCGTTTGTCCGGCGGTGGGCTTCCCGTAGGCCTGGAAGACCCGTCCGTCAGCGCCGGGCACCGTAAGCGAGAACATCGACCCGCCTGAGCCGAGTGTCTCGAGCGCGTCCCGCAGGTCACCTCTGTCGTCGGCATCGAGGACGCCCGCCAGCACATTGGCTGCACCCGTCCGTGCAATCGGCTCGCCGGCGATATTTCGCCAGACAAACAGCGCACCCGGATCAGCCGAAACGATTGCAGCTTCCTTCTGGAAGCGGGCTTCAGCCCGCGCCCCGCGCGTGGCTGCCCGTCGCAGCAGGGCATCAGAGCGCGCACGCATCGCCATCACCACCAGCGCAAGCGAACCTGCCAGCGCGATGGCTCCCAAGGTCACCCCGAACGGCAACCAGACATTAATGTCGCTAGACAGCTCCAAGCCGTGCCCCATGCTGCTTATTGAGTTTCATACGCCGCACGCACCCCGTTGAACGCATTCCCGACAGGCTGGATCACGGGTCCATACGGCTTGGAGTTCAAGCCCGTCAAACGCCATTCAACACCTGCCGGCCCCCTGTAAAAGACCTGCGCTCGCCACCCAGAATGCGAGAATCAATTCATCCGATCGTCATCATAAGAAATACGCTGCGCGCTTGTCCTTCAGCCTGTGGTTCAAAGGTCGCATGACATTCGCGTCCTGCATCGTGGAAATTCACACAGTGGCGCCATTGCCAAAGCTCGATTTGAGTTCGCAATATCAAATGACTAGCGAGTGATGCTGTTAAGTTGGTTGAAGAAATTTCCGCCGAATCGAAATCCGAAAAACTGTTGCCGATTTGCGCCAATTCCAAATCAATTGCGCCTTGTCGCGCAATACAAATCAAGGCGGTGCGAAACCAGACCCGCGACCGCGCGCAGACACGAGCGCACCCGCTAGCCAGGGAAGGTCTGCACGCCAACCTTCATCATGCCGCCATCCTGCAGCACCACGCAGCTCATGCTCTCCATGCCCTGGACGTAACAGAACACCGGCACCCGCGCTGCCCGGAGCTTTTCATATGTATCGCGGTCGACATCTTTCTCCGGATAGAACGGGAACTCACCTGCTGCAGGCGCTTGCGCGCCTTTCGGCCAGACCGGGAAGTCTGCTGACGTCTTCAGCGTGCTGGGATTGCTCACCCAGTCGCGCAGGGCCGCCACCATCTGCCGATTGCTGTTCACCCCCTGAAACGGCATGAGATGGGAGGCAGCCATGGCATCGACCCAAAGCGGTGCACCACTGGGATCACGCACAATGATGGTCACAGCTGCATTCGCGCAATTGGGACCGTGTGAAAACGCTTCCGCCCGATGAGGGCGCATGCGGGGAGGCGTCCAGTTGGACCACGCGCCCACATCACATCCAGGGCCCGCCGCAGCGTCGGCAAGAATCGTATTTGCCGAAAGATAACCCAGCGCGCCGACTGCCAGCGCGAGAGCAACGAAACCTGCGGCGGCTGTACCCTTGTTCATCGAACGGTCCTTTCAATCTTTTAGTAGCGATAGTGATCCGCCTTGAACGGCCCTTCCCGCTCAATGCCAAGATATTCTGACTGCTTGGGCGAGAGTTTTGTCAGTTTCGCTCCGAGTTTGGCCAAATGAAGGCGGGCAACCTTTTCATCCAGCTTTTTCGGCAGCGTATAGACCTTGTGTTCGTATTTCGCACCGTTCTGCCACAACTCGACTTGCGCCAGCGTCTGGTTCGTGAACGAGGAGCTCATGACAAAGCTTGGATGGCCTGTGGCGTTGCCAAGGTTCACAAGGCGCCCTTCAGACAAGAGGATGATCCGCTTGCCGCCAGGAAACTCCACTTCATCAACCTGCGGCTTCACATTGTGCCACTTGAAGTTCTTGAGGGCCGCAACCTGGATCTCCGAGTCAAAGTGACCGATGTTGCAGACGATCGCGCGGTCTTTCATCTGGCGCATGTGCTCGATGGTGATGACGTCGACATTGCCCGTTGCCGTCACAAAGATGTCGGCACGCGAAGCCGCCTCGTCCATCGTCACGACTTCATAGCCTTCCATCGAAGCCTGCAGCGCGCAGATCGGATCGATTTCCGACACGATCACGCGGCAGCCCGCATTTCGCAGCGAAGCGGCGGAACCTTTGCCAACGTCGCCGAAGCCCGCAACCATCGCAACCTTGCCTGCCATCATCACGTCGGTGCCGCGGCGAATGCCGTCGACAAGACTTTCGCGGCAGCCATACAGGTTGTCGAATTTTGATTTGGTGACACTGTCATTGACGTTGATTGCAGGAAAAGGAAGCTCCTTGCGCTCTGCCATCTGGTAAAGCCTGTGCACGCCGGTCGTCGTTTCTTCGGTGACGCCTTTGATTTCGGCAGCGATCCTGGAATACCAGCCGGGCTTCTTTTCGATCGTCTTCTTCATGACGGCGAAGAGTGCCTCTTCTTCCTCGTTCTGCGGCTTGGAGATGACGGAGAGATTCTTCTCGGCCTTCGGACCCAGCACGCAGAGCAGTGTAGCGTCCCCACCGTCATCGAGGATCATGTTCGGCGAACCACCATCAGCCCATTCGAAGATGCGGTGCACGTATTCCCAGTACTCGATCAGGTTCTCGCCCTTCTTGGCGAATACAGGCGTTCCTGCTGCAGCGATCGCCGCCGCAGCGTGATCCTGCGTCGAGAAGATGTTGCAAGAAGCCCAGCGCACATCAGCGCCCAGGACTTTCAGCGTTTCGATCAGCACCGCCGTCTGGATCGTCATGTGAAGACAGCCCGCGATCCGTGCGCCCTTGAGCGGCTTTGACGCGCCGTACTCTTCGCGGGTTGCCATCAGGCCCGGCATTTCGGTTTCAGCGATTGCGATCTCGCGCCTTCCAAAGTCCGCCAGCTTGATGTCAGCGACGACGTAATCATTAGCCATTTTTAAGCCCTCAATTCTGAGCGGGAGCTCGACGATCCGGGCTCCCTAATCCGGCGCCTCTATAACACCAGCCCTGAACCGCCTCAAGGAGCATATAAAGAAATCTTTATGTCTTTTGGCAGTCTTCCCACCGTCAGATTATTGCCCGTTCAAAGGTGACAATGCTCCTGACTGGTTTCTTTGTTTTTGGCTTCTGGCAGCCACTCAGATAGTTAAAAGGTGACAAAAATGTTCGAAGGTTGCCTTTCGGCCTGGCAAGCCCTGGATCGAAAAAACTGGAAAACACCCCCGCAAGCCAGACACGCAAATCCTGTCCTGGAGCATAGCAACCCCGAGGGTCTGTTTCAAGAACATTATAGGAACAAATGGACGCAGGCAGCCGGGCCATTACTCGATCGAACACGCGGAAGGTTCGCCCTCACGGGGTTTTGGCGCAGTGGCGCACACCGCATCCCACCATTCGATGATGAACAGGCCTACTTTGTCGTTGCGGCCCGACAGCGCCGCGATCTCGGGCGCAACCGGTGTGTGCAGTTCCGCAGGAACCTTCTTCTGCTGCTCGCAGGCAAGCGAGCGCACGCCCTTCGGTAGCTTGCGCTTTTGGCACGCACGCACTGTATCCGCAATGAATTCACTGGTGACTTTCACTTGCGCCTGCGCGAGCTGTGCGCGCTCCGTCGCGCTATCATTGGCAGCAACGCCGATGGCGTCACCGGTCGGCGCCTTTGGTTCAGGCAAGCGCAGGATGTCACGCGCCTGTCCGAGCATCACACCGTAGCGCCCGGTAGCAATCGAAAGTTCAAGCAGGCTTGTCTGGTCGGCAGCGCTCGCGGTGGCAGTCTGCCCGTCGTCGAATGACATGACATCTTCGAAAATGGCACATCCGGAAAGGCCCGATCCCGAAATGCCAAGAATTGCAACGACCGCAAGCGCTCTGCGCATCCGAATGTCCTTCAGGTAAAGCAACGGCTGCAAAATTGGGACAATGCGGGCCAGGACGCAAGCAGATAGAGCATCAGCGCACGGCAATTTGACGACGCCCCTTCAGGGTCCGGTCACCCGGTAACCCTTTGCCCGCAACATTGCGACGACGCCATCGCGGCCAATCAGGTGCCCGGCCCCTACTGTGACAAAGTGGGTCTTGTCTGACTTCACCATGTCGATGATTTGCGGCAACCATTTGCGGTTGCGGGCAACAAGAAGCTGAGCCTTTAGTTGCGGCACGCTTGCCATGCCGGTTTCGATGATCTCACTCAGCTTTTCAGTATCGCCGGCGGCCCAGGCATCAATCAGTTGCTTTGGCAAATCAGGTTGCTGCCTGATGTCCTTCACGGTGGCATTCAGGTATTTGCGCTCTTCCGCCGGTGTGAGCCTCAGGAAATAGGACAACTGTTCTTCCACGGTTTCAAAGTAGGCGAACCCTGCACCCTTTTTCTCGGCCTCTCGCTCGATCACCTGGTCGACGCCGTAGTATGGAGAATAGCCATCCTTGAGGTACGAATAGAGCTCGAGATAAACCGCAGCGAGCCACGGCCTGACTGGCTGCAACAGCTTGGGTGGATATTGGACAGCCCATGCTGCTTCTTCCATGGCATCGAAATCGGACACGCTCATGACATCCCTGAGCGTCTTTCCAGCAGGCAGCTTTCCGTGCTGTTCGACAAACCGCGCCATAACGGTTTCGGCATCCTTGAGCGGCGCCTCGAATACAAAGACTTGCGACCTTGCGCGTGCAGCCTCGATCTCCGGACGTTCCCACTTCAGTTCTGGCGGCAACAGGTGTACCGAGCCCAGTAGATAAAGTGTCTTGCCGTTGTGCTCGACAATCCAGAATGCGGGCTTTGCCGGGTTGTGTGCAGTCCCGGCGCTGGTCAGATACGGAAGTGAAAACGCAACAAGGAAGGCAATCACAACCCTGTGCAGAACCGACACGATCTGCATCAGCTGTCTTCACCAAACTTGTTGTTGATGAGCGACTGCAGGGCGTCCATCGCTTCCAGCGCCTGGCGGCCTTGCGATGTCAGCGTCAGTTCCGATCCAATCCCGGCTCCCAGCATCATGAGCCCCATGATGGATGTGCCGGATACGGAGCTTCCGTCTTTTTGAACGGAGACAGCCGCATCAAACTTGGCAGCGGTCTGCACGAACTTGGCCGACGCCCGGGCATGTAGTCCTTTGCTGTTGATGATTTTGACGACGCGCACCAGAGACGCAGCATCGTCAGCCACCGGCCAGTTCCTTTGAAGCCACGCGAATATATTTGCGGCCGGCTTCCTGAGACTTGTCGACAGCCTCTTGCAGCTTTGCGGTGCTACGCACCGAAGCAAGCTTGATCAGCATTGGAAGATTCACACCGGCGATGACTTCTATTTTGCCGCTGTCCATGGCCGAGATCGCAAGGTTGGACGGTGTGCCACCAAACATGTCCGTGAGCAGGATCACGCCTTGCCCGGAATCGACAGCCGCAATCGCGGCAAGAATGTCCTCGCGCCGGACTTCCATGTCATCTTGCGGCCCGATGCACACTGTGCGGAATGCCGACTGCGGACCCACCACGTGCTCAGTTGCCGACTTGAGTTCATCCGCAAGCCGACCGTGTGTAACCAGAACTACGCCAATCATGAAGCTAATCGAAACTCCTGCGCCCACCGGGCGGACAAGGCGCCTTTCATAATCTGCTTCGCTGGCACCCACAACGGCTGTTGCGATCCATGCGGGAAGCGGACACCAGAAGACCGTTACTGATATAGCACAGAAAGGAGAGCCGACCGCAGTTTTGCAGGCAAGGACGTCTCGCCGCTTTGTAACAACACGGCGGGAATGGCTGGTCCCTGACAAGCCGGCGGGCACCAGGTTCCAGGTTCCGGCATGCGCTCGGCCGCATCGGCAGTCAGTTTCACCACGAGACGTACGGTCGTTTGCGACTTTGTCGCGACCCGAACAATCCCCACCCCCCTGACCTCCAGCAGACCAGCGATTGGTTCGGGTGCCCGCGCGATCCAGGACGCACCCAGAGCCTCAAGTTCGGTCTGGTCGTCGCAGACCAGCAGTGCGCCTTCATGAATGAGGCGTAGTGCAAGTTCGCTTTTCCCGGCACCGGAGACTCCGAGGATCATCACCCCTGCCCCGGCAAGATCGATGGTCGTGGCGTGAACGAGCACGGCGTCAGTTCGCCGGCACAAGCGGGAGTTCGACAGTGAACCGCGCTCCCTTCACGTGGCCATCTTCGGCTGTCAGGTTCGAGGCGTGGATCTTGCCGTCGTGGACTTCCACAATCTGTCGCGAAATGGACAACCCCAGTCCCGAATTCTTGCCAAATCCATGCGACAATGGTCGTGACGTATAAAACCGGCGGAAAATGACTTCGAGATTTTCTTCCGGAATGCCCGGTCCCTGGTCCTCGATCGTAATCACGGCGCGGCCATTCTCGGCGCGCGCGGCAATGTGGATCTCGGCCCCTCCCGGGCTGAACGACATGGCATTTTCGATGATGTTGCGAAACACCTGTGCCAGCGGTCCATCGAGACCTCGAACCACGAGTCCACCTTGTGGCAGGTCCAGCCTGATCTTCGGCGCGCCCTGCACATCGGGATCATCGAACATTTCAGCCAGCGCATTGATGAGCGCCACCAGATCCACCGGATGCGCCTTGGCGCGTGACAGCTCGGCATCAAGCCGTGAGGCATCCGAAATCTCGCTGATCAGCCGGTTGAGCCGTCGCACGTCATCGCGCACGACCCCCATCAGCTTCAGGCGTTTTTCTTCGTCGGTCGTACGGCGCAGCGTTTCTATCGCGCTTGCAACGGATGTCAGCGGGTTTTTGATTTCGTGTGCGACATCAGCTGCGAACTGCTCAATGGCATCCATGCGGGCATAGAGCGCCGAAGTCATCGCACGCAACGAAATCGAAAGGTCGCCCACCTCGTCATAGCGTCGGCCAAAATTGGGAATGGCGTTTGGCTCGCGCCCGCCGCCGCGCACGAGTTCTGCACCCTCCGACAATTTGCGCACCGGACCAGTCACATGCCACAGCAGCAACACCGACGCGACAAGGATGACGGTAAACCCTATCGAGACACCGGCAATCAACTGCTCCCACTCATCAGAAAGTGCGTCATCAATGTCGCCGGCTTCGGTTGAGAGCATCAGCACGCCCATGACATACTGCAGGCGCCTGATGGGTACCGCGACCGAAACAATCAGGTTGCCTTCGGCGTTGATCCGCTCGGCTGACCCAGGTTCGGCGTGCTGAAGCGCGTACTGCACTTCCTCGAACTTGTCACCGGTTTGTGTAGGCTCATCGTTCACCACTGGTGGAAGCTTTTTGCCAGGACGCAGTTTGTACAGCCCGCTCCGAAGCCCGGACTGCATCTCTTCAATGAGATCGATTTGTCCGGGCGGCGGCAATTCTCTGCTCTGCACCTGGTTGCGCGTCAGGATGAAACGCGTGTCCTGCACCCGCTGGCCCTGCCGGTCAAAGATGCGGGCCCGCATGCCGGTCGGCCCGACGAGAATATTCAGGACCTGACCTGCTTTCTGTCCGTCTATCTCGGTAGCAGTCTCCGAGTCGATCTCGCCGACTGCACCATAACTTGCCAGCGCGGCAGCAACGATTTCAGCCTGCGT
Organism: Micropepsaceae bacterium; assembly: GCA_040080835.1. GTDB lineage: Bacteria > Pseudomonadota > Alphaproteobacteria > Micropepsales > Micropepsaceae > SZUA-430. The sequence goes on along the minus strand of JBEBHP010000012.1, from coordinate 121,156 downwards.
GCTGAGCGACTTGACGCGCTCGTCGACAAGACTCACCCGAATGGTCTGCAGCCAGTAGGCACCGCCAAGAAACACGATGAATGCAAGCACGTTGAACGCAATGACTTTTGCGGTCAGCGCAGACATCCATCGCTTTTGTGGACGAAACGCCAATCCCTTGGCGCGTGGCCTTGCAGGTCGCCGCACAGGAATCCAGCGCGCAATGCGTCGAACCCAAGGCTCTTGGGCCTTGCTGGCTTGCGCTTGTACTATCGCTTCAGGATCAATCGCACTCAAACTTCTACGTACTTGTAGCCGACACCATAAAGCGTCTGGATCGAATCGAATGCATCGTCGATGTGCTTGAATTTCTTGCGAAGCCGCTTGATGTGACTGTCGATCGTGCGGTCATCGACATAGACCTGATCGTCATAGGCAGCATCCATCAGGTTGTCCCGGCTTTTGACGATACCCGGACGCTGCGCAAGCGCGTGCAGGATCAGGAATTCTGTCACGGTCAACTGCACTTCACTTCCGCTCCACGCACACGAATGCCGCTGCTGGTCCAGCACAAGCTTGCCGCGCGTCATGATCTCCTTGGCAGGGGTCACCGTATTCGGCGCATTGCGCGCTTCGGCGCGACGCAGCACGGCGCGCACCCGCTGCATGAGCAGGCGCTGCGTAAACGGCTTCTTGATGTAGTCGTCTGCGCCCAGGCTGAGGCCGACCACTTCGTCGACTTCATCATCTTTGGACGTCAGGAAGATGACGGGCAGGTCGCTGGTCTGCCGCAGGCGCTTGAGCACCTCGTAACCATCCATGCGCGGCATCTTGATGTCCAGAATGGCCAGTGCCGGCGGAGACGCTTGCAGGGCAGTCAGGGCCGAAACGCCATCGGAATAGGTCCTGACCTGGAATCCTTCCTGCTCGAGCGCCATGGACAGGGAAGAAAGTATGTTCCGGTCGTCATCGACAAGCGCGATGGTCGTCATGGAGTCGTCCGCCCTGGCTGTTATGAGAATCTCGTCCTCCTCGACTATAGGCACACTCCACTCCCTTCGCCATCGCATGAACGTGTGACAGCCGCAGCGTCATTGGGCAAAAACCCCAGACAGGGCAAAGCCTTATTGGTGGTCGCTAACCATCGAATTGCGACAACCTGAGCGATGCCGCTGAAACGTCTATCCGGCTATTTTGTCTTTTTGGAGGCTCTCCAGAGCTCTTTGCGCCCCCCGATATTGCGTCGGGAAGGCCCCACCCTTATGGTGCGCCTTCAAAACAAAAACCTCGGAATTCTGCCAATTCTACCCTGAACGGCGTGAAGGAATGGCGCGACGGAGACGACGACGAATGCACACGAACGGACATCAGCAAAACGCCATTAACAGCGTCGGCCTCATCAATCTTCGACAGGTTCACTGGAACCTGCCGATGGCAAGCCTGGTGCAGCAGGCTGTCGAGCGTCGCGAAGGCGTTCTGGCGAAGGAAGGTCCGATTGTCGTGAAGACGGGCATCCACACCGGACGCTCTGCCGGAGACAAGTTCGTGGTCCGGGAGCCGTCGGTCGAAAAGCACATCTGGTGGGACAACAACAAGGCGATGACCTCGGCGCACTTCGATGCGCTGTTCAACTCATTCAAGGCCTATGCGCAAGGGCGCGAACTGTTCGTGCAGGACCTGTTCGGTGGCGCTGACAAGGTCCATCGCTTGCCGGTTCGCATCGTCACCGAACTGGCCTGGCATTCGCTGTTCATCCAGCATCTGCTGATCGAGCCGGAAGCTGGCGAACGACAGACATTCGATCCGCAGTTCACGATCATCGATTTCCCTGGGTTCCAGGCAGATCCGTCCATTCATGGCACGGCGTCTGGCACGGTCATTGCCGTGTCTTTTGAAAGGAAACTCGTGCTGATCGGCGGCACGTCCTACGCAGGCGAAATGAAGAAGTCCGTATTTACGATCCTGAATTATCTGCTGCCGCCAAAGAAAGTCATGCCGATGCATTGCTCGGTGAACGTCGGCCGGTCGAAGGAAAGCGCAATCTTCTTTGGCCTCTCGGGTACCGGCAAGACCACCCTGTCAGCCGATCCAAACCGCACGTTGATTGGCGACGACGAGCATGGCTGGTCCGAGCACGGCGTGTTCAATTTCGAAGGTGGCTGCTACGCCAAGATGATCCGCCTCTCGCCGGAAGCAGAACCTGAAATCTTCGCGACAACGAAGCGCTTCGGCACAGTGCTTGAAAATGTCGTAATCAATGAAGCAACGCGCGAGCTTGATCTTAGCGACGCGACGCTCGCCGAAAATTCACGCGGCGCTTACCCGATCGGCTACATTCCGAATGCCAGCACCACAGGCATCACCGGCCAGCCATCGAACATCGTCATGCTGACGGCTGATGCATTCGGCGTGCTGCCACCCATCGCAAAGCTCACGCCAAGCCAAGCCATGTATCACTTTCTGTCAGGCTTCACCGCGAAAGTGGCTGGCACTGAAAAAGGTCTCGGCAAGGAACCGCAACCGACATTCTCGACCTGCTTCGGCGCGCCGTTCATGCCGCGTCACCCGGCAGAATACGGCAACCTGCTGCGCGACCTGATTGCAGCCCACAGCGTCGACTGCTGGCTTGTCAATACCGGCTGGACTGGCGGCGCCTTTGGCACCGGCTCGCGCATGCCGATCAAGGTCACGCGCGCCCTGCTTTCGGCCGCCCTCGATGGCACGCTGAAGAACGTCCAGATGCGCAAGGACCCGCATTTCGGTTTCGATGTGCCGGTCTCCGTGCCCGGCGTCGACGACAAGACCCTGAACCCGCGCGAAACCTGGTCCGACAAAACCGCCTACGACAAGCAGGCGATCAAACTCGTCCAGATGTTCGGCGACAACTTCAAGAAGTTCGAAGCCCACGTCGGCGCCGACGTAAAGGCAGCAGCCCCCAAGCTCGCCGAAGCAGCGGAGTAAATCCTAACTTGCATGCACGGTCAGCATTGTCTGCGTTTGTCGTAAGCATATCACTTGCGACGAACGCATTTGCTTATCAGGCGCTCGATTGGTCAGACGCACCGATACTGAACGACCCCAATCTCACGTGGGAAGTTCAAGGACGAGGCATCAACGCCACCGCCACTTTGGGCTATCCCGATTCCGACCACCTCATCATAAAGTTGACCTGCAGTGGTCACCACAAAATTATTGCCTCAAAATTTGATACCGAATTCGAGCCAATATCAAAGTACGAGATCCATATACGAGCGAACAAAATCGTTCGTACCCTTGGCGGAACAACGCGTGAAAATACTGAAGCTGAAGGCGTTGAACTGACTTTTACACTTCCCTCTGACGACAAGTTTCTGCGAAGCGTAAGTTCTGGCGGAAAATTGAGTGTGCTGTTTGGCGGCCCAGGAAGAAATTATGCTGGCTTCACCACAAAGGTGCCGGAAACAGTGCTACGACCATTTTTTAAGTCTTGCAGCACGTAGCGAAAGTCTTGTGTCTGCCTTCGAGTTCATACCGTCGGATAGCGCAAGCACGCGCGAAACCTGGACCGACAAGACAGCCTACGACAAGCAGGCGATCAAACTCGTCCAGATGTTCCGCGACAACTTCAAGAAATTCGAAGCCCATGTCGGGGCCGACGTGAAGGCAGCAGCCCCAAAGCTCGCTGAAGCGGCGGAGTAGACCGAATATTGACGCACCGGCGAGGCCACCTACTCCCGCTTCGCCCGCGTTTGCTGAACCAGTCGCTCGAACCAATTCTTGAGTTCGCGCGTGCGCTCTGCAGACTACTCCCTCTTCGATTGTCGCCCGAACCAATGCCGAGGGCCCTTGCTCCACTTTGGAACAAGCCGAAGACGATAAAATCCGACTGGAACGGCACCTCGAAAATCTATGCCGGCTTTCAGATCATTATCGCAATTAGGACACTCGGTGTGGCAGTCTTCGAGCGCACCAACGCCATTGCCACTCACTGAGTCGGCACCCTTAGTCCAGCGCGACCAACGCTGATCATCCTGTGCCCACCAGAACATGGGCTCATTCAGCTCGAAGTAACGGTCGCAAAACCGACCCCGAACATCACCATCAAACGAAGACGCAACGTGAGTTTGCGCACACATGGCAACAGCAGTCCCGCAACCAGGACAGACCGCATCAAACACAATGTAATTGTACGCTCCCATGAACGCACCTATCCCCGCCCCCGCTTCGCCCGCGACGGCAGCACCATCCGCTCGATCCAGTTCTTGAGCTCGCGGGTACGATGCGCGGTGTCCGTCACCGCATCAGAAACCCCGAGCTGCCACGCAAGCGCACTGTCACCGGAATTTCTTTCAAGCGCCTCAAGCTTGTTCACATAGGCCGAATGATCGGCGTCACCCTTGAACAGGCCCTGCTCCACACTCGGCCCCTTCAGACGCTTGATCACCGCCGCAATATCCGTGAACGAATACTCGGGGTGGTATTGCACACCCCAGAACGTGCACCGCCGCGTCTTGATCTCAGCCGCCTGCACTGCGCTCCATGCGTTGGTGGCAAGGATCGTCGTGCCCCGCGCAGTCTCTTCGATCTCGTCGAGATGCACCGTGATCGTATCGAACACGGTCGGCTTGTCCCAATAGAGGTCGTGTTCCTCACCCGCCTCCGTCAGGCAGATGCCACGCGAAAAACCGATCTCGCGCCCCTTCGGGTTCCGCCGCACGGTCCCGCCAGCGGCCACCGTCGCCACCTGCAGCCCCCAGCACGAACCAAAGAACGGCGTATCAGTTTCAAACACGGCTCGCGCAAGCTCGACCTGCCGCATGATCGATGGCCCCAGATCATAGATGTTCAGCGCCGAGCCCGTGATCGCAACACCATCATAGCCTTCAATCCCCATGCGGTCCGGCAGGTTCGCACCGAGGTCAGCGGGAAAACAGACGTCAACACGCGCACCTGAGGCAAGCTCGCGCAGCACATCGGCATAGCGCTCGCTCGCAACGCGCCCGCCGACAGCGGTATGACGCTCACGGCCTTCGGCCGTATTGCCTTCAACGACAAGCAGCCTCAGCGCGCTCATGCCCCACCAACCTTCCCCGACAGTGCGGCCTGGAAGATCGCGCGCGCACCAGCCATGTCGAGCGGCACGGGGTTACCTCCAGCCGTCGGATCAACAATTGCCATTTCGGCGATCAGGGCTCCGCGACTGCCATCGACCTTCAGACCAGACAGCGTGTGTGGAATACCAATCTCCGTGCGAAGCTGCAGCACGTAGGACTGGAACGCATCGAACGAAGCGTCAAGCCCCAGATAGGCAGCAAGCCGCGCTATCCGCACCTCGATCGCCGACCGATTGAAGGCCAGCACATAAGGCATGAATACGGCATTGGTCAGCCCGTGATGCGTGTCGTACAGCGCGCCGATCGGATGTGACAGCGCATGGATCGCGCCAAGTCCCTTCTGGAACGCAGTCGCGCCCATCGCAGCGGCTGCCATCATGTTGCCGCGCGCTTCAAGATCGTTGCCGGTCTTCACGGCGCGCACAAGGTTCTCTTTCACCAGCCTCATGCCTTCCACCGCAATGCCATCAGCCGACGGATGAAACCCGGGCGCGCAATAGGCCTCGAGACAGTGTGCGAACGCGTCCATGCCCGTCGCTGCGGTGAGGTGAGCAGGCAATCCCACCGTCAGCGCCGGATCACAGATCGTCACGACCGGCATCATCTTCGGATGGAAGATCACTTTCTTGGTGTGCGTCGCTTCCTGCGTAATGACGCCCGCGCGCCCGACTTCAGAACCCGTACCCGAAGTCGTCGGCACGGCGATTACCGGTGCGATCCCCTTCGGGTCCGCACGCGTCCACCAGTCGCCAACGTCTTCGAAATCCCACATGGGTCGCGTCTGTCCGGCCATGAAGGCAATGACCTTCCCGACATCCAGTGCAGAGCCGCCACCAAAGGCAACGACTCCGTCATGTTTGCCAGCTCGCAGCACGGCAACGCCGGCCTCAACATTGGACTCGACCGGATTGGACTTGATGTCCGAGAACACGGCAGCACCCAGTCCCGCACTTTTCAGGGATGCCAGCGCCTGCGCCACCATCGGCATCGCGGCAAGTCCCGGATCCGTGACGAGCAGCGGCCGCGCCATCCCCGCACTCCAGCAGGCATCAGCAAGTTCCGAGATGCGCCCCGCACCAAAGCGAACACTCGTCGGATAGTTCCAGTTTGCTTTCTGTGACATGACCTAAACCTGATGTCGCAAATGATACGACTTCGGACGCGTCAGCATCTCGAAGCCAATCGGCGAAAGCGATGCGCCACGACCGGTATCCTTCACCCCTGTCCATGCCAGCGCCGGATCAAGATAATCACAGCGGTTCATGAACACGGTGCCCGTTTCCACCTGATCGCCGATGCGTTCAGCCGCCACAAGATCAGTCGTCCAGATTCCCGCCGTCAGGCCATAGGGCGAGTCATTCATCAGCCTGATCGCCTCTTCGTCGGACTTCACCTTCATGATGCCCACAACAGGACCAAAACTCTCGTCCATCATCACCGACATGGAATGATTGACATCGGTCAACACCTGCGGCGCAAGGTAGGGCGATCCCTCCCGGTTCGCGGCAAACGCAGCCGGATCAACGTGCGCCTGAGCACCCTTGGCAAGCGCCTCGGCCGTCTGCCTGCGCACAAGTTCGGCAAACCGCTTGTTTGCCATCGGTCCCAGCGTTGTCTTTTCATCAAGGGGATTGCCCAGCACATATTGTCGGGTGAGGTTCACGAAGCCGTCGAGAAACTTGTCATGGACACTTTCATGCACATAGATGCGCTCGATGCCACAACAACACTGTCCTGAATTGTAGAACGCACCATCAACGAGGTTCTCGATGGCGTGGTCGAGCTTCACGTCCGCACGCACATAGGCCGGATCCTTGCCACCGAGTTCAAGCCCCATCGTCGTGAACGTGCCCGCAGCTGCGCGCTCAATGCTCTTGCCGCCTTCCACCGAACCTGTGAAATTTACATGATTGACAATCCCCGCGCCAAGCACGCGTGACGTTTGCTCATGTCCCAGCACGATATTGGCGAACAGACCTTTGGGCGCCCCAGCTTTCCTCATCGCCTGCTCGAAGCGCTCACCGACGAGGATCGTCTGAGCCGCATGCTTGAGCACCACCGCGTTGCCGGCAATGAGCGCGGGCACAATCGTGTTCACAGCCGTCAGATAGGGATAGTTCCAAGGCGCAATGACGAGCACGATGCCAAGCGGCGTTCGCTTGATCATGCGCTTGAATCCAGGCTTCGGATCGGAAGGCAGAACCGGCTTCAGCGCGTCCTCCGCGATTGAAACCATGTAGCGCACGCGCTCCTCAAAGCCCCGGAACTCGCCACCAAAGCGCACCGGGCGGCCCATCTGCGCTGCAAGCTCCGGCACGATCTCCTGGTTCATGGCCATCATCGCATCCATGAACTTCAGCGCAAACGCACATCTGTCCTTGATGGAGACTCGCGCCCATTCTTGCTGAGCCGCCCGAGCTGCTTTGAAAATTGCCGCGATCTGCGCGTCGGTGGCCACTGGACGCCGCGCCACCTCGTGACCGTCAATGGGTGAAATGCAAACGATGTCAGTCATTGTCGTCCTCAGATGATTTCAAAATAGCGGGCGAGTTCCCAGTCGGTAATCGCTTTGCGGAATTCGCGCTCTTCCCACTTGCGTGTGGCGGCATAGTGCTCGACGAACTCATCGCCAAAAAGCGAGCGTGCAGCCTTCGAGGCTTCAAGACGCTCAGCCGCCTCGTACAGCGTGCGTGGCAGGGCCCGGCTCTTCGGGAACTTCTTGTCGTAGGCGCTGCCCTCGATCGCGGCATCAGGTTCGATCTTGTTCTCGACGCCCCAAAGCCCGGAACCGATCGCACAGGCTAGCGCGATGTATGGATTGATGTCAGCTGCGGCAATGCGATACTCGACCCGCTGGCTTTTCTCGGATCCCGGAATGACCCGCAGCGCGCATGTCCGGTTCTCGACGCCCCACGTCGCATCGGTTGGCGCCCAGAAACCCGGAATGAGTCTCGTGTAGGAATTCACTGTACACGCAATCATCGCAAGCAGTTCCGGCATCAACTTCTGTTGCCCGCCGACAAACCAGCGCATGGTATCCGACATCTGGTGCGGGGCCTTCCCGTCATGGAAAGCTGACTTGCCGTTGCGGTCGAACAGCGACATGTGCAGATGCCCCGACTGCCCCGGCCAGTCCTTCGACCATTTCGCCATGAACGTCGCCATCCAGCCGCGCTTCTGCGCAAGCACCTTGCAATAGGTCTTGAACAATGCGGCCCGGTCAGCCGCCTCCAGCGCAGGCGCATGCACGATCGCAGCTTCAAGCACGCCAGGCCCCGTTTCCGTGTGCAGACCTTCGATCGGGAAATCCATCTCCTCGCCCAGTTTGATCAGGTCGTTATAGAAGTCGGCATGCACGGACGAGCGCAGCATTGAATAGCCGAAATTTCCCGGCGTGATGTTGCGCATGTTGCGGTAGTTCTTCTCGCGTACCGAATGCGGGGTTTCCTCAAACACGAAGAACTCGAACTCGGCTGCGGCACGCACCGAGTAGCCCATGTCATCGGCCCGCTTCAACACACGCCGGAACACGCCTCTGGGGCAGCAGGCTTCTGCCGTGCCTTCGAACTCGGCAAGAAACAGCAACATGTCGCCCTCGTGCGGCACGGCCCGACAGGTATCCGGCAACACGCGAACAGCGGCATCTGGATACGCAGTGTGCCAGCCTGTAAGTTTCACATTGTCGTAGAGCTGGTCGTTCGAATCCCATCCCAGCACCACATCGCAGAAGCCGAACCCCTTCTCGAGCGCCGAGAAGAACTTGTCGCGGCCCATGTATTTGCCACGCATCACACCATCAATGTCGAATACGCCAACCTTGACATGACTGAGGTTCCGTAGCTCCACGATCGCTCGCGCATCGGCCGCGGTCTTGACCTGTCGTGGATCCATGATGCAATGCTCCTGTCCGGTTTGGAGTAGAAATGACGCCTTGAGTCTCTGCAACCACGGAATTGCAACAGACCGGGAAAATCGCCGTGTAGCGCTGTGTGGCAATCACTGAAACGCTGCGATCGGTCGCGCGTCTGCTGTACACCTTGATTCGATCAGGCGACCTCTCGAGCGTAGCACGAGCAGTCACTGCCGGTTGAAACCTGAGAGATACTCGAATGACAGACTTGACCCAGTTGGCAGACCTCAGCATTCGACTTGCAGCCGCAACTGCTATCGGCGGAACGATTGGGCTGAACCGGGATATGCACGGCAAACCGGCTGGCCTGCGCATGCTGGGCCTTGTCGCTCTGGGCTCTGCACTCGCCACTGTCTCTGTTGCAGGATTCAGCAATAGCCCAGCTTTTCCGGCCGACGCACTGAGCAGGGTCATTCAGGGAGTGCTGGCGGGGGTGGGCTTTCTTGGTGCAGGCGTCATCATGCATGACGAAGGTGGAAACGTTCACCGCCTAAACACGGCAGCGTCCGTATGGGTCACCGCGGTAATCGGCGTTGTTTGCGGTCTCGGAGAATGGATCGTCGCACTCGTGGGCGCAGGTCTCGTCCTCATCTTGCTGACGATTGGTGGCCGGATTGACCACTACTTTTTCGGCAAGTTCGGACAGCCGGAAGACCTCGACAAAAGGGGCGACTAACGCCCCGGCTCGGTCGCCTCTTTGGGTATGCCGTAATAGCTCGTCAGCTCGTCCGCATCGTGCCCGTAGTCATAGCACAGTTCATCACCCGCCTTGATGTCGTTCAGGGCGTAGAACTCCATCGTCTGGTCCTTGTAGTTCGAGACCAGCGACACGTTCTCTGGCAGCCCGTGATTGATCAGGCTGCCATAGCCCAGCACCACACACAGATCATCGTCCTCGTTCCACTGGAACACATAGCGTCCAACCGTCGTCTGGTCAGTGAAATCCGACTGATCCCCAGGGACCAGGATGATGTGATCGGCCAAAAGCAGCTCGCCTTTTGCGACATCCCGGGACGCGAATACACACCGCCCCTTACCCGGTAGAACGCGCACTTCGACATTGGAATACAATTGCTGCACGAAACCTCACTCAATTTCCGCTGATTTACCGCCCGGAAACTACGCATTGGGCGGCGCGGATCAAGCAGGAAATTGCGGCATCCCGAGATCAATTCACGCGCCCGTGACATGACCCTTGGCAGAAAGCCCCCTATGTTCGCTATAACACGCCAAAGTCCGGGCAAGCCGGGCATCTCTCAGGGGACGACCACTTCATGAAAAGACGAACGTTTTTGCAGGGCGCGACTGCGACAGCCGCTCTCTCCATCACCACCACAGGCATCACAATGAACGCTGAAGCAAAGACCGCCTCCATGGGCCCCCTGCTTGACGCGTGGGTTGGACCGCACGGCGGCCTGCCCCGTTTCGACAAGGTCAAGACAAGCGACTTCAAACCCGCCCTGATGAAGGGCATGGAACTCGCGCGCGTCGAAATCGATTCGATCGCCAAACAGAAGTCGGTTCCGAATTTTGAAAACACCATCGTGGCCTTTGAAGACTCAGGCCGGCCCCTGGGACGCGCGGGCAACTTCTACGGCGTCTATACGTCGAACATGAATGACAAGGACATGCAGAAGATCGAGGCGGAAATGTCGCCCATCCTGTCCGCGTTCAACGACGACATCACCCAGAACGACGCGCTGTTCCAGCGCATCAAGACGGTCTACGAAGGCCGCGCCGCCGCAGGCCTCAAGGGCGAACAGTTGCGACTGACGGAAGTCCACTACGAACGCTTCGCCCGCCAGGGTGCCGCACTCAATCCCGACCAGAAGGCACGCCTCAAGGACATCAATTCGAAGCTGGCTTCACTTTACACCACATTCAGTCAGAACCAGCTGCATGACGAAGAAAGTTACACACTCGTCATTGACAGCGAAGCCGATCTCGCAGGGCTGCCGCAGCCTTTGCGTCACGCAGCTGCAGAGGCGGCAACAGACCACAAGCAGCCTGGCAAGTGGGTGTTCACGAACACACGCTCGTCGATGGAACCATTCCTCACCTACTCTGACCGCAGGGACCTGCGCGAGAAGGGCTGGCGCATGTGGATCACCCGTGGCGACAACCCCGGTGATCACAACAACCGCAAGTCCATCAGCGAGATCCTGAAGCTCCGTACCCAGCGTGCGCAGTTGCTGGGCTTCCCGTCGCATGCGCATTGGATGCTGGCCAACAACATGGCCAAGACCCCTGAAAATGCCATGAGCCTCATGCTGAAAGTCTGGAAAGCGGCCACCGGCCGCGTGAAGGAAGAAGTCGCTGACATGCAGGCGATTGCCGACAAGGAAGGCGCGAAGACCAAGATCGAACCATGGGATTATCGCTACTACGCCGAGAAGGTGCGCAAGGCCAAGTACGACATCGACCAGAACCTGGTGAAGGAATACCTCCAGCTCGACAAGATCCGCGAAGGCATGTTCTGGGCCGCGGGCCAGGTCTATGGCTACGAGTTTGTGAAACTCGCCGGCATCCCGGTATTCCACCCCGACATGACCGTCTATGAAGTCCGTCGCGGCGGCAAGCAGGTAGGCCTCTGGTACTTCGACCCATTTGCACGTTCGGGCAAAAGCTCCGGCGCCTGGATGACCGAGTATCGCACGCAGGAGCGTTTTAGGGACGTGGCGATGCCCATCGTCTCCAACAACGCAAACTTCATCAAGGCAAAGCCGGGTGAACCGATCCTGATCTCGTGGGACGACGCATCGACAATGTTCCACGAATTCGGCCACGCCCTGCACGGGCTCACGTCAAACGTCATCTACCCGACGCTCGCCGGAACAAACGTGAAGCGCGACTTCGTCGAGTTCCCGAGCCAGGTCAACGAATACTGGTTCCCGACCCAGGAAGTGCTGAGCAAGTTCGCCCTTCACTACAAGACCGGAAAGCCACTGCCAAAGGAACTGCTCGACAAGGTGCTGACCGCCAAGAACTTCAACCAGGGATTCTCAACGGTCGAGTATCTGGCGTCCGCGATCTACGACATGAAGATCCATCTGGGCGCCTCGCCAGACAAGGACATCGATCCAGTGGATTTCGAAAAGTCGTCCATGGAAGAAATCGGCTGCCCGAAGGAAATCGTTCTGCGCCATCGCCCGACGGCTTTCGGCCACATCTTCTCGGGCGACGGCTACTCTGCCGGTTACTATGTCTACATCTGGGCAGATGCCATGACGGCCGACGTCTACGAAGGCTTCATGGAAAAGGGCGGCCTCTACAACAAGGACGCCTGCAAGCTGCTCGAAACCTCGATCATGAGCGTCGGCAACTCGATCCCGCCGGACGAAGCCTTCCGTCGCTTCCGAGGCCGGGACGTCGACACCAACGCACTCATGCGCGACCGCGGTTTCCCGGTCAGCTAGCTGCAAATATCATGCGAAGCGGCGCAATCGTCGCTTCGCATCCAGCTTTCTCAAACGAGCGACAGGCCACCCGCAACAAACCCGGCGCCAAACAGAACACCACCAATCAGGAACCCTTCGCTGCCATATCCCGCCAAAGCGCCCGCGTGCCCGACGGCGAGCGAAAGAATCCAGCAAACACCAGCGATGCGCGGCAGCAACCCCGCCCTCAGCAGCGTGATCCCGAGAACCGCAAGCCCAATCGCGATCACCGCCACTCCGGCCTGATACGTATCAATGTCAAACGCCTTGGTGTCCGGTCCAACGATAGACGCGATACCGCTGGCCGCAACGATGAACGCAAGCAGACCGACCACGCCAACTTGAGCCCTGTTCGCCAGATAGATTCCCATCAGCCCAAACAGGCACAACAGGTCAATCTTCAACGCCAGCAACTCCAGCAATGCGCTGTTGGAATCCCACGGCACAAACGCAGTCACAATCCGCAAGCCCCCGCCAAACATCGCAGCCGCGCCCGCAAAGCGGTAAAGCCAGATGTCTCTCATTACACGCTCAGCCCATAGAGCTCCGCTACATTGTCGTGGCAGATCCAGTTGCGCTCCTGTTCGGTCAGGGAACTCGCGTGCTCGTTCAGCATGTCCTGCGACCACGGCCAGGTTGAGTCAGAGTGTGGAAAGTCATTGGCCCACATCAGGCGTCGAACGTTGCACAGATCCTTCGTCTTGAAGGCAACCCAGTCATCCTGGAACGTGACATAGATGTGGTCGTGGAAATACTCTGAGGGCAAACGCTTCAGTGGCGGCGCCTTCATCCAGTACCGGTGCCGCTTGTAGGCGTGATCCATCCGGTACATGTAATGTGGCACCCAGCCCGCATCGGCCTCGACACAGACGATCTTCAGGCTAGGGTGCCTGTCGAACACGCCGCCAAAGATCAGCGTACCCATGATATCCTGGCAGCCGCGAATGACCGCAAGAAAGCCGTTGATGCGTGGACCGCGCGGCTCGGCCGCGATATCACCCGACCGCGTCGTCAGGATGTGAAACGACAGCGGCATCTTGAGTTCAACCGCCGTCTCCCAGAACTTGTCATAGATCTTGCTGTCATAATCCTCGATCGCCGGATCGCCTGGCATCATGATGCCGCGGAACCCCAACGCGTGCGCGGCCTTCAGCTCGGCGATGCCTTCCTCCGGCGTTCGGATGGAAATCTGCCCCATCCCGTAGAGCCGGTCTGGAGCTGCCGAACAATATTCCTGAAGCCAGCGGTTATAAGCCTCAAAGCACGCCTTTTTGAATTCGAAGTCCTTGTGATTGCAGAGCACCATTCCCACTGTGGGATAGATGATTTCCGCGGCGACGCCGTCCTTGTCCTGGTCGGCCAGTCGGTAGGACGAATCCCATCCACTGCGCCACAACTCATCGAACATGACGCCGTCTGTGGTGATCTTGGACGGGTCCTTGCCAGCGGCCGCAACGAGGCCCATGGGAACCGGCCGTCCCATGCCTTCGATGACAAAGGCATCACCAATCCGGTCAAGCCGCTTCATGCGCGGCGCGCGGTCACGAAACTTTGGATCGATATAGTCGACGTAGCAGTTCGGCGGTTCGGTGATGTGAGAGTCAGCCGAAATGGGTTTCCTGAGCATCGTGCTGCCCGAATCAAATCTTGACGGGACGCATCGGCTGTCCCTTGCGCACCAAGGGTGAGCCCTGATAGCTCACCTGTCAACGCTTCTCGAAAAGCAGGGATTTGCAGATGACGCAAAACATTATTCGCCTGACACGCGACGGCGCAATCGCGACACTGACGATCCATCGCCCCGAAAAGCGCAACGCCATCACCAATGAAATGATGGAAGACATCGAGCGGACCGCAAGATCCTTTGCACAGGATGAAATCACCCGCGCCATCATCATTCGATCAGAAGGTGACGATTTCTCGGTCGGAGCCGATCTCAGCCAGCCACGTTTCCAGGGCGATCCGCAATCCATGCTGATGCGAAGGCGGGCGCTCGAAGCGGGTGGCCTCATGATGCGCGCGCTTCAGGAAATCCATCAGCCAACCATCTGCGCGATCAAGGGTATCGCAACCGGTGGCGGCGCGTGCATTCCGACCGCCTGTGACTTCCGCATTGCTGCCGACAGCACAAGGGTTGGCTACGGCGAAGTGAAGATGGGTATCAACCTGATGTGGAACGCCGTACCTGTTTGCGTGAACCTGATCGGGCCCGCACGCGCCAAACGCATGATCATGTCCGGCAAACTCTTTGACGCGGCAACACTTCTGAACTGGGGCTTCGTCGATGAAGTTGTTCCCATCGACAAGCTTGATGACACGGCGCGCGCCTGGGCAGAGGAATATGCCGCCCTCCCCCCGATTGCCGTCCAGATGATCAAGCGCTCGATCAACAAATATACCGGCGCGCTCGACAATGCGGTCATGCACATGGATGCCGACCAGTGGCTGCTCACCGCACACAGCGATGACATGAAGGAAGCCGTTTCCGCCTTCTTCGAGAAGCGCAAGCCGACATTTACCGGGCGTTGAACTACGCGTCCTTGCGCTTGTATAGCTGCGCCGGGCGGAATGCGCCGATCCGCATGGCGCCATCAATGGCTTCGAGCAGGTCCCGATCTGCCAGTCGGCGACGAAAACTCGATTTGTCGAGCCTTCGCCCGAGCAGCTGCTCGCAAGCCATCTGCAGTTCGCCCAACGTGAATTCATCAGGCAGAAAGCCGAATGGCAAATCGAGGCTGTAGATCTCGGCGCGCGTCGCGGCGACGGCCTGCACCACAAGCGCCGCGTGGTCAAACGCAAGCTTCGTGTCAGTCACGACCTCGTCCACGGCACGCCACTCAAGCGCTTCGATCCGCTTTCCAGCCACAAGCTTGACGCCTTCCGCAGGCACCAGCGCCCTGTAGAGAATGCTGACGGCCCATGGCGCGCGTGGATCCCGCGTCGGCCCACCCACGGTGGAAAGTTGCCGCAGGAAAGGCAGCTTCACACCCAATCGTTCACTCATGACGCGCTGCGCCGTTGCGTCGAGCGACCCATCCAGATCGATCCGAACGGCGCCCCCGGGGAGCGCCCAACGACCCGCATAGGGCGCCTGCGCCCGTTTGGCCAGCAACACATGAAGTGAGCCATCAATCAGGCTCATGACTGCGATTTCGACCCGGGTGAAGGGCATCGCATGGCGCGTTGGCGCATGCTTGGGAGATTCTGTCACAGGGCACCTTAGTTGCATATTACCACGAAGGTGGCTACATACACTTAGTAGCACATTGCCACTAACAGGAAAGGCCCAAATCCATGAGTTACGACGTCATTGGGGATATCCACGGGCAGGCAGTCAAACTCGAGGCACTCTTTTCGAAACTTGGCTACTCCCGAAAGGGAGCAGGCTGGGTTCCGCCGCAGGGCCGGCAGGCAATATTCCTGGGCGACCTCATCGACCGCGGCCCTGAACAGGTCAAGGTTCTGAACATCGTCCGCTCCATGATCGACGAAGGCCATGCGCGTTCTGTGATGGGAAACCACGAGTTCAACGCCATCGGATATGCCACAAGGCACACCGACGAACCAAACGTCTTCCTGCGCCGCCGGTCCGCCAAGAACGTGGCCCAGCACGAGGAATACCTGCGCCAGGTCGGACTCAATTCCCCCCTGCACATTGAACTCACGGAATGGTTCAAGACATTGCCACCCATCCTCGATCTTGGCGGCATCAGGGTTGTTCACGCGTGGTGGTATGAACCTTTTATAGAGACTGTCCGTCGGCATTGGCCGGACGGAGTGCCAATGCCCGAGGAATTCCTGCATGACGCCTACCGCAATAACTCAGAGCAATGGAATGCTATGGAGGGGCTGACCAAAGGCCTCGAAGTGGAACTGCCGACTCCGTACTCCTTCATCGACCATAGCGGTCAGAAACGGACAATGGCGCGGACGAAATGGTGGCATGAGGCTCCAATAAGCTTCAGGGACGTTGCGATCGTGGAGCCTGGACGGGAGCACACAATTCCGGAAATCCCATTGCCCCAAGAATTTCTCGGCGCACCTGTTAGCGGCCCGCCGGTCTTTGTGGGACACTATTGGATGAGCGGCATACCCGAACCCATGAGCCCGAAATTGGCCTGCCTCGACTGGTCAGCAGCGAAAGACGGACCCATGGTTGCGTACAGGTGGGACGGCGAGCAAATTATCGCTCCGGAAAACTTTATATGCGCTGGCGCGTAAATTCGGGCAGACTGAAGCCCGCAGGAACGGAGCAGGCATGCGTCTGACGGATTTCAGTATTCTCTCCTTCGACTGCTATGGCACTCTGATCGACTGGGAAACCGGCATCTGGAATGCGCTGCAGCCTCTGCTGGTGCAGGCAAAGGGAACTATTACGCGCGAGCAGGCACTCGCGGCCTTTGGCGAGACAGAACCAGAAATCGAACACGAACATCCGGGACTTCTATACCGGGAAATACTCACCCGCGCGCACAGGGCAATGAGTGAACGCTGGAACCTGTCATCTTCAGCCACTCTGGACGCAGCCTTTGGAGACGCAGTTGGCAACTGGCCGACATTTCCGGATACGCCCGGTGCACTCCTCTGGCTGAAGCAGCACTACAAGCTGGTCATCCTGTCAAACGTCGATCGGCAGAGCTTTGCAGCCACGAATATTAAGCTTGGTGTAACCTTTGACGCCGTCTGCACTGCCGAGGATATTGGCAGCTACAAGCCGGACACCAGGAATTTTGACTACCTGCTGAATACCGTCGCACGCCTCGGACACGGCAAGTCAGACCTGTTGCACGTCGCACAGAGCCTCTATCACGATTTGGAACCCGCCGAACGCATGGGTATCCGAAGGTGCTGGATCAACAGACGCAATGACCACGGTACGGGTTCCGGGGCCACAAAGGCGGTGTCGCGTGTGCCAACCCTTGACTTCCAGTTCCCCTCGCTCGGCGCATTTGCTGACGCTGCCCTTACCACCGTGTGATTTACCCGCCATTTACTCTGTTCACATGTATTGCCGGAAATTCACGCTAACAGGCGAATTGATGGCCGAACAGTGAATGCGTCTACAACCGGTCACTGCTGGAAGTTATGCAGTTGCTTCACTTCCATATGCTCGTGTGCAGAAATTCTCGAATTCGTCGCGATCTCTCATCCAAGTAGTGGGCTCAACAAAAGCCCACAAACAGCATTCAACCAATCTGGTGCGTCTCATATCGGAATTTCTCCGATAAAAAGAAATGAAATGTGCCGTTCACATAAAAAAAGCTCCTAAATCTGACAAATTACTTTTCCGTTGCTCATCGACGCTCTCGATGGGAAGATCATGCCACGCAACTGGCGAAGAAGCAATTTCGGCGGCGTAGACAGAGCAAACACAACCATGACTCCGAACGACTATTGGAACATATTCTTGGGCCTCGTTGCTGGCGCCCTACTTCTTCCCTTTGGCCTGCTGGCGGAAAGATTTTTGAACAGCGCTCTGCTCCGAATTAAGCTCGGACTGGTCGGCAACGTGTTTCCGGCCAAATCCTTTGATGGAGAAATTCCGCTAGTTCACCTCAGAACATCTTTCGATGAAATAGTATTTGGAACAAACCCGCCAACATTGCGGGGCTACACCCACTCGGGCGATGTTGAAGCTGCGATGAAGATTTTCCAACTTTTCAACGCGTTACCAGTTGAAATTGAATTCGACTACTTTCCCGAGATCCGAGCCGACATGAAGAATGTAATAATTGTTGGCGCATCTTCTCGTAGTGACGTTTCTCGGGAATTGGGTCAGGAGCTGTACGAACTAGGTGTCCGCGTTCATGGAAAAAATGAACACGCACACTTCTGTGATGCTTCAGGCCAAACCTATCGCTGCGAACACAAGCTGCATAATGACCAAATGATCGTGACAAAAGATGCAGGAGTTATCTTTCGCAAAATTACCGACACTGGCGCAACAGTTCTGCTGTGTGCCGGCCTCCACACCTTTGGGTCACAGGCTGCTGCCGAAGTTGCTCTCTCTGACGATTTTCAACGCAAGATTCGAAAATTGAGGCTTACTCAATTCATTCAGTTTGTGACTGTTGACGTCAATTCTTCGGGGCCGCGCGCAGGGCTTGGTTTAATCAGGCAAAGCATTCGATGGAAGGACCTGCCGCTTCAAAAGGTTGTCAACCCACCATGACGAGGATCAGCCCCGAAGCAGCTGAAGAACTCTTCGGAATATCTGCATCGCATGAAGTTATGGACAGTGGCGAAAGACGCTTTCGACTCATTGATCAAAATGGATTGGGATATGTTCGCACTGAAGCCGGCTCCTTTGGTGGATGGCAAAACAGCCACTTTCACAAGCTTCTAGTCGAGACCTACATCGTGCAGTCTGGCTGGATTGCCGTCGCAACCATATCTGAAAATTCGGTCGTCGAGATTGAAATTCTGAAATCGGGGAATATTTGGACTGCACCGATTGACCTTGCCCACAACGTGTACATGGCCGCGAGTAGTGTAACGCACACCGTTAAGCACGGGGTCGGTTCAGCAAACGATTGGCAAACCTCTATCAAAACAATTCGACTGGATGCGATGACTAAGCATTTGGATGCGGAACAGATATTTGCGCTTGCAATCTCAAAGCGAATTTAGTTTTTGCTGACATCGGTTTAAAGTAGATGCTCAAACCTCTATATCATAGAATATTAGTATTGGGAGCGCATGGTGCCGGCAAAACTACACTCTCGCGCCTGCTCGCCCTACACTATGAACTTCCAATCATTCATCTCGATAGGGAGTTTTTCTTGCCAGGATTTGTGAAACCGGATCCGACAGGGTGGCTTGAAAGGACTAAGCGCATTGCAAACTCTGAAAAATGGGTGATGGATGGTAACTATTTGGACACCATTGAATTTCGGTTAGCGAGAGCCAATTTTATAGTATGGATTGATCTTCCTCGTCATATTTGTCTGACGCGTCTTTTCGTAAGAACTTTGCTAAATCTTGGGCAAGGGAGAGACGACCTACCCGAAAATTGCCTGGACAACTTTCGATTCTCGAACTTTCGAAATGCGCTTCGCTGGCAACAAATGCAACGACCCGCCGTGATAAGAATTGTCGAACAAGCTGCTAGATTGCAGAAGAAAGTAGTTGTTCTCAATTCCCGCAAAGCCGTTCGAGAATTTGCACGCGCTTTTCCATGCCAAATGGAAGAAGCCGACAGATTAACATAACTGGAAGGTGCCGATTTTGCATCGAGCACATCTAGCCGTACTTCATTCGCGAAGTGGCGGAGTGCTAACCCAAAAGCTAGAAATTGGAGCTAGAAATTGGAGCTAGAAATCAAACGGACACTCAAGTTGAGTGCATCAACCCATCACTGTCTTTGGCGAAGGCCTCCAGACCCGTTCCTTCTGCTACGTGGATGACCTGATCGAAGGTTTCATCCGGCTGATGGATTCCCCCGACGAGGTGACTGGCCCGATCAACCTGGGCAACCCGTCCGAGTTTACGATTGTCCAGCTCGCAAAGAAGATCATCGAGCTGACGGGCTCGCGCTCGAAACTGGTTTACGAGAAATTACCCGCAGACGATCCGATGCAGCGCTGCCCCGACATTTCGCTTGCAATGGAAAAGCTGCGCTGGGTGCCAAACGTTCCGCTGGACGCTGGACTTGTGCACACGATTGAGTATTTCCAGACCATGCTGAGCCAGGGCACGCATGCAGCCCTGATATCCCTGCGCGTAGCCGCCGGCCGCTAATCGGCGCTCATTCCAAGCAAACGCCAACCGCTGCGTTTGTGGCACAAAGCGGGCGTGCAATTTCGCACGCATTCGTCACCATTTCTCGGTCCACGGCCGCAGCACAACTTCGAACGCCCAAGTCGATCGGTGCTGCCGATGCAGTTGTAGATAGGTTTCCGCGATGCGATCCGGGTCGGCCATGTTGTCGTCGACGGTCGTCCCGGCCAGCCGGTGTGCGCGGCTGCCGTCCTCCTGCGTCCAGCCGATGGCGGCGTCGATCGGCACGTTTGCGATGTGGATGCCGTGGGGCATCAGCTCTCTCGCCATGCTCTGCGCGAGTCCGGACTTGGCTTGGCACGCCATTGCAAAGGCGCCACTCGTCGGGAAGCCTTTGAGCGCCGCACTCGCGTTCGTAAAGATGATTGTCCCTTTCGCACCGTTGGTATTCGGCTTGTTGTCGCGCATCAGTCGAGCGGCTTGCTGGCCGATCAAAAACGCACTGAACGCCGCGTTGCGTAGTGTCTCCAGCGCCATGATCGGATCGGCTTCTGCAATGCCCTTGCGGAAAATTCCGGGTACCCTTCCATCGATATTGTGCACGACAAGAGTGGGCACACCGAGGTCCCGAACAACATTCTGGAACAGCAGCTCCACGGCCGCTGGCTCGCTGGCATCGCACGCGTATCGGCGTACACCGAACTTTTCCTCCAGAGATTGCAGAACCGGCTTGTCCGGGTTCCGGGCCGCAATGGCGACACGCATGCCGGTGTCCGCAAACAATCTTGCGCAGCTTGAGCTGATGCCGGGGCCGCCCCCAACGATGAGTGCAGCATCTTGTGCGGAAGGTTGGGAGTTTCGCTTGTCTGTTTGCACCATGTCTATTTGCTCCTTTGTCTCGATGCCTCGCTCGGATGCGTCAGTGATTCCACCACGGACGATCCGAGAATGCCCGCACGTCGATCTCGTGCGTCCATGTGGATCGGTGTTGCTTGGCAAGGTGGAGATAGGTTTCTGCGATATGGCCAGGAAGTATGAGCCCGTCGTGTTCGTTGCCCCGGCTCTCGCGCAGCTGTTGGAACCTTTCCGGTCCCAGCATCTTCCCCAGAGTGTCGGGCGCGTCCACGGCGCCGTCGATCACGATATGGACGACGTGGATTCCCTTCGGTGCGAACTCCGCGTTAAGCGACTGGCAGAGCATCCGCCTTCCACCCATGGCGGCCGCGTGCGAATGTTGACCGCCATTCCCACGCATGGCTGCGGTAGAAGAGGTCACAAGGATAGTTCCCCTACCCCGTGCTTCCATCAACGGACACACGGCCGATGCGACACGAAACAATCCAAAAGTGCCGATACGCCAACCAGTTTCAAAGGCTTTGGCCGTCGTGTCCTTCAATGCCCGGTCACCGATCTGGGCGCCAAGATTGTAGATGACGACTTCGATCGGGCCGATTTCGGCTTCCACGGCAGCAACACGCTGTTCTATGGAGGTGGCCTCGATCGCATCAAGTAGAAACCCGGTCGCCGAGCCTCCATCGCGTCTGATCGTGTCCACCATTTGATTCAGGCCTTCGAGGTCTCGGCGCCGGCACAGACAAGCGTGATAGCCCTCGCGCGCAAAACGTCGAGCGACGTTGCCACCGATGCCCGCACCGGCACCTATCACCAAGCACACAGGTTTCACGTCCGGTTTCTCCTTCATTTCATCTCCGCGCGTTGCTCGCTCATTTCAAGCGCACTTGGCGTGCTTGGTTTTTGCCGGATTTGCTGCGAGCGGGTCGTTTTCTGTTGTGAGCCTGGACCAACAAGCGCGCCGCATCTGCGCCTGCCGCCAGGGCACGATCCGACAATGGAGTGCCCTTGGTAGCGCGGGCGAGCTGAAGCGCGCCGATGAGCGTGGCATAGACACCCAGCGCAACCGCTTCCGGATCCTTCACATCCGGCGGCAGGGACATTGCCATCTGACGCACCATGGCCAAAAAACGCTCCGCATAGAGCCTACGTGTTACGGGCGGTTGACGTGCAAGCTCCGGCAAGAGCGCGGCCGACGCACAGCCGTTTTCCATATCATCGCGATGCCTCGCCGATAAATAGAGCGCCACAACCGCTTCCAGCCCGCCAGCAGCAAAGGCTTGCTGCAGCCTGTTCGACTGGTCATCCAGCGTCACCGCCAGGCTCTCGCGCACAAGTTCAGCCTTGGATTGAAAGTGCGGATAGAAGGCCCCGTTCGTCAGACCAGCTTCGCTCATGATGCCCGCGAGCCCGGACGCAGCGATGCCTTCACGGCGAAAACTCTCGGCCGCGGTCTCCATAATCCGGCGACGGGATGCTTCCTTACGGCCCTTTTCGTAGCGCATTTGTTGGGTACTTTGTGCCTATTGAATTATGGTCATAATATCACTAACTGGGTATAACGCAATATGACATCGCCGACCTGAATGGCAGGGGTGGCAGCCGCACCGGCCTGATTTCTGCGCGAGTTGCTCGCCAACATGGAGACTGCAGAATGCCCTCAGCACGCAAACCCCTTGCCTTGGTGACTGGCGTCGGTCCGGGAACTGGAGCCTCAGTGGCGCGCCGTTTTGCCGAGGGCGGATATCGTGTCGCAATGCTGGCGCGCGACGCAAACAGGCTCGCAGCTCTGCAAGCCGAGATTCCGGACTCCGTCGGCGTCCCGTGCGATGTGACGGATGTCGTGGCACTTCAGAAAGCGCTTGCACAAATTGGCGCACCAAAGGTCGTCGTGCACAATGCGGTGGGCGGCGCCTCTGGCACCTTCCGCGACATTGACCCTGCAGTTTTGCAACGCAATTTTGAAGTCAATACCCTGGCCCTTCTGCAGCTTGCGCGACTGACAACGCCGGCGATGTTTGACGCCGGAGAGGGCGCATTGATTGTCACTGGCAATACCTCGGCGCTGCGGGGCAAGGCTGCCTTCGCCGGATTCGCGCCGACAAAGGCCGCTCAGCGCATCCTTGCCGAATCACTCGCGCGAGATCTGGGACCGAAGGGCGTTCACGTTGCCTATCTCGTCATCGACGCCGTGATCGACGTGCCGTGGACGCGCAAGCTACTGCCGAACGCGGCGGACAATTTCTTCATCTCGCCCACCTCGATTGCAGCGGAGGTCTTTCATCTGGCGCACCAGCCGCGGGACGCCTGGTCGTTCATCGCAGAGGTCCGCCCCTTCCACGAGCCGTGGTGAACGCGGTGGCTGACGATATCAAAGGCGCGCCCGACGGGTTCGAGCAACTCCAGGCGATGCTCGCGGGCGACCTCAGGGCTCCAATGGGCGAGAAACTCGGCTTCACCTTGGTCAAGGTCGAGCGCGGTCTTGTGGTGTTCGAGGGCACGCCCGACCGCAGCGTCTACAATCCTCTCGGCTCGGTGCACGGCGGCTATGCCGCGACGCTGCTCGACAGCGCCTACGGCATCGCGGTCCATTCGCAGCTCGACGCCAACCGGGGACATAGCACGCTGGAGCTCAAGGTGTCTTATCTGCGAGGCCTCAGCGAGCGCAGTGGCAAGGTCCGCGCCACCGGCCGCGTCGTTACGGTCGGCCGCCGCGCCGCATTTGCCGAAGCAACGCTCCACGACGGCGACGGACGGTTGTGCGCCACGGCAACGTCGACATTGCTTGTATTCGACGTCGAACCAAGCCCGAGCGGCTTTTTACAGCCCTGACATGACATCCGGAGTTGGTTGATGGCGACGTCCGCGAATTCAGAAGCCAAACGTGCCCCGGCCGCGGTTGAGACGTTGACCACCGGCCGACTGGTGCTGCTGGCGAGCCTCGCCGCACTCGGCGCCCTTGCGACCAACATCATGCTGCCGGCATTTCCGGCGATGGCGCACGAGCTCGGCGTCCTGCCGCGCGAACTGGCCTGGACGCTCAGCATCTTCTTCGTCGTGTTTGCGGTCGGCCAACTTTTCGTCGGACCGCTGGCAGATGCGATGGGGCGAGCGCCATTCGTCTTCGGTGGACTTGCAGTATTCGTGATAGGCAGCATTGTCTGCACCCTCGCACCGTCTTTGCCGATGCTGCTTGCGGGCCGCGCGATCCAGGCACTGGGGGCTTGCGCGGCCTCGGTACTTGCACGTGCCATCGCACGCGATCTTTACGCGGGGCCAGAGCTCACGCGCGCGCTGGCGCTGGTGATGATCGCGATGGCGGCAGCACCCGGCTTCTCGCCGGCACTTGGCACCGGCATGACGCTGACGTTCGGGTGGCGCAGTACTTTTGTCCTCGTCACGGTAGCGGCAGTGCTGGTTGCACTCCACTATTGGCGTAGCGCCGGGGAAACGCTCCCGGAAATCCGGCGCCGCAAGCAACGACCGCTCACGATCGCCCGCAACTACGTCGAGCTTGCAATCGACCCTCGCTTTATTTTCCCCGCACTCAGCGTCAGCCTTGTGATCGGCTGCCTTTACAGCTTCTTCGGCGCAGCGCCTGCAATCTTGATGACCGACATGGGCCTGAGTGCCACCGGCCTCAGCATCTTTTTCGCCGTCACGGTCCTCGTCGTGTTCGGAAGCGGACTTGTCGCGGCCCCGCTCGCCCGGCGTTGGGGCGCGCGGCGCGTCGGCATGGCCGGTATCATGCTCGCCCTGGCCGGCGGATTTTGGCTGCTCGTTCAAGCCGATGCGCCGACGCAGACGCAGTTCATGGCGGCAGTCACGATGTTTCTGGCGGGGATGGGACTCATCAATCCAGTCGGCACCGCGATTGCGCTTGAGCCATTCGGCGATCGAGCGGGTCTGGCGTCCGCGCTCCTTGGGTTCCTGCAAATGGCTTGCGCCGCAATCGGAACCATGTTGATCGGTGCGCTGCCGGTCGCAGCTGCAACAGCTTACGCCTGGGTTGTCTTTGGCGGTATGATGTTGGGGGCGCTAACGTTTCTTCCCGTTTTGCGAATCCGCTAGCGGGCAAACTGTCACCATCGGTCATGTCTTTGGTCTCGGGCATCATTCAGCCTGAAACCTGCCCCGCCCGCCCCCAGGATCAATGCCTTCACTCTCCGCCAACCGGACTTCTTTCAGCGCCACGCGACACGGCAAAGCGCAGCAACCCGCGGGGCGAGCCCCGCAGACGCAGTCAATTCAGCCATGGACCAGCCTCAAACTGTTGCCTTCGGTCACAATCCTGATGCGTACAATCATGTATGCCTTTGGCCACTTGCTGTAGACTGGGACTTCGTGTCCCGGATAACTTACGGGACCACGAATGCCTCTGCAGCGCGCGTAAAGTACGGTGGTCTGATCAAATTTGAGGGAGGAAACCCCGATGCTGTCCCGCATTTTCCCAACACGGTTCGACAACAGCTACCGGGGATACACGATTGCGATCTGGCTGCTTGGGCCATTGGTGCTGGCGAAACTGCTCATGGGCGCCAACGTCATGCTCAACACCCACGCGGTCATCGTGGGCGCCGACAGGATCCCGCTCGACCACTACGGACCGGACGCGGCCTCGACGGTAACGTTTCTGTTCCAGACGTGGGGACTGGTCCTTGCGCTGTTCAGCCTGTTGGGCCTTCTTGCCATTGCGCGCTATCGCTCGATGGTGCCGTTGATATATCTGCTTCTTCTGGTCGAGAACGCGGGCCGCAAACTGTTCGGCGTTATCAATCCGGTCCACGTCCTGACCGACGGACAGACCATGTCGCTGGGTTTCATGATCAACACCGGCTTCATTGCCGCGCTGCTGATTGGCTTTGCGCTGTCCATTGGACCGGCAGACGACCCCGCGAACGCAAGGTGAATCTGGCGTCGCGGAATTGTCGGATCCACAGCTGATTTAATCATATCCCGACTCCTGAAACTGGCACAGCGAACCTCGCGAATCTGCAGCTGCGACAACAATGTTCGTCTATTGTTCTTGACCCGGGACGATCCGTACTTTAACTTGGACTTATAAATTCTGAACAAAAGAACAATATAAAAACAGAAGAGCATGTGAATGAAAAGCCGCAGGCGCTTGCTTTTGATGCCACGCACTCACAAATAGGAGTCCAGCCTTAAAAGGAGACCACCCCATGCTGATCCGGCGCAGTGAAGACAGGGGTCCAACCAGAATTGACTGGCTGGACTCCAGGCACACTTTTTCCTTCGGCGACTACAATGATCCTCGCTTCATGGGCTTCGGCCCCTTGCGCGTGATCAACGAGGACCGCGTAACACCAGGCCAGGGCTTTCACCCGCACGGCCACAGGGACATGGAAATCGTTTCATACGTTCTTGAAGGCGCGCTGGCGCACAAGGACTCGCTCGGCACCGGATCAGTGATCCGCCCGGGCGACGTCCAGCGCATGAGCGCAGGCACCGGCATCACGCACTCCGAGTTTAACGCGTCCAAGACCGATCCCGTCCACTTCCTTCAGATCTGGATCATCCCGGAAGCGCGCGGACTGGCACCGAGCTACGAGCAGAAGAACTTCACACCTGCCGACAAGCAGGGACGCCTGCGCCTCGTGGGCTCGCGTGATGCACGAGATGGTTCGGTCAAGCTGCACCAGGATGTCGACCTCTACGCGGGCCTGTTCCGCGAGGGAGAGAAGACGTCGCTTGCACTCCGCCCGACCCGCCTCGCATGGGTTCAGGTCGCGCGCGGCGAAATCACCGTGAACGGAGAAACCCTCAAGGCCGGCGACGGCGCAGCGCTGAAGGAAACAGGCAAACTCGACCTCGCCGGCCGCAGGGATACAGAAGTCCTCGTCTTCGACATGGTGCCGTAGCGTCGGCACGCAGCATTGCCTTGCAGCGTCAGCCTGGGATAAGACCGCTGACGTCTGCAAGGAACCAGCGCACACCATGACCGATCTCGCTTCACGTCGCCTGAAAACCGTCCGCGACCATATGCACCTTGAGTGCGTGTGCGACTGGGACGCCGTCATCGCAACCTTCGAGCATCCACGCTACGAGATGTATGGCAACGGCACGGTGTTTGATGGCGAGCGCGAAGTCCGCGGCTACTTCAAGGCCTCGCGCACGCCCTTCCCCGACCAGGGCAACGAGATCATCGCCCTCGCCCACGACGGCAACACCGTCCTGGTCGAGTTCTGGCTGACCGGCACCCATCTCGGACCCCTGAAACTAAAGGACCGCACGGTTGAGCCCACTGGCAAGTCTTTCCGCGTCCGCATGGCAGGCTCGTTCGAATTCCCGCCGGGCGGCGACAAGATCATCTGCGAGCGCCCCTACTTCGACCAGGGCGCCGTGCTCCGCGCACTCGATCTCGCCTGACCTCACTTCAACCTCGATTGGAAACACGCACATGGCTTATGCTCCCTTCGACCTGACTGGCAAAGTCGCACTCGTCACCGGCGGAAACGGTGGTATCGGCCTCGGCATGGCTGACGCCATGGCACAGGCAGGCGCCAGCATCGCCATCTGGGGCACGAACGAGGACAAGAACCGCACGGCCGAGGCATCACTCAAACAGCATGGCGTAAAGGTGATCTCGCGCAAGGTTGATGTCTCGAACGAAACGCAGGTCGCCCAAGCCATGAAGGATACCGTGACGGCATTGGGCCGCATCGATGCCGTCTTCGCCAACGCAGGCATAGGTTCAGGCGCCCGCTCCTTCATCGACATGACAACCGAGCAATACCGCAAGGTTTTGGCCGTCAACCTCGACGGCGTGTTCTTCACGATGCGCGAAGCCGCCCGCCACATGCGCGAGCGCGCCGCAAACGGCGACAAGGGCGGCTCGCTCATCGGTATCGCCAGCCTCGCTGCAATCGAGGGCGCCGCCCGCAACGAGCACTACGCAGCAACAAAGGGTGGCGTCCTCTCGATGATGCGCAGCATCGCCGTCGAGTTCGCCCGGGATGGCGTGCGCGCCAACACGATCCTGCCCGGCTGGATCGCAACCGACATGACCGCAGGCGCTCAAGCCTCACCCGCCTTCGCCGAGAAGGTCATCCCGCGCGTGCCCATGCGGCGCTGGGGCGAACCCGCAGACT
This sequence comes from Micropepsaceae bacterium, assembly GCA_040080835.1. Lineage (GTDB taxonomy): Bacteria > Pseudomonadota > Alphaproteobacteria > Micropepsales > Micropepsaceae > SZUA-430. The sequence goes on along the minus strand of JBEBHP010000012.1, from coordinate 93,054 downwards.
TCGGCGGCATCGCCGTCTATCTCGCCAGCAACGCATCGGCCTTCCATACCGGGGACACCTTCATCCTGGATGGCGGCTACGCGATCTACTAGCCGCCGGACTGGATCACGAAGGCCGACGCGACGCGGGCGCAGCGGGGGCTGCTGCCGATCCTCGCCACAGCCAACCCTCTTGTGCCGACAATGCAGCGCGTTGTGACGGGTCGTTCCGCGCGAAAACGACATTGATCGACTCGATTTCTTCCAGGCCATTCTTGCGCAAGGGCGCAAGCTCGCCGTTGCGCTCGTCGATCTCGAAGATCTGCATGCCAGCAAATGTCATCCGCTCGACCCATGCCGCGGCCGACACGCCCGTACGCCTGATATGCGCGGGCTCGAAGTCCATGATCAGTATGATGTCGGGATTGGCCCCGATCGTCGAGACCATGCCCTCGATGACCTTGAGCTCCCACCCTTCCACATCGATCATCACCATGTCGGGAACGATGCCCTCGAGTATCTCGTCAAGCGGCGCAACCGTTGCAACCACCTTGCCTGTTGCAGTGTCGGAGGCAATCAGCGAGCCGTGTCCGCATATTGCCTCCACCGACAGCGTCCCGAGGCCGCGTTCCGCCCCTGCCGCGATCTCTTCGATCCTCACCACATTCGACAGGCTGTTCGCGCTGACCGTGGCGCGCAGGGCATTGGCCGTCGCAGGTGCAGGCTCGATGGCAATCACCTTGCCCGCGGGTCCGACAACGCGTGCAGCCAGCAGGCTGAACAGGCCAACGCCCGCACCCACATCAACGAATGTCCCGCCAACCTTCAGGTATTTCTCGACGACCCTCAGCAAGCCCTGTCCGGGAAGAACACCATCGGCAAGGGACCCGATCGTCACGAGGTCGTCTGCAGGTACCGCCAGAAACCCGAGCGGATTGCGGCACATCACGAGCCCCTGCGACATCAGCGGGATCACACTGCGCGATTGCAGGCTGTCCAGTTTCGCAGCAACCCGTTCGGCCAAAGCCTGACCACGCTGCGCTTCTTCTGCAACCAGCCTGCGCGTGCCCTGCATGCCGCTCGCAGTGCCGCCCTCGATCAGCGCATGCACCTGTTCTGTGGATGGCAGGGTCGCCAGCCGGTCGCGCACGCCGGCCGAGTGCTCCGTCAGTACCTGATGCACCTTCTGCAACCCATCAGCGAGCTGCGCCCTGGTGGACGCAAGGTCTTGCACCAGCGCACCGCCATTGACCACAGCATGAATCTGTTCGGTCGAAGCCAGCGCAGCCAGCCGTTCGTTCACGCCGGCCGCTTGCTCCGCGACCACGTCATGCACTTTACTCAGTCCGTCGGCGAGCACTTGCACCTGATCGGTGGAAGGCAGCGTCGCCAGCCGCTCGTGGATGCCGGCCGCTTGACCCGCCACAACCTCATGAACCTGCTTCAGCCCATCGGCAAGCTGCGCCCTTGTCGATGCAAGGTCTAGCACCAGCGCGCCGTCTTCAATCAGCGACCGGACATGGTCCGCTGACGCAAGCGTTGAAAACCGTTCGTGCATGCCGCTGGCATGCTCGGCAAGCGCGTCATGGACCTTCCGCAGCTCGTCTGCCACCTGTGTGCGGCTGGAGGCAAGCTGGTCGTGCATTGCTGCAGAATGAACGGCGAGCCCCTGCTGCATTTTCTGCAATTCGTCACCCAGCTGCGTCCGGGTTGAAACGAGCTCTTGCGCCAACACCCCCTCGCCGATCAGCGCATGAACCTGCTCGATCGAGGGTAAGGCCGCAATTTGGGTGCGCGTGTAAACAGCCTCTTCGGCCAACCCGAGCTGAACCCCCTTGAGGCCCTCAGCGAGTTCCGTTCCCTTCGAGGCAACGACTTGCAGCACCCGCTGCACGTCAGAAGCCACAAGCGATGTCTCTGCGTTGATTTTTGAAGCCGCATCCGCCTGTGCAAGCAGACGGGCGAGCGTGGCATTGACCCGTTCAAGCATGTCATTTTGACTGACAAGGACTTTGACAATTTCCTGCTGGTCACGCGAGATGTCTGTCACCTGCGCGCTGATGATCTCGATCGCAGTCCCTTGCAGCTGCGCGCGCCCGTCAATGCCGCGAACTTGCTCGACAAGGTGCAGGTGGCGCGTTGTGCCGGCGGTAAACGGATAGCTCGCCCACTTCCACCCCAAGCTGGCACCAGTTCGTAGCCGGTCACTCCATGTCGCCGGCTCTTGCAGTCCGCCACCCATTGCCATCAGCTCACCCATATTTTTGCATGACAGGACCGGCCGCAGCAGTATGCCCAGCCCGCGCGTCCGGCTCGCATGACAACAAAACGAACCTTCTGACTGCTAGCAAAATGCGTTGACGTGTGCCACGCCAAACTATGCGGTCAGGTCGCGCCTTTTGGGCAGTTCCACACGCAGGGTGATGCAAGCTCCCCAACTCATTTGGATGAGTTTACTTCGTCTTCGCTCTGGCGCGCTTGCGCTTACTGGCGTCCGTCAGCGACTGCCCGCTCTCCGACAGCGCGATGGCGATGGCTTGCGCGCGCTTCCTGACGGGAGCACCGGTGCTCGACCGCAGGTCGCCCTCCTTGAATTCATGCATGACGCGTTTGACCTTCAGTTTTTGCTTCGGCGAGACGGACATGGGTTGCGGTTCCTCGGGTTAGGCCCCTGCTTTTTCAAACGCTGCATGCGGGCGATGGTTCCACCTGAGGGTTGGCGAGTGCCTGAAGGCGTGGAACCGTGAAGGCGATCGAACGTTGAACCTACTGCTTTCCGTGGAACAGCCAGATACGACAGCAGAAAGGAAAAGTGCCATGCCGCACCAGGCAACCGAACCAAAGCTATCCGATCAGGTCAGTGGCAAGACCATTCGCCTCTCATGGGCTGATGGACCAACCAAAGGAACAACGCAGGAACATGTTTTTCACAAGGACGGCACGGTTGAGTGGCATTCGATTGAAGCCGACGGAGCACACAAGCCTTCGGTCAAAGGCGCCGACGCCAGTTCAACCGGCAAAACCGAGAAGCCGCACTGCGCGGGGGCGAAGATCACGGGCGACATCTGCGTGATTTCGTATCTTTCGCAGTCCGGTTACACGCTGACTGCCGTTTTGAACTTCAGCGACAACTCCACCTTCGCCATTGCATCGAACGAAAAGAACTGGGCTCCAGTGCATGGGAGCTTTGAGGTGATGTCGTGAGACCAACGGCGACTGCCGGTAACTAAGCACTGGCGCGCGCGATGCTGACAATTTTGCGGGCGATATCTTCCGGCGACAGTATGAAATCGACATAGCCGCTGTTGATCGCGCTCTCGGGCATGTCCGGTTGCTCGGCCGTGGCGAGTTTCTGGGCAATCGTGATACCGCCCACTTCCTTCAAGCCGCGCAACGCTGCCGCGCCGTCTCCATCGTATCCGGAAACGATCACGGCGATCAGTTGACCATCCCAGTTCCGCGTCAGGGATTGCAGAAAGACAGTGATCACGTCGGGCCAGCCGCGCGGCTTCGAAATCGGCTTGAGTCGAAACTCGCCATTCTCGACGTGCAGGTCGCGCTGCTCGGGAATGATGAACACGTGGTTGGGCTGAATGACCAGGCGTTCGCTGATCAGCTCGACCGGCATTTTGGTGAAGTTCGGCAAAATCTCGTGCATGCGCGAGGCAATGGATCTCTGGTGATTGACGATCACGATCGCCACGCCCATGTCATCAGGCAGATGCTTCAGCAGCCTGACATAGGCATCCAGTCCGCCCGCCGAACCACCGACGCACACAACCGGGAAGTCTTTTACATAGCCCTTTGAAGCCACCGTGTGTCGCTCCGCTCCGTCTGTGGGGTACTGATCTGCCCTTTGAATCTCTCGCGAGTTGGCTCGCGACTAGTGACTGCCGTTGTAGCCGGCAGTGACCTCGCTCTTGTGGGCTGCGAACGCCGCAAGAACCTCTGACTTCTCGGTCTTTGGAACCTTCAGCGCGTCGAGTGTCCGTCCGAGTTCGGCCGCGACCTCATCAAATTCGGCAGGCGAGATTCGAAGGTTGCGATGTGCCTCCTCGAGACCGAGTGGCGTACTGCCTGGCTTGGTCGCCGTATACTGGAACGGCCCACCCGAAATGTTGCAGACCCAGAGCGTGCGCATGAACTTCAGGCCGGGCAGACGACCAAGGTTCTTGGTATGCCACTCCCGCAATTGGGTGTTCTTTGATTTCTGCCCTACGATCGGGTTCTTCACGACGGCGTCGCTGAAATGATCAACCACAGCTGCAACGGCGAACACACCACCCAGTCGTTCGTACAGACTCTTCTCGGGGGCTTTTTGTGTGGCGCTTGCTGCAGTGTCTGCTGCCCGCGCAGCGGCCGAACCAGCGGCGGAAGCTGCGGCTGCAGTCAGTGTCAGCCCGGAAACCACGGTTCGTCTTGAGAGATGAGTTGAATTGTGCGGTGCCATTACCCGTTCCTTCATGGAGATGTTGCGCGCTTCGCGGTCGCGGGCGAGACGCCCGTCCGGCATGTGATCAGCAAGGGCATACCCCCGCGCGTTGGAAACGCACACAGCGCCATTCTGTTCCGTGGAATTGAAAGCCGCTCTCAGGTCCCGCTGGGGAGTGTAGCGCGCCGCATCATCAGGAGCGCGTCGGGTGAGGAGCAGCGTCGGCGATGGCGCCTTCTTCGCTCACCGCTTGCTGTCTGCGACCTCGAAATGACGGATCTGGTCGGCATGAGCCTTCTTGAAGGCGGGACGATCAGTCATGCGTTTCACATACGCCTCGGTTGCCGGCCGATTGCCGAAAGACCGAACCTCCGGAACCCGAAGCACATCCGCCATCAGCAGGTCTGCGATCGTGAAACGGCTTGGCCGCAAGCCATTCCCGCTCGCCCAGCACCTTCTCAAGCTGGTCGAGGCGCATGCTCACCCATCCGGTGAGTTTGTTGTCCTTGTCGCCGGACATCCTCAAAAACCACCACGGAACTGTGCCCATCTCGATCGAGTTGAGCGCAGCGATCGTCCATTGCAATGTTTGGGCTTCTCCAACCGCATCGCGCGGCATCAGCCTGTCGCTCTTCCGGGCCAGATGCAGAAGCCCCGCACTACTCTCGAAGATCTCCAGTTCTCCATCGTTCAGGAACGGCACCTGGCCAAATGGCTGGCGGGCAAGATGATTGGTCTCCCGACCATCGAACGGCACCGTTCGGACCGTGTAGCTCAAGCCACCTTCCTCGCATGCCCATCTCAGCCGCAGGTCGCGCACAAGACCGCGAGGGCCTTCAGGCACCCAGTCATAAGTCCAGATGGTCAGTTCGCTCATTCTGGCAAATCCTTTTCCAGGTAAGGGTTCAGACACCAATTCTCGAAGAACAATCCCGTGTCAACAGAACTTCTACAGCCCCTCTCCAGCCCCGCTGGAGAGGGTGGCGCGCCGCATAAGCGGCGCGTCGGGTGAGGAGCGGCACCTGAAAAGAATTGGGTGTCTGATCTCGATTCTTTGAGGTATTTTCCGCGTCAACGCGGGGCCATCCGGGGAATGTCGATTAAGAGGAGACGGGCGATGCGCAAATTCTGGGCCCTGTTGGGCTCTGCCGTTTTCTTCGTGATTGCGCCTGGTACCCTGGCGGGATTTCTGCCTTGGGCGATTTCGCGCGGCGAGATGCAGCCGGCATTGTTCGGGCAGGACTGGCTCCGCATCGTCGGCGGGGTGCTCGTGTTCCTCGGACTTGTGCCGCTGCTCAATTCGTTTTTGCGCTTTGCGCTCGAAGGGCTCGGCACGCCCGCCCCGATCGCGCCGCCACAGCACCTTGTGGTCACGGGGTTCTATCGCCACGTGCGCAACCCCATGTATGTCGGCGTTGTCGCCATCGTCCTCGGCGAAGCGCTGCTGCTCGGCGCTGTCGCGCTGCTGTGGTACGCAGCAGTCGTGTGGCTCGGCTTCCATCTGTTCGTGCTGGGCTATGAAGAACCGACGCTGGACCACAGCTTCGGTGACGAATACAAAACCTATCGCGAGAACGTTCCGCGATGGCTGCCGCGCCTGATGCCCTGGCGGCAGACCGCTGGTTGAGACCGAGCCAGTCGACAGGATTGGGGGGAGCAAGCACCATCAGTTTCCACGATCCCGGTCGGCAACTTGCCGAACTTGGCGTATGCTGAAGGTCGGGCATGCCCACCCGGCTTGCCACCAACCAGCAACGAGGATCCCCCATGGCGAAGAAATCCAGTTCGAACGACAACGGCGTTTATCGTGTGACTGAAGTGATCGGCACCAGCAAGACATCCTGGGAAGACGCCGCCAGGAATGCGGTCGAAGCTGCTGCAAAATCACTGAGAGACCTGCGCGTCGCTGAAATCACCAAACTCGATATGCGTCTTGACGATGGCAAAGTCGTCGCATACCGCGCACGCGTCATGCTCTCATTCAAGTACGCACCATAGTTAGGCAATGGAGTCAGGCACCATTTCCCTTACAATTTGGTGCCTGCCCCAATTCTCCAGAGTTCACAGGCGTCGGTACGCCCTCCCCTGCAGCACCTTCGGTGCGCAGGTACTCCCTCACTCCGTGAGGGAGATGTGAGATGTTGCACCAAATACCCAGTCTCCCTCACGGAGTGAGGGAGTACCTGCGCGCCGCTGAAAGCGGCGCTGCAGGGGAGGGCGTTCCCACGCGTGGAATTGGGCTCGAACACCAATTCCAACATGTCACCATATTAAATGGTGTCTGAGGTAACCCGGATTCTTCGTCTAACGAGGCGAACACCTTCAGTTAAGCTGCATCTGCCAAATATGTTCCTGCGCAACGCTCTCATACCAGCCATCGCCCAAAGGAGTTTCAACCAGCTCAAAGCTCTTTGCACGAAAGGGTGGGGTCAAGAATGCCAAATATGTTTTGCCAAGCACTAGACTTGGAACAAGTTCGCATCGATTGGACAGCTTGTTCAAAAAAACATGTGTCATACCGCCAACCATCCTGTATCCAAAGTCGACAAGACTGTTGTGCCTTTGCCTTGCATTCCTCATCTCTCCCGATCGGTCGTCAACTTGGGGTCGAACGCCCCCAATGACGATGAGTTGATGCTCGCGAATGTCCCCTTTTATCGTGCCAATGGTTAGGAGCGAGAATTCGACATTATCGCCTTGCCATTGAGTGTCCGGTTTGTCTCGAATTTCTTGAACTTGCACCAATACAATGTCCTTTGTTCGGAACACCAGGGACGGCACAGGTTCTGTGATTTGTTCCAAACTTTCGACACATTGACTTGGCTGCGCGCGCGTTGGATCGATGGATGTAGCTTGCCCTCGAAAATTGGCCAGCAAAATGAGCGGAACAGCACATCCGGTGAAAACGACCTTTGCACTTAGCCCGAATCTCATCGCACTTTTCTCCGATTGCCTCGCGTTGAACCCTCACGGAGATGTGTCTCCGCAAGAAGCAGCGGCAGATCCCATTTACAACATGTCACCGTATCAAATTGGTGTCTAACCCCGATTCTTGCCTTTTTCTTCTTTATGCCCGATTCTCACGAGCCTTCAGGCGATGAAGGGTCGTTAGGCTCCGGCGGCCGAAGTCGATCTCGAAATTCCGGGTACTCATCAAGCAAAAGTTCCTCAAGCAGAAACCGACTCCGAAGCATCCCACTCAAGGCCATTCTAACTGTCCGTCTCTCCTCATCGCCATCGAAGAAATCGGTTACGTACGACGCTTCATCGAAGATAACTTCAAATTTTTCAACAAATTGAACAAACTTCTCTGCATGCTCTTTTTTCATCGAAGTCAGCCCTCAATAGGAAGGAAGCGGGGTCAGGCGCCAATTCGGTGACATATTCCTCTCCACGACCTCCACCTTTGCTTCAGAGAACGGCTCTTCACAAGTATCGATAGCAAAGGCCACCCGGGAAACGCGCACGAGCACACTCACCTCCAGACCATACCACGCTACCCAACATGTCGCACCAAACCCACTTGCACCCCACTAATGTTCGTATTATGTTCTTTCGGGCGCCAGCCCCCCCCGCTGCTGCCAACTTGACAACTGAATACCTACCCGGCGGACCTGGGAATTCCAGGCGACCGCCTCGTGAGCCCCGCGCGAAAAGGAATTGCAGGGCGAGTGCCCCGGACTGCGCCCGATTTTCGAGCCCGATTTTCAATCGTCGTCAGCAAGGCAGAAAATGAAAAACACCCCCATACCTTGTCCCACTTTTCGCATGTTTTCCGCGCAACTCAGCCAAAAAACTTGAGACAGCCTTTGTCCCAAACTTGCGCGAAAAAGATCGCTCGGGAAACTGACTGCGAATGACCCGAGACAAGGGTACACGTCGCGTACCGGACACACGGGTTACACGGCTGCTCTTCTCGGATGATTTTGGAAATTGCGACGGGCCAGCGGCAGAAACCGGGCACGGCCACCGATGCCCCAGGTGCGTTCTGTTACCTGTGTCTCGAGAATATACACACCGCAAATGGTGCACCCGGAAGGATTCGAACCTCCGACCCCCAGATTCGAAGTCTGGTGCTCTATCCAGCTGAGCTACGGATGCGTGCGCGTGGCGCGGGGCAAGCTCTTACAACACCCTGCCGCCCGCGAAAAGGCCCCATTCGGGCTGTGACAGTCGCCAATCGCGCCAAATCGGAACCAGTGCTAATCTGCGGCCATGCGTTACCCCCTGAAACCTCATCCCCATTCCAAGGGCCAGTCCGTCGCGCTGCTGACAGTCGAGGCCGTCCGTACAAAAACCGGCGAGCTCAGCCTGCATTACGCCCTGTCCGGCGACACGGGCTCACTGCTGATCCCGCCGAAAGCCGCACCCGCGCGCACCGACAACCTGTGGCACCACACCTGTTTCGAGGTCTTCGTCGCCAGCGGCAGCGCGCCCGCATACCGCGAGTTCAACCTGTCGCCATCGACCGAGTGGGCGGCGTATCAGTTCACAGGCTATCGCAAGGGCATGGCAAACAACGAGAATGTGCCCGTGCCCAGAATCGAGTGCGTGGTAAAGCCCGACATTCTGGAACTGCACGCGACCCTCGTCCCCGATCTCGCCCGCGATGAACCGTGGCGGCTTGCAGTTTCGGCCGTCATCGAAGAGAAGAGCGGCAAAAAATCCTGGTGGGCGCTAACGCACCCTCAACCCAAACCGGACTTTCATGACCCGGACAGTTTCACCCTCATCCTGCCGAGCCCCTGACACATGAAATTTGGTATTGATCGCCTGCTCAGCGAACCCGCCTTGCGCGCGCCGCTCAAGGGCAAGCGCGTCTCGCTCGTGGCGCATCCGGCGTCCGTCACGACCGACCTCACCCACTCGCTCGACGCGCTCGCGAAATGCGGGGACATACGCCTGACGTCGGCCTTCGGTCCCCAGCACGGTCTGCGCGGCGACAAGCAGGACAACATGGTCGAGTCGCCAGACTTCAACGACCCGGTCTACGGCATTCCCGTGTTCAGCCTCTATGGCCAGGTGCGACGCCCGAACGGCCAGATGATGGGAACCTTCGACACGGTGCTGATTGACCTGCAGGATCTGGGCTGCCGCATCTACACCTTCATCACGACGCTGCGCTACATGCTCGAGGCCGCAGCCCAGCACAAGAAATCAGTCTGGGTGCTCGACCGCCCCAACCCCGCAGGCCGCCCGATCGAGGGCCTGCGCCTGCGCGAAGGCTGGGAGAGTTTCGTCGGCGCCGGTCCCATGCCGATGCGCCACGGCCTCACGCTGGGCGAACTCGGTCACTGGTTCATCAGGCAGCTTAAGCTCGACGTCGACTATCGCGTGATCGAGATGCAGGGCTGGAACCCGGACGAAGCGCCAGGCTTCGGCTGGCCGCTCACCACGCGCACCTGGGTGAACCCCAGCCCGAACGCACCGAACCTATGGATGGCGCGTGCCTATGCAGGCACGGTGATGCTGGAAGGCACAACGCTGTCGGAAGGCCGTGGCACGACGCGGCCGCTCGAACTCTTCGGCGCACCCGACATCGACGCCCGCGCCGTGATCGCCGAGATGCGAAAGCTGGCACCTCACTGGCTCGAAGGCTGCACGCTGCGCGACTGCTGGTTTGAACCGACATTCCACAAGCATGTCGGCAAGCTCTGCAGCGGTGCCCAGATCCACACCGAGAACGCCGCCTACGACCACAACGTCTTCAGGCCATGGCGCATCCAGGCACTGGCCTTCAAGGCCATACGCAGGCTCTACCCCAGCTATCCGCTGTGGCGCGACTTCCCGTACGAATACGAGATCGGCAAGCTCGCCATCGACGTGATCAACGGCAGCCCCCTCCTCCGCGAGTGGGTCGACAACGCCAGCGCGACACCCGCTGACCTCGACGCGATCACAACCCCGGATGAAACCTCTTGGGCAACAGAGCGCAAACCGTTCCTGCTCTATAAGAACTGAAGCATTAACATCAAAAATGGATCGTCATGGCCGCGTCGCGCGGCAGCGCGTACCGGCCACCCAGAGTCTCGAAATGGCGATCTGCAGATCTCCCAGTTCGCGAATTGAAACGCAGCGCGCCCTATGACATGCACTCAGAATGTCCCTGGGTGGCCGGTACGCGCTGCCGCGCGACACGGCCATGACGGGAGTTTATTTGGTACGGCGTGAACCCGACTGACCAAACGCTGCTTCAGGGCGTCCCGAAACCGGCCCACAGCAGCACGGGCACCAGCACAGCGATCAGGGCCTCGCCTGCGATGAAGCCCGACGCCAGCGGCACCATGTAGACGCTGTTCGACTTGGGCGCGATCGCCTTCCACAGCATGCCGAGCGATGCGCCAACCAGAAGCGTCGCAACCGCCGAGAAAGGAAGGATGACGCCAAGCCCGAGCCCCGTCGCCGACGGAACGATGCGCCGCCAGTTCGGCTCCTGCTCCATCATCGCGATCGCAATGCCGAGCACAGCTGCAAAGCCCATCGCGATCAGCGCGCTGACCGGCAACTTGTCGGCGCCACCGCTGAGCAGTTCGGCAAAGCCAACCGCGCGGCGCGCCGTTGGCGCCGCAAGCTGGGCATTCTCGCCGACGATCCCATAGGTAGACACCAGCATCGGATAGGTCCAGGCAAGTGCCGCCGCCCCGATCGGCGCACCGATGATCTGCGCGATGGTCATCGCTCGGGGACTTGAACCGATGATGTGGCCCGTCTTGTAGTCCTGCATCAGGCCTTCAGACGTTGAAGCAATCGTGCCCGTCGTTCCGTTGCCCAGGATGTTCGCATTGATGTTGCCAGGCGCCACAACCGCAAACAGCGCCTGCATCATGTTGGACAGCGCGCTGATCGGACCCCAGTTGGTCTCGCCAAGGGCACGCAGACCCACAAGCATCAGCGGTATGGTGCTGACGATGGCAACGACAGTCATCCAGATCGGCAGACCGAAATATTCCTGCTGCAGGTAGCACAGCAATGCCGCAAGGCCGATGGCCCCTGGAACGACCAGCCACAGCGGAAAGTCTTGCTCAGTCGTGCCGGCGCTGCCAAGGCCGCGGAACGCTTCCATCAACAGGTGCCAGCGCATGAAAAGGATCGCAAGACCCGACGCGATGATCATGCCGATACCAGGCCACATGATCCAGTACAGCACCTCGGTGCGCGTGGGATTGTCGTGCAGTACGCCATGTGAAATCAGCGCCCACGGCGCGATGACCCAGCCGAGCAACCCACCGACGGCAAGCCAGAAGCACACCCGGAACCCGATGATCATGCCGCTGCCAATATTGAGCAGGCTGTACGAGACCCCGACCCCCATGCGCGCCACCACGAACGAAGCGCCGGCAGCACCAAGCGCATAGGCACCCGGCGTCCAGCCTTCCGGAAGATAGGTGAACAGATGCGCATCCTCGCGGAAGAACATGAACAGGCCCGACAGCACGAGACCAATGCCAAGCAGCGAAGCCGCGCGCCGCGCCTGGATCCAGGCAATGTCGCCTTTCTCGGTACCACGCGGCGGATCCAGCACCTTGAGCGTCTCGGCCGCGGCAATGCCATCGGGGAACGGCAACTTCTCGTCGACCACGAAATGCTTGCGCATCGGCACCGCGAGCAGCACGCCAAGCAGCGACGCCGTTGTCAGCCAGATGAAGGTCTGCTCGGATGTGGGCTGCAGCTGGAACGAAACGATCTTGGAGTCGCGCAACATGTCAAAGGACGCAAGCACGATGCACATGAAGGCTGTCTGCGCCGCTGATGTGCCTGCCGTCTGCGCGATGTTGTTCTGCCAGCGGTCATAATTCTTCGCCGCGATCAGCCTGAGGATGACAAAACCGAAAAAGGCCGACACGACCGAAACATTGGGCCCGAAGCCGAGCTTGAGCACCATGTAGAGATAGGAAAGCCCCATGATCAAGGCCACGATGGAGGCCGTGAGAATGGACGCAAACGTCAACTCCCGTCCGCGCACATGGGCGTCAGCGCCCGTCCCCGTTGACTCACTCATGACGCGTCTCCCCGATCCCTGCTTTTTGTGCTCGAACCCTATCCGAGCGCGGCAGAGGCAAGCAACCGCAGACCAGTGTCCTTCGCGCCTCAGAATACAGTGAACGCGCCGAAATCCGCTGCATTAACGCGCACAAGGCGAACCATGTCGCGTTGAGGACGCCTTGACGAGGTAAAGCCCATGTCTTACCTCCCCATCATGGCTTTACGACCGATCCTCGTCGCGCCTGACCCGCGCCTCAAACAAGTGTCCGAACCGGTTACGCAGGTAACCGACGAGACCCGCGCGCTCATGGATGACATGCTGGAAACCATGTATGACGCGCCGGGCATTGGCTTGGCCGCCATCCAGCTTGGCATCGCAAAACGTATCATCGTGATCGACCTGCAAAAGCCCGTCGAAGGCCAGGATGAAGATGAAGACGAGACCGGTGCCGATGGCAAGAAGCGCGAGATCAGGCGCGAGAAGCGCCCGATGTTTTTCATCAACCCGGAGACCACCTGGACCTCGGACGATTTCGTCCTCTGCGAGGAAGGCTGCCTCTCCGTTCCCGATCTCTACGAAGAGGTCGAACGTCCGTCCCGCGTCAAGGTGAAATACCTCGACTACCACGGCAGGCCGCAGGAACTCGACGCCGAGGGCATGCTCGCCGTCTGCATCCAGCACGAGATGGATCACCTGCAGGGCATTCTGTTCATCGACCACCTGTCACGCCTGAAGCGTGACATGATGCTGAAAAAGCTGGTCAAGTCGCGCAAACCTGCAGTCCGCGAACCGGCTGAGTAAGCCCTCAAGCTACAAGCGAAAGCAGCCCTTGTGCGTATAGCCTTTCTGGGAACACCAGAGTTCGCCGTCCCGACGCTTGAAGCCCTGATAGCGGCAGGCCACGAAGTTGCTTGTGTCTATTCCCAGCCGCCGCGCCCATCCGGCCGCGGCCACAAGCTTCAGAACTCACCCGTTCATGAAACCGCCCTCAAGCACGGTCTGCAGGTGCGAACGCCCGTGTCCCTGAAGCCTTCACACGAGCAGCAGGCATTCGCCGAACTGAATCTCGATGCGGCGATTGTCGTGGCCTACGGTCTGCTTCTGCCAAAGGCGATCCTCGATGCCCCAAGACTGGGTTGCTTCAACCTGCACGGCTCCCTCCTGCCCCGCTGGCGTGGAGCAGCGCCCATCCAGCGCGCGATCATGGAAGGTGACATTGAGACCGGCGTGATGATCATGAAGATGGACGTGGGTCTCGACACAGGTCCCGTGCTCTCCGAGTGGCGCACACCCATCAGCGACACCACGACGACAGGCGACCTCCAGGTATCGCTCGCACGTGAAGGCGCAAGCCTGATGGTCGCGACCATCGGCAAGCTCGCAAGCGGACCGGTCGCGATGTTGCAGCAGGAAAGCGAAGGCGTCACCTACGCAAGGAAGATCACGCCTGAAGAAGCGCGCATCGACTGGTCGAAGCCAGCCCATGCAGTGCTTCGCCACATTCATGGCCTGAACCCCGCGCCGGGTGCCTGGACAATGTTCGGCGACACGCGCCTGAAGATCCTTCGCGTCAAGGCCACAGGCCAGTCCGGCACGCCGGGCAGGATCATCGCTGCACCGCTCGTGATCGCATGCGGCGAAGGCGCCATCGAGATCACGGAACTCCAGCGCGCAGGCCGTGGCGCACAGGCATCTGACGAGTTCGTGCGTGGCTTTCCTGTGGCCATCGGAGCGCAGTTGAACTGATGACCCGCTGGAAACTCACCGTCGAGTATGATGGCCGCCCTTTCGTGGGCTGGCAGCGGCAGGACAACGGCCCATCGGTTCAGGGCTCGATCGAGCACGCGATTCTCAAACTGACCGGAGAAACAGTCACGATCACGGCGGCAGGACGCACCGACACGGGCGTACACGCCCTCGGCCAGGTGGCACACGCCGACATCGAAAAGCCCTTCGAGCCGCACAAGATCCAGGACGCACTGAACGCGCATCTGCGTCCCCATCCCGTTGCAATCCTGAAGGCCGAAGCGGTCGCTGACGACTTCCATGCCCGCTTCGACGCAACCGCGCGCCACTACATCTACCGGATCGCCAACCGCCGCAGCCCGCTGACGCTCGATGCAGGGCACGCCTGGCAGGTGGCGGTCGACCTCGACGCCGATGCAATGCACGCTGGCGCCCAATACCTGGTCGGGCACCACGACTTCACGACCTTCCGCGCGGCGGAGTGTCAGGCGAAGTCACCCATGAAGACGCTTGATGTCCTTCGCGTGTCGCGCATGGGCCGCGACATCGAGATCGCAGCCTCAGCCCGCTCGTTCCTGCACCACCAGGTGCGCTCGATGGTAGGCTCGTTGAAGCAGGTGGGCGCCGGCAAGTGGCCGCCACTGAGCATGCGCAAGGCGCTCGAAGCCATGGACCGATCAGCCTGCGGCCCCGTCGCACCACCAGACGGGCTTTATCTTGTGAGAGTAGACTACGACGCCAGGTCGACCAGTTCGACCTGATCGGGTTCGATCACGGCACCGAAGAACAGTGATCCGACACGGGCAAACCTGTCAGGCGCATCGGTACTCAAAAACACATTGGGCGTGGCATGACCCGTTCCCGGCATGGAATTCAGCAGGCTCGCGATCTCTCGGGCAACAGTTTCAGCGCTGTCCACCAGTGTGACTGATGGCCCAACCGCTTTGCGGATTGGCTCGACCAGCACGGGAAAATGCGTGCAGCCCAGCACCAGTGTATCAGGTTGCGCGGCGGCACCGAATATGTCCTTCAGGTAGGCCTGCGCAGCGAGCTCCGGGACAGCACCGCTGGTCCAGCCCTCCTCTGCCAGCGCCACGAACAGCGGACAGGCGCGTTGCACAATCTGTGCTGACGGGTTGAGCGCGCGGATGGCACGCACGTAAGCACCACCCTTCACGGTGCCTTCCGTCGCAATGACGGCGATCGAGCCGCTGCGGCTGGCAGCGACCGCAGCTTTCGCACCCGGCTCAACGACCCCCAGCACCGGAATCGGCGCATAGGCCGCAGCCAGCACCGGCAGCGCCACCGCCGAAGCCGTGTTGCACGCCACGACGATCATTTTCGGATTAAACCGCATCAGCGTCCGCGTCGCCTGGACGGCATACTTCGTCACGGTTTCGGCACTTTTGGTGCCGTAGGGCAGCCGAGCTGTGTCCCCGAGATAAATCAGATGCTCGTTCGGCAACAGCCGAGCGATGGCGGCTGCAACCGTGAGACCGCCAACACCGGAGTCAAAAATGGCGATCGGCGCCTGCGGATGGCTCATGCAGGCAGCCAGAGCGACGCGCTGCTGGACACCGCAATCGCAAAGAAGATTGTGAGCAGCAGCTCAAGTATGGAAAGCGCCATCGCAAGTCCCCATCCAACCTCAAGCGCCGTCTGCGCAACATAGAAGCGGTAGTAGAGTGTCAGGCCAAGCGTGATGAACAGGAAGTCGACAGCCACCTGGTGCGAAATCACGCCGAGCGAGAACAGCACGATGGCGGGAAGGTTCAGGAGCTCGGTAACGATACGGCCCCAGTTGTGCGCAATGATGTATTGCGAATAGCGCGTCGACAGCCCGAGGAAGGACAGCAGCACCAACGCAAAGAGCGGGAATATGATCCACTCGATACCCAGTGCGGCAGTCGAAAACATCATCTCGCCATAACTGTAGCTGCCGGGCTCGCCCGATGCACTTTCAGCCAGCGTGCGCGCTTCCGATAGCTTCAGCGCAAACAGGTCAAACAGGATGTTGAATGGCATGACAAACAGGATCGCTGCAAACGACCGGAAGAACCCGTCACTCGTCAGGTCAAATTGGTTCCAGGCCTTTTGATCACGGACGGCAAGGAGAAAGGCGGCGCCGATCGAACGGCGCGCATAGTCAAGGTTCATCGTTGAGCGCCATTTGATCGGAAGTACGAGGAAAGGATCTCTTGGTAGATTTGAGTCAGATGCTCCAGGTCCGAAAGCCGGGCACATTCATCTGTCTTGTGCATCGTGGTACCAGCCAATCCAATTTCTGCAACCGGGCAATAAGCGTGAATGAAGCGCGCGTCGGACGTGCCTCCCGTTGTGGAGAGTTTGGGTTGACTTCCCGTTACTTTCTCGACGGCCCTGCCGATCAGCGTCGTAAATGTGCCAGGCTGTGTCAGAAATGGATGCGCACCACGCGTGAACTTGACATCATGCGCCAGCTTGAAGGGCGCGAGACCAGCCTCGATTTCGCTCTCGATCCACCGTTCCAGACCCTCCGCCGTCTGCTCTGTGTTGAAGCGAATATTGAATGTCGCGCGGGCCGAAGCCGGGATCACGTTGCTTGCAGGATTGCCGACATCCACCGTCGTGACCTCCAGGTTGGAGCGCTGGAACGCAGCATTGCCCTCGTCCAGTCGGCGACCGGTCAGCCTCACCAGCACAGCCGCAAGCCCCGGTATGGGGTTGTTGGCGCGCTCCGGATAGCCGACATGGCCTTGCGCACCCTGCACGACCAGATTGGCGGTCAGACTTCCCCGCCTCCCCGTCTTGACTGTGTCACCAGCGGAAAACTCTGCCGTGGGTTCGCCAACGATGCAGTGGTCCAGTTTCTCCTGGCGTTCGGCCAGCCATTCAAGCACGCGAACGGTACCGTCAACTGCGGTTCCTTCTTCGTCACCCGTGATCAGCAGACTGACGGAGCCGCGATCATCAAGTTGGTTGCCAAGTCTGGACACGGCCGCTACGAACGCCGCAATCGCGCTCTTCATGTCGGCAGCGCCGCGCCCGAACAGCGTGCCGCCGTCGACACGCGCCTCAAAGGGATCAAAGCGCCAGCTACTGACATCTCCCGGGGGCACAACGTCGGTGTGTCCCGCAAAGCAGAAATTCGGCCCTGAACGGCCCTTCCGCGCATACAGGTTTTCAATCATGGGGCCGCCTGAATCGAACGGCAGGCGATGGCACTCAAAGCCGATGGCCTCAAGCGCGCGCTGCAAGACATCAAGCGCGCCAGCGTCATGCGGGGTGACGCTGCGACAGCGAATGAGTTCCTGGGCCAGATGAAGCGGATCTGAAAGTCTGGCGCGCTCTTGTGTTTCCATGCCAGAGATTTAGAACCAGCATCGGGATCGGTCAATCGATCAGAAACTCAAAGCAGTCGCAGGGAACAAATGGCAGGTCGTCTTAACGGCAAAGTCGCAGTAATCACGGGTGCAGCGTCCGGCATAGGCAAAGCCACGACAGACCTGTTCGTCAGGGAAGGCGCTCGCGTCGTCGCGGCCGACATCCAGGACGACAAGGGCGCGCGCATGACGGAAGAGCACGGCAAGGCCTTGCGCTACGTCCGCTGCGACGTTCAGCAGGAAGGCGACATCAGGTCTGCCATTGAAACCGCCGTCAGCACCTTCGGCCGGATTGACATCCTGTTCAACAACGCAGGTACACCCGGCGCGACCGATCAGGTTGAAGCAGTCACGACCGAAAACTTTGACTCTGTCATGCACATGCATGTGCTGGCGGCAATGTTCGGCATGAAGTATGCGGCCCCGCACATGCGCACGGCAGGCGGCGGCTCCATCATTTCAACCGCTTCCGTCGCCGGACTGCAAAATGGATTCGGCCCAATCCTCTATTCAGTCGCCAAGGCATCGATCGTGCACATGACGAAACTTGCGGCAGCCCAGTTGGGTCCCTCGCACATTCGCGTCAACTGCATTTGTCCCGGGTTGATCGCGACGCCGATCTTCGCCAAGGGACTGGGCCTGGCGACCCAGGTCGCAGACCAGACCGTGAAATCTGCCCTCCGCGCCTTCAACCAGTCGCAACCAATTCCACGTACGGGTCTTCCCGAAGACATCGCGGAAGCAGCATTGTTTCTGGGCTCGGACGGCTCAAAATTCGTCAACGGTCATGCGCTGGTCGTTGACGGCGGCATCACGGTTGGTCCGACCGGAGAACGCGAGGCCGGCGTCTACGCGCCGATCATTCAGGCTTTCACCGAAGATTTCCAGCTCGCGCCGCCGGGAGAATGAACATGATCATCGTTGCAGGAACAGTGCGTATTGATCCCGCAAGCCTTCACGCCGCCCGCGATATCATGCAGTCGATGATTGCATCCTCGCTCAGGGAAGACGGCTGCATCGAATATTCCTATTCGGTCGACGTCCTCGACCCGGGTCTTGTGCGTGTCTACGAAGTCTGGCGGGACAAAGACGCACTGCAGGCCCACTTCAAGACACCGCACCTCGAAAAGTGGCGCGCCGCCTGGCCGACGTTCGGCATCACCGACAGGAAGCTGCAGTTGATCGAAGTGGCAGCCATGTCACCCCTGTGAGGCGGGAGCCGTTTCCAGCACTTCAATGAACAGTTTCAGGGCTTCTTCCGCAAACATGTGCATGTTGCCCTTGCGGTCGTCGCTGCCCGTCCTGAGCATGCGGCTGCGCGATACGGGCCCGTTCACGGCAACACAGGTGTGACCTGCGGGATCGCCATAGGGGTTGCCCGTCGGACCTGCAGCACCCGTTTCAGCAACGCCCCACTCAACACGTACGCGCTGCCGGACGGTTTCGGCGATGAACAGTGCGTACGGTTCCGTGCTTGATCGCAGGCCGCGCGCTGTCACATCTTCCTTGTTCGCCCCCAAAAGCCCGAGCAGAGCGCGAGGTGTGTAGATCACGCCGCCAGCCGTGTAATAAACCGAAGCACCGGGAACAGCCAGCAGGGCAGCGCTGATCAATCCGCCTGACGATGACTCGGAAACCGCCACGCGCTCGCGCCGCGCCTTCAGCAATTCCCCTGCTCGCTCACCCAAGGTCCAGATATTGGCCATCAGTCACGCAACAATTCGTTGATTGAGGTTTTGGAACGCGTCCGCGCGTCCACCGTCTTCACGATCACGGCGCAGTAGAGCGACGGCCGATCGGGGCCACCGGGAAGCGTCCCCGCAACGACGACCGAATATGGTGGGACCTTTCCAAGATGGATCTGGCCGCTCGCGCGGTCGACGATTTTTGTCGACTGCCCCAGGAACACACCCATGCCGATCACCGCGCCTTCACCAACAATCACGCCTTCGGCCACTTCCGATCTCGCCCCGATGAAGCAATTGTCTTCAACGATGACAGGGTTCGCCTGCAGAGGCTCAAGGACGCCGCCGATTCCTGTGCCGCCAGAGATATGGCAGTTCTTGCCAATCTGCGCGCAAGAACCAACGGTTGCCCACGTGTCGACCATCGTGCCTTCGTCGACATAGGCGCCGACATTGATGAAACTCGGCATCAGCACGGCACCCTTGGCAACAAAGGCCGAGCGTCGCACGATCGCGCCTGGCACGGCACGAAATCCGGCGCGCGCGAAATCTGCATCGTTCCACTTCGCAAATTTGGAAGGCACCTTGTCATACCAGTGTCCGTCGCCGGCGCTTCCCGGAATGAGGGCCATCGGCTGCAGGCGGAACGACAGCAGCACCGCCTTTTTGATCCACTGGTGCGTATGCCATTCCCCTGTGACTTTCTCAGCCACGCGAAACTCACCACAATCGAGACCCGCAAGCGTTTCTTCAACGGCGGTGCGCGCCTCGCCCGTGGTTGCAGGTGAGATCGCGTCCCTGCTCTCCCACGCCTTGTCGACGGCAATCTGAAGTTTGGTCCAGTTCATGGCTTGCTCCGGAGGCGGATCGAGAAAAGAAAATCTGCAAGGTCCTCGGTTCGAAAATGAATATGCGCTGCACCTTCGGCAGGTTCACCCCAGCCCCGCACGGCGGGATCGGCATGACCATCAAGGGCGCGCACAAGGACTGTTGTCATACCCAACTCGTGCGCAGGTGCCAAGTTCCGGTCGAGATCTTCAAACATCGCCGAGCGAACGGGGTCTATGCTGTGCCGTTTGACAAAGCGATCAAACGACTCTGCCCTGGGCTTGGGATGATAGTCAGCGAGCACAATGTCAAAAATATCATCCACAAGATGGTCGATGCCGATCTGTGCGAGCACGCGCTCGGCATGTGCGACCGTCCCGTTGGTGTAGACGAGCCTGCGCCCCGGCAGTGCCATCAGTGCCTGCCCGAGCAACGGATCCTTGGGAATGATGGACACATCGAGGTCATGCACGTGCTCGAGGAACCGCTCAGGCTTGATGTCGTGAACCTTCATGAGTCCCGACAGCGTCGTGCCATGTTCACGAAAATACTGCTTCTGGAGCCGGTAAGCTTCTGCCTCATCCACGCCAAGAAGATCGCAAATGAAACTCCGCATCTTCGTGTCAATTTGCGAAAACAGATTGCACGATGGCGGATAGAGCGTGTTGTCCAGATCGAAGATCCAGTCTTCGATATGTGAGAAGTCAGGTGACGGATGTGGTGAATTTTTCATTTCGGTCGGCGAAATTGCTTGATCCCGTTCAACTTCGCAACCTCGGATTAACCCTAGTTTGCTGCGGCGTTTTAGGCCGTTTTAATGGGAGGTGTCGTATTTTGCTCATTCCAAAATATGCCTTTCACTCAGGTGGGATGTGCGCAAAACGCGGATATCGGATTCTCGGGACGTCTGGAACGGAGAAGCTTGGGCCTGTGCACAAGTTGATTCGACGTCGATGCCGGCTGCGTTCACCACATCGGACGGCACCATCATTCGCGCCAATGAAGCAGCCCAGTCCCTATTTAGCGGCTCATCGCTGATCGTCTCATTGCGCACCGCGATCATCGACGCCCGCCTTGCAGGCAGGATTCAAATCGTACGCATTCACACTGCAGGCCATCCTGGCGAAGAAAACAAAAGGCGGTTTGACATCACGTTGGTGCCCGTACCGCCAAGCTACATGCTGGTGCTGGCGAAAGACAACACTCTCGAAGCCAACCTTGTGAATGCGCTTGCAGCCTCGCGCCAGCTCTTTCGCGACCTGGCGCTTTGCTCCAACGACTTTGCCTTTGAGACCGATGCACTGGCGCATTTCACCTACACGTCACCAGCAGGATTCCTGGGATACAGTGCAAGGGAACTTCACGGAACGCGGCCACGCAGTTTCTTCACCAACGCCGGCGTTGCATCACTCTTCTCCGTGAAGACACCGGTCCAGTCCGAGGAAGTCTGGACAACCGACAAGTCAGGCAAGGATGCCTGCATCGTCGTGACCGCAGTCCCCATGCAGGACGCTGATGGTGCATGGTGTGGCGCGCGCGGCGCAGTGCGGAACCTGACCAAGCTTCGACTCCAGGAACAACAGGTTGAACACGCCCGCGCGAGAGAAGAACTTCTGAGCGCAGTTGTTACCGCGATGAGGGCGCAGGTCGAACCGCGTCGCATGATGCTGGCAGCGGTGGATGCACTATGCGCCGCGACGGCATCCGACCATGCCATGATTCAGTCCACGGATGCGCGCATGAACACTTCGATCGGTGCCGCGTCCCTGACCTCAAACCGGCTTGAGTACGCGACAACGTATCATGGCCAGACCAATGGCTGTGTCGCGGTTTCCCGCCGTGACGGCGAAAGCCTCTATCAGGACAACGAACGCAAGCTGCTTGAATCCGTGGTCCCGCATCTGGGTATCGCAATCGCGCTCGCGAGCCTTCTCAAATCTCGAAACTCAAGTGAAATGCAGGGGACCTGACAATGCTGAAGTGGTTGAAAAGCACACTCGCATCCACGGAAAAGCAAGCCCGGAAGATGTCCTACGCTGAAGCGCGCGACGCGCTCGCTACGCAAGCCCTGCGGATCAGGGAGCATCTTGCAGGCCAGGAAGGCGTTGAACCCGAGATCCTGTACTACCTCGCATCCGATCAGTCGGTCGTCATTCGAAGGCGCGTAGCCGCCAATCCGTCAACGCCACAGCAGGCGAACAGGATCCTGTGCGCGGACACCGACGAAGATGTACGCTGTGAACTGGCACGCAAGATTGGCCGCCTTGTTCCGGGTCTGGACGAGACCGAGGCCACCAGGGTCCGCGATCTCGCGATCGAAGTGATGGAACGCCTCGCCCACGATAGCCTTCCCCGCGTTCGCGCAATTCTGGCCGAGGAAATTCGGTCATCCACCAATGTACCCGCATACATCGTCAAGCAATTGGCCAGGGACATCGAACTGATTGTCAGCGCGCCAATCCTGGAATACTCACCGCTTTTGGGCGACGACGACCTCATAGAGATCGTGGCCGGCGCACATGTGGAAGGAAGGCTCGCCGCGATTGCAAAGCGCGAACGCGTCAGCGAACGCGTGTCCGACGCGCTGATAGCGTCCTTTGACGTCTCGGCGATTGCTGCTCTTCTCGCAAACCCGAACGCGCAAATTCGCGAGGCCGCGCTCGACCGCATCGTCGAGAACGCAGCCGACGTCGAAGCCTGGCACCAGCCCGTGGTAATGCGAGCGGACCTGTCCCTAAGGGCCGTTCGAAGAATTGCTGGCTTCGTAAGCTCGTCGCTTCTGCGCATGCTGTGCGAGCGAGGAGATCTGGACGAAGGAACGGCAAGCCTGCTCGGCAAGCGCGTGCGCGAACGTCTCGAGGAAGAAGGAGTTGCGCACGACAGCAGGAGCAGCGACGAACTGGCTGCATCAGAGGTTCTGGCAGCGGCAGGAGCCGGCCGCCTGAACGACGAGTTTGTGATCCAGGCTGTCGAAGACAACAATCGTCGCTTGGTATGCCATGCGCTGGCCATGCTCAGTCAGGTGCCAAAGCACATTGTCGAGCGTATCCTTGTGAGCCAGTCCGGCAAGGCCATTGTGGCGCTGGTCTGGAAGGCCAAGCTGCCTGTGCGCGTCGCGGTCAGGATTCAGAATGGCCTGGCAAGGCTGCCAACCAGCAAGGTTGTCCTGGCGCGTGAAGGGATTCATTTCCCGATGACACAGGATGAGATGCTGTGGCACCTCAGCTACTTCCAGGCAAATACCTGAGTAACCGTGCATGCATGTGGCGCGGCCTCATTCTGTCGGCTGCGGTGGCGGGTTTCTTGGAACAAACTCGAACGTGACACTCGATTGACCGTTCGTGTTGATCTGGAAGAAGCCATTGCTTGAAAAGCCTTTGCCCGAACAATTGGTCGCGTCTTCAAAATCGAAGCTCGAATCCTTGGTGCAGAAAAGTTTGTTGCCGCCCCAGGTCTCCGGAACTCCCTCTGACTTTTCAACTGATGCAAACGCATACACGCTGGGCTCGGCCAGCCGCTCCTTGATGACTTTCTCGCACTGCTCCGGAAGCAGGCGGTACCAGCCGCGGCTTTGAAGCTTGCCTTGCGCTTCGCGACCGTAGGCCGCCCAGATGATGCTTTGCGTGCGATTGCAGAACGTGAGCCCGGATGAAGCCTGGATACGCGTGGCTTCTGCAAGAAGCTTGGCATAAATCGTATTGCCGTCCGCCGTCGTCGCACTGAGGGCTGTGCGCGCCTGTGTCATTGCCTCGTTGAACTTCGGTCCTGCAACGCCGTCGATGGCACCATCGAATAACCCGACATCCGACAGCAGCCGCTGGAGGCCAGCGATGCGCGCTTCATCACTCCCCTTGATTTGCGGACCTTCAGAGAGCGTCGTCAGCCAGCCAGCCTTGCCATTCGTATCGACACCGGCAAAGCCCTGCGGCACATAACCGGGACCGCAAGGCGAACCTTCGGTACCCGAAGCCTGGAAATTCACCCGGCCAGTGCACAGCTCATGCGTCCCGCCCCACGTGCGGATCGGTCCTGAATGCGCGAATGATGAGCGCGCAAAACTGTAGTAGGTGTTCTGGTTCAGCGGGCCCTTGATAACGACCTTGCAGTCACCTGCGGGCAGTGGCCACCAGCCACGTGTAAAGATCATCGGCCCGTTCTGCAGGCCCACGGCGACCAGCAGCGTGTACGATGTCTGGTTACAGAATGTGTAGTCGTTCGGTGATGTGCGCGGCGCACGCGACGGCGAGGGACCTGCGGCCGATGCAGAGCCGGGCGTCACCGGAATGATCCGTGGTCGCTTGGTCGTGGTCGACGGTGCGGGATCGGTGGGCCTCGGCGGCTGGGAACCGAGCTTCGCACCTGGCGTCATCTGCAGGATCGTGGGCCGTGCTGGAGCGCCCTGTGCAGGCTGTGTGGGGCCTTGCTCCTGCTGCGCATGCACCGGAAGGCAAGCAAGCGCCCAGAGTCCCGTCGCGACAAGTGTGAGGCGGAAAATTCGCAAGACCGTTACTTCACGCCCGAGTTACGTTAGGTCAGTTCATCCAGGAAGGATCATGGTGCCTGCGCCGTGTTCTGTAAACAATTCAATCAGCAGAACATGCTGGATGCGTCCGTCAAGGATGACGGCACCCTTTACGCCACGGTCGATGGCATCAATGCAGGTCTCGACTTTTGGGATCATTCCGCCGGAAATCGTGCCATCTGCGATCAGGGCGCGCGCCTCGGTTGCAGTCAGGCGTTCAATCAAATTACCGTTGCGGTCCATAACTCCAGGCACGTCAGTCAACAGCAGAAGGCGATCCGCATTGAGCGCACCCGCCACTGCCCCGGCCACGGTATCGGCATTGATGTTGTAGGTCTCGCCAGAATGGCCCGCGCCGATGGGTGCGATCACCGCGACCATGTCAGCCTGCACGATGGTCTTCAGGACTTCGGTATTCACCTTCTCAGGCTCTCCGACGAAACCAAGGTCGATCGTCTCTGTCTTGCCTGTCTTTGGGTCCGTGCGGGTGCGCACGAGCTTCCTGGCCATGATCAGCTGCCCGTCCTTGCCCGAAACGCCCACAGCCCTGCCGCCCGCGTGATTGATCGCAGAAACGATCTGCTTGTTGACGGTACCTGTCAGCACCATCTCCACCACGTCGATCGCAGCCTGGTCGGTCACGCGCAACCCGTCCACGAATGACGACTTGATCTCAAGCCGCTTGAGCATCGCTCCAATCTGCGGCCCGCCACCATGCACGACGACCGGATTGATGCCGGTCTGCCGCATGAGCACGATGTCCTGGGCAAAGTGTTCGGCCACGCCCTCTTCGCCCATCGCATTGCCGCCATACTTCACGACAAGTGTCTTCTGGTCGTATTCCAGGATGAACGGCAGAGCCTCCGTCAGGACACGAGCGGTCGCGCGCCACTTGGCAAGCTGGCGCAGGTTCTGCACGCGCTCGTCCTTGCCATGAAAATCTTTGTCGTCGGCTGATGAACTCATTAACGTGTTCCGCGGTTGGCGGTCTTATATCCCTTTTCAACCGGATTTGCCACGTGCGCAAGGTGAGCACGAAGCGCCGCTATACCTTCGCCGGTCTGTGCAGACGTGGCAAAGAGTTCAGGGTGAATCGACACATGCCGTTCAGCTTCGTGTGCCGCATCGTTAATGGCCCGCTCGCGCTCGGTGACATTCAGCTTGTCAAGTTTGGTCAACACGAGAAGGCAGGATACCCCTGCCCCGTCGAGCAGCTTCATCATCATCAGGTCGCTGTCATGCGCAGGATGTCGGGCATCAACCAGCAGGCACACCCGGCACAATTGGGGACGCTTGTGAAGATAGGTCTCGATGAGCCGGTGCCAGTTCGACGCCATCACCTTGGACACCTTGGCAAACCCGTAACCTGGAAGATCAACCAGTCCCAGTCGACCGCCAAGGTCAAACTGGATGATCTCCCGGGTGCGTCCCGGCGTGTTGGATACCCGCGCCAGTGTCTTGCGCCCGGTGAGCGCGTTCACCAGGCTTGATTTGCCGACGTTTGAACGCCCGGCAAACGCAACCTCTGGAAGGTCTCCTGTTGTCAGCTGATCGAACGACGTGACAGCACGCAGAAACGTGCACTCCTGTGCAAACAGGTGATGCCCGCGCTTCTGCCAGACCTTGTCGCTGTCTTCCGGTTCGGGGACTTCTGGCATCACGGAGCGCCCGAGGATGGGGGCGCTTTCGTGCGACCCAGTGCACTGGTCAGCCAGGACGGCAGCTTGAACGAGATGTCCAGCGGCACATTCAGCCTTCGCATGATCAGGTACTGCTGGCCGATCGAGAGCAGGTTGTTCAGCGTCCAGTAGACAACGAGACCAGCAGCAAATTGCCCCATCAGATAGGTAAACATCGGCGGCATGATCAACTGCATCTGGCGTTGGGTCGGGTCTGTCGACGGCGGACTCATCTTCATCTGGACCCACATCGTAAGACCCATCATCAGGGGCCACGCACCAATGTGCAGCCAGGTTGGCATCGCAACCGGAATGAGCCCGAACAGATTGAATACGTTCGTTGGATCTGCAGCCGCAAGATCCTGGATCCAGCCGAAGAATGGTGCGTGCCGCATTTCAATGGTCACGTACAGTACCTTGTACAGCGAAAAGAAAATCGGGATCTGAAGCAGAAGCGGCAGGCAGCCCATGAGCGGGTTCACCTTCTCGCGCCGGTACAGCGCCATGATTTCCTGCTGCTGCTTTGCCTTGTCTTCCTTGAAACGCTCCTGCAGCTCTTTCATCTCGGGCTGAACCTTCTTCATCTTGGTCATCGACTCGTATGATCGATTGGCCAGGGGAAAGAACAGGATCTTGACGATGATGGTCAGGATGATGATGGCAATGCCAAAATTGCCTACAAGCTTGTTGATGTAGTCCAGGCCCTGGAACATCCGGTAGGTGATCGGCGAGAACCAGCCCCAGTCAATCGTCATGTCGAAGCGATGGATGCCAAGTTTTTGCTGGTAGGCCTCAACCAGCGAAACAATCTTGGCGCCCGCAAACACGTGATGCGTAACTTCAGCCTTGCTGCCGGCTGCAACGTTTCGACCACCGAGCAGATAGTCTGCGCGAAACACTTCGCCTGACTTTTCGCGTGCGATCGAAACCCGTCCGGTGAACTTCTCGTTCTGCGGCGGGATGACAGTCGCCATCCAGTATTTGTCCGTCACGCCAAGCCAGCCGCTCGTGCCTTCAAATTTGGCTTCGGGAACCTTTGCATCACGCAGGTCTGCATAAGTAAATTTCTCTAGCAGGCCATTGAGGACGCCAAACATTCCTTCGTGCAGCGTCCACGCCGCGGTGTGAACGGGCTCACCTTCGCGGGACACCAGCGCGTAAGGGTAAAGCGTAATTGGCAAGGCCGCAGCGTTCTCGACCGAATCCGTGACTGTGAACATGTAGTCTTCGTCGAGCGAAATGCGACGGACGAAGGTCAGCCCCTCACCGTTATTCCATGTCAGCGTGACGGGTGTGGAAGGCGTAAGCTTTGCATCTGTGGTCGACCACACCGTGGTCGCATCTGGCACCTTGGTATGCGAACCAGGCGCGGCCGCCCAGCCCGTCTCGGCATAGGTAGCGCTGGCGGTGCCGTGCGGCGTCAGGAATATAACCTCTTTCGAGGTCGGATCGATCGTCTCCTGGTACTTCTTCAGGCTCAGATCATCGATTTGCGCACCGGTCAGACGAATCGTTCCATCAACCTTGTCGCTTTCGAATGGCAACCGGCCGCCACCCGTGCTGATAACGGTTTCGCGCGGCTGCGGCTGGCCTGGAACGACTGCGGCAGGCGCGCCTGGCACAGCAGCACCTTCGGTCTTCTGTTCCGTGGCTGCGTGTTGCGCGGCCCGCTGGCGCTCGGTCATTGGCGCGATGAAGAAGTACTGCCAGAGAAACAGGACGACCGCGCTCAACGCCAGGGCCGCCATGTAATTTCCGGTATCCGGACGTTTATTGTTCATTCTTGGCTACCAGACATTTTGTGTGAGGAACAGGAGTGAGGCACAGGGTCATAACCTTCGCTTGCCCCGAGCCACTTTACGGGATGGCACTTGCCGAGCCGCCTGGCGGTAAGCCACGCGCCCTTCAGCGGCCCATGTTTTTCAATAGCCTCCAGCGCATACGCCGAGCACGTAGGCTGAAAGCGGCAGGAAGGTCCAATCAGCGGAGAGATCGCATGGCGATACACATGAATGGGTGCCTTCAACATCGCCTTGGCGGCACGTACCGCAAGCGGCTTCACCTTCATGCTTCTTCTGCCTTCTTGGGACGGCCCGCGTGCACTTTCGAAAGCGCGAGTTTCAGATCTTCCAGCAAGGCTGGAAACAACCTCGACGCAGTTGCCTCGCGGCCGATCAATACATAGTCGCACCCCGCCTGCGCAAAAAGGGGCATGACTTGACGCGCCAGTTCGCGCAATCGCCGTTTTACCCGGTTTCGAACCACCGCATTGCCCAATTTTTTGGTGGCAGTGAACCCCAGACGAATCCCTTCGGCTGAGACGGGGGCCGGATGCATCTGAAGCACGAGCCCGGCCGTGGAATATCGTCGGCCCTTTGCCAGCCTCAAAAAGTCAGCCCGTTTCAAAAGGCGCGACACTTTGACCACGTCATCTGAGGTGGGGCGGGAAGCCAACTGCTGAAATGGCTATTCTAGGCGGAAAGACGCTTGCGGCCGTGGGCCCGGCGGTTTGCCAGCACTTTTCGGCCATTTCCAGTCGCGGAACGCGAACGAAAACCGTGGCGGCGCTTTCTTACGAGCTTCGATGGCTGATATGTGCGCTTCACGGCTGACTTCCTCAATAAATTCAAGTCGATGAGAGGGCGGCGATATAGGGAATTTGGCTCGCCAAGTCAAATAGCAATGGCAACGCACCCCCCAGAGGCGCCATCAATATGTCGTCAGTCGCCCGAGAGTTCCGGCAAGGTTAGGCATTGGCCCTGCCCCTCGGAAACGGCGAAAGGTCCGGATACGTGAAAACCATAACCGCCTTGCTGTCGCTATTCCTGACTATCGGATCCTCGGCTTCGCTGGCCAACGCTTCTGACCTTGTTTCATTCTTCGCAACCAGCAACCCGGACCAGTCCATGAAGATCGATCATTCCACCTGGAAGCAGATCCTTGCCCGCTACGTTCGTGCCACGCCTGACGGCGTGAACCTTTTTGCCTATCGTGAAGTGAACGCCGCCGACCGGAAGCGACTCGAGGACTATCTCAAAAGCCTGCAGGCCACTGAAATCAGCGGGTTCACCCGAGATGAGCAGATGGCGTTCTGGATCAATCTGTATAACGCCCAGACGATTGACGTTGTCCTCGACCACTTCCCCGTCAAGAGCATCAAGGACATTTCGCTGGGAGGAGGTTTCTTCTCATCTGGCCCATGGAAAAAACAGATCATGGTGGTTGAAGGCCGGAAACTCTCGCTGGACAATGTCGAACACGACATTCTGCGCAAGCAATGGCACGATCCGCGCGTGCACTACGCCGTCAATTGCGCGTCGTTCAGCTGTCCGAACCTGGCCACGAAACCCTTCACCGCAAAGGATCTGGACGCAATGTTGGATGATGGCGCAAAAAGCTACATCAACCATCCGCGCGGAGTCACCATCTCGAACGGACGCCTGACCCTGTCCCAGATATTCTCCTGGTACCGCAGTGACTTCGGAAGGTCAGACGCCGAAGTGATCAGCCATATCGCAAAATACGCAAGCGCAGACCTGAAGAAGAAACTTCAGGCCACCGACAGCATAGATGGCTATGCCTATGATTGGTCCCTGAATGAAGCTAAGTGATACCCATGACCGACACCCCACCCCCTGAGAAAACTTCTGCCCTGGCACGCCTGGTACCGCTCCTTGTACTTGTGCTGGCCCTCGGCGCCTTTTTCGCGACCGGGCTCAACAAGTACTTCACGCTCGACACCCTCAAGGAAAACAGGGCCGTGCTCAAGGAACTGGTGCACGACCACAAACCCGAAGCCGTCGGCATCTTCATCGTAACCTATATCGTCGTGGCAGCGGCCTCCCTTCCAGTCGGTGCAATCCTCAGCATCACTAGCGGTTTCCTGTTCGGCAACGTGTTTGGCACCGCATGGATCGTGGCAGGGGCAACGGTTGGCTCGACCATCCTGTTTGTCATCGCACGCTCGGCCCTGGGCGAACCCTTGAAGCGCAGGTTCAGCGCACAGATCAAACCGATGGAAGACGGCTTCAGGCGCAATGCCTTCAGCTACATGATGATACTGCGCCTGGTTCCCCTCTTTCCGTTCTGGCTGGTTAACCTCGCGCCTGCATTCCTGGGCGTTTCACTCTCGACCTTCTTCATAACGACAGCCATCGGCATCATTCCCGGTGCTTTCGTATTCGCAAGTATTGGCAACGGCCTGAACGCGCTGTTCGAAGCTGGCGAACAACCTGATCTCAGCCTCATGGCGCTTTTGTCCCGACCTGACTTCTACATTCCGATCGGCGGGCTTATCCTCTTGTCTCTCATCCCGATCATCTATCGCGGCATCTCTGGAAAATCGTCCGGCAATGGCTGAAAACATCAAAGCAGATCTCTGCATCATCGGCGCAGGATCCGGCGGGCTGTCGGTCGCAGCCGGTGCAGCCCAGCTTGGCCGCAAGGTCGTCCTGATTGAACGTCACAAGATGGGTGGCGACTGCCTGAACTATGGCTGCGTTCCCTCCAAGGCATTGATCGCTGCAGCTGATCACGCAAACCACATCCGCAGGGCGGGCAAATTTGGCGTGAAGTCATCAGCACCCGTGACAGACTTTCCGGCCGTCATGCAGCACGTGAAAAACGTCATTGCGGCTATTGAACCCAACGACTCGGTCGAGCGCTTCGAAAAACTGGGTGTGAAGGTCATCAAGGCAACTGCAAACTTCGTCTCCCCGACGGAAGTCGAGGCCGGTACAACGCGCGTGAAGGCAAGGACTTTCATCATCGCCACCGGCTCCTCCCCTCTTGCGCCACCGATACCGGGTTTGCAGGACACGCCGTTCTTCACAAACGAAACCGTGTTCGACAACACGGTCCTGCCCGAACACCTTCTCATCATCGGTGGTGGCCCGATTGGGCTTGAGCTCGCGCAGGCACACCGGCGCCTGGGTTCGAAAGTCACCGTTTTCGAGGCAAAGTTCGTCATGCCGAAGGACGACATCGAAGCAGTTGCAGTCGTCCGCAAAAGCCTTGAGGCAGACGGCGTGACCATCTTCGAAAACGCAGCCGTCACGTCAGTCGCGAAATCGGCAGCCGGCGTCCAGGTAAGCATCAACGAGAATGGCAAAGCCAGGTCAGTTGAAGGATCTCACCTGCTGTTGGCAGTCGGTCGGTCCGCAAACGTTGAAGGCCTGAACCTCGAGGCTGCAGGTGTTCGCTATTCGAAAAAGGGTATCGACGTCGACAGCGAACTCAGGACGTCGAACCCGGCAATCTATGCCATCGGCGACGTCGCTGGCGGCCTGCAATTCACGCATGTCGCGGGCTACCACGCAGGCTTGATTATCAGGCGCGTTCTGTTCAAGGCGCCGGTCCGCGTCGACAACAGTGCCATTCCGTGGTGCACCTACACCGATCCCGAACTCGCTCATGTTGGCATCACTGAGGCCCAGGCACGCGAGCAGGGCCTGAAGTTTTCGGTCTCCAGATGGCCGCTTCATGACAACGACAGGGCCCAGGCGGAACTTGAAACGGATGGCTTTGCAAAGATCATCATCGTCAAGGGACGCCCGGTCGGTGCGACCATAGTCGGTCGCAAGGCAGGCGAGTTGATTTTGCCCTGGGTGCTGGCGATCAGCCAGAAGATGAAGATGAGCGCCTTTGCCGGCACCGTGGCCCCTTATCCAACGCTGAGCGAAGTCTCCAAGCGCGCAGCAGGTGCCTATTTCACGCCGACTCTGTTCTCGGCCCGGACAAGATGGGTGGTTAATCTTTTGTCTTGGGCCATGCCCTGGCGATAATCCGGCAAAGTCTTTCGACGACAACTGAACTGTGTGTTATCTCTGCCGTCGGCGATGGTCGGTTTCTTCAGCAACATCAAGAGCTTCCTTCACCGGAACTTGGTCACAAGTTTGTCGGGGCGATTGTTGTTTTTCACGACATTGTTCGTCCTGCTCGCAGAACTCCTCATCTATTTTCCCTCGGCGGCGCGCTATTATCACGACCTGCTCGCCAACCGTCTCGCGGCAGCCCAGATTGCCGTGCTCGCGCTCGATGAACTGAAAGAGACCGATATCTCACCAAAGCTCAAGGCCGAACTGCTGGCCAATGCGGGCGTTCGCCTCGTCGCGCTCAAGCGCAACAACACGCGCCGCCTCTACCTCGCCGAAGCCATGCCGCCAATGCCCGATGTCGCCGTCGACCTGCGCACGATCTGGTGGCCTGACCTACTGATGCAGAGCTTTGATTGCATGCTGACCGACCGTCCGCGTGTTTTGCGCGTGCTGAGCTACCCAAGACTTGGCGGCGGTGACTTCATTGACATCATGGTTGATGAAGCCCCTATCCGTGACGATCTCATCACTTTTTCCGAACGCCTGTTCGGCCTTGCATTGGTCATCGCCTTCTTCACCTCCGGCCTGGTCTTTACCTCGCTCTATTTCCTGTTTGTGCAGCCGATGAAGCGTGTCAGCCAGTCAATGGTAAGCTTCCAGGAGCGTCCTGAAGACGCCCAGCGCATCATCGTGCCATCCGATCGTGCGGACGAAATTGGTCAGGCCGAACGCGTTCTGGCAACGATGCAGACTGAGCTTCGCCAGGCCCTGCAGCAGCGCGAACACCTGGCAGCCCTGGGAGCCGCCGTCGCCAAGATCCAGCACGACCTGCGCAACATTCTCGCAACGGCGCAACTGGCCTCGGATCGACTTGCCAACAGCAATGACCCAACCGTCAAGGCGTTGGCGCCACGCCTGATGCAGTCGATTGACCGTGCCATCACGCTTGCTACAAACTCCCTCAAGTACGGCAAGGCAGACGAAGCGCGGCCGAACGCAATCGAGCTCGAACTGCTCCCGTTGGCAGAAGAAGCCATGCACGCCGCGATCGCTGCAGGCCAGAGCCAGGTTGCCTGGTTGAACAAGTTTGATCCGGCATTGAAAGTGTACGCCGACAGCGACCAGTTGCTGCGAACCATCATCAATATCGGGCGCAACGCAGTGCAGGCACTTGACGGCCAGCCGGGCGCCACAATCACAGTCACGGCCAACGTGTCGAACGGACACACGCAGATAGACCTGAGCGACAACGGATCGGGCCTGCCTGACGGCGTACGCGCGCGCCTGTTCGAGCCCTTCTCCCGCCAGGGCAGGTCCGGTGGCACGGGTCTGGGACTGGCAATCGCGCGCGAGCTGGTGCGCGGACACGGTGGGGATGTCACACTCGTGCGAAGTGACAGCTCCGGCACCACGTTCCGGATCAGTCTGCCAAACAGGTCTGCACACACGGACAACGAGACATGACGATACGAGATGCAGTGTTGGTCGACATCGGTGGCACCAATGTCCGCTTTGCAACGTTGAAGGCAGATGGCACAATTGCAAATCGCGAAGCCTGGATGACAGATTTCTATCCGGACTTTGCCAGCGCGTATGAGTCTTACGCAGACGTGGCGGGCCTGAAGAACATTCATGCCATCGGCGTCTGCGCGGCAGGCCCTCTCGTGCAGGACCGCATCAACCTCACGAATTGCAAATGGGAGATCGAGCGCGCGCAAGTCGCCGTGGCGGCAGGAACATCCAGGGCCATTCTGGTAAATGACTTTGCTGCCGTTGCCCGTGCCCTGCCCGTGCTGAAGGCAAATGATCTTCAGCAGATTGGCGGCACAACTCCGCTGGTCGGCGCGCCGATGGTCGCCCTCGGGCCAGGCACCGGCCTCGGCGTGGCGTCAACCGTACCAGACGGACACGGTGGCTGGATCACAACACCCGGCGAAGGTGGCCACGCCGACCTGTGCCCCAACAACGACCGCGAGATCGCAATCATCTTTCAGCTGATGCGTGAATACGGTCATGTATCTCTTGAACGCGTGCTGTCGGGTCCGGGCCTTGAAGTGCTCTACCTCACGATTGCTTCGCTCGACGGCAAGACACTCAAGGTGCGCCCCATCGCCCAGGACATCGCAAGGGCAGCGCATGCAGGAACAGATCCAGCCGCAGTTGAAGCGGTCAGCGTCTTCACGGCAATGTTGGGCGGTGCTGCGGGCAATCTCGCGCTCACGTTGGGAGCACAGGGTGGCGTCTACATCGCCGGCGGCATCGTGAGGCAGTGGGGCCAGCACTTCGATACCAAACTGTTCCGCCACCGCTTCGAAGCCAAAGGTCGAAGCAGGCAATTCCTGAGCCCGATACCCTGTTACCTGATCACCACTGACGATCTCGCCTTTCGGGGTCTGGCGGCGATGCTCGCTCAGTAGCGCCCGACGCTGCCTTCGCGACGCGGATCCGACACCGCATCGATGCCGTCGCTGGTAATCCGGAACCCGTTCAGGCCGCTCGTCTGCTCGATGAACTTCACCTCATGGCCCATTGCTTTGAGTTCGTCGGCAATCGCTTCAAGCCCCTGCCCGCTCTCGATCTCGACCACGGCAGAACGGCTCGTGACATTTGGAAGTCCGACCGCATGCGCCATGTCCAGCTTCCAGTCGATCAGCCCAAGGATCGCCTTGCTCACATACGGAATGATACGCCAGCCGCCCGGCGAACCGATCACAGCGTAGAGCTTGCCCTTCCTGTCGAACACAAGAGTGGGCGTCATCGAAGACAGCGGCCTTTTCCCCGCGTCGGGCGCATTTGCAAAGCGCCTGTTGTCGCCTTTGGGTTCAAACGAGAAATCGGTGAGCTGGTTGTTGAGAACGAACCCACCCGCCATAAGGTGGCTGCCAAAGGGCCCTTCAACAGTTGTCGTCATCGCAACGGCGTCTCCGCTGGAATCCATGACACTCATGTGCGCCGTGGATGGCCGCGAGTGATCAGGAATGCGCAGGCGTTGCAGCGTCCGGTTGGCGCCTTTGGGACTACCCGGCAGCAACTGCTGCTGCGCAATCGCAGTCGCTGTCTGGATCAGCCGCGAGCGTCGCAACAGATATCCCGCATCCACCATGCCCGGCAGTGGCGCCGGCACAAAGTCCGGATCGGCAAGGAACGCCGCACGGTCGGCAAAGGCCAGCCGTTGCGCTTCCGCAAACAGGTGAACGGCTTGCACGGACTTGGGTGCAAGCGAGGCCATGTCAAAGCGCTCAAGCATCTTCAGGATCTGGATCGAAGTAACGCCGCCCGAGCTCGGCGGTGCCATGCCGCAGATGCGAAAGCTGCGATAGCTCGTGCAGACCGCGCCGCGCTTCCTCGGCCGGTAAGCAGTCAGGTCCTTCAGCGTAAGTTGAACCGCACCACGTGGCGCATTGACGACCGCATCGACGATCTGATCGGCGACTCTGCCCTTGTAGAAACCATCAGGACCCTTGTCCGCAATGGCACGCAGTGTTTCGGCAAGCGCCGGATTCTTGAGTACGTCGCCAGCCGCAAGAGGCTTGCCGCCAGGATTGAAATAGGTAGCAGTGGACGGCAC
Source organism: Micropepsaceae bacterium (assembly GCA_040080835.1). GTDB lineage: Bacteria > Pseudomonadota > Alphaproteobacteria > Micropepsales > Micropepsaceae > SZUA-430. The sequence continues at coordinate 57,454 of JBEBHP010000012.1, read as the reverse complement.
GAGCGCGAGCGAAGGCACCAGGCCAAGCACCTTCACCAGACGCGGCGACACCGGAAAGCCGCCTTCGGCAAGTTTGATTGCAGGCTGGAACAGGTCGGCCCACGGCAGCCGGCCGTGCTCCTTGTGGGCAAGCCACAGCGTGGCGATAACGCCGGGCACACCCACCGAGCGTCCACCAACAACCGCATCGACAAAGTTCAATGGCTTGCCATCGGCGCCAATGAAAAGATTGGGAGTAACGGAAGCCGGAGCCTTCTCGCGACCATCATAGGTCTCGATCTTCTTCGTTTTGGCATCCCAGTAGACAAGGAACAGGCCGCCACCAATGCCCGAGGACTGGGGCTCGACCAACGTCATGACCATCTGCGCGGCGATCGCGGCATCAACAGCGTTGCCGCCGCGCTTCAGCATCTCAAGGCCGGCATCCGTTGCCAGCGGATGCGAGGCGACGATCAGTCGCTCGGACCTGACCGGGGTTCCGGCCCACGCGGCACACGAGAACAACCCGGTGAGCAACAATGCCAGCACAGTCAGCGATTTGCGCAGCGTTGCATGAAAGGTTAGCGTCGGCATCATGATCACTCCTGGACCTCGCAATCTCATCACGGATGTACGTGGCATAAAAGTCGGAAACGGCGAAGACAATGCTGCGCTCACCGGTGTCACCGTCATACTAGCCGAAGGCCGTGCCGTTGGCGCTGTGGATGTTCGGGGCGGCGCGCCTGGAACACGGGAAACCGAAGCGCTGCAGCCCGAAGGCCTTAACGTCGGTGTGGATGCTGTCGTGCTGTCCGGCGGTTCGGTCTTTGGACTTGATGCCGCGGGCGCCGTAACCAACTGGCTTGCGCACTCAGACAGGGGCTTCAAGCTGCAGGGTGCGCCAATGGTCGCTCCTATCGTGCCGGCTGCAATTCTGTTCGACCTCACCAACGGCGGCAACAAGAACTGGGGTCTTGAACCGCCCTATCGCAAACTCGCCATCCAGGCCTGCGAAGCCGCATCGTCTGACTTCAAATTGGGCAACATTGGTGCAGGCTTCGGCGGCCGTGCCGGCGCCTACAAGGGCGGACTTGGCTCCGCCTCAGTCACGACCGGGGAAGGTTTCGAAGTCGGCGCCATCGTTGCAGTGAACTCGTTCGGTTCACCGGTGATCCCCGGCACCTCGACATTGTGGGCCTGGCCCTTCGAGCAGAAGGGCGAACTGGGGCTTCAGGTGCCTCCAAAGGGCCCCCTGCAGGATCTCGGTCTGCCTCCCGATATCAAGCGTCCGCCCCAGCCTGCGCAGAATACGACCATCGCTGTCATCGCTGTGAACGCCGTTCTGAGCCCCGCTCAAGCCAAGCGCATTGCGATCATGGCACAGGATGGCATGGCGCGTGCACTGCGCCCTATCCACACGCCGGTCGATGGCGATGTTGTATTTGTGATGGCAACGGGCGAGCGAACCTTGCGAGAACCGCTACCCTATCAGCTGACCATGCTCGGCAGCCTCGCAGCCGATTGTCTGACGCGCGCGATCGGCAGGGCCGTGTTCGAAGCAGAGGCAATGGGCCCGTGGGAAGCCTATCGCACCGTCCACGCCTCGGGCTTCTCTCAGCGCGCGTAGATCCGGACTTCGTTTGCAGTGAGCGCCGTGCTCGACGAGTTGAACACTCTGATCTTCGCAGGGTCGACGCCCAGGCTTGTCAGTGTGTTCACGACGCTTGTCGCATTGGCTGTCGCTTCAGCAACGACCGATTTGCCAGCTGATACGCCAACCACGTCAAACAGCGCGTCAGGTCTGCGTTTGCGCGCGGTCGACACAGCGGTCGCAAGCGCCTCGCGATAGGCAACGTTGGCGCGGTCGAATTTGATCGTAACGAAAGCAGGCGCCGACATGGTTGGCGGTGGCAGCGTTGAAGCAGCCGTAGAGCTCGGTGCCGTGCCGGGTACCGCCGCCGGCACGCCCGCCGCGGCAAGCGCCGCTCGCTCCTTCGCAAGGAACGCTGATTGCGCCGCATACTCCGAAGAGATCTCGTTGACCATGCGATCAAGCTGGTTTGCCGTCTGCCCGATTTCACCGCGCAGCGTGTTCAGTTGCCGTTGGTCTTCTTCGTTGCCATCGCGCACCGCGACGGCCTCGGACATCAGCTTGTTCGACTCAGCCGAGCCGCGCGCAATAATGCGCATCTCGCCGTCCAGAGCAGTCGTCGCTGCGGCAAGCCGGTCAAGCGACGATTGTGCCTTCTGATAGAATTGCAGGTTTGGCGGATTGCTCGAAGCCATGTCACTGCGCGCGATGCGATAGAGGGCACCCTCGCCAGCTGCACGCTGCCTTATCTCCGACAGGGTCGCATTGCGCGCCGATACCTCGCCCTGCAGCGCCACGAGGCGGCTGCGCAGGCTGGCGATCTGGTTGCCTTGAGGAGTCCCGCTATTGACGCCGGTGGCGACGCCAACGGGCGTAAAGACCGAGGTGCCCGACTGTGGCATGCTGTTCATCGGCGCCGACGGCGCGGCAGGCTTGTCGGGAAACAGGTTTTCGCTCATGCTTGAACACGCTGCGAGCGGCGCACAAGTCAAAAGAGCAGCGAAGATTCGCGCAGGAACCAGGCGAGACATTTGTTCTTACCCCAAAAAAACGGCCAGCTTTGAAAAGCGCGGCAATTTCTGAATCCCACAGGATTCGGTGAAGATAAAGGCGAGAATAAGCCCCTTTGCGCCGGTTGCAATGCGGGTAAGTGCCCATTGGCGCGGCGAAACGGACCGAAAAACTGGCGTTTCTGCCCTTGCGCGAGGACCGGCCTCGCACTAAGTTCCGCGCCTCTTTTCGCCAGCATGTGCGGCAACGCACGCGCTGACTGCAAAATGCACCCGTAGCTCAGCTGGATAGAGCACCAGACTACGAATCTGGGGGTCGGACGTTCGAATCGTTCCGGGTGCACCATTACTTTCATCAAACAAATCAAATAGATGCGCGTTCCCGCTTTGAGCGTTCAATGACGCTTGGGTTCCGGCTTGGGTGCCAACCAGCAAAAATGAAACATCGCATCGCCAATATTTATTTGCACAGGCTTGCTCGACGTTAGCCGGTTGTTTGCTTTTGTCGGCAGGTGAGCGTTTGCCTCGATCGGCGGTGCAGCGCTGTTGGTTGAACGATCGCACCAGGCTGGGGGCTATCGAATCTCTCCCACATTTTTGGCGGAAAAGCCGGGTTGGGTTCCACGTGGAGGTTTTTTTCGGGTTTGAGAAATTTTGGCTAAAACCTCCTGAACACCAACTAATTCGGCTCCGTCATTCACTTTGCTAGCGATCGGACAATCAAAACGGCGCCTATAAAAAGGGCCCCTCGGTCGAGCCGTTTGATTTGTTTGATTTGAAATCAAAGCGGGACAAGTTATTCGCGAATGCAACCCAACGCGGTTTTTCCAATGGGAATGTCCCAGAGATCGAAGCCCCCCTGCCTGTTGCCTACGCGCGGCAGGCGAAGAACCGGAACCTCGAAGCGGACGCCGCCGAGATCCGCATTCGCGCTGAGCGGCGGTTGGGCGAGATGCTCACGGATCAGAAGAAAACGGTTGGGCTTAATCAGGGTGCAAGTGGTGGAGGTAAGAAGAGTGGGTCACGCGGTACCCTAATAGAACCGCGTGACACCCGCCCAACACTTTCAGACGCAGGCATAGACAAGAAGCTTTCATCGCGCTCGCAGCAGCTCGCGGCGAAGCCGGCGTTTGAATTCGAGAAGACGGTGGCCGATGTCCGGCGCAAGGTGGAGACGGCGGATCTAACCAGCGGGGGGCCGTGAATTTCACTCGGACATGTTGACTTCATCAGTTGCGACACCCTCGAGCTCGCATGCCTTGGCGATCGCCGCTGGCGTCATCCCGTACAGAGACTCGCCGTTAGTTATCTGGCGGCGACATTTCTCCACCTCCTGCACGAAGTCATCGGGAACAAAGTCTATCGCCCAATCGTGTTGTAGCTGTCGCCTCTTCTCTTGAGATCGCCGCGATTGACGCTTGTCAAACTCGATCAGCTCATCTTCGAGGCCATCGATCTTACGCAAGTTCAGCTCGATGGTTGCCACGGTCGAGAATTGCTCAATCACCTCGGCGATTGACGGAGGAAACTTGCAGTGATGGCGAACTCGCCGCATCGCGGTTTCAAGTCTGTGAAGCGTCGGCCGCAAAGCTGCGATGTCCATTCGCATGAGGCGAGCCCACGCATCAAGGTTCTTACCGGATAGGCTTGGGTATGCCGCGGCCAGGAGCACGATCGCCTTACCAATCTCAATGCTTGAAGCGCGGACGCTGACTGTTTGGATCTGCCTCCTGAGGTCTGGAACCATTGCCCGGAACTTTTCAATTTTGCCGCGCACACTGGACCACCCCGGCGCGAGTTCGTTGTGCGCAAAACGTCCAAACTCTGCATAGGCTTCGAGAAACTCTGAAAGTTTCTTGTCGACGACCAGGCACAAATCATGGGTTGCGAGAATCGCCGGCCCCGATCGAGGGCTAATGTCGATTTCTGTCTTGCTCATCGCTCTTCACCCATCTCTTCGATCAAGTCATCAGCGAGCCCGCTCGCGCCTGTCCGCTTCTGACGCCGGATGTCCGGTTCGTCCTCCCAGCAGTCACCGTTTAGCCAGGTCGCCGGATGCTTGGTGTACTTTGTGTCTTGACCCTTGCGCTCGATCGCGTATCGCGTGGCGCCGTCCATGATGACTTTGGCCTGGCTGCGCTTCAGTGCTTTCTGGAAAGCCCTCTGTGCAGCACCCCTCGAAACTCGTCTTGGATACACTTCCCAAAACTCATCGAAGGTGCCGTGTATATATTCAACTGGTTCTTTCAATTGGTTGTATTCAACTGGTTGGTGTGAAGCCGGCTTCACCCTTTCTCGACGTCGGATTTCACCCTTTAGTGCGTCAGGTTTCACCCTTTCGGATTGAGAAGGGTGAACTGCGTTGCATCCTTTGGCGTAGAAAAGGGTGAAGTCCGCTTCATCCTTTAATCGGTATTCGCTCGCGTGACCTCGGCCATTGCCCGGCGTGATCTCGATGTGCCCACGCTCCACAATTTGCGGGAGCAGGTTCATGATCGTTCGAGTCGATAGGCCGAGAATTTCAGCCAGTCTCTTTTGTGATGGGTACGCGACGCCGGATTTGCTGTTGATGAAATCAGCGATCACCACGGCCAAGAGCCTGGCATTTGGATGCAATTTAAAATCACGAACAACGCGCTGGATCCACCCGAACCGATCGCGAGCTGCCCCTTGGCTCTCTGACGCTTCAGCCTCGCTTCGCTTTTTCATGCCGCTGGCTTAGCTTCATCTTTCCGCTGTGGCGCTCGCATTCGCGCGGCCATCCGATCCGCAAGCCATTGCTCGATTTCCTGCTCTGACCAGGCGACGCTGTTCGGCCCGAGTCGGATTGGCTCAGGGAATTTGCCTGCTTTGACCAAGTTGTTGACTTGGTGCCTGCACAGTGGAATTCGCCTCGCGATTTGCGTCCATCGAAGAAACCGCTTTTCAGAAAGTACGTTCATTGGACATCCTTGATATTGTTTGCTCGCTTGCTAACTATATGTGTTTAATGTCATAACAGGATCGTAAATGCAATCACGATCTTGGAGATACCAGCAGACATGGCCACCAAACGACGGCAAACCCTGTCACGCGCGATCGCAACCGTTTGTGAAAACACAATGCGCAGCGAGTCAGAAGTGGAGCTCATCGCGCGAGACCTTTTGAATGAAGGGTTGCTTCCAAAAAGCGTTGGTGGAGCGTATGCGCAATTTGATTTTGACGACTTCGGCGAATTGATTCTCGCTGTATTGGCGACGCCCCGCCCTACACGCGCGGCACACCAATTGATTGAGTACAGGTCGCTCAAACCGCTCACCGCGAAAAACAAGCGGGAACTTGAAGTCAACCGACTCGCGATTGAGGATCGGGGGCTCAAGCTCGATCTGGAAAAGCTTAAGCCTTTTCCAAACCTCGGCGCGCTGTTTCAGGCTGACTACACAATGGGTGGTGAACTCCTGGATCTGATTGGCAGCGCAATCATCCACATCGATCGATCCCACCCTTCAGCAATTGTCGAATGGAAAGATAAAACCGCGTCGGTCTTTGGGACACTCGCCTCAGGCAAAGACGGTGATTTTTCTCCGTACAAAACGAACGTCTTACCCATCGAAGCCAGGTGGAAGCTTTACATGCTCGTGCAAGCGCAACTTAGTTTCTTCGACAGTTCAGGTGGTTACGCTCGCTAAACAAATTCAGGGACGGCAATGAGAATTCAAAAGTCTTACGGACCGAATGCGGAACTGGTTCAGCGCTTTGATGAATTGGCCAAGCAAATGGTTGATCGTGGATGCCATCCAATGGAAGTTTTGGCGTCTCTCGTGCATTGCTCAATTGAGTGCATGCTTGCGAGATACACACACGAAGACACTGCAAAGTACGTTGGCGCGGTAATTGGCGATCGTTGGGTAAAGAGCGCATCTCCGGCAGTAGTTAAGCTCGCCTCCACGCACACAGAAGGAACTTGCTGATGGCAACGCGTCCCTACAATTTCGAGCTTAAGGAAGTCAACGAAAGCACCGGCGTCTTTCACGGCTACGCTTCGACCTTCGATGACACCCCGGATTCATACGGCGACGTTATCGCTCGCGGCGCGTTCGGCGCGTCACTCAAGAAGCACGAACAGCGAGGCTCCCGAGTCGCATTGCTACTGCATCACGACGTCAAGGCGCCGGTCGGGGTGTGGCACTCGATCTCCGAAGACGAGCGCGGTCTCAAGGTCGCGGGCCGGCTGGTGCTCGAGGTCGAGAAGGCCCGCGAGGCGCTCGCGCTCATGAAGCAAGGGGCGCTGCGGGGTCTATCCATTGGCTTCCAGACGATCGAGGCGGCGGCGCTCAAAGATCGAAGCGGCCGCCTGCTTAAAAAAATAGACCTCTGGGAAATTTCACTGGTCACGTTTCCGGCGAACGCCAGCGCGAGAGTGTTGAGCGTCAACGCCCGAGATATCAAAACCATTCGCGAATATGAGGGGCTTTTGCTTGATGGCGGCTTCTCAAGAACGCAAGCGAAAATCTTGGCGCAAGCTTGGAAGTCGCTGCCCGCCTATGACGAGCGAGACGCCCGTTCACGTGCGGTTGAACTGGCCGAGGGGCTTCGCGCCTTCGCGGCCGTTATCGACCAATCACAGGAACGAAAAGATGAAAAACAAAGGAAGCATACCGCCGGTAAGCCCTGAGCTCATCCGGCTTGCACAGCTCGGACTGCTCGAGACGAAAGAGCGTGACGATGACGATGTTCTGGACGTGAAATCCGTCCTTGAGGAAATCGGCAAAAAGCAAAACGAACGCTTCAGCGGACTGGAAAGGCAGTTCAATTTGCGCATTGACGATATCGAGATGCGCTTTAATCGAATGGGGCTGAGCCACAGTGGCAACGACAAGCCAAGCACGAAGGTTTGGGACAAGTTCCTTCGCGCCGGCATCGAGACCAAGGACATGTCGGTTGGTTCCGACCCCGACGGCGGCTACTCTGTGCCAGAGGAGTGGAGTGCACGCATTGTGAAAACCGTCTTGCAAACCTCGCCGATGCGCCAGGTTGCAAGAGTGGAGACGGTCTCAACAAGCGCGCTAGATGTCCTGGTCGACAAGGACGACACTGGAAGCGGTTGGGTTGGTGAGATGAGCTCGCGGACAGACACGACCACGGCTCAGTTGGCGAAATTGCACATCCCTTGCCACGAAATCTACGCGGCGCCGAAGGTGACACAGAAACTGCTCGACGACTCCAGGCTCGACATCGAGAACTGGATCGCTGAAAAGATCGCCAGTCGCTTTGCTCGCAAAGAGAACCTGGCGTTCGTCTCTGGCGATGGCGTCACGCAGCCGACAGGCTTCCTGTCACACACTGCGATCGACAACGCATCGTATGCCCGGGGCAGCCTCGGCTATATCGCCAGCGGTGCCGCAGGTGCATTCGCAGCGTCCAACCCGGCCGACAAACTTCAATTGTTGAAGTACAGCTTGAAGGCCGAGTACAGAGCGGATGCGGTTTGGCTGATGAACTCGGACACGGCAGCGCAAGTCGCGATCTTCAAAGACAGCACCGGGCGATACATCTGGTCCGAGGCGGTGTCCAAGGGCGAACCACCCATGCTCTTCGGATCTCCGGTGGTCTTCGCTGAAGACATGCCGGCGATCGCCGCCAACAGCTACTCGATCGCATATGGCAACTTCAAAGAGGGTTACACCATCGTCGATCGCTTCGGCATCCGGATGATGCGGGACCCCTACACAGCACCGCCATACGTCAAGCTGTATAGCACCAAGCGAACCGGCGGTGACGTGACTAACTATGAAGCGATCAAGCTCATGAAGTTCGCGGCCTCGTAAGATCGCCATTCGAGAAGCGGCGGGCAACTCTACACAAGTTGCCCGCGCATCAATCCGCATCAGCGCAGAATGAAAGGATCAAAACGCGATGGCCCAGATCGACCAACTGTCAGTCAAATTCGTCGGCGACACGCGCGACTTGAACGGCAAGCTAACCGGCCTCTCCTCGGAATTAAAAGTCTTTGGAAATACCGCTGCTAGCGTGTCGAATAAGGTCTCAAGCGGCATGACCATGATCGGTCGCGCGGTGACGCTCGGGCTCGCTGTCTCAGCCGTGCGCGCGATTGGGCAATACCAATCAAAGCTCGACGCACTGGGTGCCGAGCTCGTCGATATGTCGGCGCAAGCCAACGTCGGCATCGAGGCGCTGCAACGCCTTCGCTTCGCGGCTGAACAAAATGGTTCGTCGGCCGCAGCGATGGATGCCGGACTCAAGAAGCTGAACAAGGCTATGGGTGAAGCCAAGGGCGGCAGCGATGAGATGCAGCGGGCCTTCAAGGCACTCGGGCTGCTAGAGTTGGTGAAGTCGGGCGCGCAAACCGACGAAGTGATGATCGCCTTGGCGGGATCGTTCAAGCAGATCCAAGACCCGGCAAAAGAGGCCGCGATCGCCGCGAAGCTCATGGGCAAGAACGGCGACGAGCTGGTTCCCATACTCAAAGACGGCACGCAGGCACTGCTCGACATGATGGCGGCCATGCCGAAATCCGCGGTCAAGACCAAAGAGATGGCAACCCAGCTCGACAAGGCCAACGATGCGACGCAGGTATTCTACCAGCGTATCGAGGGTGTCGCGTCCTTCCTCGAGAGCGGCTTCATTGCGGCCCTCACCCCGGCGATGGACAAGCTCGCCGAGTTCAACGATCTCATGGTCAAGAACGCCGAGTTCAAGGCCGAGACCAGGATGCAGCGCAACCTGCGGGCAGCGATCGCGGCTCACCCGGTGAAAGACCTGGGGCCGAAGCATACGATCTCGACACCGGATGTGAACAACATCTTTGGTAGCGGCGACAAGGGCAACACAACAGACAAGGCGTTCGACGAGGCCAAGAAGGCCGCCGAACAATACCAGGCCGTCATCGACGATCTCGACTTTGAGCTTGCCCAACTGACCCGCACCGAACAGGCGGCGGCGCTGCAAGAGGAGATCCGCAACCAGCTCGCCAGGGCGGGCATCGACCTGACAGAAAAGGAACGGGCAGCGATCGTCAAGAAAGTTGAGGCGGTGGTGAAGGCCACCGAGGCCCAGGCAAAGCTGAAGACACTGCAGGCTCAGTGGAAACAGATCGGCGATGAGATTGAGAACGGCATGGCCAACGCTTTCACCGACATGGCGACGGGAGCGAAGTCGGCGCAGGAAGCGATCGGGGAGCTGCTGCAGAGCATGGGACAGCTCATCGCAAAGCAACTCTTCCTGCAGGCCATACAGGGAATCACAGGCCAGATTTTCGGCGACGGTGGTCTCGGCGGGTATCTCTCTAAAGCGGCGTCTGGCGGCCTTGCATCCGGCGGCACGACATCACCAGGCAACGCCTACATGGTCGGCGAACGCGGCCCCGAGATGTTCATCCCGAAGGTGCCAGGCAACATCATTCCGAACAACCGCATGGGCGGCCGCAGCGGCGGTCTGGTCTACTCACCCACGATCAACTCGAGCGGATCGAACACAGCCGAGATCAGGCAGATGCTCGACAAGGACAAGCAAGACCTGATCCGGCTCATGCCCAAACTGATGGTCGACAAGCAAAGGCGCAATGCCCTGGGCGGCGCCTTCTAGGTAGCTCGAACCGAGCGGCAACTCTCGAGAAAACACAGGGGTGGTGTTGAACCGGCAGTGCGCCACAAAATCTCGATTGTACACGGCGCTAAAACCTACCAAAATGACTGACCCCGGGAGCGTGCCTTTGCAGGCAGAGGCCGACCCGGGGTGTACCGCTCTAATATGATTGCAAATTCGCTAACGGCAAGTAAATTCTTTGCGAAACGGAACGCACAACCCCGCAATAAAACTCGGCTTGTCACACGAGCGTTTGAACAAATATTTCGCTGCGACGGGAAACGACCTCGACCAGGCACTCGCTTTATATGAGAGAAACACTCGCCTGTCAGAGGCATTTTACACACCACTGCAGTGCATGGAGGTTTGCTTTAGAAACAAGCTTAATGAGCGATTGTCCAACGTCCATGGGTCGGATTGGTTCCAAAATGGTCGCCCTCCCTTCGCTCAAGATGCGGTCAAAAGCTTGCAGGAAAAAATCGCTGACCTGAGACAATCAAAAAAAGTAATTACGGTCGGTTCAATTGTGGCCGAAATGAGTTTTGGGTTTTGGGTGGGGCTGCTTGGGCCACGATATGACGCGACACTTTGGCGTCAGACACTCCATGCGGCGTTTCGAGAGCAGGGCGCGCCGATGCGTCGCGATCGGGTGCATAGGCGGTTCAATGCCCTTCGACGGTTTAGGAATCGAATCGCTCACCACGAGCCAATTTTTCTCGTAAACCTTGCCGGGATGCATGGCGAGATTATCGAGGCGACGTCTTGGATGTGCTCAACAACGGCAGCATGGGCGCTGCATCAAAGCCGACTGCCATCGGTGCTTGCGGCGATTTAGGATCAAGCAAAAAGTGGCGCAGCGCGCGCCACCTTGAATGCATTTCAGCCTGATGCTTACAGCGGCTGCAACACTCCAATCACTCGGCCGACAATATACTCCGGCAAAAGGCGTGCGATGAGCCCGCAGTCCCCCATGTAAAGCTGCCGGCCGGTCCTCAGCCAGTCGTCGAGATCCTCGCGGGACTGCGGACGGTTGAGTGGTTGAAAGCTCGCGGTCATTACGTTCGCGGATGAATTCATTCTGAGGTTCACTTGAAAAATCCTCTCCGACCCCTCCCTCGGGAAGCGGATTAAGTACAGCTCACCTTGTATGACATCGCATTGTGTCGGGTCGATCACCGCGAGCTCGCCCATGTGTATGTGAGGCTCGTGAGCGCCGTCGTCCTGTTTGTGCAAAACGCAGTCTTTGGGGACGCGATCAAAGATATCGAGCGCGCGCAAATCGGTTGGGAAACTTATCGCCTTAGCCATTGCGGCCACCCTTCAAGCTCGACCCTTCAAGCCGGTTGACGAAGCTGTTCATCGCATGCTCCGCAAAGAAGTGCAGGAAGCCGACTTCAACTCCTCCATAACGCCCCTTTTCAATCATGGACATAACGACGGAACCCAGTATCGGCGACATGTCTTTCACCGTCATATATTTCGCCAATTCGATCGCCGCCTTTTTCCCGATATCGTTATCGGTCCCCCAGTCGCCAGTTTCCTCAATCTTCCAAAAATCTCGGGGGAACGGATTTATCTTCGTCGGCTTGTGATTTCCGAAGAACGATACGCCGTCATTGTTTGGCTTGCGGTTGGCGCCTGCAAGCTTCAGATTTGATTTAGCCATTGTCTCAGTCCTCATAACTGGGGTTGTGGTTAGGCGGTTGCGATGTTTGTTCATCGCATTCCGCCGACTATCAGGCCCGAAGTGGGATCACCTCGGCAGTCTGATTCTTGATGATTGCATCCAGGCGCTCGCCCCACTTCTTCAGGGCCGCGGCCTTCTCTGCATCGAACTTTGAAAGCGCATAGTGTTTGCGCGTGACGCCCTGGGGCGCGTGGTTCAGCACCGCTTCGATCACCGAGTCCTGGACACCCAGGCGCTGCATGTTGGTGGCAACCGTTCGGCGGATGTCGTGCAGTCGCCAGCCACTCACCTTGGCGACCTCATCGATGTCGTTCTTGATGTCCGAGAAGCAGGCGAGCGGCACGCTCCCGGTCGATGTGAAGATCCAATCGCAGCCTGGCAGCTCGGGGTCGCTCTGATTGGGCAGCCCCCGCACCAGGTCGATCGCGGCATCGGTCAGCGGCACCGTTTGAGCGCGATCCGCTTTTGTGAACTCGCGAGGGATCACCCACAGCTTGGAGTGTTCATCGATGTCCTGCCACCGAAGCCGGACCACCTCCCCTCTTCGCTGTGCCGTCATGAACATCATGCGGACGAAACCGCCATACACCGGCTCGAGGCTGAGTGATGCGTTCCAGATCGCCCTGATCTCTGGATCCTTTAGCACCCTGTCCCGGGCCACTTCTTCGCCTGGCTTCTCAATGTCAGTACAAGGGTTGGGCCGGACCTTCGCCCACTTGAACATCTTGCGAAGCACAGCGAGCGTCCTATTGGCCGTATATCCCGATCGGGCAACGATCGCCTTGAGCCGCTCTTCCACCATCTCTGGGCTGATCTCTGAGAGCCGCCTCGCGCCCCAGTGCGGAATGATCTCTTTGGTCAGCAACCGTTCCGCCTCATCTGCCCATCCAGCACTACGCTTCGCTCTGAGGTGCAGAGCAACAAAATTGTCCGCAGTCGATTTTAGAGTCCCTGGGGGAGCCTTTGTCAGACGAGGGTCATTGCCCCCATCAATCGAGTTAAGGGCGTCAGCGGCCAATTTTCGGGCCTCAGCGAGGCCAATGCGCGGGTACCGTCCGATTTTGATCCGCAGCCGCTTACCATGCAGTCTCGGCATCACGAAGAATGTCTTCGATCCCTTATCGGTGACACGAAGACCGAAGCCTTCCAGGCGATCGTCCCAGTACTCAACGCGTGCGCCAACACTCGGAATTTTCACGGTCTCGACGAAGCGTGCAGTCAGTGTTTGTTTTGGCATTGGGTTCCAACGGGGTGCCGCGTTTCACTGAATCCCAGTTACTCGCGCTGACTCTCACTGACAACCCAATCATCAAGTATTTCGCGGCATCTGGCGCAAAATGTACACGCAATGACACCGGCTATCACACGCTGAATTCGACTACGAATCTGGGGGTCGGACGTTCGAATCGTTCCGGGTGCACCATTCCCCTCCCGATCCAGCAAGACCCGGTCAGCCAGTCAGCCAGTGAAACGCGCGACCGATAAAGGCGCGTCCGTTCGCCATGACCGGCGGCGCATGCGCCATCAGCACTTTCTCGCAAGGCCACTGCAGTATGCGCCTGAGTGCAGAACGCGCAGCGTTTCGGTTGACGAAAGCCAAACGAAACTTGCGAGGCACAGCGGGCTCAGGCTCCAACATGAGGTCAAGCCGCGCAACCACGGCGCGCCAGCCTGAAAACCAGTTCTCCGGAAACTGCTGCACGAGATCAGTGAACAGCACCGTGCCGCTTTTGCGATGGAAAAAGACAACCTCCGTCGCAATGAGACTGCCTCGGACCACGACCTGCTCGATCTCATCAGCCCAGTCACCAACCACATCATCGTTGAGATCGCCCGCGAACACGAGATCCGGTCGCTTCTTCCGCAGGCCCGGGGGTGCGTAGACCTTCGCATTGGGATAGGCACGAAGCCATTCACCCACGAACAGGTGGTGCAGCGCGTTGGGCGGGACCAGGAAGCGCACGGTGCCAAGCGCATCCACCTCCGCCCGCAACGCCTCGCCAAGCCCGACCGGCGACCAGATGAAGAGGCCACCGTCCTCCAGTCGGATGATCACCATCCGGGTACCATAGCGAAAACCGGCAGTCGATACGGTCGCTCCATCCGCAATCCAGATGTCCGGACCAAATTCCTTCAGCACTGATGCACCCTCGCTCGCGGCCCCCGCAACCGCTCAGCCCGCTTCCCTCGCCCGCGCAGCTTCGTTGCTGAACACGATCGCCATCATCACAAAGCCGACCAGCATCAGAACGTAGCGCGCAAGGCCAAAAAGCGGCCGCATGTCCTGCGGACCGGTGTAAACAAGCACGCCCACCACGGGCAGCACAATGCGCAGGCTCCACACCAGCACAAAACTCACAGGCCCGCGCACGGGGATCACGAACCCTGCCGCAAACATCGCGGCATACCCGATATGCCACTTCATGAGGCTGGCCCACATGCGCTGCGCAAGTTCGCCCGAGGTGATGTCCATACCCGCATCAAGTCCCGCATACATCGTAAGAAAATGCAGGTTCTCGGCATAGTCGAGCAGACCCGCCGCAACAATGCCAACAGCCGCTGCCCCCGCAATCCAGCGGTTTTCGGCCGTGCGCAGTCCTGCCATCGCAATCGCGATCGTTCCTGTATAGGCCAGGATGAACAGGTTGTCGAAAGTAAGCGTCGTCAAGATCGGCTGGCGTGCGGCCAGGAACGCAGACGTATAGTCCGCAAGCGCGCTGATCGTTTCGAACTTCTGCTGTGTCACGCCAGAACGCAGCGCTATCATCAGCATGACGGTCAGGATTCCAGTGGTGGCAACAGCCAGAAAAGCGGAAATGGTCAACAGGCGTGACATCGGATACCTCGTAAATGATTTTTCTATCACTTAAGATGATGTTTATATCACCATAATGAGCAATGTCAAAAATCAGGCAAAACCGCCTTCTCGCCAGGCCCGCGCCCGGCGCCCCCGCAATTCGGCGGCCACCCGTCGCGCGCTGGTTGATGCCGCAGCGCAGATCTTCAACGGTCCCGGTTATTTCGCGACTGACACCAATGCGATCGCCCGCACGGCCGGCTATGCGCCGGCCAGCTTCTACAAGCACTTCGACGACAAGACGTCCGTGTTGCTCGCGGTTTACGAGGACTATGTGGTCGAGGAATGGAACGGCCTGCGCGAAACGATGGCGGGCGGTGGATCCGTTCGCGCAAGGCTGCAGCGCGCGCTCTCTTTCATCGTCGAATTCCACGGCGCATGGACGTCATTCCGAACCGGCATCCGCGCCGTCGCCCGCATCGAGCCCACAGTGGCAGAAGCTTTGCGCCATTCGCGCGCCCGTCAGCTCGACCTCCTCGCAGACGCAACCGGCCTCTCCCCCACCCGCAACCGTGCTGCACTTCTGCTGACACTCAGCATCGTCGAACGTCTCGCCGACACCGTCCTTGAAGGCGAAGCCTCAACCCCCGCCATCCCTCGCAGTGTCATGCTCGCGCAAGCCGAACGCGCCCTGCTGCCGCTGCTCGTCGGCGCAAAGTAACCCCCTCCATCTGCAGCCTGCCTTCGCCAAGGCTCCGGTAGGCGCAGCCACCTCCCCCGCTAAAGCGCTGGAGGAAAATTCCTTTTCTGCCACCGATTTATCGGGGGGAGTAGGTGCGCAGCTTGCTGCACGGGAGGGGGGACCGCGCACAAGCCATCCTTGCTGCGCGGCAGCAGGAACTGTAGACCGAAGTCCCACCACGAAGGACCCGCCGTGCCCACTCCCACCGAAAAACGCGTCGAAATCTTCATCGATGCCGACGCCTGCCCGGTGAAGGAAGAAGTCTACCGCGTGGCGCGGCGTTATGCGCTCAAGGTCTACGTGATTTCAAACGGCGGCGTGCGCGTGCCTCAGGACCCGTTGATCGAAATGGTGGTCGTCGAGCAGGGCCCTGACGTCGCCGACGACTGGATCGCCGAACGCGCAGGCGCGGCAGACATCGTGGTCACAGCCGATATCCCGCTCGCCCATCGCTGCCTCCAATCGAGTGCCGAAGTCATCGGTCCGACCGGCCGCGCCTTCACGACCAGCTCGATCGGCGCAGCTCTGGCCCAGCGCGGGATTATGGAGCACTTGCGTTCGATGGGTGAAACTACGGGTGGGCCCAAGCCGTTCGCACCCGCCGACCGCTCGCGCTTCCTGCAGGCGCTCGATGAAGCGGTGAACCGGAGCAGGCGGAAGCTCTGAAACCTTCCCCTTCCCTCTGCAGCATCGCATACCGCGATGGGCAGCTACGTCTCTCGCCTAAGCGGTGGAGGAAAACCCTGTTCATTTTCTTCCACCGATTCATCGAGAGGGGGGAGCCGCGAACGGCTCTCCCCTCTTCATTCACTGCGGCCTGTCAGCCCGAGGCGGCGCAACGCATGCAAGAACGCCATTCTCGTTCGTGATGTCCGGCGCCCCGCGACAGTCACGCAGTCCGATCGACGTGTCCTTCAAGGCTCCAGCCGCATCCTTGCACTGCCCCTTGAGCGTACCGCGTTCAACAGTCAGGTTCTGGCAGCTCTGCTGATAGGACCCGGCGGGTGGCTGGCGATCTCCCTGCTGGGGAGGGGCAGGCGTCGGCAGCGGAGCCGACGGTGGAGGCAGCGATGGTGCCGGCGGAGGCGGCAACACCACTGGCGCTTGCGGCGGCGGTGGCGCCGGAGGCAGCGCGCTGACACATTTCAGCACGCCGTTGTCATTTCCAATGTCTGCCCCTTGCGGACACGAACGCAGGCCAAGCGATGTTGTACGCCAGTCTCCGTTCGTGGTCTTGCATTCACCACTCAGAGTACCGCGCTCAACGCCCATGCTGCGGCAGCTTTGCTGATAGCTGCCTGCGGGCAACGGCTGAGGTGGCTGAGGTGGCGGAAGCGTCGGCACTGGCGGCGCCGGAGGCCCCTGCATCGGCGGTGGAGGCGGCGCTGCCTGACCAAGCGGCGGTGGAGGTGGTGGCGCATATCCGCCGCCGCACTTCAGCTCGCCGTTGTCGTTCGTGATTTCGCTTCGACACCCCCCGATATTCAGAGAGGCCCGGCGCCACTTCCCGCTTCGGTCCTGGCACTCAGCCTGAAGGATGTCGTCTTCCACACGCGCGTATCGGCATGTTTGCGCATAAGAGCCGCGCGGGAGCCTTGCACCATCAGCGCCGTTGTTGTCGTTCCGGTCGCGTCCATCCCGGCCATTGCCGTAATCATCATTGCCCTGTCCGCCGTTACCGTAACCGCCATTGTTGCGATTGTCATATCCGTCACTGCGGCGATCGTCGCAGAACAGATCGCCATTGCGGTTGTAGATGTCAGCACCACGTTCGCACGAACGCACATCCAGGCGAGCCCTCACAATGCGCCCGCGCCGGTCGCGACAATCTGCATTCAGGAAGCGCCCATCGTAGTCAATGTTGCTGCATGACTGGAGATAGCTGCCCTCCGGTCGTGACTGCACGAGACGCAAGGATGAAATCCGGTCGTTGAAACCCAGTCGCTTCAGGTCCGGTACGTCGCTGCGCACGAGTTGGCAGCGCCCACGAAACTTTGAATCAACACAGACCTGCCAGGTGCCACGACGCACCCGAATCGAAGACGTACGATCGTTCATCCAGCGTGGAAAATTCACGACATCGACGTTCGTGGACAACGAGCGTCCACGGAAATAGGCATCCTCGAACAGAACGATATCTCCCTGGCCTTCCCGGCACACAAGGCGACCATCGACATTGGCGATGTCGCCGCCACAATCTGGATACGCGTCAAGCCGTGCAGGCGTGTAGTCGCCACGCCTCGTCTGGCACTGTGCTCTCAGAACGCGGTTGTTGGCACGAACGTCCCGGCACGATTGCTGATAGGAACCTTGCGGCGCCGGTGCCGCACTGGCGCCTGGCAGGCTGACCAGCGTCAGCACGAGCGAACCCGCAAGCACGGGCAATAGTTTCAGCGATCGGATGCCGGCACTTCGAATGCGTCTGGCGATCGAATTTTTCATTTGCTTCCCTTTTTTGGTCGCATCGACACCGTCGAAGCGTTTTGCGGTGCGCAACGCCGCACGAACTCCCGAACACAACGCGCAACATGTGCGCCGGTTCCACGCGCGCCCCTTGTGACACCACGCCAGACGCCTGTCGAGACACGCCTGTGTCATTTCCTGTTCATCCGAAATTCAGGCAGCAACGAAAATCCCCCTTGGACCGCAACCACCTCCCCCGCCAAAGCGGTAGAGGAAAACCCCAATATAACCATTTGCCTCTCGCCAAACCTTTCGTTCATATGCACATCAGAAATGCAACTGGAGAGCCTAATGACCGACCACCTGATCGAATCGTTTGAAGACGGCATTGCCACGCTGACGTTCAACCGACCCGAAGCGCGCAACGCGTTGACAGCTGAGTTGATTCAGGCGCTCGCGGCGGCAGCGCCCCGATTGGCACTCGATCCCAAGGTTCGCGCAGTCGTCATCACGGGCGCAGGCGGCGCCTTTTGTGCTGGCGGCGACGTGAAGGGCTTTGTCGCGAACAAGAACGAAGGCGCCGTGGCGCCAAGTTTCGATGAACGCGTGAACACGCTGCGGGCAGGTGCCGACTTCAGCCGCATGCTCCGCGAAATGCCGAAGCCGACGCTTGCCATCATTCCAGGCGCTGCGGCGGGCGCCGGACTTTCCATCGCACTCGCCTGCGACCTGCGGATCGCAGCCGACAATGCCAAACTGACAACGGCATTTTCGAAGATCGGCGCGTCGGGCGACTACGGCGGAAGCTATTTCCTGACCAAGCTGGTGGGCCCGGCCAAGGCCCGCGAACTCTATTTCACAGCAGACGTAATCTCGGGCGCAGAGGCCGCCGCACTCGGCATCGTGAACCGCGCAGTGCCATCTGCCGATCTTGCACGCGAGGGACAGTTGCTGGCACAACGACTGGCGGGCATGCCGACGGTCGCCATCGGCTATATGAAGAAAAACCTCAACATGGCCGAGCACGGTACACTGGCAAATGTACTCGACATCGAGTCGATCCACATGGTTCGAACGATGCAGACCGAAGACCACAAATCAGCCTCGCTCGCCTTCGTCGAAAAGCGCCCACCAGTATTCCGCGGTCGCTGACCCCCTCCTGGCTGTAGCCACCTCCCCCGCTAAAGCGGGAGGAAATCCCCGCTCATTTTCTCCCACCGCTTCGGCGGAGGAGTACGTGCGCACGCGAAGGGGAACCGCCAGGCCTACATCGCCCTTCGCGCAGCAAACGCCGCCGCGAGCGTGCCTTCATCCAGATAATCAAGTTCGCCACCCACCGGCACGCCGTGCGCAAGCCGAGTCACCGCGACGCCCGATCCCGCAATCATGTCGGTGACATAATGCGCGGTGGTCTGTCCTTCAACAGTCGCGTTTAGACCCAGCACCACCTCGCGAATACCGCCAGCATTCACACGGTCAACCAGCGTCGCGATGTTGAGCTGGTCAGGTCCCCGCCCGTCAAGCGCCGACAACGTCCCGCCCAGCACATGATAGCGCCCGCGAAATACGCCCGCGCGCTCAAGCGCCCAGAGATCGGCGACATCTTCGACCACACAGATAAGGCCGAAGTCACGCTTGGGGTCGGCGCACACTGAACACGTTTCAGCTGAATCCAGGTTGCCGCATAGCGTGCATGACTTGATCGTGCGCCCCGCTTCGTCCATTGCCGCCGCAAGCGGCAGCATCAGCGCCTCTTTCTTCTTCAGCAGGAACAGTGCCGCGCGCCGCGCTGACCGCGGCCCCAGTCCCGGCAACCGCGCAAGCAGTTGCACCAGACGCTCGATCTCCGGTCCCGAAAGCGGTTGCGCCATTGCCTAGAATTTCATGCCGGGTGGCAACGGAATGCCACCGGTCATCTTCGACATCTCTTCGCCGGTGCGAACATCAACCTTGGCGCGCGCATCATTGATGGCCGCAACAATCAGGTCTTCGAGCATGCCCACATCCTTCGGATCGGCGAGCGTTGGATCGATGCGCACCGACCTGGCGTTGCCCTTGCCGTTCATGGTGACCTTCACCATGCCACCGCCGGACTGTCCTTCGGCTTCAAGCAGATTGACTTTGTCCTGCGCTTCCTGGAAGCGCTGCTGCAGCACCTGCGCCTGCTTCATCAAATCGCCAATATTCTTCATTCGCCTTCCCCGCCTTCGATGGGTGCTGCGTATTCATCGCGGTCACGCACCGCTACAAGTTTTGCTCCCGGAAAAATTGCCATCGCGGCCTTGAGCAGCGGGTCTTGCTCGGCAGACGCGCGCCGTGCCTTTTCGATTGCCACTTTCTGTTCGGTGATCGTCATCTCGCCTTCGGCACCCGAGACAGACACGATCCAGCGTTGGCCCGTCCACTTGGTCAGGCGGTCAGAAATCTCGCCCGGAAGCGTAGATGGAGCGGCCGGTTCAACCCGCATCTCGATACGACCAGGTTCGAACGCAACGAGGTGAATCCAGTTCTCTAACGCGTACAGCAAACGCATCTCGCGCTTCTCGCGCACAAATTCAACGACGTCCTGATAGCTCTGCAGCAAGGATTGCAGTGCCGCAGAGGCATCGGGGGCGGCGCGCGCGATCACAGGCTCGGGCGCCCGACTTATCATGGTCTCATTGCCAGAAGACGCCATGCGCAGGCTCGGCGCCGGTGGGGGCGCCGACGCACCCGCTCCGCCTGAAGGGCGTGCAGGCGCAGACGCCCCCTGCCCCGATCCCAGGCTGCGAACCAGCTGTTCGGTTGGCGGTAATTCGGACGCAAAGCCGATGCGAACCATTGCCATCTCTGCGGCGGCGGCGGCATCCGGCGCAGACTGAACTTCAGACAGCGCCTTGAGCAAGAGCTGCCAGGTTCGCGCGAGTTGCGGCACGCTGAGTTTCGCGCCGAGTTCAGCAACGCGCTTGGCCTCTTCAACCGGTGCGCCCGAGATCGACGTACCACCGCTGACCTTTACGCGAGTCACTTCATGACAGATCTGCGTCATGTCCTGCATGACGGCAAGTGGATCAGCACCGGAATCGTACTGGTTGCGGAATTCGGCCAGAGCCTCGGCAACGGCGCCGCGCATCAGGCGCTCGAAAAGTTCAAGGCCGCGGCTGCGATCAGCAAGCCCCAGCATCAAACGCACAGGCTCCTCCTCAATGGAGGCGCCACCGGCATGTGCAAACGCCTGGTCGAGCAACGATAACGCATCCCGCGCCGAGCCTTCTGCAGCCCGCGCAATCAGTCGCAACGCCTGCTCGCTCGCGACTTGTTTCTCTGCGTCGCAGATGCGCGCGAGATGACCGGTAAGGTCCTCGACCGTGATGCGCTTCAGGTCAAATCGCTGGCAGCGCGACAGGACAGTGATTGGCACCTTGCGGATTTCAGTGGTTGCAAACGCGAACTTCACATGCGGCGGCGGCTCTTCAAGTGTCTTCAGCAATCCATTGAATGCGGCCTTCGACAGCATGTGGACTTCATCGATGATGTAGACCTTGTATCGAGCCTGCGCCGGTGAATAGCGCACACCTTCGATGATCTCGCGTATGTCATCAATGCCGGTATGCGAGGCCGCGTCCATTTCATAAACATCGACGCTGCGTGACTCGGCAATCGACACGCAAGGATCACACTTCCCGCACGGCGTAACCGTTGGCTCGGTGCGCTTGCCGTCAGTCCCGATGCAGTTCAGCGCCTTGGCGATGATACGTGCGGTCGTCGTTTTGCCGACCCCGCGGACACCAGTAAGCATGAATGCGTGGGCAATGCGCCCGGCAGCAAACGCGTTCGCAAGCGTTCGAACCATTGCGGCCTGCCCGATAAAGGCATCTTCGAAAGTCTGAGGGCGATACTTGCGCGCCAGCACCCGGTAGGCTGCTTCCGGCTTCGCTGCGCCACCACTGAGGGACAATGTCGGTTCGTCCGCACCGGAGGGGCCAGATAGAGTCGGCCCCTTGTCCTTTTTGTTAGCCATGTCCTGAGGATCCAAAGGTGAGAGGCTGACGAACGACCCGAGTCGAAACTCGTTGCGGCTGCTTCCTTCCGGACCTGACCGGATTGGCGAGGAACTCGTCCGTCGCCAGCCTCCCGGGGGACTATATCGGGCCCCGCGCCACAAAACGCAAGCGCCTCAGGCGTTGCAGGCACACGTGTCGCCATGCCAAGCTTGACGCTCCGAATTCTGTGGAAAGGCCTGCGGGCACATGAACCTGGTTTTGCCTAAAAATCCGAATGTTTTTGCCAATTCGCCCCTGGATCGCGCCGGGCACCTCAGGACCGACCAGCCATGGCTGAAGACAGCCTTGTCGGATCCCAATTCGCTGTTCATTCCTGTCTGGAAACTGATGCCGTTCCTGATCAAGAACCGTGAGGGTCGGCGCGAGACCGGATGGATAACGGGCGAACTCGCACTGCCGCTGATGCGTCCGGGCGCAACAATCATTTTTCTCGGCCTTTACAAGGACGCAGCGCACTTCGCGATCGACATTTCGGGATTCAATGATCCGACGAAGGAAGGATCGCTTGCAGGCCTTGGCTCCTTCGCTGATCTGCGAACGGTAGCGGAGGAAATCGACCTGGGTGACGCGGCCATTCTCGCGCAGGCGAAATCGCTGATCGACTGGCACCAGCGCCACGGCTTCTGCGCAAACTGCGGCCAGCCGACCATTGCCGCCGACGCAGGCTATAAGCGCTTCTGCGAGGCTTGCAACACCGAACACTTTCCGCGCACCGATCCCGTCGTCATCATGCTGGCGCTGAACGGCGACACCTGTCTGCTTGGTCGCGGTGCGAAGTGGCCGACCGGGTTCTACTCTGCCCTCGCAGGCTTCATCGAACCGGGTGAGACGATCGAGGAAGCCGTAGCACGCGAACTCAAGGAAGAATCCGGCATCACGATCGATCAGGTCAGTTTCCACTCGACGCAGCCCTGGCCCTACCCGTCGTCACTGATGATCGGCTGCTACGCACGCGCCAAGACAACTGAAATCACAATCGACACGAATGAACTGTCAGACGCACGATGGTTCACTAAGGATCAGGTCCGCGCCGCCATGATCAAGGGCACCAACGAACTGCGCATGCCTCCAGCCCTTGCCATCGCTCATCAGCTGGTCAAGAGCTGGATCGAGGGCTAGCCTCGCTTGGCCACTGGAGTCACGGCCGGTAGAAGATCTGCGATCCGATCTGTGCGACTTTGATCATGCGTGACGCCCAACGCGGTGACACTGAGGTAGCGTGATAGTACGTCGCGCCGCCAGCGACCGGATTGACCTTCGCGCGCGTAAGGATCACTTTTGCCGCAATATGCTGTGCACGGTTCCAGGCATTCTGGTCCCGTACGACGTCCGGCAAGCCATCACAGGCAAACGAGAACTGGCACCCGGTCGAACGTCTGGCGCCTTCATAGACAACACCACAGAGCGATTTGGGTCGGCCCGGTGTTCGTGCTCGCGTGACAATGACTTCGGCCACGGCCTTCTGGCCCTTCACACTTTCGCCGCGCGCTTCAAAGTAGATCGCCGTGGCAAGGCAGGCCTCCTCACCTTTCACCTTGCCGTCTGAAGAATCAGGAAAGCCTGCCTCTGAAATTGGCGAGACCTCATCCCCGGGGTTGGGAATCGGGGACATGGTAATTGCCCCTTCCACGACGGTCGGGCCCTCCATGCTCGCTTCGGGTAGGGGATTCTCCACGGCTGCTGCAGGCTGGGACAATGCTGCGAGAGCCAGAACAAGCGCACTCAGGACAAACGCAGAATTGAACATGGCTCGAACGTCGCGATAAATCGCCGTAGTCATCATCTGTCTGGATTCCTTGTCGTTGATGGCGGCCCGACAAAGCGGACGGTTGCACGATCGGCTCGCACTGGCGCGAACGCTGCCAAGGGGGCAGGACAACCTACATGGGGGCACATCACCCAATCCGCTACCGAAATGACGAAGATTTAACCAGGAGCCATGGAACCCCGCGCACAAGCGGAACTTCCGGAACAACCCGTCAGTATGGTGAAGACCTGTTTCGAGAACCAAAACAGCGTGCGTCCCCGGATTCTATCCCGCCGGCTGCACAAGCGTCTTGCGGAACGGATGTGACGGGTAAACGCCAACGACTCGCAGATGCGTGCAGAAGAACTGCAACTCTTCCAGCGCAAGGCGAACGTTGCGCTCCTCTGGATGTCCCGCGATGTCGGCGTAGAACTGCGTGGCATTGAACGAGCCCTCAAGCTGATAGGACTCAAGCTTCGTCATGTTGACGCCGTTTGTCGCGAACCCGCCCATCGCCTTGTAGAGCGCCGCGGGCACGTTGCGAACGCGAAAAACAAAGGTCGTGATCACATCGCCACAGCCGAGCTCGGCATCGTCGGCTTCACGCGCCATGATCAGAAACCGCGTGGTATTATGCTGTGCGTCCTCGACATTGGCCTTGAGAATATCAAGCCCATAGATTTCCGCCGCCAGCTTCGATGCAAGCGCAGCGACGCTCGGATCCTTCTGCTCGGCAACATGTCGCGCAGAGCCCGCAGTATCAGCACCGATGATCATCTTCAGGCCCATGTCGCGAATGACGTTGCGACACTGGCCAAGCGCAGGTATCTGGCTCATCACCGACTTTATGCCGCCAATTTTCGCACCCCTGATCGCCAGCAGCTGGTGATGAATGCGAAGGAAATGCTCGCCGATGATATAGAGCCCGGATTCGGGAAGCAGGTGATGGATGTCGGTGATGCGCCCGTGCAGCGAGTTTTCAATCGGCAGCATGGCAAGCCGTGCCTGCCCGTCCTTCACGGCAGCAAACACATCCTCGAATGTCGCGCATGGCAGTGCTGTCATCGTCGGATGAACTTCCTGACAGGCCATGTGCGAATTCGCGCCGAGCTCGCCCTGAAACGCGATCGTGTTGTTGGGATCAGCCATTACTGCGCCTTCTGGGATTTCATCCCGATGAGTTGCCTTGCCCGTTCAAGATCTTCTGGCGTGTCGACACCCAAGGGCACCGCATCAACAACGCGAACGGCAATTGACATGCCGGCTTCAAGCGCGCGCAACTGTTCCAGCTTTTCGCGCTTCTCAAGAGGCGACGGTGGTAGTTTCACAAAGCGCTCAAGCGCCGGCCGCCTGTATGCATACATGCCGATGTGATGATAATGTGGGCCATCACCCCAGGGCACTGTTGCGCGCGTGAAGTAGAGGGCCCTGCCCTCAGTCCGTCCCGGGGCAAGCGCAACGACTGCCTTCACAACATTCGGGTTGGTCCGCTCGCTCTCTTCGACGATCTCGGTGACCAGCGTGGCAAGATCAGCACCGGACTGACCCAGCGTCTCGACAACACCTCGCACCAGGCTTGGATCAAGCGTCGGCAGGTCACCCTGCACGTTGACAATCACAGGATGCCTGCGCTCGGGGTCCAGCTTCACCAATGCTTCAAAAATGCGGTCCGAACCCGACGGGTGTTCCGGATCGGTCTGTATCGCTTCCCCCCCGGCCGCCCGGACTGCGTCCACAATTTCGCGCTCTGCTGCGGCGACAGCGACGCGGCCAGCTTTAGCTTCCATCGCACGCCGCCAGACATGCACAATCATTGGCTCGCCATGAATATCGGCGAGCGGTTTTCCCGGCAGACGCGTCGACGCCATGCGGGCTGGGATCAGGATCAGTGGTTCGCTCATCTAGAGGACAGTGTGTTCTAGGCTTCCGGTCCGAACCAAAATGCGACGTTCCGCCGCAATGACCCCAAATCGCCCACAGCTATTGTCTGGCCCACATTTCACCCCTGCATCGCAGCGCTTTTTTGAAGCGCGGCAAAGTCATAAATCTCCGTTTCTTCCGGCAAAGTTACCGTCCAAGGATTGCTCAATGGATTCCTTCGAGTGGAATAAGATCTTCGGCGCCGTACTCGGCACCGTGTTGTTTGTAGTCGCGCTCAACCTGTTGGTTGGCGGCCTGATGACCCCAGAAAAATCCGACAAGCCCGGCATGGAGGTCGCAGTCGCCGAGGATCATGGCGCAGGTCCGACAACCGGCCCCGTTGAAGAATTAAAACCGGATTGGGGTACGGTGCTCGCTGCGGCTGATATTGCAGCTGGAGAAAAGACGCACATACGCTGTCAGCAGTGCCACGACTTTGCCAAAGGCGGGCCCGACAAAATCGGTCCGAACCTCTACGGCGTGGTTGGAGGCCCACACGCACACGCGCCCGCTTATGCCTATTCACCAGCCCTGAGTGGAATGAAAGACAAGACCTGGGGCTATGATGAACTCGACGCGTTCATCAAGAACCCCAAGGGCGCAGTCCCCGGCACCAAGATGGCCTTTGCAGGCCTTTCAAAACAGACGGACCGCATCAACCTGATCGCTTACCTGCGAAGCTTGTCGGACTCGCCTCTCGCGATCCCGGCACCGAATCCGGTCGCTACGGCACCAGCAACTCCGACTGACGGCGCAGCAGAACCGCCTGCCGGCCAACTGCAGGGACCGGCGCCAGAAACGACGCCAGAAGGTACGACACCCGCAGCACCAGGCACCGCAACGCCGCCCGCCGGAGCGCCGGCGCCCGCTGCACCAGCTCCCGCCACGGCTCCGCCAGCAGCACCTGCCAAGCCTGGTCACTAGTCCAGGGACCGAAGCAACAGATGCCACAGGGCGCACTGCTGTTTCAGCCCATAGGTTATCCTCACGAGACCTGGACGTCGCACTTGCGGCGTCTGATGCCGGAACTTGAAATCCGGACCGAAGAAAATCCTGCACGCACCGACGATATTGCCTATTGCATCGCATGGAAGCCAAAGCCCGGCTCGCTTGCCGCGCTGAAAAATCTCAAGGTGGTCTTTTCGATGGGTGCCGGTGTAGACGGCATCGTTGCCGACCCGACCTACCCGAAAAACCTTCCACTCTCGCGCGTCGTCGACCACACGCTCAGCCAGTCAATGACCGAGTATGTCGTGCTGAACGTGCTCTACTGGCATCGTCGAACAAACGATTTGCGGGCGCTCCAGCAGATGTCAAAGTGGCGGCAATTCGCAATTCCCCGTGCACCGTCGGTTCGTGTTGGCATTTTCGGATTCGGCGTGCTGGGACAGGCAGCGGCCCAGGCACTGAAGGCGCTGAACTATCAACTGCTGGGATGGAGCGCGACGCCGAAGAAATTCGACGGCGTCACCACATTTCATGGCCAGGCACAGCGCAGTGAGTTCCTCCGCCAGTCAGATATTCTTGTTTGCCTGCTGCCGCTGACCCCCGACACCAAGGGAATTTTGAACGCGCAGACCTTCGCATCACTTCCGCGGGGCGCCTGCGTGATCAATTGCGCCCGCGGCGGTCATCTGGTTGAGAGCGACCTGATTCAGGCACTGGATTCCGAACAGTTGCGCGGCGCATCGCTCGACGTTTTCCAGACCGAACCCCTGCCAGAAACGAGCCCGCTCTGGCAGCATCCAAAAATCCTGATCTCGCCCCACAACGCCGCAATGACCGACCCGGGATCCTTCATGGAACATGTGGCAGCGACGATCCGGCGGATGGATAAGGGCCTCCCGCCTGAAAACCTCGTCGACTTCGCACGCGGTTACTAGCTTCTGCCATATCTCGATTGCAGCATTGCATAGATCGCACGGATCGTCTGTGCTTCTGCGCCGAGCGGTCGCCCGGGTCGAGCACGATCGTTCCATGCAGCAATGTCGAAGTGCGCAAATGACTTTGCCTTGTCGACAAAGCGCTCGAGAAACAGGGCAGCAGTTATCGCGCCCGCATTGGGGCTGCCAGGGTTATTGGTGAGGTCAGCGACTTTGCTTTCGATCAGATCCTTGTACCCGCGCCACAACGGAAATCGCCACATCGCATCATGCACCGCCTCGGCGGCAGCCTGAAGTTGACCGGCAAGTTCATCGTCCTGGGTAAAAAATGGCGGCAGGTCAAAGCCTGTCGCAACACGAGCAGCACCCGTCAACGTCGCCATGCAGATCAGCAACTCCGGCGCTTCGGCATCAGCCTCAGCCAGCGCATCCGCCAATACGAGGCGTCCCTCGGCGTCGGTATTGCCAACTTCAACGGTCAGGCCTTTGCGGCTCTTCAGGACATCACCGGGACGATATGCATCGCCTGAAATGCTGTTTTCAACTGCCGGAATCAGGACACGCAGCGACACGGGAAGTTTCGCATCCATGACCATGTGGGCAATACCCAGCACTGCGGCAGCACCTCCCATGTCCTTCTTCATCGTCAGCATGGCACTCGACGGTTTGATATCAAGTCCCCCCGAATCGAAGCAGACGCCCTTGCCCACCAGTGTCACCTTTGGATGCCTTGCATCTCCCCAACGAATGTCAATCAGGCGCGGCGTACGCGAAGAGCCTGCGCCAACTGCCCAGATCATCGGATAGTTCTTTTCGATCAGCGCACCGCCTTCCACCGTGGTGAACATCGCGCGGTGCTCTTTGGCAAGCTGTTCGGCCGCTTGAGAGAGTTCAACAGGTCCCATGTCGTTGGATGGCGTGTTCACCAGGTCTCGTGCAAGACAAAGCCCGCGCGCCACGCGCAGGACATGGCCCTGATTTGCATCCTTCGGCCATACCAGCCTGACTGCTGCGGGACCATTGTCCTTGCTCTTGTAACGTGAATACCTGTAGTGCCCAATCGCCCATGAAAATGCTGACACGTCTCCCGCGCGCCCATCGGGCTGAAGCTGGAAATGATAAACCCCCTCGGGCAACATCCCAGGCAACGCCGCGAAGGCAAAGGGTTCTTCATCCCTGCCAAGCCCGAACACTACGCCGCCCACACCTCCGTTCGCCGCAGGCAGATGCTGGATTATTCCCGACGCTGCCTTGAAGCCGATAGCTTTGAGCCAGGTCGCATGCATCTCCAGTGGTCCTGCCAGAGCCTGCTCGAGTGTCGCCTGACTGACGGCAAATATCGGAATCGATGACGGAGACGCTGGCGAGAAACAGTCGCTGATGTTCATGCGAAATTGTGCCTTGTGTGAAGTGAAACGAATTTTATCGAACGACAGCAGCTGAACGCAAGCCGCAAGCCCTATTGGGTTTTGGACGGGATAAGAACGGCCGTCATCATCAACGCTGCAAAGGCGGAAGCATAATAGCCCACGATTTGGTTTGCAGCGATGGCATTTAGTACAAGCAGAAACACACCCGCCCCCATCAGCGCTGCGCCAAAGGCTTTCGTTGTATTGAATGCAGCATCCGCTTCGGCGCGCCAGCAGAGTATGCCGCCGGAAAAAAGCAGTAGCGCCATCGCGGGAGGGATCATCGGCTTGATGGTCAGGTGAAAGCCCAGTGCCTCTGTAACCAGCATGATGCAGGTCAGGTTGATGGCAACAATCTGTGCCATGTTGAGCATCAGAAAGGCGCGCAGTCCGTCAAGCGCAACGAAAGACTTGTGCTGCCACACACCAATTGCTGTCGCGGCCAGCGCCGCAACGGCCGCAAAGTTCGCCACCATCAGAACGGTACTTGCCCGCGTTCCGATGACAGTCATGTGTCCAAGCAGATCCCATCGGATGACCATCCTGTTTGGCAGATGCCCATAGTAGTGCGTGACCAGCGCCGTTGGAATCACTCCCAGCACAATCATCGCAACATATGTGAGGACAGGATACTTGCGCGACACGTGAACACTCTGCGGTCAGGCCTATCGGCTTGAGGCAGCGTAGAAGCGTTTTGCCCCATCATGCAATGGGACAGGAAATTTTTGTAGCGACTTGCGCAGCGAAATCATCTTGGCAAATTCCCCGCGCTTGCGCAGTTCCGTCTGGTTGACCGGGTTCCAGAACGCCCGCAGGATTTCAATCACGGTGTTGCTTGGTTGCGAACTGTTCACGATCCAGAGGCTTGTTACGCCAAGTGCCGACACGGATTTTGAGCTTCGATAGGTGCCGGCGGGGAGCTGGACCTTGCTGTACATCGGGCTCTTTCGCGCAAGCTTTTGCAATGTGCGGCTCTCGACAGGGACAAGGCGAACATAACCCTGCCGGGTAAGCTGGTCGACCACCTGGATCGGCGAAACACCCGTCACAAACAGTGCATCAATTTTGCCATCTCGAAGATCATCTGCCGCCCTTTCGGCCGACACACGCTTGATCTTCAGTGATGAGAATTTGACGCCTGCTACGCCAAGAAGGCTTCGCACGGTATATTCTGTCGCCGAATTTTCTGTGTCTATGGCAACCCGTCGCCCCGCAAGATCCTTGAGATGCCTGATGCCGGAACGCGAGGCTGCAACAATCTGCAGCGTCTCGTCGTGCAACCGTGCAATGACGCGGACATTCTTTAACGGTCCCGATTCCTCGAAAGGACCCTGACCCGAAATAGCTGCCGCCGCCACATCCCCCTGCACCAGGGCGGATTGCACGCTGCCTCGCTCAACCGCCAGAGCATTCGAGACTGAACCGCTTGACGAACGAGTCGTGGCAATGAGCCCTTCGGGTCCGCAAGCGTTTGCGATGTCACAGCGCCCCAGTCCAGGCGGGTGACTGATGATCATGGCAAGCGCCTCACCCAAGGGCAAATACGACCCCGAGACGGGTCCAGTAGCAATCTGAAACGGAATACGCTTCATCTCCGGCGGTGTCTGCGCCGACAACGGCCACACGCTTCCGGCCGCAAGCCCGCTTGCGACCAGCAGGATCATCCAGTTTGCGCGACCTTGTTGGGAAAAATTCCTCATGCAGAATCTTATAGTTCCCATGTCACACGCCGCAAAGTCGAGTTAACTCGTGATTATGCTTAAACATTTGTTATGCGCTTGAGGTGAAATTAGACCCGTTTCGTGGCCGGACATCATCGGCCAGCTTTCTGCCGACGAGGAATGACTATGGGTCACTTTTTGCGCCACTCTCTAATTCTTTCTGCCAGTCGTATTGCGATTGTCGCCGCGTCTTCCACGCTGGCGGGTTGCAGTGGGACCAACCTGTTCTCGAACAACGAAGGCGCGAGCACCAGAAATCTGGTTCTGCCCGAGCAGCAGGACGTCGTGGGAGGTGCGGCATACTGGGGCGCGAAATACGAAGCAAACCGCGAAGATATTCCGGCAGCGGTCAGCTTTGCCCGCAATTTGCGCATCATGGGTGGCGCGCCACAAGCAGTCACTCTCCTTAAGGAAGTCGTTGTTAAGGCTCCCGATGATCCGAAAGTGCTGTCTGAATATGGCAAAGCTTTGACCGCCGTTGGGCGCTCAGCCGACGCCTTGCCCTTTTTCTCACGGTCCGTGCAGATAAGCAGGAGCGACTGGACAGCGTTTTCTGCCTATGGCGTGGCGCTCGACCAGACAGGTAACCACAAGGCGGCGCAAGACAACTACAACACAGCATTGAACCTTTCATCCAGCAATCCGGCTGTTCAGAGCAATCTCGCGATGTCTTACGTGCTTTCCGGCCAGATCGGCCAGGGTGAAGCCATTCTGCGAAAGCTCGTCGCGCGCCCAGATGCGACGGCCCAAATGCGGCAGAACCTGGCAATGGTGGAAACGCTCAGGGGCAACAGGGTTGAAGCGGAACAGTTGGCCAAGCAGGATCTGACACCTGCTGACGCCTTCAACAACCTCTCTGTTTTGCGCCAGATGAGCGCGACGAATGCCAAACCGGCGACATCATCTGTTCCCGCGTCTCCGGCAATACCGGCACCCACCCAGACACCAATGCTGGTGAGGCCGCCCAACCTGAGCATTCTTCCTGCACCGTCCAGGCCAATGGCACCAGTTGCGGATGACGCGAAGGCATCGTCAGCCTCCCCTGCCGCTGCCCCGGCAGCAGCAGCGGCAGCACCCAAAAGCGTAGCGGCACCCGTCTCTACTGCCGTTACCCGAAAGGCGCCGGTCACCATGGAGCCAATTTCCGACGATGGCGATGCGTCTCCAAAACCTGCCGCGGCCCCCAAACCGCTGACGCCTCCGAAAGCAGCCCCGGATCAGGCCGCGACTGCCTCGCCAACGCCGTTGCGCCAGTCACTCAATGCAGACACGCTGCCTGAGTCACCGTTCGAAGTGGCGAACATCACCCGATAGGTTCACGGGAAAACAAAAAGGTCGCGCCTTCACGGGCGCGACCTTTTTTGTTTCCAACTGGAATATGCCAGCAATTGTGAAGCGGCTAGAGCTTCATGATTTTGATCGCTGCTGGGCCCAGAATGATTGCAAAAAGGGCCGGCAGGAAGAACACGATCATCGGCACAGTGAGCTTGGCTGGAAGCGAAGCTGCCTTCTTTTCGGCTTCCATCATGCGCATTTCGCGGTTTTCTAGCGCCATGACCCGCAAGGCTGTTCCCAGCGGCGTACCATAGCGTTCAGCCTGGATGAGAGAAGTACACACGGCCTTGACACCTGGATGAATACAGCGCTTTCCCAAATTATCATAGGCCTGCCGACGATCCGGCAGATAGGAAAGCTCGGCAGTTGTCAGCGCGAATTCCTCGGCCAGCTCCACCGACTGCGTTCCAATTTCGGCAGCGACCTTGTTGAAGGCAGACTCGACAGACATGCCCGACTCGACGCAGATCAGCAAAAGGTCCAGCGCATCCGGAAAGGCCTTCATGATCGAGCCCATGCGTTTGTCGATGATGTTCTGCACATAGAGGTCGGGCAGATAGAAGCCGATGAACGCTGCGCCAAACGAAATACCAATCTTGCCCATTGGTGCGAGATGGTACTTCGACATGAAGAACAGATACACAATAGACGCGCCAAACACGACGAACGGCATGACGAACCGAAAAAACATGAATGTGTAAATGGCCGACTGACCTCGGTATCCCGCTCGCGACAGTTTTTCCTTGGAGTTTGCAGATTCCAGCAACGCCCGCAGATTGAGTTTTTCGACAGTGTTTTTCATGAACACTGTGGGGTTGGTACGCAATTGCCCCTTTTTGGACAGCGCTTCACGCTGCATCCGACGAAGTTCCTCCCGGCGCAATGCCACGCTTTTCAGGCGCGCGTTGAGTTTGTCTCCCGCAAGCAGTGGAAACGCCAGCGTGAGCACCGTGGCAAAGGTGGCGAGCGCGGTCAGTATGGTGACCATGAACTCTCGATCAAAGAGCGTGTTTATAAAACTGTTCATTCTGCCTGGCTCCCGATCAGAACTTGAAGTTGATCATTTTCTTCATCACCATGATTCCCATACCCATCCAGAAACCGGTGCAAAGAAGCAGGAAGTTTCCAAACCGCTCAGTGAACAGCAACGCGATATAGTCGGGTGTCGTCAGATAAACCATTGTCGCCACAATCACCGGCAACGAACCAATGATGCCAGCAGACGCCTTTGCTTCGGATGACAGTGCCTGGATTTTGGCTTGCAATCTCTTGCGGTCGCGTAACACCCCGGACAGATTGCCCAGCGCTTCCGACAGGTTGCCACCGGTCTTCTGCTGAATCGTCAGCACAATCTGGAAGAAGTTCACTTCGGCAACCGGCATCCGCTCGTACATCTTGCGCAGGCCGTCTTCCAGAGTGACCCCCACTTTCAGTCCTTCAACAATATTGCGAAACTCCGGCGCCACCGGTTCCGACGACTCATGGGCGATAATCTTCAGACATTCATTCAGTGGCAAACCTGACTTCACACCGCGAACAATAACGTCAATTGCATTGGCAAATTCCCTGAGGAATGCCTTCTTCCGGCGGCCAATCGAAAAAGCCAGCAACCAGCGGGGAAAACCAAGACCAACGACAGCGCCAGCCCCCGCGGCAACAAACCACTGATAGCCCATCACGAAGAATGCGACCGCAACGACCACACCTAGCGCGAGCGTCATCATCAGAAATTTTTTCGGCTCGATCGACCAGTCCGCTTGCTGAAGAAGAGCCGCCAGTGTTGGCTTGGCCTTCTCCTGTGCCTGCTTTCGTTCGATTTCCTTGAGTGTTTCCTGAACCTGACGCCGGCGCTTCGCGTTGCTTTCACCGATGGCATCAGCGCTCTTGCCGGAAGCCTTTCCAGCACCTCCCTTCGCCACGGCAGCAACACGCTTGCTCGCTTTGCCTGAATCTCCGGCAAAGCCCAGAAAGGCAAACGCAACCCCGCCGACGGCAAGTGCCGCAGTCAGCGCAAACCCGACCATGAAAAGTGTACCTTGATCCATTGCGGCTCAGGGGCTCGAAAGCCCGCCTCCCTAGTTCCCCGCCGCCGCTTCAAGTGCGTCGAGCAGCTCTTTTTCACGGTTATAGTATCGCGCGCGCTCCCAGAACGCCGGACGCGAAATGCCAGTCGAGACATGACGACCCTTCACACGTCCGGATTCATCTTCGCCTGTAATTTCATAGACAAAGAGATCCTGGGTAATGATGACGTCGCCTTCAAGACCGACAACTTCGGTCACATGAGTGATACGACGGGAACCATCCCGAAGGCGGGCTGCCTGCACGATGACGTCAATTGCACCCACGACCATTTCCCTGATGGTCTTGGACGGCAGATTGTAACCACCCATGGTGATCATCGACTCAATACGTTGCAGCGCTTCACGCGGACTGTTGGCGTGCAACGTTCCCATTGAGCCATCGTGACCGGTGTTCATGGCTTGCAGAAGGTCGAACGCCTCCGGGCCACGGACCTCACCGACGATGATGCGTTCAGGGCGCATACGCAGACAGTTCTTCACAAGATCACGCATCGTGATCTCGCCCGTTCCTTCAAGGTTTGGCGGGCGCGTCTCGAGGCGAACAACGTGCGGCTGCTGCAATTGAAGTTCTGCGGCGTCTTCGCACGTGATCACGCGCTCATCAAGGTCGATAAAGCCCGTCATGCAATTCAGAAGCGTGGTTTTTCCTGAACCCGTACCGCCCGAAATCAAGACGTTGCAGCGTACATTTCCAATAATACCCAGAACCGTGGCGCCTTCAGCCGAGATGGACTGGAACTTCTGAAGATCCGACATCTTCAGTTTGTCTTTTTTGAATTTTCGAATGGTGAGTGTCGGGCCGTCAATTGCAAGCGGCGGTGCGATCACGTTGACACGGCTGCCATCAGGCAGGCGCGCATCGCATATTGGCGAGGATTCATCGACGCGGCGACCAATCTGGCTCACGATCCGCTGACAGATGTTCATCAACTGGGCATTGTCACGAAACCGAATATTCGTCAGCTGAACCTTGCCACCGACTTCAATGAACACGCGCTCCGCCCCATTGACCATAATGTCGGCAATGTCATCGCGCGCCAAAAGCGGCTCGAGAGGTCCGTAGCCAAGGACGTCGTTACAAATGTCCTGGAGCAGCTGTTCCTGCTCCGCAATCGACATGACTACGTTTTTGATTGAAATGATTTCATTGACGATGTCACGAATTTCTTCGCGCGCTGATGCGGCATCAAGCTGGGCGAGCTGCG
This sequence comes from Micropepsaceae bacterium, assembly GCA_040080835.1. GTDB lineage: Bacteria > Pseudomonadota > Alphaproteobacteria > Micropepsales > Micropepsaceae > SZUA-430. The sequence goes on along the minus strand of JBEBHP010000012.1, from coordinate 22,314 downwards.
CCAGATCGATTGTGTCGATCAGGGCATTGAAAATCGTCGTTTTGACCTCGTAGTACTGGTCCGACCGTGAATCGATGGCAACGGGAGGCGGCGGAGCTTCCGGTCCCCTGCCCGATGACTTCGATCCGGGTGTTGGCGGTGGCGGCGGAGGTGGCGCAACTGAAGCGCCAGCGCTGCGCTCGCGCGGCGTGCTATCGGATCCACTACCTGATCGCTTGCCAAACATTATGGACTAGGCCTTTTTACGGCGCAAAAAGTCGAAGCTGAGCTTGTTGTTCGCCTTCGCCTCAGCGCGAGGCTCGCGACCTGTCAGCTTCTGGGCGAATTCTCGGAAACTCTGCGCCGCTCTTGATTGTGGATTGAGTTCGCCGACCGTCTGGCCATTGTTGTTTGCTGTTGCAAAGGTTTGCGGATCAAACGGCATGATGAGAGCTGGCTCGCTGCCCATTGCCTCTGCAAAGTCCTTGACCGGAATTTCAGGCCGGCGTGGAATGCCCACTTGATTCAGCACAAACCTCAGGGGTTTGTCATTGGGACGCGCCTGGTTGAGCAGGTCATAGATATTCTTACCGTTGCGCAGGCTTGAAAGATCCGGTGTCGCGGTGACGATGATTTCATCGGCCGTTGTCAGCACTTGCTTCACCCATGGTGACCAGAGGTGGGGAAGATCGACAATCACGCACGGTGAAATTTGGCGAACTGCGTCTATGACAGTCTCCACTGCTTCCACCGTAATCTGGTTGTCCCGGTCTAGAACCGCGGGAGAAATAAACAGGTTCAGACGTCCGGTCTGCTTGATAAGCAGGCGTTCAAGCAACACATCATCCAGGCGCTCCGGGCTGGCCAAAGCTTCGGCGACACCCTGTGCCGCATCCTGATTGAAGTCCAAACCTGTCGTTCCGAAACATACATCCAGATCAACTATCGTAGTTGCAATCTGGAGGTCTTCAGCTATCGACCAAGCCGTGCTGTGAGCGAAGGTCGACGAACCAACGCCGCCACGCGATCCATAGAACGCGAATACCTTCCCGATGGGAGCATTCGACTGGCCGTGGTAAAGTGCAGCAAGCGCTTCGATAACCTGCAACGGATTGAGCGGCGCCACCAGATACTCGCTGATGCCTTGCCGGATCATCTCACGATACAACGAAATATCGTTTGAGCCACCAATCACGATGACCTTTGTGCCCGGATCGCAGACATGGGCAAGCTTTTCAAGTTCCTTCAGGATCGACGGCCCACGTTCGAGCGTTTCCACCATTATGACGTTTGGAGTCGAGGAATCCTGGAAGTACTCGACCGCACCGAAAACGCCACCCATATGAACTGTCAGATGCGCCTTTGCCAGTCGACGATCCTGCCCTGCACGCTGGATTGTGTTGCCGGTCTCGGGAGACTCGCAGAACGCATGAATTGAAATCCGCGGAACTGGACGGTCTGCAACCGAAGCACCAAAAGGCAGCTCGTTTTTTTCCGGATTTTTGGACTTACTCATCAGACGAAATTCCTCAACTCATCCCAACGGGTTTCGACGCCTTACTGCTGCTTCATGTCTGAAACGACGCCGCTGTCACGAGTGCCGGTAAGCGTCGTGTAGGTTGCTTCACCCTGCCGGTACTTCTGTAACACTGTCGAACGGCGCATCGCGTCCGCTTTGTCGGTCGCGCGTGGATGATCAAGATCACGGGGATCCTCGATCATCGCTGCAAGATTGTGCTGGCTTGAGCAGCCAAAATCCGCCCATGGCAAGTTTCGCGGTGTGAAGGCCATGTTTTCCGACCAGTCGGTTCCGCACTCTGGCGCTACAGCTACATCGGTAATGAAACTCAGCGTAATCGGAGCGTCTGAATCGTTCGCCGCGCCCTTGTAGGAGGAAACGCGGAACGACTTCTTGCCGATGTCGCTCTCGCTCAGGATTTTTGCAACCTGGCTCATCGCTGAATTCGCACTGGCCTGATTGGCGGTTCCAGTCGGCACTGACACGCTGAGTGCACCATGTCCGCGAGCCTTCCACTGCTCGGCAAATGCCTGGATCCGATCCTGCTCGCCGCGAACGATTCCTCCCCCTTCGGAGTCAACAAGCACAACCAGCGTTGCGATCTGCGGTTCCACCCTGATTGGAAACGCTTTCCCCGCGTCATAGTGATTTGCGGCGCTGTTCTCCGCCGGCGTTGCACATCCGGCGACGGAAGCGGCTAACAGGCCAATGACGGCAAATCGGCTGAAAACTTTCATAATCTTGATCCTAAGCGTTCGGTAATTGCCAAATCCTTGAGCGCCTCATCACGTCCCAACGTGATTGAGTTACTGAATTGTAAATCCAACAGGTCCCTTCAGAGTGCCTTGCACAGGCTTTCCCTTGCCGTACACAGCATTCAAACGGGACAAAAGCACGGTTTCCGCATCACTACCGGGGACGAAACCATCCGTCGGAGACGCGAGATCCTGAGGCGACGTCGCTTTCACCAAATAAGGTGTAACGATAATAACAAGTTCAGTTTCTCCAGACTGAAAGTCCCGGCTCTGGAACAGGGAACCCAGGATAGGAATGTTCTTCAGGCCAGGAATGCCGTCGATGTTTTGCTTCATCGACTGCTGCAGCAGTCCCGCCATAACCATGCTTCCGCCAGACGGTAACTCGACCGTCGTTTCTGCACGACGAACGCGCAGGCCCGGGATCGTGATGCCGTTGATCTGAAGCGTGTTGCCATTCCCATCGGTGCTGATGCCACCTTGAGAAACGAATGAGTTTTCACTGGTTATTTCAGACACCTCCGTCGAAATACGCAGGCTGATGCGTCCCTCGGAAAGGACAATCGGCGTAAAGCCAAGGCCCACACCAAATGGCTTGAATTCAACTTGCACGTTGCCGTCGCGATCGCGTGACACCGGAACCGGGAACTCTCCACCCGCAAGGAATTTGGCCGCTTCACCGGACACAGCTGTAAGGTTGGGTTCAGCGAGCGTGCGGATCATGCCGGTACGCTCAAAGGCCTTGATAATGGCTTCAACCGAATTCCCACCTGCCAGCCTGCCGATCTGGAAGGACTGCGAAGAAGACAGCGCCTGCCCCAGCAGAGAAAATGGATTGGAACTGGTCAGGCTGATTGGAAGTGCCTTTCCAATGTCAAAGGCTGACGAAAAATCAGTTCCAAACTGCTTCGAAAGGCTGCGCTGCATTTCCGCGACACGAACGCGGAGCATGACTTGATCGCCCCCACGAATGCCAACGCGGCTGACAACCGAGTCGTTGCTCATCGTCTTGCCTGAATCCGTCACATAGCGCATCGCGATCTGGCGTGCGGCTTCTGCATCGCTCGCACTCCTGACAGAACCGTTTATCACGACGCTGTCATTGATCGTTTCCACCTGAACATCAGAATCCCTGACATTGCGCTCGATGATACTCTTGAGCTCTCCCATATCGCGCTCAACGCGAATTTCGAGGTTCAGAATTTGCTTGCCGCTCGCGGCAAAGAAGAAGGCATTTGTAGGCCCGGCCTTCAAGCCAACCAGGTAGATCTGCCGGGGCGTTCGCACCACCGCATCCACGAGATTTGGATTGGAAACCAGCACGTCACGCGCGTCCTCGGGCAACTCGACGATCATGCCTTTGCTGATCGGCAGGATGACCCTGTGCGATTGCGGACCGGTGCCGCCCGGACGGATCCTCAGCTTCTGAACCGGTTCGGCCGCGCTGGGGGCAGCGGCCGGCCTTTGCTCACCGTCAGCGGCAGCGGGCAGCACAGCTACCGCACCAAATGCCGCAATGAACACAACGCGCAAGAATTTCATAGTGTCACCCATTACTCGCTAGCGGTCGCAGACGACTTTCCCGGCATGCCATATCGCATCACGGTAACGCCATCCGCACCTTCAGTCTCAAAAGGATTCTTGGTCGTATCATTCGCCTGAGTTGCAGCATCCGCCTTCGACAGCGAGCGCAGCGTCAGCGACAGATCGCCCATCGCCTCAGCGAGAGCGAGCGTTTCCGCTTCCCTTTCACTCAACTCCAGCGTTGCCGTCTTTCCAACGATCGCCTTGGAGTCGCCCTCTTCATCAGACGTCTGGTCAACGGCAAGAACCCGAATGTCGTTCAAAACTGTTGCGGCCTGATAGGTCGGCGCGCCACTGGAGTCCTGGCCCAGCTTGCGGGTGAGAATGACATCGACGCGATCATTGGGGAGAATGAACCCGCCGGCGCCTCGTTCCGCACTGACCTTGACGCCTACCGCACGCTTGCCAGCAGTAAGCACGGCTGCCATGAAGCCACCGCCATCCGCCTTGATAACGTTTTGACCGGTCACGGGTTGTCCGGCCGAAAGTGGCGAACGCGCTATGGAGCCTTCTGCGCTGTCTTCAATAGCCTTGGGTTGTGCTTCCTTTGTGATGAAGCTGGGGTCAATCGCGGCCTTCGGCCAACCCATCCACTTCACATCTCCCGCCGCCAGCTTCGTGCCAACTTCGATGCCGCGAGAAGCAACGAGCACTTCCGCCAACTCAACAGAAGGTGCAGCCTGCGCCTTCGTTTGTCCGCCGACAAATCCGCGAGCCATCAGCGCAGCAAGACCCGCTGCAACGACCGCTCCTACCAATACGAGTATCCTCGTCAAATTCATTGGTTCATTCCTCCAGCCTGCGTACGGCTCTGTGTCTCAGTGATCCGTTTTACGTTTGAAGTCTCAAGCTATGGTTAATTCGTCGATTACAGTTTTCGCGTTGTGATGAATTTGTGGCTCAGGCCATCGCGGAAGCAAAAATCTGTGTCTGCGGCAGCACGGTCAGCGCGCCAAAAGCGATCGCAATTCCATAGGGTATGACCGACCCGCCACGCGTAAATCGCAGGAACCAGTCCATGGCAAATCCCATTTGCGCAAGTCTGCGTGCCATCATCAGCACAATGGCAAGGACACCGCCCGCAATGACAACTGTCATCAGGTACGAGCCAGCCGCAGACAATCCCACATAAAAGGAAACAGCTGCGAAGAACTTCGCATCCCCTCCCCCGATGAAGTGGAAGGCGAACAGCACCATTCCCGTGATCAGGGCCGCAGATCCAACAGCGACATGAATGCCGACTGTGCTGAGGTCGAACCCCGCCAGGAAGGCAACAACCGGAAAAAGGCCAATGAGCGCTAGCGAGATCCAGTTCGGGATCGTCAAAGTCATCGCATCATACATGGCTGCAACGATGACAATGGCACCAACGGCCAATAGGAAAAAAGGCATGACCACGGAAACGGAACCCCACTCTTCACAGAATTGACGGGGCCTAAAATAGGTGCGCCAGCGTTACTTCCGGATTAAGCAAGCGCAAAAAAACAAATGCCAGACCACACTTGCGTGTGTCTGGCATTTGTTGCTGAAACGCGGCATCGGGGAAGAGCCAAAGCCCTTCCCGCGATGCGAAACGCTTACAGGGCGCCGTCGACGCTCGTAAAGGTCGCGTCGAGCTTGCCGCCGACGGCCGTTACCGCGCCGATGATGGCCACTGAAATCAATGCGGCGATCAAGCCGTATTCAATGGCGGTTGCACCAGATTCGTCATTCATAAAGCGAGAGAAAAAGCGGCTCATTGAGGCCTCCTTCAATTGACACCACTACACCAGTTTACCGGGGCAGGTGCATCCCGACCTCGTAAACTGGAAGCGATGGTATCCAGAAGCAATGAACAGGAGGTTACCGCAAAAGAATAGCGGACGCTCTTCGCCAAGATTGGTTGAGAATACGATGGCATGCTTAAAAAACAGATAACGCAAAAAATAAAATGCAGACTTGAAGCGCTCCATCCCCATAAGCAAGGCAAACCACCGAATGCCAGCAATCATGGACAAACACGGTTCAGACATCCTTAAACGCTTTGCGGCATCGTGGAGTCTCGCAATTCCAATAAGTGTGGAGTGGACTATGCTTGCCAATCGCGCTGCAATCATCTCGGCGACAGCTCTGGTTGTCGGATTCTTGTCTGCGCCCGTTATCGCGGACGAAGAAGCCAACGCTGCCCCAAGGATGATGCGTGTCGACTACGACCAGGCAACGGCAATCCACCTTGATCAGCCGGCAAAGACAATCGTAATGGGCAACGCCTCGATTGCAGAAGCGCTGCTTGTGAACGACCGCACTATCTATGTGCAGGGACGCATCTTCGGCAACACGAACCTCATAGCCCTCGATTCAAACGGAAGCGAGATCTACAACACGGTCATTACTGTAGGGGCCCCGCTTTCGGCGCAGGTCACGTTGTACCGTGGCGCCTTGCAGCACAATCTCGCATGTTCTCCCCGTTGCGAGCGCACGGTTACGTTGGGCGATGCAGACGTCGACACCAATATCAAGAACAGCAGTGGCAAGATGGACGTCGCGAAAGCTGGTACGGACCTCTCGACAAAACCGTAATCGCACACCGACCGGACTACAAATGGCCCGACCCCGGTCGGGCCGTTTTTGCGACCATCGCATCGATCACGCCCTGTTCTGCAGGAATTTGTTCAAATCCGCTGCAAGCAGCTAAATATTGAACGGTGCTGTTAAGATAAAACTTACCATGCTGACATGCTCCAGCGCGCTTCGCATGCAGTTGAGACATTTTATAAAGCGTCACCGCAATACATTGACCTAGACTCCAGCACTGAAGGCAGGAGAGTTCTGCGGAGATGGCCATGCGTCCCTTCCAAAACGTGCTTTCGTTTCTGGGAAAGTTCCGGAGGAAAACCTCGGGGACCACTGCGATCGAATTTGCAATCGTCGCCCTTCCGTTCTTTTCTCTGATGTTCGCAATCTTCGACGTTTCTCTGGTCTACTTTGCGACATCGGCACTTGAGAACGCTGTAGCAGCTGCCTCACGGGAGATACGTACCGGACAGGCTCAGGCAGCAGCAATGACGCAAACCCAGTTTCGGGATCTTATTTGCGCCAGGATCACACCATTGCTGGCTTGCGATTCACACTTGGTGATTGACGTGCGAAAGTTCACCAGCTTCGGCACCATTGCGACGCCTCCCGCACTCAACCCGGACGGCACGTTTGCCGGAAACTCTCAATTTCAGATCGGTACGGCCGGCGATGTCGTCGTCGTGAGGGCATTTTATGCCTGGCCAATGCTCACGCCGACTGGCTTGACCTATTCAAACATGACAGGGCACAGCCGCTTGCTGTCCTCGGCAACGGCATTCCGAAATGAACCGTTCTAGCAAAACGGAAGGGGTATCTTTCATGAGCTTCCTGAAGCGCCTTTGGAAATCAGACCACGGTCTTGCGGCGATTGAATTCGCATTCATATTGCCCGTCATGGTCATTATGTTTCTGGGCGTGGTCGAAACATCGAACTACATCACTGTCGCACGCCGTGTGGCTTCGCTTTCATCGACGGCAGCCGACCTTGTCGCTCAGGAAGCAAGCATTTCAAATGCCGAAATGTCGGACGTATTCGGTGCAATCAACGCGATATGCGACCCGGTAGACCCGGCGCAGGCAAAAATCACCATCAGTTCGGTCGTTGCAGATGCGGACGGAACCACGTATCGCATCGCCTGGAGCGACGCACGCAATACTGCGCCACGCACCGCGAACAGCGTGGTCGACGCCTCGGTGTTTCCAGCTGGATTGATTGCGGCTTTCCAGGGAGCGATCATGGTCGAGGTTCAGTATGGCTATGACCCGATGTTTGCATCATTTCTGCCACGCACGGACTTAACCGACTCGTTCTACTTGAAGCCTCGCCGGTCTCTTACAGTTACTCGCATTCCATAGAGACGATACTTACGCACTCTTTACTTCTCGGGGTTAGCGTCAATCCAACGATGGAATTTTGACAAGCGCCGTTTGGCCGGAGCAAGAACTTCACTATGACACCCGCGCAGTCGACGCAGACAAATGCAACTGACTCACTCAGCTCTTTCTCCAGCAGCCTGCAACTGGAAGCACGCGAACTCGACACCTTGAGTGTTGGCTTGAAGCGACACGTCTCGGCATGGCGTGCAGCACACGATTCAACCGTTGATCAGTTGACCCGTGTGCTCGCCAGAATGGACTCAATTCTGGAACGCATCGAACGCAATAAGTCAGCCTGACAGGTGAGCCAAAAGCATTTTTCGATACTGCGCGAACCATATATGTGACGCGCACGCGCAATCCCTCCCCTCTCAGGATTGCCTCGCCTAAACTCCAGTGACGAATCACAGCATGCGCGAGCGGTAAAGCCGCTCCCGGGGGGATTGGTGCGCACGCTTTCTTGGATCAGCCGGGCATTCGCGGTTTCAGCTGCAATCGTTGCGGCAATCATTGTTGTTGGCGGCAGCTACTTCGTAGGCTTTGTCAGCGAGGTTCAGCGCGGACTGAATGACCCTGAATCTGCCAGTAGGCAAGCGTCCGAAAAGATCGCTGCGATCGAGCAGATGCTTGGCTACAACGGGTACCTCAAGTCGTATCGGAGCTTCAGGCTTACAGGAGACGTATCCGCCCGCGAACAGATGTCTCAGCGTGCCATGGAGGCGGCCAGAACGCTGGATATCCTTCGGAAACTCTACAGTGAAACTCCGGCGGCCACGCAAACGATAAGCGATATCGGCAGTGTGGTTGAAGAGTTTGCCCACGTGGCAAGGATATCCCCCGACTTGGGTCCCGCGGCGCTGCGCGGTTCCGCATCGATGGACGCACTGGAATCGATGCCTCAGTTTCCGCAGCTGGAAGCGACTTACTTGACGTTGCGTACAGCTCTCGAGCGATTGCGCTCGCAAACCCAGTCCCACCAGATGGGCAGCATTGCCTGGGCGTTGAGCTGGAGCCAGATGCTGATTGTTTGCACGCTCGCCCTTCTGGTGTGTGGTTTGCTCGCAGCAGCGGGACTGTTGCAGCTTGGGATCACCCAGCCTCTAAAATCACTCGAGCAAAGCCTGAACGCTGTCAGCGATGGTCACGTCAACCAGAGGATTTGGGGGACAGATAGGTCCGACGAGATCGGAACAATGGCACGCGCCGGTGAGAAACTCCGGAAGAGCCTCAACGAAACCGAGACGCTCAAGGCTCTGGCCCAGAAAGGCGAAGTGCACCTTCGCCTTGAGGGCGAAGCATCAGTCCTGCTTGAAAAGCTGGCATCCGGAGTGACATCCGCAGCTGAAGCGCTCATGACAGCCACCGCTGAGATTTCAGAAACGCATCAGGCACAACGTCAGCAGTTTGAAGAGTCGTTGCAGAAATTGGGAGACTACGGGCCCAAGTTTGACGAAATTGCAATGACCGTGGGCAAGGCAGCCAAGGACGCATTCTCGGGCGCATCCACAAATCTGCACAATTCGATGTCGAAGCTTGTGACAGCAGCGGAAGAGCGCACAGGACGTCTCGAACAGATCACAGGTCAGTTTGAACAGAGCGGCAGGCAACTGTCGGATGCTGTGGACCTTGTCAGAGTCAAAACCGGAAACGCGGTCGATGGCATCACGACATCAATTACTGCATTCAAGAAAGCTGCGGACAGCGCACAAGCCATTCAGGGCGCTTTTTTTACCGCCTGCGACCGCATTTCTTCGGATGCTTCCTCCACTGCAGAAAACGTCAGGGGATTGGCCAGCCAACTCAATGGTGTGGTGGATACCGTCGACAATCGCCTGCAGCAAAAGCTTCATGGTCTGGACAAACTGGAAGCCGGCATCGAAGCAACCCTTGGCGGCATTGAGCGACGCGCGAAGGAGACAACAGATGCAATTGCGGCCGCAGGTGCCGCGTTGGAGCACCGCACGGCTCAGAATGAAAGGCGCACAGAGCAGTCAATCGATGAATTTGAAGAGATTGTCAGTCTCTTCCGGGAAGAACAGACGCAACGTCAAACGCCGATGAGCCACGAAGCGTTCAGTCAGATCGTTTCACAGCTGAACGACGTTTGTTTGCGATTGCAGGATCAACTTGATCGGGGCAGCACCACAACACCTTACATTCAGGCGCTGACGACAGCACTCAGTCGCAAGATCGACTTGTCGATCAATTCTTTGAATGCGCAGACAGAAAAGTCAACGACGGTTCTTGCAACTGCCGCCGCGGCGATCGAACTGCGATCCGGCAAATCTGAGCGGCAGATCGAACATTCAATTGCAGAAATTCAACAGATCGTTGACCTCTTCCGAAGCACCACGCCCACTCGGGCAGCAGAACCGGAGACAAGCGGGACCCCAGGAGTGGAAGAAATCGTCGGTCCACTCACGCGACAGATTGAAACTCTTCGTAATGATGTTCGTGAACTTGCCATGCGCATGACCGAAGAGCGCATACTGATGACGGCTGAAATGCCGGCCTCGACAATCCCGCATGAACACGGGATCGCATCGGGCCTGCCCCAACGTTCTCTCAGTGACATACCAATCCACGAGATTCTGACGCGCTTGCAGGACCTGGCACAGGAAATGAGCACGGCCTCGGAGGAAAACCAGCCGCAGCCGCTGCCATCCGCATTGGAAGCGTTTGCCCAGGACCTAAAGAGCATCTCGCATGCCGACGATCCGCTGGAAAACCTGAAGCAACGCCTTCCGAAACTTGAGCGACATGCGAATGACATCGATTCAGGAGCCAGGGAAGTCACACCCTCGGCAACGGCATTGCGGACTGAATTGAGCGCAATTACTTCTGAACTGAGGCGGATGACAGCTGGCGCCCACGACAAAGCCTCATCTGGTGGTGAAGATCTGAGGGAGGCCTCCCAGCATCTTGGCGCGCGCGCAGAAACACTCTTTGCCTATCTCAGCCAGACAAGCAGTGAAGATTACCCAAGCCTGCAGCACGCCCCCATCCCTGTTGCCAACCGAACCATCGAACAGACCGCAGATGATCTGGACACACTTGCGCAGATCATCGCCAGGCTTGAGCAGCGCACGTCCAGGCTGTCCGACGCCGCCGTTGCAGCCAACCTGCACACACAGACGAACTCGGCAAGCCCCATGGAACAGTCGCCGGCGTCCTCAGGTAACTCCGCTCAGTCAGATCACGCGATTACTGTGGTCTATGCATCAATCGAGCGCCTGAACAGCATTGCAGCCGCGTTGGCACGCGCAGGAGACGCCAACAGCCAGCGCAAGGCTGCGATGTGAACTTTACGAGGAATGAACATGGGGTCCCAAGAAAAAGGCGGGGGCGTGGATGCTGGGTACATCCACGCCCGTGACCCGTAGGCACTGGGGGGTGCCGTTTGGCCGCCTCTTTGCCGGAGAGCCGGATGAATGGGGACGACTCGGCCGGCGGGGGACTCGAGACCGGCCTGGGGAAGCCGGTTTACTGATTGTGAAAGAATAAGGCCGACTTCTTAACAAAACCCTAATAGTGGAACCCTCGGTAACATTCTCGCAATGCGGGTAAACGCAGAAGCAACAATGCTGTCCCGGCTATTTCGCGAGTGGCGATCTTGAGAGCTCTTCAAACTCATAGAGCTCTGCCATTTCCCGTCGGCTGAATTTCAGGTGCGGCCAGAGCGCAAGCAGAGCGGTCCTGCCAATTTCCTTCTCAAGTGCGTGCAACCGGCTAAATTTCTGACGCACGTCGTGAGACATCGGAATCTTCGTGTGCGTTTCCCGAGACAGGAAAATCTCCTCCGCCTGCATCACCAGTTCAGTATGCAAACGGATGTAGTCGATCACGCCTGTCAGATGGTCACCACTGAACTTCCCCACGATGTCGGCGACAAGCTTGCCCTCTGGGGTCGCAAGAAATCCCTCATCAAGCGACTGGAGAACCCGCGCATGCAAGTCGTGGCCCGCTTTCAGATAATCATGAACACCATGCTCGCTCTTCGCAAACACCAGAAACAGGGCCGCTGGCGTAAACAGCAATATCATTCCAGTCGCGACCAGAGGTGTAGATATCAGTTGGTTGAAGCCAGCATGAATCACAAGCGCAGCAACTAGACCCGGCACATAGTACATGCCCGACCCTTGAGTGTGGCGCTCGGTAAGACTTTGAGACAGGACCGCAAAAATCGCGGTCGCGCCGCCATGCATCATTGCGGTGCCAAAGCCTCTGACAATCCACACTCCCATGCTTACGTCTGACAACGACCATAGAAAATAGAGGTTTTCGGCAAACGAAAACCCCGCACCTGCAGCAAATCCCAGAACAGCCGCATCGATGAGAAAGCCCACCCTCCTCTGCCGAAACAGCATGACTACATACGAAGCCTTGAACAATTCCTCGATGATGGGTGCGCCGTATCTTGAATAGTAGCCGTAGTCTTTGAACAGCGCATCAATCAGCGCGGAGTTCACAAAAAACGCCATCACTGCCAGCGCCGCTCCTGCCGTCAAAGCACGGACCAAAGCCCGAAAGCTTACCAGTTTGAAGCTGTCCAGCTGATCAAGCAGGATCAGAAAGGCCAGGGTCGGCACCAGCGCCAGCGGCACCGCCATGATTGAGTTCAGCGTCATGTTTGAACCGACAGCGCCTGTGTCACATGATCTTGAGTGAGATCAGCCACTCGCCCTTGGTCTTTGACTGATCTTCAATAGCTGCCGCATATCCCACAGACAGTGTCATTGGCAAGCGGTGCGCCAGCGTAAAGTTGAAGTCAAGTTGCGCGCCTGCCGTACCTACTGTGCGCTCATCCTTCGCGCCAGGATTTGCAACCAGCGCACCGCCAAAGATTGCAGGTCGGATGGACCCCAGAAACAGAGTTGGCGTACCCGCGTCTTCAAACCGGATCGGACTGAGATTCAGTTCGGCGATCGCTTTGACAAAACTTCGCGCCGCAATCTCGTCAATTTCAAACCCCGGTAGCGACTCAATTTCCCTGTATCGCTTCACTTCTTTGTCATCGACAAAGTTGTTTCGGAACCCGCCAAAATAGAACGGCGTCAAGGGGTTGTTCCTGGGACCGCCGGCAAGACCGGCAGAAGAATACAGCCAGACTGACGTATGATCCGAACCGATGGGAAAGCCAAAATCAAAGCCCCCCTCAACGTGAGGGAAATACTTCGCTCCCGAATAGTCAAGGCCGGCAATGATCTGCCACCTATAGCCTTTTTCGTGATCAACCGCGCCCAGAGACTTGTCGGTATCCGTGTAGTCAAGCTTGAGCGATCCCGTTCCAATGGTATCGCTTGTTGCAGCAACATTCTGGTTGCCCGGAAGCGTATCGAGCCCGGTGTAGTATGCAACATCAGCCGACAGGTTCATCTGGATGGGCGGATCATACGTCAACGGCCATTTGTAGCCCGCGAGTATCGCATCGCCTTTCCGGCTTCGTTCTGTTGGGCCAAACAGGTCATAAAAATCCGCATCATTGTGCCAATAGCGGATGTAGGCGCTGACCGAGCGGTATTCCAGGTTCAGGTGGAAACGCTCCGGTTCCTTGAGCGATTCTGACGGCGTGTAGGACGCCGTCGCGTAAAGGCGGCTGAACTGCATCGGATCCTCGACCATCACGTGCACGCCCAGAGAGCCATAGCCCTTGTATCCCTGGATGATCGGATACATCGCGGAAAGCCGCATCTCTTCCGAAGGAATGTACTTGCCCCGATTGGTGATCAGAGGCTCGAGTACAATGCGACTGGGCGAGCCAACACCCCAGTTCTTGAGGACCGGGTGCTTTCTGACCACTTCATTGCCCAGAAACTTGATTGTTCCGAGGTCCTGAAGAGGTTTGGGATCAAGCTTCACTGGCGCGAACCCCTGCCCCGTATATTCGAATGCAATCAGGCGCCCGTCTCTCATGGGAACCGGCCGGAAGAAACCGGTATCGGCATTCGAGACTGCTTCAACCTTGCCTGTACTGACTTCATAACGGAAAATATTCGATACGCCGGTGTAGTATGCGCTTCCGTAAAGAAAACGGCCATCAGGGGAGAACACGAAATTCTCTGGCACCGCAGACCCGAAACTGAATTTTGTATTCGGTGCCGCAAGGCCCGCACGCAGGTCTGAAATTCGGTGTACCTCGACCGTCTGGTCGCCGTTCACGTGCCCCATCGAGAAGGCAATCGTCTCGCCGTCAGGCGCAACATCCAGATCGAAGGGAACTTCACCGAACTCCCATGTATGCACCTGTGTCCACGTGTCGTAAGGCGCCGGGATCTCCACGAGCGTCACATATCCGTTCAGATGCCTGAAACCCCAAAGCGATCGGTCCTTGCCGTTGAACACGATGTCGCCAATGCGCGCATCCTTCAGAACCGTCTTTTTTTCTCCCGTCGCGACATCTATCTGGACCACATCGCGGTAGGCATAGTTGTCAGTCGTGTACCATGCAGTATCGCTGTCCTGGTCATAGGCAAGCGACGTCACCTTGTAGAGCATCGGTCCCTTGATGTCGGTGAGTTGACGCATCTTGCCATCCGCAAGCGACAACACCCCCAGGTGCCCGATCACGCCAGGATACCGGAATCCTCCAACAAGGCTTTGCGTCTGCGCGTTGTAATACGCTCGTGAGACCGACCCCAGAGCCTGATCGGTCAGTTTCTGAACCGGTGTAATCGCGTATTGTTTCACTTGCTTCAGGTTGGCTGCCTGGAAATCGTGTTCCCAGCGGATCCACTCGGACCACACATCATCAAGCGACTGACCGTAGACCTGCTCGAATGCATTCGAATAATAGCGCGCACTGTCCTTGCCGCGCTTCAGCCACTGCACAAGCTTCTCAGGCGACCGTGAAAGCGCAAGGTAACTGATGAAGCGCGTCCCATAGAGATAGGCGTTCACGCCCACCTGGAAATCGACAGCAGTGCCTTCAGATTCAAGCCCAAGCGGATTGTAGAAATGCGCATCATCCCGAACCATCGACCGGAAGACCATTTCGTCATAGGCCCCCTGCGCGCGCCCAAGCCCGCCTGCCATCCACGTCTCCATGAACACCGCACTGCCCTCCAGCAGCCAGCGCGGAACATTCACCCGGGGCGTCGCGAGGTAATTGTACAGGATCGATTCCGGATGCTGGTTCATTGGCATCGGCTTGCCCTGGAACAACGTGCGCCAGAAGGCATCGTCTTCATTCCAGATGTCCATCGTAGCGACGTGGACAGGCTCGTGGTTCATCAGTGTGAAGATGCGCTCGCCGGATGAGAACGTCTCAAACGCCTGGCTCAGCGGTGCAACGTCAATGGTGATCGCATTGTTGGGTGACGAGCGGGCGGCCGCGTTGCCATAGTCGCCAAAGTCCTTCAGCATCACCGTCGTCGGCTCCCACGGCTGCCAGTCAAAGACTTTCTTCTGGAACTCAAGCGAATTCAGAAAGCTACGCGCCGCATAGGGTGTCAGGTACGTCTGGGCCGGATCAAAGTAGAGCAGATCAATATCCTGCGTCTGCAGGCGATCCATCTCGAGCTCATCCGCAATGGCCACGCCGCGGAACGGGACCAGCAGGCTGAATGCGAGCATCCACGCAAGTCCGCGCATCCCGGTTTTGCCCCCGCCATTTTGGCTCAGATTTGCGAGCCATAGTGTCGGATAGCCTCGCACGCTGCAAAGAAAAAGCCGCCTGTGGTCCAGGCGGCTTCCAAACTTGGTAAATCCTGTTCGCTTATTGAGCGTTGAGCGATCTGGCGACACCTGCATCGCTGAGGGCTGCGGCAAATGCCGGATCTTTGGCCAGTGCCATGAAGGCAGGCTGCTTGGCCAGCGCTTCAAACGCGTTTGCATTGTTGGCTAACGCCTCGAACGCCTGTGGGTTTTTTGCAAGGGCTTCGAACGCATTTGCATTCTTCGCCATGGCGTCAAAGGCTTGCGCGTTGTTCGCGAATGCATTGAACGCCTGGGCGTCCTTGGCAAACGCCGACATCGCCTGCGCATTCAGGGCGAGCGCCGCGAGAGCCTGAGGTTGCTTTGCGGCGGCCTGAAACGCGTCAGCGTTCTTGACCATTGCATCGAACGCATTTGCACTCTTGGCAAGGGCTTCAAATACCTGCGCGTTGCCGGCAAGAGCCTGGAAGGCCTGTGCGTTTGTGGCAAGCGCATCAAATGCCTGCGCGTCAGCTGCAAGTATCTGCATCGCCTGCGCATCCCGGCCAAGCGCCAGGAATGCTTCGGCCTGCTTGGCCATCGCTTCGTGCGCCTGCGGTTGCTTTGCGGCAGCGGCAAAGGCCTGAGCATCCTTCGCGTAGGCACCAAACGCCTGGGGATTCTTGGCCATCGCTTCGAAGGCCTCTGCATGCTTGCCAAGGGCCGCGAAGGCTGGAGCATGCAACGCCATCGCGGCGAGCGCCTGAGGTTGTTTTGCCATGGCTTCAAACGCATTCGCATTCTTGGCCAGAGCATCAAACAGCTGCGCGTTGAACGCGATGTTCCGGCCGTTGGCCGCCATGCCTTGCGCATCGGTTGCGTTTGCAGCTTTTCCGAACGCACCAAATGCCTGCGCGTTGCTGGCAAGGGCTGCGAAGGCCTGTGGATGCTTCGCCAGCGCAGCAAAGGCCTGCGGTGCCATCGCAAGCGCCTGCAGCGCCTGCGGTTCTTTGGCCAGCGCCATGAAACCCGGATCAGATGCAAGAGCGCGGAACGACGGGTCTTTCACCATCAGTTCGAACGCGTCGGTCTGCATGAGCTTCGCAGTGCTTTGATCACCAAGCTGCACATCGCTTGTCTGCACTTGCGGAGAATGGAAACGCTCGGCCGGAGCGATCGTGCCTGCGGTTTGTTCGTTTGAAGGCGGATATACGCCCCCGAAATAGAGTGCGCCCGCGGCGATCACAGCGATAGCTGCGCCAGCCATCAGGTACTTCCTGTTTTGGTCGACAAATTGCATATGCCCTCTCCCGAGACGCTTTTGGTCTCTGACATCATCAAGGTGGACCCGCCTCACGCCAGGGTCAATTGAGCGCACATCACAATTTTCAGTGACTCTTCACTCTGATGCCTTGTCACGAAGGCGAAGAGCTTTTCGCCAGAAACCATAGAAAATACAGGGACTTGAAGCGCACCAGCTGGAGTTAATGCCAATTTTCGCCCGTGTTGCTGCACATGCTTTCGTTCAGGACCTGAGACGGATCAGGCCTTCCTGGGCGACGGACGCGACCAGCTTTCCATCACGCGTAAACATCATGCCACGATTGAATCCGCGACCGCCGCCGGCTGTCGGACTGTCGTGCGAATAAAGAATCCAGTCATCGACACGAAAGGGATGATGGAACCACATCGCGTGATCAAGGCTGGCCGACTGAAGCCGACCTGAAAACCAGCTCACACCATGCGGAATGAGGCACGTGTCCAGCAGCGACATGTCCGATGCATAGGCCAGCACGCACTGGTGCATGGCCAGGTCGTCAGGCATCGCGCCCTTCGCCTTGATCCAGATGTCCTGGTGGGGCCGGCCCTTCTTCGGATTGATAAGGTCGTCGTCTTCTTCGACCGGTCTGACATCCATCGGTCCCGGCTTTGTGAAGTGCTCGCGCACAGCCTCAGGCAGCTGGTGCGCAAGGCGCTTGCGACGCACATCCTCCGGCTCGAGACCCTCAGGCCCCGGCACCTTCGGCATGTCGAACTGATGCTCGAGCCCTGCTTCCGGAACCTGGAACGATGCCGCCAGATTGAAGATCTGCTCGCCGTGCTGGATGGCTACAACGCGACGTGTGGTGAAGCTTTTGCCGTCCCTTGATCTGTCGACCTCATAGAGAATCGGCACCTTCGGGTCGCCAGGCCGGATGAAGTAGGCGTGCAATGAATGGCAGATTCTTGCATCAACAGTTCGTGAGGCCGCTACAAGCGCCTGCCCCAAAACCTGTCCCCCAAAGACCCTCTGCCAGCGATCTTTTGGGCTAATACCGCGGAAAATATTGACTTCGATCTGCTCCAGATCGAGCAACTCGAGTACTTCCTGGATCGTCCCCTGCATCTGAACCGTTGCTGCCTGTTTGTCGAAATTAAGTCAAATTCTTGCACTCAAAGTGTTACGGGCTGATTGCGAAGTCGCGCAAGTGCGCGAATTCGCCCGACACTGAAGGGGCTGAAATGGAGTTCGAAAAATACGTTTCGATGGCGATGGACTACGCCACCTGGTTCACGAACACCGTCATAGGCACCGTATCAGGTTCAATCACCGGCGGCTGGATGGCCGTCGCAGCCTTTGCAGGCGTGATCTTTCTGATGTTTCTGGTCACGAGCTTGATGTCACCCCGGCGTTAACGTCTGGCCGCGCCCCTACTCCAGCCGCTGACCCAGCAGTTTCAGCTTGAGGAACGCTGCGATCGCCGCATTCTGCGCGTCGCGGTTCGACTTCTTCTGGAAGCCATGCCCCTCGTCTTTTGCCAACATGTACCAGGCCTCTGCCCCATTCGCCCGGATGGCAGTCAGCATCTGGCTCGCCTCTGTCGCGGGAACCCGCGGGTCATTGGCCCCCTGGATGATCAGCATGGGCCGCTTGATCTTGGAGACATTGGTCAGCGGCGAAATCCGCTGCAGGAATTCACGCACCTTCGCATCGCGCTCGTCACCGTACTCCATGCGCCTCAGGTCCCGGCGATAGCCGCTGGTATTGTTCAGGAACGTGACGAAGTTTGAAATCCCCACCACGCTGATGCCAGCCACCAGGCGCTGGTTATATTCGATCATCGTCGCATACGACATGAACCCGCCATACGAACCGCCATAGACGGCCACCCGACGCGGATCCATGTCTGGCTGCTTGGCAATCCAGTCAAGCGTGGAACCGATATCGCGAACCGAGTCGATGCGCCTTGTCGAATTGTCGAGTTCGACGAAGTATTTCCCGTACCCGGTCGAGCCGCGCACGTTCGGCGCAACAACAACAATCTTCAGTTCCTGCACAAGATACTGGATGAATGCATTGAAGTTAGGACGGAACTGCGATTCAGGCCCGCCGTGAATATAGAGCAGCACTGGCGACTTCGCTGTCGCGCCGGCCGGTCGATATACAAACGACGAAATCTGCCGCGGCTTGCCGTCAACCTGGTCAAAGCTGTCATAGGTCACGAGACTGGGCGCAACAAAGACCGACTTGTCGAGCCCGCCGACTTCACTGTCAGTCCATTGAACCGGAGCCTTCCGCCCGATATCCCAGACGAACGCGTCGCGCCCGGCCGTTCCATTGAGCGTAAAGCCCAGCCTGCGGCTGTCGGGACTGAACTTGAAGCTTTCCACCTCACCTGGCCCCGTGCGCGGACCCGGCGAAGGCCGCCCGCGTTTGGAATCCATCAGGTAGAGCCGTGACGGGCCGCCTTCATTCACTGAAAACGCGATCGCTCGCCCGTTGGGTGCAACCTGCATGGCCTCGACATCGGCCTTGAGATCGGGAGACATCACGTCTTCGTCGTCAGTACGCAAATCGTAACGGACAATGCGACGAAACTCGCTGTCCTCATCGGATATGTAGAACAGTCCCTTGCCATCCGGCGCATAGCGGGGTGACCCACGAAAGATCTTCGTGGGTGATGGCTTGATCTGGCTCTTGCGCCCGTTGGTGAGGTCAACAAGCCAGACTTCCTGTTCGCCGACCGAGATCTCGCGCGTCACGGCAAGCGTCAGGTTGTCCGGTGAAAAATCCGACGGCGACCAGCTACCGTCTTCTTCGAGCACGGCCCGCGTCGTCTTTGGATCATTCGGGTCCGCAAGCATGATGCGATATCGTGATGAGTCAGCCGCAACGCTGGTCCACGCAACCCATTTGCCATCGCGTGAGAACACGGGATCGGTATTGCGCGTGCGACCGTCAGACAGCCGCACGACCTGCCCGTTGCGGTCGTTCAGCAGGTAAAGCTGGTACATCTCGTCGCCGCCAACATCGCGACTGAACAGGATTGTCGATTGCGGCCACTTGCCGGGCCGATACATCGCCAGGTTGACTGGTTCGTCATAAAAGCTGACCTGCCTGCGCATTCCCAGCGGCGCATCAACCCGGTGCAACTGCGCGGTCTCTCCGAAACGCGTCTGGATCAGGATGCTGCGCCCGTCCGGCGTGAAGTCCATCAGGCCTGCACCGCGCGCTGCCTGGTAAAGCCGCAGCCTTTCGCGCAACGAGGCCGGCGTATCCGGAATATTCTCCGTCACAAGATTGCCGCGCTCGACGCGCCGGATTTCAGGCGCCGCACCGACAGAATGAACCAATGACGCGAACGCCAACACCGCAAGCGTAGCCGCAAAACGAATTGTCACCAGACGGGATCCCAGCGTTGAAAGATGAGGCCTTCACATTACCCAATCAGCCGTCGTCCCGTCGACCTCTAGTAATGCTTAACTGCGGCCGATTTTCGCCCTTTCCTGAAGTGACAATTCCCGAATTCACCACTAGGCTCCGCCGCTCACCAACGAACCTTGTGCAAATGACCGCCATCGAATCCCGGATCAACCTGAACACCGACACTGCCCGCACCCACCGCGAAGGCCATCTGAAGCTTCTGGGTGAAGTGCGTGCGCTGGAGGCCAAGGTCCGCGCCAATTCGGCAAAGTCGGCCAAAAAATTTGCGGAGAGGGGCCAGTTGCTTCCACGCGACCGCGTCGACCTCTTGCTCGATCGCGGCACTCCTTTTCTGGAGCTGTCGACACTCGCGGGTCTGAGAATGCACGACGACGACGGCGCCGAAAACGCCAGCGGCGGCGGCAACATCATCGGCATCGGTACGGTTTCAGGCGCGAAAGCTGTCATCACTGCAAGCGACGCAGGCATCAAGGGCGGCGCGGCAACACCAATGGGCGTGGACAAGAATCTGCGCGCACAACACATAGCGCTCGAAAACAAGCTGCCCTACATCCAGCTCGTTGAAAGCGCCGGTGCGAACCTGTTGCGTCAGGCCGAGATGTTCGTGCGCGGCGGCCGCTCTTTCGCCAACCTTGCCAAGCTCTCAAAGGCAGGTATCCCGGTTGTGGCGGTCGTGCACGGCTCGTCCACCGCAGGTGGCGCCTACCAGCCGGGCCTCAGCGACTATGTCGTCGTTGTTCGCAACCGCTCCAAGATCTTTCTCGCAGGTCCTCCCCTGCTGAAGGCCGCAACCGGCGAGATCGCAACCGACGAAGACCTTGGCGGCGCCGAGCTGCACTACCAGATCTCGGGGCTTGCCGAATACATGGCCGAGGATGATCGCGACGGCATCCGCCTCGCGCGTGAGATCTTCGCAAAGATCGGCTGGGGCGTTTCCACCACGAAGCGCGAATACAAGGAACCGAACTACGACGCGGAAGAACTTCTCTCGGTCGTGCCCCTTGACTATCGCAAGCCCTACGACGTGCGCGAAGTCGTCGCCCGCATTGTCGATGGATCGGACTGGCTGGACTTCAAGCCGGAATATGGACCCCATACCGTCTGTGGCCATGCCGCCATTGAAGGGCACACAGTTGGCATCATCGGCAACAACGGCCCCATCGATCCGGCCGGTGCCGTGAAGACGGCGCAGTTCATCCAGCTCTGCGACCAGTCCGGCATCCCGCTGCTGTTCCTGCAGAACACCACCGGCTACATCGTCGGGACCGAGGCCGAGCGTGGCGGAATAGTCAAACACGGCTCAAAAATGATCCAGGCCGTGACGAATGCCGCAGTCCCGAAGATCACTCTCCATATTGGTGCCTCATTTGGGGCAGGTAATTACGGCATGTGTGGCCGCGCCTTCGATCCGAGATTCATCTTTGCCTGGCCGAACAACCGCATCGCGGTCATGGGCGGCGAGCAGGCGGCCAAGGTCATGTCGATCATCGCCGAGGACGGCGCACGCCGGGCTGGCCGCGAACCCGATATGAAGGCCCTCGACGCGACGTCAAAGCAGATCATCGACACCTACGCCGCAGAATCGACCGCCCTGTATGCAACGGCCAGATTGTGGGATGATGGCATTATCGACCCGCGCGACACCCGCCGCGTCGTCGGTATGTGCCTCGACGTCTGCCAGGAAGCCGAAGTCCGCAAATTGCGACCCAACTCATTCGGCGTAGCGAGGATGTAATCGACTATGACAAACAAAAGTGAGGCAAACGCGATGGACAAGATATTTGGTGGACCGGTTGTACCGACCCTGTTCAGGCTCGCGATGCTGTCGATCATTGTCGGCCTGGTCTTCGCAATCTTCGGCATCGACCCGATGGACCTTTGGCGCAACTTCGGCGACACGATTCAGCAAGCCTGGCGCATGGCATTCGACGCCATTAACTGGAGCTGGCAATACGCGGCCTTGGGCGCCATCGTCGTCCTCCCCCTCTGGATCATCTACCGCCTCCTCGTTGCCGTAACGGGAAAGCCGCGGGGCTAGCGGCAAGCTTCTCCTCACCCGTCTCGCTGCCTGCGCAGCGATCCACCCTCTCCACTGCGTGGAGAGGGGCAGAAAATTGAGCCAGCCCCTCTCCACCTGGTGGAGAGGGTGGCTCGCCGCAAAGCGGCGAGACGGGTGAGGAGCAGCGCCTCCCCACACCCCACCACCA
>JBEBHP010000025.1:0-42372 GCA_040080835.1 Micropepsaceae bacterium | reverse complement strand
GGGAGGCGGCGGCGCATCCGGCCCGGAGAACGCATAGCGCAGCCCGATGGTAACGGCATTCTTGTCCAGATCACCCATGACGATGGTGCGGTGCGTAATGCCGGGACTGCCGGCTTCGAACCAGGTGTACTCCGGCGCATCAACGTGCAGATAGCGGTAGTTCAGGAATAGCTGTGTCTGCTTGCCGATCGCATAATTGATGCCGGCAAGACCCTGATACGCAAAGCGCCAGTCGTCATCCTTGAAATCCAGATAGTCGACCTTCAGCGTCGCGTGGTCTGCGCCAAGGCCACCGCCAACCGACAGCGACCATCGCTCACCAAGTGGAATATCATAGAGCACGTTCGCCATGAGGCTGAATTCGCTGAGTTCTCCGCCCGACGGAAGCAGCGAACTGCTCGATCCGTAAAGCTGGTCAAACCCGTTGCGGCGATAGCCCGCTTCAAGTTCAACGCGGAACCGGTTTTCAAATGCGTAGCCGATGCTCCCCATCAGAGCCCAGCCGGTTTTGAACTCCGTGCGATACTCGTCGTAGATAAATGTGCTCGTCGTGAATATTGAGTCCTGGAAGAAGCGCTCACCGCCGACCCAGCTGGCGCCGGCCTCTATCGACGCGTATGTGCCTCGCAGCTGGTAGGCATCAGCAGGCGCGGAAAAGGCCAGTACAGCCGCTCCCGCCAGTAACGTAGCTCTCAGTGACATGGTGGTCGTACCCCTCCGGTATTCGCACGTGACGCACGCGTGCATTAATCGATGTTCAGAGACATTATCGCCCGGTTAGGCTTAAAACCGCGTAAACGAAACCAGCCAATCCGGACGGCCGCGCGCAAACAAAAAGGGCGGCCATGGGCCGCCCTGGTAATCAGTAGCTGGATTGCTGCCTAGTGCAGGTCAATCGTTGCGCGACGGTTCTGAGGCTCCTTCACGCTGTCCCCGGTTTGAACCATCAGTTCGGATTCACCGCGGCCGCCAGTAGAAATTCCACCAGCCGGGATCCCGAGCGAGATCAGCGCATCCTTCACCGATTGCGAGCGGCGCATGGACAGGCGGACATTGTACTCGTTTGAACCGACCGTATCGGTGTGACCAACAACGGCGATCGAAGCCGAGCCATTTTCCTTCGCGGCGGCTGCAGCTTCGCTGACCACGCGCTGGGCTTCAGGCGTCAGGTTCGACTTGTTGAAGCCGAAGAAGACGATGAACTGCTTCGGCGCGCCCTTTGGCGTGTCGACGCGGCGAGCTGGAGCAGCACCGTCACGTTGCAAGTCAAAGCGCAGGCCGATCTGCAGCGAATGATCCGTCTTCTCGATCTCGATGGAATCCGCAGGCGCGTTCAGGTAAGACAGGCTCGGATCATCCATGAACATGTAGTGGTAGTCTGCGTACGCTTTCCAGCGGTCCGAGAACTGATAGGCGACCTGGGCAATCAACTGACCTGCAAGCACATAGTCATCTTGATCGCCATATGACGACCAGTCCTTGAGAACAACGAGATTGCCGCCAACACCGGCGCCAACAGAAGCTTCCCAGTTGCCGCCCAGCGACATGTCATAAAGAACGTTGACCATCTGGGAGAGTTCCCAGACCTGTGCCGACGTCGTGTATCTGTCACCGTAAGTGTTCACATAGCTGTCGACGTCGTTGTCGCGATAGGCGACTTCGAATTCCGCCCGCCAGTGGTCGCCGAAATCGTATCCGACCGCGCCGGAGACGATGTAACCGTCATCGTAAGAAAATTTCCCGGCGCTGGTTTGAGCGCCCGATTCAAATGACGCGTAGTCGCCGTCTTCAATCCAGTTGGCACCGGCCCCAAGGCTCATGTACCAGCCGGTTGGCGAAGTGTAGTCTGCCTGTGCGCTGCCGACAGCGGCGATCGCAACCGCCGTTCCAAGCAACAAATGTCTAAGCTTCATAAAAAGTCCCTCCTTCACGTGGTTAGCAACGGATGAAGGAAATTGCTTAACCGGAAGTTACCCGGGCAGGTGACACAGCCTGGCCTGTGTCCCCGTTGTCACAGAAGCGGGTGGAGAGCCTTCCTTTTTGGCGCACGTCACGGCGTTTTCCTGTCGATGTGTCGCAATCAGGATCCTTGAACGTCAAAAGGGGCGGCCTCACCAGCCGCCCCTCTCACCACATGGAGGATAGTCTTAGTCCACTCGGTAGAACTATTCCAGATCGATCGTAGCGCGACGATTTTGTGGTTCCTTCACACTGTCACCGGTTTGAACCATCAGCTCGGTCTCGCCGCGTCCGCCTGTCGATATCATTCCGGCGCCGATACCATTCGAGATCAGGCCTTCCTTGACGGACTGCGAGCGCGCCATCGAAAGGCGCATGTTGTAGTCGTTCGAACCAACAGTATCGGTGTGGCCGACAACTGTAAGTGACGCTGAGCCGTACTGCTTTGCAGCAGCTGCGGCATCGGCAACGACACGTGCCGCTTCAGGCGTCAGGTTTGACTTGTTGAAGCCAAAGAAGACGATGAACTGCTTTGGTGCGGCAGACGGTTCAGGCGACCGCGGTGCGGGCGCTGCGCCATCACGCTGCAGATCGAAACGGAGTCCCAGCATGACCGCATGCTCGGTTTTTTCCATGTCGTAGTGATAGGCAGGCACATCCAGGTCCGAAAAGTCCGGGTCATCCATAAATGTGAAATGATAGTCGACGAAGGCTTTCCAGCGGTCCGAGAACTGATAGCTGGCTTGTGCAAGCAGTTGTCCGGCGAGCACGTAGTCGTCCAGATCGGCAGTCAATTCACCCCAGTTGGATGAATAGTTTTTGACAACCACGAGGTTGCCGCCGACACCTGCGCCCACAGAGGCTTCCCAGTTTCCGCCAAGCGGAAAATCATAAAGTACATTGACCATCTGGGAGAGTTCCCAGATTTCCTGAGGCGTCGAGAAGCAGTCACCGCTTTCCGAACAATACTGATCGCCGTCATTGTCACGGTAGGTGACTTCAAATTCTGCGCGCCAGTGGTCGCCGAAATCGTAGCCTACTGCGCCGCCGACAATGTATCCGTCATTCCAGCTGTTGCGGCTGGTAGTGTCGAAGCCGCTGGTGGAGTGGCTGTGGAAATCGCCGTCCTGGATCCAGTTCATGCCAGCCCCAAGGCTCATGTACCAGCCAGTTGGCGAGTTGTAGTCGGCCTGGGCAGTGCCGGCCATGGCGAGCGCAGCCACAGTTCCCAGCATCAATTCTTTGAAACGCATAATTATCCCTCCGTCGCGTGGTTAGGGACCGATGACGGAAGTTGGTTAACAAAGGGTTAATTCGAGCCGTCAGCGCCGCTCTGACGCGCGCCTGTACCGGGTGCGACACATCATTATCAGCCAAACAGCAAAAAGGGCGGCCTTTTCGGGCCGCCCTGGGTAAAAACTGAAGTGGGAGAACGACTTAGTTCAAGTCCACCGTCGCACGACGATTCTGAGGTTCCTTCACGCCGTCGCCGGTCTGAACCATGAGCTCGGTTTCACCCTTGCCAACAGTCGAGATCGAACCATCCGAAACGCCCTTGCCAACCAGGTTGGACTTCGCGGCGTTCGCACGGCATTCAGAGAGCTTCTGGTTGTAGGCGTTCGAGCCCGACGTGTCGGTGTGGCCGACGATACGGACTGACGAGCTGCCACCAGATTTTGCAGACGAAGCGGCTTCGCTCAGCACTGCATCGGCTTCTGCCGTGATGTTGCACTTGTTGTAACCGAAGAAGATGATGAATTGCTTCGGCTTTGGCGGCTCGACAATGACTGGCGGCTCAACGATGACCGGCGGCTCATTGTAGCCATAGCGGAACCCGATCGTGACCGAATGCTTTTCAAGATCTACCTGACGCGGCGGCTGGAATGCGTCCGCCTGCAGCTCTGCCTGAGCCGCGTTAAAGTATCGGTAGTTCAGGTCGATGTCCCAATGCTGGTTCACGCGATAGGTCAGGCCAGCAATGGCTTGCCATGCGAAAACCTTGTCGTTGCTGTCATGGCTGTCGATAGCCGACCTGTAACGGGCGTTGTCGATACCCGCACCGGCGCCGACGCTCAGGCCCCAACGCGAGGAATTCAGGTTGATGTCGTACACGGCATTGACCATGCCGGACCACTCTTCGAGATTGCCGTCACCGTTGCGGACCTTGCCACCAAACATGTCCACGTCATTGCTGCGATATCCAAGCTCGCCTTCAATGCGCCAGTTGCTGTTCTTGAACGCATGTCCAATGGTCGCAAAACCGGCCAGGCCATCCGAGAATTCAATTTGCGAGTTCGCCAGACCGGCGAAATCAGTGTTGCTCACGCGGCTCCATCCGGCTTCAAGCCCGATGTACCAGCCGTCGCGTTCATAACCGGCGTTTGCAACGCCAGTCGCCAGAGCCATCACAGAAGCGGCTCCGATCAAAATCTTTTTAAACCCCATCGCACCCTCTCTAGAAACTTTCGCTTTCGACTGAAAGCGCCCCAAAAACGTCACTTCAGCCCCGGACTGAACGCAGTCATTGCGGGCTCATCGCGGACTGTAGCGAAAGAATTCGGGGCTCGCATAGAAATTCGACCCGGTGCGTTTCAATTCACTTGCGCATGTTGCCGCCTCGACACAGACGGGGATGCCGCACGATAAAAAAATGGCTAGTTCAGGCCAAAAATTTCCACTCAGGTCAGGTAACCGCGACGAAAACTTGCGACTGAAATGCGCGTCTCCAGACAGCGCTGGTGTGGTTAATTTCAGTCGTGTTGCAGTGCCTGGATAACTCTAGATCAGTCCGGAACGCTCAAGCACTGCTTTTGCGGGATCGAGCAATTCACCATACTTCACCCAGCGACCGCTGGCGCTGGAGTACATCGCCTGCCTGACCTGGGCCGCACTCGGCGTCGCGACGGCGCTCGCGTTCTTGTGGAAGTCGAGACAACGCGCGTCCCAACCAAGCCCGCAGAACGCAAGCAGCGCCCTTGTCTGCTCTTCCTGCCGAGCAACCAGGTCTTCATAGCCCAGTTCAAGGAATTGATGAGCGGGCAGGGTGTGCCGCCAGTGCTTCACGATTGCATCAAACTGGACATACTGGTGTGCCGCGGCACCCAGGTCATAGACGTAGTCATAATAGCGGTCGTCCAGCGGGAAGATCTGCTTGTAGTTGCTGAGCACCGTGTCCAGCGGATGCCTGCGAACACAGATCACTCTTGCATTGGGCAGCGCCTTGAGGATGACCCCGGCAAGAAGGTAGTTGCTGGGCGCCTTGTCAATGAAGCGCGGGGTCTTTCCCGAAATCGGCCGCGTGCTGTCAATGTAAAGCTTGCCCAGGCGTGCGTAGTCAATGGCGCCACCGCCAGTCAGTGTCTCGGGCTCAAGCGTGATCCTGGATGTGTTCGACCCAAGACGCTTGAAGAGCTGAAAGAAATTTCCGATCTCACCTGCTGACGTAACGTCGGGGTGGCTGGACAATATGCGGTCAACAAGAGTTGTCCCGGTCCGCGGCATCCCGCAGACAAAAATGGGTTCGCTCGACGCGCAGCCCACAACACTTTCCGGAACCGAGGCGGTCGACGCCATCGCCGCTGCCGTAAGTTTCTCCCGGTCCGCAGGAAAATAGGGGTGCATCTCCCGTCGCCGCTTCTTCGCACGGTGCAGCCATTGAAACGAGGTGCTGACATCGCCCAGATCTTCATGCGTTTTGGCGAGGGCGTGCCCGATATGCAGCGTGCGCCAGCCATCCTCGTCGCGGCCGGCGAATGCCGCTTGCAGTTCCTGTATGGAATTGTGCTCGGCAGTCTGCTTTTCAACCTGGATCAGTGCGTGTCGTGCCTTGTAATAGCCTGGCGAGACCTGCACCACCCTCGCATAGCACGCAGCCGCTTCTGTCGGCCGTCCCAGAAACTCGTGCACATTGCCGAGTTCAAACAGGACAAAGTGGTTGTTGGGCTGAAGCGCTGCCGCACGTTCAAACTGCGTGAAGGCACTCTCATAGTCGCCGCTCAGCCGGAAACCCACGCCCGCACCAAAAAGCGCCTTGATGTCGTTCGGATGCTCCCGAACCGCGCGCGCTGCGAGCTCTCGCGTGCGCGTGAACCGGAGCACAATGTCCATGACCTCGCGTTCAGTGGACATGTGCAGGACCCGCGCAAATTCAGCTGAGTGAAGGAACCGAGAACGAAGCTGGCGCCAGACCCTGACGATGGCGTTCGATCATTGTCTCAATTGCACTTTCAATATAGTCCCGAACTCTGTCCACGTCGAATACGGGCGGCATGCTCATCTGCGAAGAAAGTTTCGACTTGAAGCGAGCGGCATCAGCAGGACTTGTAGCAAATCTGACAGCTGTGTCCTGAAATGACTGTTCATCACCTGTAGCGAGCTCAGGAAGTCCGGCCGAAGTTACAAGGCTTGCACCAATACGTGACGCAAAAGTTTTGCCCTTGCGGGTTACCACAGGAACACCAGCAAGCAAAGCAGCACGCACAATAGCGTGTCGGCTCAGTGGGAAGGCATCCAGCACGACGTCAGCGAGTTGCATTCGGTCAACAAGATCATCCTTTTCCACCGGATCGGCAAAAACGACTCGGTTTCCAGCCACGCCGCGCGCGACTATTTGGTTCCGTATTCTCGCCCTCGCATTCAAATCTTTCACCATCAGCCATAGTTGGCTGTTCGGTGTCGCATTAAGTATCGCGGAATACGTGTTGAGCAGATCGGGACCGATTGCCGAAACTTCTGCGAATGCGCAAAAAACAGGCACGCCGGACAATAACCCGTGGTTCATGCGGACACTTTGACCTGGTGGGGTTTTGCCCGAAGGCCAAATCGCCATTGAACCAAATGGAATGCGGACAATTGACTCCGCGTATCCAATTTCTTCACCCGAGGGCACAAGCACTTCGTCTGCAATCAGATAGTCAATGTGCTTGCTCCCCATGGAACCGGCGAAGGCAAAGTAGTTCGCCACAATCGGAACCGGCCGGTACGACAGCGCACCAGCGAGCGAGTGGCCTTCAAATCCCATCATGTTGATTAGAACGTCAATTTCGTTTGCGGCAATCCTCTCGGCCAATCCCTCGATCGCAGATGTGCGTAGGTTATGAAATGAGACGCACGAAGATTTCAGTTCGGACGCCGCAGATCCGATCGGTCCAACGTTAAAACCGTGGATGTCGTACTTTCTGCGCCTCGAACCAAACGCCAGTGCCGTAATCACATCTGATGTTACGGGGTCACCGAATGACCCGGACAAAAGCCCCACGCGGGCTCTTCTTGAAGTGTCCCTCAATCGCTCACTTGACGCGGTGTGCATTGTGCGAAAGGTGTGTTTCGGCCAAGCACTTTCTGCAGCCTTGAACACGACTTCATTTTCTTCCGAAATCTGTATGGCTACGAGTGGGTGCAGGGTTCCTCCCTCAAGCATGAGACGCTTGAGCGCTTGCGCTTCGTACACCTTCAGGCGAACCCATTCGGCCGCTGCTCGGCAGGTCCAAACCAGTTCCCCAAGCGCCGGGTCAAACCTGTCCTGATATCGGACGTCCTGGGCACTGATCACCAGCACTCTCTCATAGAGCGGAATCGCATCTTTTAGGCGCCCAAGCAGGCGGAAAACGCCCGCTAGGCGCATCAACGTGTCAGGATCCTTGTCATTTCCGCGAAAGGACATGATGAGGTCAGTTTCTGCCTGTCCGATATCTCCCAGCCCAAGATTCGCTTCACCACGCATTCGGTACAAAAACGGACTGGATTTGCTCTGCCTCGCAAGAAGGTCGCACGACGTAACAACGTCTGCAAACCGACGCTCCGCCAGAAGCGTTTCGCAAAGACCTTCCCACGCCGAAATCCAGTTTGGGTTCACCTTGACCAAATGCTCAAATTGCTTTGACGCTTCCGCAAGATCGCCCTTCTGTCGCAGCAAAACTCCGACATTGTAGAGCGAGCCCGAGTGGTTCACGTTGATCGTTAGGGCGCGTTGGAAAGTACCCAGCGCGAGCTCATTCGATCCGCTTAGCATTTGACAGACACCCAGATTATAAATGGCGGGTGCATGATCAGGCTCTCGCGCAATGACGCGATTGATCAGTGCGGTCGCCTCATCAAGGCGTCCCTCATCCATTTCGATCGTACTCATTAAATGAAGTGCGTGAATATCCTCTGGCGTGGAAGCAATAAGCTTGGCAACAAGGCCGCGCGCGCCGAGGCGATCACCTTTGTCGAGGAGGAGTTGAGCGTCTTGCAGTGAATTGTCAGACATGAATGTGACCGTCTTTGTGTGGACGCCGGAGAGATCGGACAAGTGCCAAACGCGGCGTTTCGAGGGCCGCCAACATGCCCCGGGAACGAGCGCCGATCAAATCATTTGGGCACAACATCGAAGGCTATGGTTATCCGGGGCGAACTGCTCTCAAATGGCACAGTTCCATGCCAGAAATAGGATGGAAACAGCGCAAGATGGCCAACCTTCGGCTGGATGTACCGGTGGATGACCTCACGGTCACCCAGCTCGAGGTTTGTTTCACCCATCTTGAACCAGCCGTCGTGCCGCCCGTTAACGGACACGACCTCGGGCACGTTCACGTAAAAGGCCGAACTGATCCAGCCCATGGGATGAAAATGGTTCGTGTGGAAGCCGCCACTGGACAGCCGCACAGACCACGAGCCCGAAAAATCGAAGTCCCTGCGCGCCCGCTGGAACAGTGGGTGGCTCAAGTCTTCGGGCATTTCTGAAATATAGGCAGCAATGGCCTTTCTCAGCTGGACCACGAACTGCTGCAGGATTTCGGTCTTGTTCTGGAACAGGGCGCCAAAAGTCTGTGTGCCGCCACGAAGCGTTTGGTCTGTCGGGTGCGACTTGGTTGTGTGCAGGCCCTCCAGAAAAATCTTCAGGTCTGCACAGAAACTTTCGATGTCGGCATACCCCGGCGGAGGCTCCAGCTGTTTGACTTTCGGGATCGCGCCATAGTCGGCAAGCCTGAAATGGCCTTCGTCACCGACAAGGCGCTGCGCCGTCGTGTGCAGGGCCAGGATCCCCTGTTCGATGGGAAAACGCGTGAGCCCGATGGTTGTGATGCCATGCGCACGCTGGTGCTGCGCTGCCTTCAGCAAGGTCTCTGAATAATGCCGGATGATGTCATTGTCGGCCGGAGACTGGTCGAAAGCCATCGCATGAAAGCCGCAGGCGGCATCAAAATCGCCAATGCCGGATTTGGCGCGCGCCATGGCGTCGAGAGCATCCCCGCTGGAAGGCACGGACTTCAGGACTCGCTCCAGTTCCTTTGCAGCCTCTTCGTGTTGAAGGATCTTGAGCAGCTCATTGGCATAGGTCAACCGCAGGCGCGGATCATCGGCACGCGAAGTCAACGTGTCCCTGAAAGATTGCAGATAGTGCGGCACATCGCCCGTCTGCCAGACCATTTCATTCAGAAGCCTGTGCGCGTCGGAATTGGAAGGGTCCAGTTCGACCGCGCGTTTGTAGGCATCCCTTGAATCCGTCGAGCGTCCCATGCCCCGATACGCATGGCCGAGACCGATCCATGTCACGACGGTTGAGGGGTTGATCGCGAGTGCCTTATCATAAGCATCCGCGGCAGCCTCGAAATCCCCGGTCCCCATGTGGGCCTGGCCCAGATTGTGATGCGCGGTCAGCGACCTAGGCTGCAGGCGTGCGCCAAGCCGCGCATGGCGGACGGACGCGTCATGCTCACCCAACTCGCGATAGGCGATGCCAAGCGCTTCATGCGGGCGACCATTCTCGGGCTGCAGCCGCGCTGCTTCAGCAAGTGATTTGACTGCCTCTGTCCAGTGCTTTTGGCGTGACAGCAACAATCCCAGATTGTAGTGGGCGTCCGAGAGACTTGGCTGCAGCAGAAGGGCACGCTGATAGCAGTCGCGGGCTTCATCATCCTGCCCCAGCGTGACAAGGATATTGCCAAGATTAAGAAGCGTATGGGGTTGTGCAGGCAGCGCCCTGACCGAGCGACGGTAGAAGTCGGCGGCCTTGATGAGTTCACCAGTTTGTCGATACAGCGCGCCCATTAGCTGCAGCGCGTCAGGTTGCTCGGGCGAGAACGCGAGGATCCTGGAAAGTAGCCGGGACGCGCTTTGCGCGTCGCCTGATTGCAAAAACTTCAACGCCTGCTGCAGCTGATTCATAACATCACCCGGATGATATGGTGGCGCTCTCCCACTCACCTGCCGCAACTGTAGCAAAAAAGAGAACGGCGGCCAAAGGCCGCCGTCCCAGAAGATTAATAGAGTTCAGACGATCACATCTTTGTCTTGACCGAGAGATTCCACGTGCGGCCCAGCACGTCGTAAACCTGCGGGTCTGTATTGCCTTGACCAAAGAGTGCGCCGTCAAGAGTTTGTGGCGTTTCTTCGTCTGCGACGTTGTTCACTGTCAGCGTGACCGACATCCAGTCGGAGACGTTGTAACGCACAGCCATATCAACATAGCTCGCCGCTGGCGACACTGGCGGAATGCCAGGGAAGTTCAGGCTTACCATGCTCGGGCTGTATGTCCAGCGCGTGAACACAGTCCAGTCTTCAAGTGAGTATGTGCCGCTCAGCACCGACTTGAAGTCAGGGAATGCACCACCGATACCCGAACTGACGCCGCCAGCCAGGTTACCCGGGCCATTAGCATCCGACGAGTCGGAGTCAAACGCAAACGTGTCCAGGATCGAATACAACTCGTTGATGTTCAACACACCCGCGAGCCCAATGTCGGCGAGGTCCAGGCGATAGTCGACTTGGATATCGACGCCGTCTGTAGCCAAGTGACCGGTATTGGATCGTGTTGTGTTAACCGAAGTGATCTGCCCCGTGTTTGGATCGCGGATGATGCGGTTACAGGAACTTGCCGTGTTTGTGACATAGCAGTCGTTCAGGAAGAACGTCGTTCCAAGCGTCGTGATGTATTTGTCGACATCGATATCATAGAGGTCGACTGACGCCCTGATGTTCCCCAAGCCAAACCAGTCGTTGCCGGTTTGAAGAACCACACCCAAAGTCGTCGTTTCGGCGACTTCTGGAGCGAGGCTCGTGTTGCCAAACGAAAGTGCCTGAACCTGCGTATTGTTGGCAATAAACCCGGCATAGATGCCACCAGGAATGCGGTTGTTTACGTTCACGTTGGCCGTACATTCTGCCAGCGTCACAGCAGTATTGTCAGGTACCCCGTTGCCATTCGCGTCACGGCAAGGATCCGTGAAGTTGGCAAAACCCTGGTCGCCGTTCTGGAAACCTTCGAACACGCTCGGTGCACGAGTGGCCTTGTTGTAGACGCCACGGAACTTCAACCACTGGAACGGAGAATATTCGCCGCCATACTTGTAAGTATGAACAACACCAACGTTGGTGTAGTCCGAAATACGGTAGCCGGCTTCTGCACCAAGGTAATACATGAACGGCTGATCTTTGACGATCGGCAGCGACATTTCAGTGTAACCCTCGTACACGTCGATCGTGCCACGCTGGTCTTGCAACGCGTTGAACCCGAAGATGTTGCCTGTGCGCTGTTCGTTGTCGACCTCAAATGACGCTTTCGATGAGCGATATTCGAAACCACCAACGACGCCCAAGTTGCCCGCACCGGTGAGGTCCCAGAGATCGCCCGACAGGAAGCCCGAAACGATTGATTCCTCGACTTGGGTACGTGACCACGTATTGACCTTGAGGAAGTTTACACCAGCCACATCGTCGATGTTGCCCAAGATCCCATCCGGGCCTCGGTTGATGGTGTTCGTTCCGAACAGATCTGTACCAACGCAGCCAGGCAGCGCCATCGGGCCGAGCGGAACGTCGACGTCATCGAGTGTTCCGTAGATCCCGTCTGCGCCAGCGACCTTGGTGTTGCAACGAGCAGCACCTTGTTGCAGGCCAGTTTTGTTGGCGCTGTTCTCAAGTTTGGAAACGAAATCCACGTCAGCAAATGATGCAGAGATTTCGTAAGACCAGTTGTCGTCGATCTTGCCTTCAAGGCTCGCGAACAGGTTCAGGTTTGAGTTTTCGTTGAAACCGTTACGTGTTCCCAGTTCCGTTGTGCGGCGATCCATAACGAAGTCCGCATACGGCAGGGGTCGGCTGTTCAGAGCTGTTTTCAAATCCGGATGGAACGCTGCCAGATAAGTGTCCAGTGCATCCGTGTACTGTACGCTGATACCGGTCGCAGGCGTCGGAGCCAACTGAACCTTCGTGAACGAGTCAGAGTAGATCGCCCCAAAGTTCAACGTGAGGTCCTTCTCAAGGTCATAGTGACCGAAGATCGACACGTTGTAACGTTCCGCCGGCAGAATGATGTAATTGTCCGGCGCAAAATTGTATCGTGACGAACCCCCGGTACGATCCGAGATTGCGCAAGCTGCACCAGTGAAGCGTGGCGTGACTGCGCCAGCATCATTGAATGACAGGTTTCCGTTGCCACGCACAATGGCACCCGCCGTTGCCGGATTACAGTCGGTGTTCGCCGCTGCAAACTGGCCTGGAAGCAGAGTATTGAGCGTACCAGCGTTCGTGGTGTAAACGGCAGTATCGTCAGCCGTGCCAAGAATGCCGTCAAGACCAACTGCTCCGCTGCTTGGCAATCCGCCAAACGGATTGCCCGTGTCGTCGGCGGTTCCGAAGAAACCGTCAGGACCACGCCCAGCAGACGAGTTCGTTATCCACCCCCAAGGAGGCGTGCCCGATCCAGAAGATCCCACAAACCCGCCGCCTGCGCGACAGGCGATTGCTTCGGCATTTGTGTCGATCGGCTTTGAACCGTAGTCAGCTTGGCCACCGGTGTAGTGGTAGCAATAGCTGCCCGAGTTGCGCGAGAAGGCTTGTTCGCCCTGCAGCACGCCTTCACGTGAGAAGTATTCGGCATACATGGTGATGTTGCCGTTGCCGCCGGCAAAGTTGCCGCCGATCAAGGCCTGGAAGTCACGCGTGTCGCCAAGGCTGCGTTCGCCTTGACCAGCTGACATCGTGAATTCCATTCCTTCGAAGTCTTTCTTCAGGATGAAGTTCACAACGCCGGCCATGGCGTCGGAACCGTACACGGCCGATGCACCACCGGTCACCACTTCAACGCGATCAATCAGACCCGCTGGGATGGTGTTTATATCTGTTACGCCCGTCGTCGACGAAGCCGGCAGGCGGCGTCCGTTGACCAGAATCAGCGTTCGGCTTGGGCCAATGCCGCGCAGGTCGAGTGTGGCGAAGTCTTCACCGCCAGCGTTGTTCGACGTGAACGTGTTGCCAGGAACGAGCTGTGGCAGGTCATTCAAGAGGGCTTCAACCGAAGTGGTCGCCGTCAATTCGAATGTCTGCGAGCCGATCGTTGTGACCGGGCTGATGGTATTATAGTCGCGCTTTTTCAGGCGCGTACCAGTAACCGTTACTTTTTCAACAGTATCACCGTCAGCAGCGACGGCTGGAACCGCAAATGCTGACATGGCAGCTGCTGCTGCCGTGCCCGCCAGAAGTGCGGACTTAAACGTTTTCTTCGAAACCAAGTTCAACACGATGGAACCCCCTTTTACGTTGCCCGCTTGCCCCAAACCCAAAAAAGTCGGTGTGCAACTCGTACTTGTCCGGGCGGTGCAAATACGATGCGCTCCAGGGTTACGGCACGCACCGATCCCCTATTGCACTCGAGGGCCATGCTATCGGCGACAACAAGCACGCAGCAATATATTTCCGGGGCTCAGCGTCTCATTTGGGTTGTTGTGTGTCACAAAAACACCATGAGAAAAGTGGCACAACATATTGATTGGATTGGTAATTATAAAATCGAGACAAAACAGCCAAAAATAGCCACAATTCGTCGCCATGCAGAAAACGTCGTTCGCATTTTACCTGCCGGGGACAGGGCGCGAGATATAGTTACAGGTGCGAGAGCGATGTGATCTGATCGCTCCACCAGCGGTTGTGCGGTTTGTTGAAAACTCCCTGCACCGAAGAATGCGTCACCTTCTGTAGGGTCTCACAAGCAGTTCCCGTCATCGTCGCGCAGGTGCATTTGCGGCTGCTAACGGGCTTGTTGGGCTCGACCACACTCCTGATTGCCGAGGATTAGCCGCGCAAGACACGGATTGCACTATGTCCCCGAAAAAAGACGCGTGAACAGAATTTAAGGCATCGGACACCGCGCGATACCGAATCACGCGCCGCTGCCGGCCGCAGCGGACAAGTACCGCACTAGCAAACGCAGGACCCCTCGGGCACACTCCCGCCGGCGCTTCGAAACAGAATCCCGATGCGCCGGAACCAGGGGTTTCATGCCGGGCATGTTGCGCGACTTTTTCAGCAGACGGAAGGCTGACCCCGGCCCGACCATTCGTGGCGCGGTGCCGGAGGGACAATTCGTTGTCGCGATCGGAGATCTGCATGGCCGGATCGATCTGCTGGAGTTGTTGCTGCCACGCATCGAAGATGTGGCCCGAAAATCCGCATGCCGTCATAAAACCATTGTATTTGTTGGTGATTATGTCGACCGCGGCTCGCGCAGTGCTGACCTCGTCGAGCGCCTGCTGCAGGGCTTTTCCGGATTTGAAACGGTGTTTCTGAAAGGCAACCACGACGAAACACTGCTAAGATTTCTGGGTGATCCCGGTGTCGGTGATGTCTGGCGAAACTTTGGTGGTCTGGACACGCTCAGAAGTTACGGCGTGTCGCACGCGCCTGGTCAGGATTGGGCCGAGACGCGCAGCGCATTCGCGCTCGCGCTGCCGCAATCACACATTCGGTTTTTCAAGAACCTGAAGCTGCAATTCACCGCGGGCGACTATCTGTTTGTCCATGCAGGCGTGAAGCCATACGTTCCACTGGATGAGCAGTCCGAGCAGGATCTTTTGTGGATA
Organism: Micropepsaceae bacterium; assembly: GCA_040080835.1. GTDB lineage: Bacteria > Pseudomonadota > Alphaproteobacteria > Micropepsales > Micropepsaceae > SZUA-430. Next base: position 27,574 of record JBEBHP010000025.1, on the reverse strand, counting down.
AGAGACGAGTTCCTCGAGAGCAAAGCGAATTTTGGGCGGATCATCGTGCACGGGCATACACCCACACGTGAGCCCGAGGTCCGTCACAACCGGATAGGAATTGACACTGGTGCGTATATGTCTGGCAAACTCACCGCCCTCGTTCTCGAAGCACGCGAACGGCAGTTCCTGACGACGGCATAGCCGGAGTGCGATCAACCCATGTTGCGTAAGCTCGTAGTCATTCTGTGTGCGCTGGTTCTGATGACCGCGTGCTCACTCTCGTCTGGCGGCAAGCCAGGACCGGAAACCAAGGCGCCTGTGGCTGCAGCTTCAGAAGATGACTACCGGTTGGGTGCCGAGGACAAGGTAAAGGTTAACGTTTATGGTGAGGCCGATCTGTCCGGCGAGTTCGTCGTCGACAGCTCGGGTGTTCTGTCAGCACCGTTCATCGGCCAGATGCCAGCCAAGGGCCTCACTCTCAGGGAATTCGAGGCCGCCTACGCCAAGAAGCTCAAGGATGCCGAAATTCTGCTGGACCCCAAGGTTTCAGCCGAAGTCACAACGTTCAGGCCAATTTACGTACTGGGAGAGGTCAAGAAGCCCGGCCAGTATGCCTACGTTTCAGGCATGACTGTTCAGAAGGCAGTGGCTCTTGCAGAGGGTTACACCTATCGCGCCAGTGAAAGCCGGGTGGAGGTAACCCGCGGCAGCAAGAAGTTCTCCGTCACCGTCACGCCCGAGACCAGGGTTCTCCCGGGAGACGAAATTCGGATCCCCGAGCGCTTCTTCTAGGCGAACCCTCCCTGACTGCGTGTCACGCGTGCAAACAATGCAAGCTGCACTTGCAGATTGCTATATGTTGATAGCGTCACTTTTCAACCTACTTTCAGTTGGGTGTCCAAGGCTCCGCGGCTAGACTCGTAGACGAATCATTTACCGTCCCGAAGGGCCCCAGCCTTGCGAAAACAAGCCTTGCGAAAACCAGCCACCGCCATCGCCGCCATCTGTCTGACCATGATCGTGTCGACCGCCCGCGCGTCCGACGACCCGGTGAGCCGTCTGGCCAATGATGTCTGCGGCGCGCGCGACCTGCAGGCGGTGAACGAGATTGTCTATCGCTATATTTCGGACGACCGGCTGGAAGCCACAGAAGTGGCTGAAGCCTTTGGCGTCGCGACGTTTCTCGGTGATCTGGGCCGTTGCGCCAACCGGCAGGCAATGCTGGACGCATTCTTCCTCTACAAACGGGACAAGGACGCTGCATCTCTGGATGTTGCGTTCGCACAAGGCCGCGTTGCGGCCAAACCTGCCAATGGCCCATCAGCCAGTAACGGCGGGACTTTCCAAGGGTCATTCATTGCACTGGGTACGGCCGGGGAGCCTCCCAGCGTTCAGTGAATCAGGGGCCGGCGGAGGCATCGGGGGGTGCGACGCAGGTTGATGAATGGTGGAAGTAGTCCGTCCGTCGTGTTGGGCGTGCTGCGTGGGAGTTGCATTGGGACGTCATTCGAAAGTGGCCGTTCTGGTCTGCGCGCTTGGCGTCGCCGGAATCGGCGCAGCGCAGGGCGGGCAGGACGACAGCTCCAGCAGCGATGTATTCGCAAGGCTGCGACCGGAATATGACCCGAACGGCATACATGCCGGAGCATTTACGCTGTATCCAACCGCACGATCAGGCGCTGGCTCGAACAGCAACGTCTTCAACAGCAGCGTTGGCGTGGAAGACTATTTTTACTCCCTGCAGTCCGGACTGAAGCTGCAGTCCGGCTGGTCGCGTCACGAGCTCGTGCTCCAGGCGCAGTCGAAGTCAGTCTGGTACTCCAACCAGGTCACCGAAAATCATACCGATTGGGACCTGGACGCAGGCCTCAGGCTCGACCTCGTCCGCGGAACGACCCTCTCGGTTGATGGCGTCTACGCCCTTGTTCATGAAGCGCGTGGCATGGACCACCCGGGCGGCGCCGAAACCGGCGACGCGGCAAGCCCTACGGAATTCACGTCGAACGCACTGAACGCTGAATTTGAACATACGTTCAACCGCATGAAGCTGATCTTCGACGGCGGCTGGAACCACTTCGACTATCTCGATACGGCGACGATCGGATCGCTTTTGATCATCAACAATGATGATCGCGACCGGACCGTGCTGCACTACGCAGGCAAGACCTCGCTTGAAATCTGGAGCGACACAGCCATTTTCATGCGCGCCGCAATGGCGTCCACTGACTACACGCAGGCGACCGACGACAACGGGATTAACCGGGATTCCGATGAACTCGTTCTGGACGGCGGTCTGCAATTCGCGATCTCGCATGTGCTCGTGGGCGAAATCGCTGCCGGGCTTTCGCAAAAGACGTTTGTGGACCCGTCGCTTTCCGAGACCAGCGGCGCAAATGTGGACCTGAAACTGAAATGGTACCCCTCGATGCTGACAAACGTCACGATCAACGGGGGGCGGAGCAACGAGGAAACGACCGTTGCCGGGTCATCCGGGTTTGTCGCCACTCGGGGCGGCGTGACCGTGGATCACGAGCTGCTGCGCAACCTGATCCTCAGTGGGCAGGTCTCGTATGAAAACGACGAATACGCGCAAACGCTCAGGAATGATGACGTGCTGAAGGGCGGCCTGTCGGGCCGCTACCTGATCAACAACAATCTTCATCTGGACGCGGGTTGGGAATTTGTGGACCGCAACTCCAGCGATACGCCCTTTGCGTACTCGTCGAGCCAGTTCCAACTCTCGCTAACGGGGAAAATGTGATGGGTTCTCTGTGGATGACGGGTCATTTCTGCTGTGCGGGCGATGAATCATTTTGGCGCATTGGGTAGGGTCTGAGGCGCGATGATAAAGCAAAACATGAATGCCTTCCGCATACAGGAGTACGACCAGCGGCCGGTCTATCCACCCCCGCCACCTCCGCCTGTGATGGAACAGCTCCCAGAGCCGGAATTTGACATCCGCTCGATTTTTCGGGTGCTGCTGGTGCGCGCCCGGACCATTGCGGGAATTATTGCGGTTTGCATGACCATCGCAGTGATCGTGATGTTCCAGATCACGCCCGTGTATACGTCGTCGACGATGATCATGATCGGCCAGCGCGAAAACAAGCTGCTCGACGAACAGTCCGTCGTGACGGGCCTCCAGGGCGACACATCCACAATCGAAAACCAGATTCAGGTACTCAAGTCCTGGGCACTCGCCGAGCGTGTCATCCTGAAGCTGAATCTGACGCGTGACCCGGAATTCAACCGGGCACTCTCCAAGCGTTCGGTCTTTAATGTGATGAGCTGGTTCACGACCTCAAAGTCGTCGATCAAGGTCGCGATACCCAAAGGGGCAGAGAACCTCTCGGTAAAGCCCGGCGTGCTGGGCACGTTTGCCTCAAAGCTTAGTGTCACAACGCAGGGCCGCTCATCGGTCATCAAGGTGACGTTTGAATCCTCCGACCGCGACAAGGCGGCCAGGATCGCAAACGCCGTAGCCGAACAGTACACGCTCGATCAGCTGGACTCCAAGTTTGATGCAGCCAAGCGCACGACAGACTGGCTGGACGGCCGCCTGAAGCAGTTGGCCGAAAAGGTCCGCGACTCTGAAAACGCGGTCGAACAGTACAAGGCCGACCACGGGCTGACGGACGGGAAGGGCGGCAGTTCGCTCGCCAACGAGCAGCTCTCCGAACTGAACAGCCAGATCGTGCTTGCCCGATCCAAGGTCGCCGAACAGGTTGCCAAGCAACGCCAGGTCGTCACGCTGTTCAAGCAGGGCGGCAACGTTGACTCGATCGCGGCCGTCATCAATTCGCCCGTCGTTTCAGCCCTTCGCACCCAGCAGGCCGATCTCGTCCGCAAGGAAGCTGAGCTCAGCACCAAGTACGGACCCCGCCATCCCCAGATGGTGGCCCTCCAGGACGAAAAGCGAAACCTCGACGGCAAGATCGAGGAAGAGGTCAAGCGCATCATCAAGAACCTCTCCAACGAGGTGTCTGTTGCGCGCGCCTCGCTGAAGTCACTTGAAGAGAGCCTCGGCGAAATTCAGGGAACCGCGAACACCCAGGGCCAGGCCTCTGTCAGATTGCGCGAACTGGAACGCGACGCCCAAGCGAACAGAACGCTGTACGAAGGCTTCCAGTCACGCTTCAAGGCATCAGAAGACAAGAACCAGATCCAGACACCCGATGCCCGTGTCATTCAGAAAGCTTCGGCACCAAGCGAACCAAGCTTCCCGAACCGGCCGATGTTGATGGGAGTCTCACTCGTGGGATCGACACTGCTGGGACTGCTCGTTGCCTTCGTGCTTGAACGCATGGACAACGGTTTCCGCACCGGTGCCGAGATCGAGCGCGCGCTTCGGCTTGCGAATCTGTCGGTCATTCCGATGCTGCCACGGGCAAAGCATGTTGGTGATCGCATTGTGCAGAAGCCGCTGTCGGCCTTCAGCGAATCCATCAGGTCGCTTTATGCAGCTCTGCTGCTTTCCAACGTCGACCGCCCGCCCAAAGTCATCGTCATAACCTCGAGCGTTCCAAACGAGGGAAAAACGTCCATCGCCGTAAGCCTTGGTCGACTGGCCGCAAAGTCTGGCCAGCGCGTGTTGTTGATCGACGGCGACTTGCGTCATCCAAGCGTTGGCAGCCAGTTCTCTCCGCGCGCACCGGAAGCAGGACTGGTCGAGGTCCTTGCAGGCCGCAGGGATCTGGCGCACGTCATTCACCGTGACCCGATCTCGCCGCTCGAATTTGTGCCTGTCGCGTCTCCTCCTGCGAACCCTGCCGACCTGCTTGGCTCTCAGGCGATGCGTCGGCTGATCGAGGTTCTCCGTCGCCACTATGATCTCGTGATCATCGACTCAGCGCCGGTATTGCCGGTATCGGACACGCGCTTGCTGGCCCGCCTGGCGGACAAGATGGTGTACGTCGTTCGGTGGGATTCAACACCCCGCGAAGCTGTCATGAGTGGTGTGAAGCTTCTCCGGGAGGCTCACGCAGACATCGCGGGTGTCGTCCTGAGTCAGGCTGACATGCGTCGCCACGCACTTTACGGATACGGATACACCTCATACGGCTATGGCAACAAATACACGAGATACTACTCGGATTGACCGGGCAGTGATCGGTGTGTTGACGGCGGCGTTCTCGGCCGCGTTGATCATCTATTCACTGCAGTACGTGCGGCTCTCCTGGAAGATTGCGCAGGCCGAACCGCGCTATGCGGCGGTCGTCAAGGGGCAATTGCCGGGAGAAGTGGAACTCGACGCACTGACGCGCTCACTGCGGGACTCGCCCAATGTGTCCAACCTCAGCCGGTCTGCGTTCGTCCAGATGGTCCGCGCCCAGCAACTCGGCATCAGGTCCATTCGTGCTTTGCCGCGGCTGACCGCAGCTCAGCGAGACCTGCGCAAGGGACTGAGCGCGGCGCCCACTGATGCCTATTCCTGGACAAGGCTTGCTGTGGCGAACGCGGAACTTGATGAACAAGCCAGGGCCGCGGCGGCGCTTGAGATGGCCTTGCAGCTAGCACCGTCTGATCGACAACTCGCCTCGATGCAGTTCGATCTGGCCGTAATGCTCTGGAACGACCTCAGCCCTACCGCAAGGGCCCTGCTCGCCCAACGACTGAAATGGGCATCGCAGCAGCCCGAACTCAAGACCGTGACATCTGGAGTGTCCGCCCGCGCCCTGAAGGAAAAGCTGGCAGCAAAACCGGCAGGATAGCACGGGTCTCATCGTCAACTCATTTGTAACCACGACGAGATAAATCAATCTCGCTTCCTTGGCGCTTCCACTTCGCCAACTAGTTTCGGCGACAGGTTAAGTTAAGTTTCGCCTTACAAAACCTCTCGATTAAGGCCGGGGTAAGCTGCCAACAGTAACGTCACGGTGCAAGCGGTGCTGTCCCAACGGGTTGCGCCTCACCGGCTGCGATGGAGAGATCATGTCAGGTCGCGAAAGACGATTGGCTGCGCGATACGTGATCGGAGGCTTGATGGTCGACGTCAACGGCGTCCCGCACGAGACGCTCGACATCTCCAATAGCGCGGTGGCGATCATACGCCAGTCTGGTGTCAACTATGCCAAAATCGAATCGCTGGCCCGCTTCTTTTCGGAGAAACACAATCCGTTGAACCAGCCCATCAAATCGATGCATTTCATGATGCAGCGGGCAAGCATCGTGGTGTTTGGCTATGAAGTTGACGTCCCCAGTTGGGAAAACGTGTTGCGAGAACACGACGTTCGGGCAGACATGAAGCAACTCGAAGACGTGTTCGGATAAAACGATGTCAACAGCACAGCTCAATATCCTGTTGGCATCCGGCTCCGCGTCGATCGTTTTCGATGCGCGACCCTGTGACAATTCCAATGCCGACAAGCGTGGCGCCTTCTTCAGGCACAGTTCGTTGAGGAATGCGCTGGTAATCAAGACGAGCGAAGGCCCGACGGGACTTGGCACAAGGCTGTTTCTGCCGTTCGACAGTTCAAACGTGTCACGTGGTGGCATGTCAATGATCTGCGAACCAAAGATGACATGTGACATGCTTGAAGCGTCCTTCAACGCCAAGATGGATCACGCTCAGATTGAGGGCGACGTGCGCAAGATGGAAATCCTGGCGCGCACGCCAAGCCTCGCTCCCTTCCTGTTGCGCGATGCATTCGAACGCGCTGGCGTGCCCGTGGATGTTCGGTACTTCAAGGTCAGTGAAACAGAAGTGAGTGAGCTCAAGGACATCCTGAAGGCCAAGCTCAAGCCGCTCGCCGCCATGGCACTTCCGTCGATTGGCTCGAAGATCGAGAGTACGAAACTCGACGTGCTGGTCACCAAACTTTGGGAGCTGAATGACATCGAATTTCTCGCGCCGTTCTCCCAGGCGCTGAAGATCCCGAAAGACGAAACCATCGAGACGCTTTACGCGTGGATCGGTGTTTCATACTTCAACCGGGAATTTTCAAAAAGGCAGACGGCATTGCGCGGCTTTGCCGAATGGCTTGTCAGCAAACCGCCATTCGGTCCAGGCGTGCGCGATGAGGTCCTCGCGCAGTTCGAGGCTGATCGCAAACCCGTTCGCGACCGCATGCGAAGCATCTGGACCGCTGCCGGTAGTATTTTCGATCGCTTCAACTCGTCTTATGACAAGTTGATCCAGGACAGCGACGCGAGCCTGTTTGTTGATTACCTGCGCCGGGTAAAGGCAGATTTTCAGTCGCTGGGAATGTACCTGGCGGTGATCGAACAGGCGTTGTGCATTCATGCGGCGATCATCAGGGAAACAAGCGGCAACCAGCGCTCTCTCGACCTGCTCCGCGAACTGTCCCTTTCGATGAGGATCGCAAGCGACCAACGCCAGGCCGCGGCGTGAATCCGGTTCAGGAACGCACGAGTGTCAAGCGACGTTCCCGTGGCGGAAGCGCGCTTGGAGTGAACTCGCTCTGGAATTCCGGGATGGTTCGCTTGAGCAAACGCAACGCGGTCTCCTCGTCGCCATTTGCCACTGCTGTTTCCAGCATGTCGATGTCGCGCGAAAGAAACTGAAGAATGCCGGCTCTTGGTGCCGCCAGCAGCAATCCGGCGTGTGGACTTTCGACAAGCCGTTCACGCGCATGCAGAAGCTCTTCATGCAGCTTCTCTCCCGGGCGCAGACCGACATACTTGATGGCGACGTCGACATCCGGGCGTTTCCCCGCCAGCCTGATCATCTGCCTGGCAAGGTCCACGATCTTGACGGGTTCACCCATGTCCAGCACGAAGAGTTTGCCACGATACTCATCACTCTCGCCGCCGCAAACTGACGCCTGCAGCACAAGCTGGACAGCCTCCGGAATGGTCATGAAATAGCGTGTGATGTCCGGGTGCGTAACAGTAACTGGTCCACCGGATGCAATTTGCTTCTGGAACAGCGGAACAACCGAGCCCGTTGAACCCAATACGTTGCCAAACCGAACGGTTACAAAGCGCGTCTTGCTGGAATCCAGATCCAGCGCTTGCGCATAGGCTTCCGCCAGACGCTTTGTTGCCCCCATCACGTTGGTGGGGTTTACGGCTTTGTCCGTCGAAATCATGACCATGGCTTGCGCACCATGTCGCACAGCTTCATCCGCTACATTTCGGGTACCGATGACATTGGTACGGACACCTTCAAGCGGGTTTTGCTCGACAAGCGGCACGTGTTTGTAAGCGGCAGCGTGGAAGACAATATCCGGTTTCTCGGTGTCAAACGTCTGTGCGACGCGTCGCCTTTCGCGCACGTCGCACAGGATCGAACGACGCGAAATGGTGGAACCTGCCTGCTCGAGTTCCTGGTCGATTGTATAGAGATTGAATTCGCAATTATCGATGAGCGAAAGGTGGGCAGGCTGGAAAGACGCGACCTGACGCACGAGCTCTGAACCGATGGAGCCTCCAGCGCCTGTTATCAAAATTCGGCGTCCCTCAATCAGCGACCGCATCGCCTTGCGGTCGAGACGTTTCTGCGGCCGGTGAAGCAGGTCTTCCAGCACAACGGGCTTGAGCTCGGAACCCGTCGCCTGCGCGTCACGGATTTCGGTCGATGCCGGCAGTCGGCCAAGAGATATCCCATGCTCGGATGTGAGAGCAAGCAATTGGTCCTTCACGCCCTGCGAAAGCCCGTCATCTGCTATCACGACGCGCTGGACGGGTTCCTGTGTTTTCAGGAGTTGTTCTACCAAGCCTGACAAGCCGTCGATTGTCGACACGACCGGAACACCCTGAACCTCGCGATGCAGCCAGTAAGCTGAAGGGGCAACCAGTCCCCGCACGACGTAGGGCGAATTTCGGTCCCGGTTGGTTTCCCGAATGAAGCTTTCTGTCCGCGCACCGACGCCGACAAGATAGAGCGGAATGCGGTCGGGCAGGTCCTTGATGGCGAGGAACGGCAAGCCCCGTTCCTGGATCATGCGGAACATGACCCGCGGCGCCGCAAGAAACACGGTCATCAGCGCGAAGGCGAGGAAGATTGACGATCTTGGCAGGTCGAGACCACGACTGATCAAGAATGAATAGGGAAGGAACGCCAGCACCGTCAGTGCGGCGCAACGGCATATGTTCTTCAGGTCCCTGAAAGACGTGAACTGCCACACGCCCTTGTGGAGATTGTTCAGCACGAACACGATCGAGGAAATGATCGCAAAGCTGATCGTGGACCAGACGTAATATTCCGAATCCTTGAGACCCGCCCACTTGAACCCCGCTCCAACTGCAAAGCGGATCGACAGGAAGAAGGCCAGACCCGCCATGAGCGTGTCAAAGACCAGCACCGTCGCGCGCGGTCCGATATTGTCCGCAAGAAAAGCCCAAGAATTTTCAACAGTTTGACGCGTCAACTCGAACACCACCCATGTTCAGCCTGAACGCGAGACGCACCGCGCAGAACTCCCCGAGGTCTCCCGACCGCAGGTAAACAACCACACCACGATCCCCCAATCGCAAGCAACTTGCGCAAACATCAACTGATTCGCGAAATTCTCCAACGGATCGGAAGAGTTGCACACAGCCCTTCGGCGGAATGAAAGTTGTGTAATGGTGCGGTCAGCATTTCGCCGGGTATTGTTGAGCATGCATTCTAAATTCGCAGCAATGATCCGGCAGAATGCCGATCAGCCAAACTTTTCAGTGGGCACCCGCTCCCCACGGCACATTGTGCTGTGCGGCGGTCTGGCGTCGTCCCTCGTCAACTTTCGTGGTGCACTGGTGAGAACCCTGCTCGCCAAAGGCCACCGTGTCACGGCGCTCGCAGGCAATAACGACCCGGCAGTTGCAGCCCAGATCAAGCAGTGGGGTGGTACCTTCGAATGGGTTTCCTTTGCTCGCGCCGGAATGAACCCCGTGGCCGACGCGATGACGATCATCCGATTGTCATCTCTGCTGCGAGACCTGCGGCCCGATGTATTTGTCGGATACACGATCAAGCCTGTGATGTACGGATTGGTAGCAGCGCGGATGGCTGGCATTCCCAACAGGAGCGCCATGATAACGGGGCTTGGCTACGCGTTCACCGAGGGGCCAGAGTTCAAGCGACGGATCGCCAAGTCGATCGCGCAGATTGGATACAGATTGGCTCTTTCCTTCGCAGACAATGTCATCTTCCAGAATCCGGACGATGAAGGATACTTTTCAGATAATCGCTTGCTGGGTTCAAATTCGAGGCCGATCCGCGTAAACGGTTCAGGAGTAGATCTGAATCATTTCGCGCCAGTCGCATTGCCTGGCGCTCCATTCACGTTCCTTATGATCGCGCGGTTGCTCAAGGATAAGGGCGTCTATGAGTACGTTGAAAGCGCGCGCAGGCTCAAGGCGCGAAACCCAGCAGTGCGGTTCCTGCTGGTTGGGGCGATTGATCCAAATCCTGCCTCAATAACTTGTGACGAAGTAAAATCGTGGCAGCGTGATGGCGTAATCGAGTACTTGGGCGAACTGAAAGACGTGCGTCAGGCGATCGCTTCCTGCCACGTCTATGTCCTGCCCTCGTACCGTGAGGGGACGCCACGAACGGTGCTCGAAGCAATGGCCATGTCGCGGGCGGTCATCACAACTGATGCTCCCGGATGCAGGCAGACCATCCAACCCGGATCCAGCGGATGGCTCGTCAAGCCGCGCAGTACCGATGCCCTTCAAGCAGCGATGCTGGAGAGCTTGCATTCATTGAATGAAATTGAACAGATGGGGCGTCGCGCGCGCAATCGCGCAGAGCTGTTATTCAGTGATGTCGCAATCGCCGATCAGATTGTTGATGCACTAGCGTGCTCTTGATCACTCAGGTCGACGAGGTCCCACAAGCAGGGATCTAATCATGCGTGCCAAGCCTGGAGTTCCCAGGAGAACGAGGATCCAGGACACCTTTATTTGATGTCTGATTGCGGTACCAACGGCCGCGGTTCCCAGCGCTGCAACTAGCGAAAAAACGACATAGATGACCAGCAGCAACCTAAGTTCGCTGGCATATGGCGACCGTGAGCGCCGTATCTCAGAAATAGCAGAAAACAGAAGAATTGAGCGCAGCACAGTGTCCGCAAGGGCCACCAGGTCTTGTGCTTCCTGTACGAGGAATGGCGCAATTGGGGCAAACATGTATTGCAGCAATATGAGCGGTGCCTTGAGGATCAATTCTGTAACGCTGGCACTTTCGATCTGGATTGGCATCATCGTCCGCGGTGCAATTCCCTGCAGCGCATACTTCTGGTCGAGCATATAGTCTGCCACGTTCCCGGTGGTTAGCGTGTCAACAAGGGAATTGCTCGAGGATTGCGAAAGTACGCCGATGACTGCGAGTGTCACGACAATCAGGCCGGCGACTATCGATGGCAAGGCGCTTTTTCGCCGACTGCGTACTTGCCCGGATGGTCGCGCAGGCGGCCAAAAGAAGATCAGTATCAGGATCAGTGGAACAACCACGAAAAACTTGGAGTGCAGCATTCCAAAGGCAAAAAGCGACAACGTGCACAATAGCACGTTTCCAAGGGAAGGATTGCGCCGAAGGGAAAAGCCGTAGTAGAGGCCCATCAGCATGAGCAATATTTGTAGGGGTTCCCTGTAGGTGAAATTCGCATAGAGCAGCATCGCTGGTGCAAAGCCAAACAGCAGGAGCGCCATCGTCTCGAATTTGTCATATCCCCAGAATCTGAGAAAGCGCAGCAGGTAGACCTGCGCAAAGACGAACGGAATTGTGCTGACGATGCATCCCAGGAATATGGAAGTGCCGAACATCCTGTAGAAAAGCGCGAGAATTGCAGTGTAGACTTGGTGTCCGATGACAACTTCGCCGGGATCGTCTTCGGTTGTCGCCATCTGCGACGCCTGAAGGTGAAAATCGAGCCTGTCAGCGTCGGGGGGCAGGAACAACCCGAAAGAGCTGGCCGCCGACAGTCCGAAGCGTAGGGCGACGGCAAGAATGAAAATGAGCGCAGAAGCCGGACGTCGACAAACCGCTGCAGCCAAGGCCATGCTGCCCACGAGCACGAGGCTTGCAATGATCCACCCCACCAGATCCCCGTTGGCCGATTCATAAACCATTGCAAATGTTCACTGCTTTGAGAACTTTTGTTTCCAGGCCCCAAACATCAGCACGGGCCACAGCCTCGCCTGCCAGTTTCGCCGACCCGAAAGATGCTGCGACCAGTGTTCCCTGATGATGTCCATGCTGAAATGCTCATCAAGACCTGCATTCCGATCGAGGATCAAGGAGTCCGCCCATCCTCGCAGCGGTCCTCTCAGCCATTGCTCAATCGGAATACCGAAGCCCGTTTTCGGTCTGTTGACCAGCCTGGATGGCACATAACGGTGAACCAGATCCCTGATGACCTGCTTGCCTCTGCCGCTATGTATCTTCTGGTCGAGTGATAGACCCCACGCGAATTCGACAAGCCTTGGATCCAGGAATGGCACACGTCCCTCAAGGCTCACTCCCATCGTGGCGCGGTCCACTTTCGTCAGAATGTCGCCAGGCAGGTATGTCACCAGATCGAGGTACATCATCTGTTCGATGAAGTTCAGTCCCGCTGGCAAAGGTCTGGCGCTGATTGCTGCGCCCGGAGGCTCTATTCCGTTCTTTACAACAAGCTCCGGATATGCCCACGAAGATACCAGCAGTTCGTAGCCTTGAATAGCGCTGGGGGCTGAAAGCAAGTCTGCAAGCTTCAGAGCCCTGTCGCCCACGAGTGTCTTGCTTCGACCCATTGTCGCAAGCATGTTCAGTGCGTCCCACGTGGGAGCGCCAACTGCACGAATGGCACCTGCAGCAGCACTTCTGGCGAGCGTTGGGATGCGCGACCACACGGGAGCAAATCGCTTCGAAACGAAGTACCTGTTGTACCCGCCAAACAATTCGTCACCCCCATCTCCCGAGAGCGCTACGGTGACGTGCTGCCTTGCCAATTGCGCAACCAAGAATGTCGGAATCTGGGAGCTGTCGGCAAATGGTTCATCATAGATGTCGGGAAGCTTTGGAATAACCTCCATTGCCTGCTCGGGTGTCACGTAAAGCTCGGTGTGGTTCGTACCAAGGTGAGCAGCGACGGATTTCGCATACGGGGCTTCATTGTAACCATGCTCCGTAAATCCGATTGTGAACGTTCGGACTGGAGTGGACGTTTGCTGCTGCATGATCGCCACCACGGCAGTGGAGTCGTATCCTCCTGAAAGGAAAGCCCCGAGCGGAACATCCGACATCATTCTGATCTTGACGGAGTCCCGAAACAGTTCCTCGAATCTGGCCTGAATTTCACGGCGGTCTAGGTTCAGTGGTGATGACTTGGCGCCCTGCACAACGTCGAACGCAGACCAGTAAACGTCCCGTTCCAACTTGAAACCGTTTGGCGAGCCAACGGTACCGTGAACACGTATGATTTTTCCGGGTTCGAGTTTTTCCACATGTCTGAAGACACTGTGAGGTGCAGGCACATACGCGTAGCGTAGAAGCAGGGTAAGGGCGTCCGCATCAATTTCGCCTTTCCAACGCGGATGAGCCGCCAGCGACTTGAGCTCCGAAGCAAATAGAAGCGCGTTGCCAAACGTCCCAACGTATAGCGGCTTTTCTCCAAACCGGTCTATCGCTAATTCTAGTGATCGGTTCTTTCGGTCCCACAAAGCCAGAGCAAACATGCCGTTTGCCAGTTGCAGTGTGCGCTTCAGCCCCCAATGCGCGATGGAAGCGAGCAGCACTTCCGTATCCGAGTGGCCCCGCCAGTCCACATTGGCACCCTCTTGGGCAAGGCGCAGCTTGAGATCCAGATGATTGTATATTTCACCGTTGTAGACCAGAACAAACCTGCCGCAGGCCGAAGTCATGGGCTGAGCGCCGGCTGGCGAGAGGTCGACGATGGACAATCGTCGCATCCCAAGCCCAATGCCTGACTCGGGATCAATCCAGTGTCCATCACTGTCAGGTCCGCGGTGAATGATAGCTTCGGTCATGGAATGCATGACAGCCAGCGAGAAATCGCGAGTGTGCCTTTCAGTTGTCAGGTAGCCAGCAATCCCGCACATGTTAACGGGTCTCTCGATGGTGTGGCGTCCGCGGCGCGTTTGCACCTGCTCGCCAGCACGCTTCATAGGCAGAAACCGCGCGTTCAATCGAGAAATGCGCTCTGACCCGCTCTCTGGCTTGCTCTCCGAGCAATCGAAGCCTGTCCGGCCCGCTTTGGTAGAGTGCCATCGTCTCTCGCGCCAGGGCCACCACGTCTGCCGGTGCAACAATGATGCCTGCCTTGTCAACAATATGAGCACTGTCTCCCGCGTCCGTGGTGATGCAGGGAAGCTCGCACGCCATGGCCTCGCCAAGTACATTGGGAAAGCCCTCTCCCCAGGCAGAGGTGAGAAGGAAGATATCGAGCGCGCTCATGAATTTCTCAACAGCGTCGAACTCGGGCAGCAGAACTAGGCGAGTGCCGAGTTCGGCAACCAAATCTGGGAACTGTGATGCAAGTTCTGGTACACCGCGGCCCGCCGCAACAAAGTAAGTGTCCGAAGTCTGAGAGACCACGTTTCTGGCCGTTGCGAGAAATGTACGATGGTCCTTCATCGGATGTAGCCTTGCCAGCATCCCGACGACAAAGGCATTTGGCGGAATGTGCAGGGTCTCGCGAAGTTGCGACCTGAATTGTGCTGAACGACTGAATTGCTTCAGGTCAAAGCCGTTGGCAATGACTCTAGCTCCCTTCGATTTGTATCCTAGCGCCGAGTGCTCCTGCATAGAGCGACGAGAATTATAGATAATTGTTTGCGCGCTTGAAGAAATGTAGGCGCATCCTCTGACAACCGCGGCCGTAAGCCACTTCTCCCTGTCACCCAGGCTCAAGGAGCAACGAATGGACCAGTAGAGCGGAGGCGGTTGGCGCAGAAAACTGCGCGCGAGCGTGGTTCCAAGATTGGCATGGTACATCCAAGCTTGGATCAGATCAGGGCGCAAACTGTCAAGCAAGTCCATGAGTTTCAATGCAGACACACCGGGAATGCGTCCGCCGGCCATGTTAAGCGCAAACACTTCCACGCCGACAGCTTCAAGCTTTGGTCCGATGGTTCCCTTGGTCTGCAATGAGATCACCGAGTGCTTGAAATCCAGAGATCCGCGGGAAATCAGCTTCAAAAGCATCGCTTCCGCGCCGCCGGTCATCAAACTGGTTATGACGTGAACGATGTGCACAGGATTATGATGATTGCGATCGTTTCATGGAGTACTTGATTCGCCACGGAAGAATTCAAGCATGTCCTCCGCGGTCCGTGTTCCATTGAAATTCCGGGTGACGTACTCTCTGCACTGCAATCCCATTTTCCTGCGGACAACCGGACTGTTGACCAGTCTCCCGATATGCGCGGCGACGTCGGTTGCATTTGTGGCATGACAGATTGGCGATGGTTCGCCAAATAGAGGGACGAATATCTCCGGCCGTGCATTGGCAATGACAGGGCGTCCGATCAGCATGGCGTCAAGTGCGATCCCTCCAATCATATGCTCTCCCAGTTGGTCAAATACGACATCCACGCGCCGATACCACTCCAATAACGATGACTGGGACATTTCCCGCAACCATGTGACCTGGTCGGCAATCTCCAGTTTGGCCAGCAGTTCTTTGGTCTCTGAAACATGCGGGCCTTTTTCAATGATGAAAAGTTTTGGCTTTAGGGCAGTGCGTCTCCGCACCTCGGC
Source organism: Micropepsaceae bacterium (assembly GCA_040080835.1). Taxonomy (GTDB): domain Bacteria; phylum Pseudomonadota; class Alphaproteobacteria; order Micropepsales; family Micropepsaceae; genus SZUA-430. The sequence goes on along the minus strand of JBEBHP010000025.1, from coordinate 11,943 downwards.
GAAGCCTTTCAGCATCTCATCTGTCTTCTTGTTCTCAATGCGCGAAAGGCCCGCCGGCAGGGGCTCTTTCCAGACCATTCTGACCGGGATGAGAAACTCCGTATCATCTCCGGTTCTGTCGGACCCGTCGACGTATGCCAGCATCGACGTGTCAACGCCGCGGACCTGGATCCGGAAGTTGCCGGACCGTGGCAAGATATCATTCAGGAGGGCATCCCCATTCGGATTGATGCCTTCTGCAAAAAAATTGGTACCGGCGCAGGCCGCCAAGCCTTTTCGTTGGAGGTGTACCAGCCGGGAAAAAACCAGACTACGGGCCAATCCACGCGGGGCGCCAAATTCGCCAACAAGTTTTCTCCACCTAAAACTCGCAGGGTCGCAATAGACGTCAAGGTCGGCTCCGGCCAGCAACGCAAATCGCTTTGCGTTTAGATACGGCGCCAGAGTGATGAACAAGCCATTCAACACAAATCCGTCGAATTGCTGCTCGTTCAGCATGCGCAGGATTCGGCTGCGAAGTACGTTGGGAAAGGCAAAAAACAGAGAGCGCACCCCCACATTCAAATGCCGAAGCCAGTCGGGCAATTGCCGATACTCAGCGTATCTCGCCTCAGGTCTGTGCAACTGCTCGTTCTGGTCTGCCTCGAAGTACATGACCACGTCGGCGCCCAATGATCTCAATTCTCGGGCATAGATCAGCGGCATGCTGTTAATGTTGCCGAGGAAGCAGATCTTGGGACGTTTCGCCGACTGGACGGTTGGCGCCTCAACCGGCGCATGTGCTGCGGTCATGGTGACACCGGAGGTCGCCATCGGGACATCAGAATGGAAAAGCCGACCGCGCCCACCATGGCAACGGTCCAGGAAAACATGAGTATGCATAGACCGGTGAGTCGGTCGTCGGTTTTGTCGCCAAAGAATATGCGCGAAAGCAAAGCACCGATCAGTGCGCCGATCAGGGAAGGAGCGATGTCAAATGCAAAGTGGTCCTCGGCCCGCCCAGGAAAAAACTTCTCAATCACGCGCGGCAACCAGAGTAGCGAAAACACAGCGTTGAATGCCAGCCAGAATGCGGACGATCCCGCGGGCCCGATTTCGATGGCGCTGGTTGCAGCGAGTGGGACAAATAGCGCGCCAGCAATCAGGTTGGACCTCATGTGCAGTGACACACTTCCAAATCCAACCTGCATTGAATAGGCAAGTGCCGCAATGCAAGACAGCATGCTGCCAAGCACGAAACAGGGCAGGACGTCGATGGCGTAGGTGGCGGCGGCTGGAGCACCCGTCCAGACAGTGACGCTTGTTGAAGGGAAAAAGAAGAGTGCGAAGGATACAGGTGCTACTATGATCATCACAATCTGTGTGGCACGGGAATATTGGCTGTAAAACTGACCGACGCTATGCTGGTTTCCCAAAGCGTTGAAGGAGGGCTGGTAAGCTGCAGTAATCGGCGTTGCCAACTGGGATACGGCATTAGATAGCGTCAAGCAAACGCTGAAGTAGCCAAAAGCTTCAAGCGGCAACCGCGCCGAAAGCAGAGCTTTGTCGATCTGCGTCGCTAACACCCAAACGGTTGAAGTTATGGCAAGCATAGCCGCAAATTTGATGGCCGGCTGTGTACTGGGCACGGGCCCCATTGATGTTTCAGCGGGCGCCGCAAGTAGCCATGCGATCCGGAAACGCAAGATGAGCATCTCCAGTAGTGATAGTACAATCCACGTCAGAAAGAGTAGGCGGATGTCAGGCGACGTCAGCAGCAGCGGGATTGGGGCCGTGAGCCGCAGCACATTTGAAGCTGCATAGACCGAATTTGCCAATAACTGTTGGCCATATGCTGAAATGGCGCTCCGATACATATTGGCCGTCAGGCGAAATACTGCGAGCGTGACCAAGAGGACAAACACTTGTGAAATCGCCTGCGGCGACAATGATTTGCCTTCCAGCCAGTGCGTGCTGATCCACCCGGAAAGAAGGATGCAAATCAAGAGCAGCGCGGCGCCTGTCAATAGCATCCACCGGTCAGCCACGCGCAATAGGGCGCGCGCTTCGTTCGCGCTGGCGAGGCCTGCTGCAACTCGCGACATTGTCCGGCCCAAGGTAGCGCTTGCACCTGCATCCAGCAGAAGCACCCAGCTTTGAACCAAGGCCGCGAAGCCGAGAAGTCCATATGCCTCAGCCCCCAGCAATTGAAAGTAGAGCGGCACCATGAGAATGGAAAAGACAATCGCGCTGAATTGGCCGACTGCGTTCGCAAGAATGTTGCGAAGCTGGTGGTGCTGCAGCACTCCTTTCATGCTCGTTCGGACCGAGGCCAGCGTAGCTCGCTTTGTCGTGATCCTTGATGGTGCCGTGTGCATAAAGTCAGTCTTCTATTCCACCGTCTTGGTGGCTTTCGTGGATTGATCATCAAGGCGACGACTGCAATATTATGATTGCGCACTTCGCACACGGTTGATCTTTGTCGATCGCAGATGCGCGACGCGTAATGTGGAACCCCGATGAGTCAGTTTCAAACGAAAAGAGTCGTGGATATCATCGGAAGTTCCGTGGGTCTCTTGGTGCTCCTACCACTAATGGCAATCATCGGTTGCAGCCTCGCAGTATTCTTGGGTTTTCCGGTCCTTTTCACCCAACGTCGCCCCGGTCTGCAACGCAAGCCATTCCACATGTACAAGTTCCGTACCATGAGCGAGGCGCGAGATACCTCGGGCAGGTTGCTCCCGGATGAAAACCGCCTGACGCGGCTGGGGCGCATCCTGCGTGCAACGAGCCTCGATGAGTTGCCGGAGTTGTGGAACGTACTCAGAGGCGACATGAGCCTCGTGGGTCCGCGGCCGCTGCTGATGGAATACCTTGAGCACTATTCCCCTGAGCAGGCGCGTCGGCATGAGGTGCGCCCGGGAATTACCGGATGGGCCCAGGTCAACGGCCGCAATACGCTATCGTGGGAAGACAAGTTCCGGCTGGACATCTGGTACGTGGACAACCAGTCGCTCTGGCTGGACGTGCGTATCCTGGTGCGGACGGTCGTAAGGGTTCTTTCCGGAAAGGACATCAGCGCCATGGGGCACGCCACGATGCCGCCCTTTACGGGGTCGAAAATCCAATGACGCGCAGACTGATTGTCTTCGGCGCCAGCGGCCACATGAAGGATGTGGCGTTCATCGTCGAAAGTCGTGCCGGCGATTGGGAGTTCGTTGGTATTCTCGACGATAATCCCGCACTGAAGGGCACGACATGCGCCGACCGGCCCGTGCTCGGCGAGGTATCCATGTGGCGGGAGTTCCGCGATCACGCATTCGTGGTGGCCGTTGGTGCACCCAGGGCTCGCGCAGCAATCGTTAGCGCCATCATGGGGCAGGGCGCACCTGAATTCGCCACGCTTGTGCACGCGGCGGCCAATGTCTCGCGAAACGCAATGCTCGGTGCGGGTTGCATGATTGGGCCTGGCGCGTGTGTTTCGTACGACGCAACGCTTGGCCAGCACGTCATCGTGAACGCGGGTGCAACCATCGCCCACGACGACCGCATAGGCGATTTCTGCACGATAGCTCCACAGGTCACGCTCTCGGGCAACGTGACGCTCGAAGATGGAGTGGAAGTGGGAACGGCGGCTGCGATTCGCCAGGGAACCAGCGTGGGACGCGGTGCCATGATCGGAATGGGCTCCGTCGTGACCAGGGATGTGGACGCCAACACATGCATCATCGGCAATCCTGCGCGCGTTCTGAAAATGCTGCCTGCTTTTGGAAAGCCGTCATGAACTCGCGCATCTTCCTGTCGCCACCCCACATGGGCGGCGACGAAGAAAAACTGGTGGCAGAGGCCTTTGCGTCGAACTACGTCGCACCCGCCGGTTCGATGCTGAACCGGTTCGAACAGGCGTTCTCGCAGCTGACCGGCGTGCGCTATTGTCTGGCGCTTTCATCGGGAACAGCCGCGATGCATCTTGCGATGAAGTCGCTGGCCCTGTCGCCCGGCGACGAGGTCTGGGCCTCCACACTGACCTTCATTGCCAGTATCGGCCCTGCGGTGCACGAAGGGGCCAGGCCAGTCTTTATCGACAGCGATGCATCCACTTGGACAATGGACCCTGAATTACTTGGGGAGGGTCTCGAAAAAGCTTCAAGGCTTGGGCGGTTGCCCAAGGCCGTGATTCCGACGGACATCTACGGTCAGTCCTGCGATCTCGACCGCATCCGTTGCCTGTGCGATCCGCTGGGGGTGCCTGTCATCTCTGACTCAGCCGAGGCAGTTGGCGCCTCGTATCGTGGCCGTCACGCAGGTCATGGCGCTCGCGCAGCTGTTTACTCATTCAACGGCAACAAGATCATCACCACGTCCAGTGGCGGCATGTTGGCGAGTGACGACAGGGATATGATCGAGCGGGCGCGCTACCTTTCGACACAGGCGCGCGAGAACGTATCGCACTACGAGCACCAGGCTGTTGGTTTCAACTACCGGCTCAGCAATATTTGTGCAGCGATAGGTTTGGGGCAGCTCGGCGTACTCGAGCAGCGTGTGGATCGCAGGCGTCAGGTCGCTGCACGCTATCAGAGCAATCTGAAGGACTGTGCAGGCCTCAGTTTCATGCCCGAAGCAACCTATGGTCGAAGCACGCGGTGGCTAACCGTCATGCTTGTTGACCCAAAGGCAGTTCCGGCGTCGCCAGAAACGCTTCGATCGGCTCTGGAGCAACAAAACATCGAGGCGAGACCGGTATGGAAGCCGATGCACATGCAACCAGTCTTTGCAGCTGCGCGAACAATAGGCGGCGCTGTATCTGAAAAGCTTTTCGATCAGGGATTGTGTCTGCCGTCAGGCTCTTCGATGAGTGACGATGATGTTGATCGCGTATCTGCGATTGTCAGAGCCACCATTCACGCGCACTGATCGTGCATCAAAAGGAAGCTGTGCATCTTATTCCAAAAGCCATTGCATAATTCGTGCGTTTTGGAGTTAAAGATAGTTCATCAATTCCCGCGAATGGCCAAGGTGATTGAGAGCCCGGTGTTGAGTGTTACGACCACTCCGACACCGGGCATTTTTTTGCCCTTTTGCAATACGCGCCGTTACGCTCGCAAACTGGTGAGCTTTCTTTCCCAGTTCAGTGCAGTTTCAACAATCGTTTCAATCGAGGCGTGATCGGGCATCCATCCAAGCTCCCGCTTCAGCTTGGCTGAATTGCAGGCGAGGGCAGGCGGGTCGCCAGCTCGGCGAGGCATGTTCTTGATCGGCAGGGGTTTGCCCAGCACCTTGCCAAAGGCTGTCACGACCTCTTTCACCGAGTACCCTGTGCCGTATCCGCAATTGAAGATGCGGGTTTGACTTGCATCACCGGGCTTCACGAGTGCCAGTTCATGAGCCAGTGCCAGGTCCATGACATGAATGTAGTCGCGCACGCAGGTACCATCATTCGTCGGGTAATCAGTGCCGAAAATGTTCAGATGCGGGCGCCTTCCCGCTGCGACCTCTGCCGCCACCTTGATCAGATGCGTTGCCTCGGGCGTTCGCTGGCCGCTTCGCAGTCCGACGTCTGCACCCGCGACGTTGAAATAGCGCAGGATCGTCGCCCGCATGCCCGATACACGGGCGATATCCTTGAGCATGAACTCGGATGAAAGCTTCGACTGGCCATAGGGGTTCACAGGATTGGTCGGGACAGACTCGTCGATGAGCATGGTGCTCGGCTCGCCATAGACCGCAGCCGTAGACGAAAAGACGATGTCCTTCACGCCGGTCTTTGCGCAAGTCTGAAAGACGTTCAACGATTTCGTTGTGTTGTTGAAATAGTATTTCCATGGGTCCGAGACCGACTCTTCCACCCGAACCGACGCGGCAAGCTGGATGACGGCGTCTGCGCGAAAGGCCTGCAGCGCCTCTCCGAGCGCCGCCGCATCTCCGCAATCTCCCTGCATGAAGTATGCGCCTTCGGGGACCGCGGCCCTGGACCCTGTGGACAAGTTGTCGAATACGCCGGGTACGTGACCGCGGTCGAGCAAATGGTGCGCAATGGACGACCCGATATAGCCGGCGCCGCCAATCAACATAATGCGCATGCGCAATTACCCTCCAGTACCAGACCCTGATCCACAGTCCGCCAAGTCATCATACAAAAGTGAATACGCTGTTCATGAACCATTCAGCCCGAAAGTACCAAAAGGCAAATTGGGTCCCTTTGAGTGAAAGGTTCATGATGAAACTCAAATTAATAGCTCCGGCAGCGTTGGCAATGGCGAGCATTCTATTCGCCGCCCAGCCAGCGTCAGCCGGCAACGGCTGGCGCGGCGGACACGACGCACATCCGGACGGAAATCAGCCAAATGGCGGCGGAGGAAAGCCGGGCAGTGGAAACTGGCGCCAGGGCAATGGCGGTGGAGGAGGCGGTGATGGCGGCGGAGCGCGTCGGCGAGACCGCGACAACAACCCACCGGGCCCGCAAGGCGGTCCTGGCACGAACTGGGAAAACCGTCCAGGCCCGCAAGGCGGACCGGGAACGTCCCCGGATCGACACCGACGTGACCGCGACAACAACCCACCCGGGCCGCAAGGTGGTCCCGGCACGAACTGGGAGAACCGTCCAGGTCCACAAGGCGGACCAGGCGCATCACCAGACCGGGGAAATGGACGTCGATGGCGTGACCGCGACAACAATCCGCCAGGCCCGAGAGGCGGCCCTGGCACGAACTGGGAGAACCCTCCCGGCCCGCGTGGTGGGCCAGGGACGTCACCCGGCTGGGGTGGCGACGACCGCCATGGCAGCGACGGTTGGCGTCGGCGCGATGGCAACGATGATCGGTGGCGCCGTGACCAGGACCGCGACCGATGGCGCGACGGAGACCGTTGGCATAACCAGGACCGTTGGCGCGGCGTACGGCACCAGCCGCGCTGGCGCGCCACGCATTACTATGACGGACACTATTGGTATCCGCACTGGTACAATAACGGCTGGGATGACAGCTGGCGCTGGTACATCACGCTGCGGTTCTTTGATGATAACTATTGGTGGTACTACGATGACGCGTGGTGGTACTGGGACTACCAGGGCTTCTGCTGGCGCTCGTCCCAACCGCGCTGGGGCTACGACAATGGCTACGACCGCAACGGTTACCGTTGGCAGGATCGCCACTGGCCTCGTGAATGGTCGAACTATCGCTGGCGCTTCTGCTGGTAATCGGCTGGTAGTCTGAAACTTGCAAAGGGCTGGAGAGATTCTCCGGCCCTTTTCATTTCAGCACCTGACACAATTGTCCCGGCTCTGTCTCACGAAATTCGGCTTTGTGCTGCAGAAACCATGGTCTGACGGGAACAAAAGTGTTCGATGTTTTGCACTCTGCGTCCCACCAGGCTTGCCGGAAAAATCCGCTGCAGCGTGCCCGAACCTTTTTTCCACAAGCTGCCAGCTTGCTTCTTTCAAGACAAGAACAAAAAAAGAACATTTAGACGCAGAAGAGAGTGGCGGTTGTGCGCCCGCCACTCCAGGATCCCGAGGCAATACTAGGGAAATGTTCACATCACGCGTGAACGGGAGCTACTTAATTCACGCACCGATGCCATGCAAATGAATAGATTATGACAGTCGCGCAGCGACACAAATGGCGCTCAGTTCTGCGGCCAGATGCGATAATATTCCTGGTACCATTTTACAAAGCGGGGAATGCCTTCGCTGATCGGGATCTTGGGTTCAAAGCCCAGATCCCGCCGGGACGCATCTATGTCGGCATAGGTACGTTCGACATCGCCGGGCTGCATGGGTTCAAATTTGAACTCTGCTTTCCTGCCAAGGGCTTTTTCGATGGTGGCAATGAAATCGGTCAGCTTTTCCGATTTGTGATTGCCCAGATTGTACACCATGTGCGGCGGCTGTCTTGAAGGCTTGCGATCAGTCACGGCCAGCACGCCCGCAACGATATCGTCGATATAGGTAAAGTCGCGCCACATCTCGCCATGATTGAAGACGCGGATCGGTTCACCCTTCAGAATGGCATTCGTGAACAGGAATGCCGCCATGTCAGGACGCCCCCAGGGACCATAAACCGTAAAGAACCGCAATCCCGTGGAAGGAAGTCCATAGAGATGCGCATAGGTATGGCCGATGAGTTCGTCTGCCTTCTTTGTCGCTGCATAGAGCGAATTCGGCTGCTCGGTCTCATCATCAATCGAAAACGGCAACTTGGTATTTCCGCCGTACACGGACGAAGAACTCGCATAGACAAAATGCTCGAACTTGCCAAACTCCCTTGCAAGCTCCAGCATCACCACCTGGCCCATCACGTTGGACATGATGTAGGTATAGGGATCCTTGAGTGAATGTCGGACCCCCGCCTGTGCCGCAAGGTGCACGATGTGTGTCGTGTCCGGATGCTTCGCCGCAATGATCGCCATGGCTTGCCGGTCCGAGATATCGGCCCGCTCGAAAGTGAATTCAAGCTTGCTTTTGAGCTGCCTGAGCCTGTCTTCCTTGAGAGACACCTCGTAATAGGGGTTGAGATTGTCGACCCCCACCACAGTGTCTCCCCGCGCCAGAAGGGCTTCAGCGACGTGATAGCCGATAAATCCTGCGACGCCCGTGAGCAGAACACGCATCAAGAAATCTCCAGAATAGGCCGAATGCATCGGCAACAGAGCCTGTAACCCAACCGTCAGGGCGCGTAAACACTGCCGCGCCACCATCCGGATAAATTCATTTGTTCATTGCCGCAAACTCACTCTTTCCCTCATTTTTGATGCGCCCGCATGCTGCGGTTTCCGAAGCTGGATAATCGTAGCAACCAGATGTCATTTTTTTTAGCAAGAACGGCCTGGCGCGTGCTCTGCTTGACGCGACATCTGTGCGCAAGGGAAATGGCGATGTCGAGAGCGCCAAGAAGTACGTCGACAAGGCGCTCAGCGACATCAACAAGGTAGTCGCGACCTAGGGGGCGCCCCTGATCACCAGTTCGGCTATCTGGACGGCGTTAAGTGCCGCGCCTTTGAGCAGCTGGTCGCCAGCAACCATCATTGAAACCGTGTGACCGGTCGGATCGCCAAGGTCCGGCCTGAAGCGGCCCGCGATGACCTCGTCATGACCGGTTGCTTCGTTGGGCATAGGAAAATGATTGCGCGTCCTGTCATCGGCCAATCGCACGCCGGGTGCAGTGGACAATATTTCGCGAACGGATTCGTGTCTCATTGGCCGCTCGAATTCGACTGACATGACGATGGTGTGTGCCCTCAACACCGGCACGCGCACGCATGTGATACCGATACGCAGCTCAGGCAGGTTCATGATCTTGCGCAGTTCGCGCATCACCTTGATTTCCTCATCATTGCTGCCGGAGACAGGATCGATTGCTGTGTTGTGACTGAAGACGTTGAATGCATAAGGGTGCGGCAGCACGCGCGGTGTGAACGGCCGGTTGGCAAGAAACGCTTCGGTCGATTGTCGCAGTTCTTCCATCGCTGCAGCACCAGCGCCCGACGCAGCCTGATAGGTTGAAGCAATCACACGGCGAATGGGATTTTGTAGATGCAGAGGCCACAGGGCCATTGCAGAGATGATCGCAGTGCAATTCGGATTGGCTATGATGCCCGAGTGGCTGAAAGTGGTGCCAGGATTGACTTCCGGAATCACCAGGGGAACGTTGGCGTCCATCCGGAATGCGGACGAGTTGTCGATGATCACCGTCCGCATTCCGGCAGTTGGTGCAGCCAGTTTGGTTACGCTGCTTCCAGCTGAGAACAGGGCGATGTCCACGTCCTTGAGGCTTTTCTCATCCAGCGTTTCCACGGGCAATTCACGACCCTTGAAGGGAATTTTCTGGCCGGCAGATCGCGCAGAAGCAAGCAGTCGAAGCCTCGAGAGCGGAAAGGCGCGCTTTTCAAGACAGCCAATGATTTCACGGCCGACGGCGCCTGTGGCACCGATGACGGCGACTGAGGGGGCAGGTCGGTTCACGACTGTGGAGTGGGACATGGTTCTCTCGTTTTCAAATTATTGACGAGAGCCGGTATGCCGGGTCCCGTCGGTTTCCGCGGGACCTTGAATGATGGGCGCTAGTTCAGCGCGCGCAGTTCAAAGCCGCCCCGGAAACCGGGCGTCGTCTTTTTCATCGTTCGCTTGAGTGCTGGCATCATCATGCGAGCCACATACTATTCTCGACCGGAGGGCGTCAAGGCACGAGCGCTACAGACGTGGTTACCGCCGGGGCGAAAGGTGACATTGTGACATGACACCGAAACCAACAAGATAGTCCCCTGTATAGCAACGGAGCCGTGACCATGCTGCGCACCATTCTTGTCACATTCTCTCTGGTCTTGCTGACCCTTTCAGCAATTGTTGTTGGGCGCACGCTGATGGTGCCGGCCTATGTCGCCCCTGCGATCACAGCCACCAAATCGGGCTTCGATGGCGGCAAGATCGCGTCCCACCTTGGCGAAGCGGTGAAGTTTCGAACCATTTCGTGGCAGGAGGGTGCGCCTGCGGAAAGCGTCCAGTCGTCGAAGGACGCATTGATCGCTTTTCGTGACTGGATTTCCGCAACGTATCCGCAGTTTGCGAAGACTGCCACGCGCGAGATCATCAGTGAATACAGCCTGCTGTACACATGGCAGGGCACCGACCCAACACTGAAGCCCTTGCTGCTCATGTCCCATATGGACGTGGTACCGGTGGCCCCGGGCAGCGAAGCGAACTGGAAGCACGACCCTTTCGCAGGCGACATCGCCGAAGGTTATGTTTGGGGCCGGGGTACCATGGATACAAAGGCCGGCATTATCGGTCAGCTCGAAGCGGCAGAATCTCTCTTGGATGACGGCTTCAAGCCGAAGCGCACCATCATGTTCGCTTTCGGGCATGACGAGGAAATCGGCGGTCGCGACGGAAACGAAAAGATTGCAGCCCTTCTGGCCCAGCGCAAGATCCAGCTTGAACTTGTCGATGATGAAGGCGGTGCAATCACAACGGGTGTTGTGCCAGGTGTCGACAGTCCGATCGCACTCGTGGGCGTCGCCGAGAAGGGGTACGTCACCCTTGAATTGACGGCTCACAGTCCGGGCGGGCATTCTTCTCTACCTTTGCCAATCGGGGAGACAGCCATTGGTCGGCTGGCACATGCGCTCGAAAAAATAGAAGCTTCGCCGTTCGAGAGCCGCATTGACGGCGTATCAAAGGACTTCCTGTTGCGGTTGATGCCTGCAATGCAGTTCGGGCCAAAACTGGCTGTTGCCAACCTGTGGCTGCTTGAACCGCTTGTGATCCGGTCAATGAATCTGTCGCCGGGCTCTGCCGCGGGCCTGCACACGACGATTGCTCCAACGATCATAAAGGGCGGCATCAAGGAAAACGTGCTGCCACCTGAAGCAACGTTGACCATCAACTTCCGTATTCACCCCAGGGACACTTCGCAGACGATCGTTGAACATATTCGCAGGGCCGTAGATGACGACCAGATTGACATCCGGGTTTCCAATCCGGGGCGCGAACCTTCATCGACATCCGATGTCCACGGACCACAATTTGCGCTGATCGCATCGACGTTGCAGAAAGTGAAGCCTGGCGTGCTCGTCGTCCCAAATCTTGTCTCCGGCGGAACGGATTCCCGCTACTACAGCGGTCTGACTCAAAACGTCTTCCGGATCGTTCCGGCAGAACTTACTGCGGATGACCTCAAGGGCTTCCATGGAACGAACGAACGTGTTCCGGTTTCTTCCATGGCGTTGATCGCCAGTTTCTACAGCGAATTGATCAGAGGGGCAGACAAGCCACTGGAGATCACAAAGGCGAACTAGAGACTCCAGTAGGTGAAGCCGGCAGGCACGAGACTGGGCGGGATCGCGGACTTGACGTCAATAAACACGCCTTTACTCTTGAGGCGCGCGATGATCGACGTCGCCTGGTCAACATAAAGCGTGTGCGGGACGGCCAGGATGATCGCGTCCAGTTCATCAAGCCCTTCCAGATCC
>JBEBHP010000051.1:0-2244 GCA_040080835.1 Micropepsaceae bacterium | reverse complement strand
GGCCGCACCTACGAGCCGCTGTTCTCCTACTTCGCCGGGCGCAACAACTGCTTCCGCGTGCTCGCTGGCGACTTCGTCGACACGCAAGAAGGCACCGGCGTCGTGCACATGGCGCCCGGCTTCGGCGAAGACGATCAGAAGGTCTGCGAGCAGAACGGCATCGAACTCGTCTGCCCGGTCGACGACCGCGGCCGCTACACCAGCGAGGTGAAGGACTGGGAAGGCGTTCTCGTGTTCGACGCCAACAAGGACATCATCAAGGTCCTGAAGGATCGGGGCGTGTTGAAGCGGCACGTCACCTACGAGCACAACTACCCGCACTGCTGGCGCACGCGCGAACCGCTGATCTACAAGGCGCTGCCGGGCGCTTGGTTCGTCAAGGTCACGGCGATCAAGGATCGGATGCAGGAGCACAACCGCACGATCCGTTGGATCCCCGAGCACATCCGCGACGGCCAGTTCGGCAAGTGGCTCGAGAACGCGCGCGACTGGTCGATCAGCCGCAACCGCTACTGGGGCTCGCCGATCCCGGTGTGGAAGAGCGACGATCCGAGGTGCCCGCGCACCGACGTCTACGGGTCCCTCGCCGACATGGAGCGCGACTTCGGCGTGAAGGTCGTAGACCTGCATCGCCCGTTCGTCGACCAGTTGGTGCGCAAGAACCCGGACGACCCGACCGGCAAGTCGATGATGCGCCGCGTGCCGGAAGTGCTCGACTGCTGGTTCGAATCGGGCTCGATGCCGTTCGCGCAGGTGCACTACCCGTTCGAGAACAAGGAGTGGTTCGAGAGCCACTTCCCGGCCGACTTCATCGTCGAGTACGTCGCGCAGACGCGCGGCTGGTTCTACACGCTGGTCGTGTTGGCGACGGCGTTGTTCGACAAGCGTCCGTTCGACAACGTGATCTGCCATGGCGTCGTGCTCGACGAGCACGGGCAGAAACTGTCGAAGTCCCTGCGCAACTACCCGGACCCGGTCGAACTGTTCCAGACGACCGGCGCCGACGCGCTGCGCTGGTTCTTGATGAGTTCGCCGATCCTGCGCGGTGGCGACCTGCAGATCCAGAAGGACGGCAAGCAGATCAGCGAGGTCGTGCGCCTCGTGCTCAATCCGATCTGGAACGCCTACTACTTCTTCAGCCTCTATGCCAACGCCGACGGCATCGTCGCCGGTCTGCGCTACGACCAGACCGCGGTGCTCGACCGCTACGCGCTCGGCAAGACGCGAGCGATGGTGGAGGGCGTCCAACGCAACATGGACGCCTACGACCTCGCGGCGGCGTGCCAGGTGGTGAAGGACTACCTCGACGCGCTCAACAACTGGTACATCCGCCGCAGTCGCGAGCGCTTCTGGGGCGAGACCGGGCCGGTCGACCAGCGCGACGCCTACGACACGCTCTACACCTGTCTCGTCACGCTCTGCCGCGCCGCGGCGCCGCTCTTGCCGTTGCTCTGCGAGAAGGTGCACACCGCGCTCGTGGGCGAACCTTCGGTGCACCTGTGCGACTGGCCCGATGCCGAGTTGCTGCCGATCGATCCGGAGTTGGTCCGCCAGATGGACCGGGTCCGCGATGCGTGTTCGGTCGGACTCGCGTTGCGCGAGCAGAAGAAGCTGCGCACGCGTCTGCCGCTCCGCAAGGTGACGCTCGCCGGGGCCGATGCGGTTGCGGTGGCGCCGTTCGTGTCGCTGTTGCAGGACGAGCTCAACGTCAAGGACGTGGCCTTCGCGAGCGACATCACTGCGTTCGGTTCGTTCCGGTTGCAGATCGACCAGAAGACGCTCGGGCCGAAGCTCGGGGGCAAGATGCGCGACGTCCTCGCGGCGACGAAGAGCGGCGACTGGAGGGTCGAGGGTGGCCGCGCCCGCATCGGCGGCGTGGAGCTCGAGCACGGCGAGTTCGTGTTGCAACTGGTGCCGAAGGACGGTCTGTGCGCGGCAGCGCTGCCGTCGAACGACGTCGTGCTGGTGCTCGACACCGAAGTCACCCAGGACCTCGAACAAGAGGGTGCGGCGCGAGACTTCGTGCGACTCGTGCAGCAGGCGCGCAAGGACAGCGGACTCCACGTCAGCGACCGGATCGACATCGTCGTCGACACCGATCCGGCCACCGCGTCGGCGCTGCAACTGCACCGCTCCTACTTGGTGGAGCAGGTGCTCGCCATCGAGTTCGTCTTCGGCAAGCCCGACGCCGCCGCCGCCGTGATCGAAGGCAAGATCGGCTCCGGCGCCGGCGCGCCGGTCCTG
>JBEBHP010000036.1:0-10129 GCA_040080835.1 Micropepsaceae bacterium | reverse complement strand
TCTCATCAGATCGGCGCTGCACGCATTGTCCGGGATTAATGCGATGCGGATGGCAGCAATCATTTTCATGTTGTCCGCATTGCTGTTCACCCAGTCGCGAGCGGCCGTTGTGGCGCTCATTGTTGGCATATTTGCGCTCGCGTTACATTGAGCTGCGCACCCACCGAAACGACGAATAATGGGGGCTCCATTGTTTGCCCCTGATACGGGATTCAAGTGTCGGACCGTCCATATCCTTAGCAAGGCCTTCTATTTGAGCCTGCCACGCGACAGCGCACGCCACCTTCACAGACACCTCCCTTAGACTTGAGATAGGCGGCAGGAGATTGCCACGAGGATTGTTGATAGCTGGCGAGGCGGCGGCTAATGCTTTGGCCGCCGCCACGAACATGCCGTCGCTTATATACTTCGCTTCGCAGGCAATGGCACCAAGAACCATGCCTGGAAAAAAGTAGGTGTTGTTCGTCTGGTCAACCATTAGAGTCTGCCCATCTTTGACAATGGGAGGAAACGGACTGCCTGTCCGGATCACGACCCGACCGGCCGTCCAGCTCAAAAGATCAGTTGGAGTTGCCTCACTACAAGACGTCGGATTCGATAAGGGCAAAATTACCGGTCGTTTCGTTCCAGCGCCCATCCTTCGCACGACGTTCTCACTGAATGCACCTGTTTGGCCAGACACGCCAATCTGCGCGGTTGGGCGTACGTTTGTGACGACATCGAGCAATGTGATGCTTTCGTTTTTTGAAAGGGTCCATCCGTCTATTCCAGTCTGCGATTTGGAAAACGCACGCTGCTTCTGCGACAGATCGGCCGTTTCGTCAGTAAGGAGCCCATCTACATCGACCAAGAAGATGCGTTGGCAGGCGTCTCGATCAGACAATCCGGCATCAATCATCGCTTGGCGCAACAGGTGCGCAATCCCACAACCAGCCGAGCCAGCGCCAAAAATACAGACCTTTTGTTTAGCTACGGAAACACCTGTGATGTAGGCTGATGCAAGCAGCGTTCCCGTTCCCGCTGCCGCCGTTCCCTGGATGTCATCATTGAAAGTACAGAGTTGAAGTCTCTAGCGTTCGAGAATGCGGCCAGCGTTGTGCTTTGCAAAATCCTCCCATTGCAGCAAGACGTGGGGCCAACGGTCACGAACCGCGCTAACAAATGTTTCAACGAAGGAGTCGTAGTCTTGGCCGCGCACACGGTTGTGCCGCCAACCAAGATACAATGGATCATCGAGTCGATCCGCATTATCGGTTCCGACGTCAAGAAAAATGGGCAGCGTCGTTGAGGGGTGAAGACCTGCGCACGTGCAATAAATTGCGGCCTTGCCGATGGAAATTCCCATCCCGCCCACGCCTTGGTCGCCAAGGTCCAAAACTCTTTCACCATCGGTGACGACAATGGTCTCAATTTTATCGAGGCGCGGGTGCGAAAGGATCCGCTTTATCTGCGTCTCAAGCGGGACACTGAGAAACAAACCTCTTGGCCTTCGGAACAAGCGGCTAAACTCTTGACATCCGTAGGCGACAGTCGGCGTGTAGACGAGCGGCTGCATTTCCTCAAGGTTCTCCACGAGAAGCGAATAAAATAGCGTTTCGTTCGTATCTTGCAGATCCCGAAGAAAAACATGTTTGTCGCGGTCATCTGCCATTGCGCGGATTGCCCTGAGCCGCCGGTCCATCTGCTCGGTCAACGAAGAAATATGCGGCGGAAGCAATCCGTCGAGATCGAAATCACGCCGCTCTTGTTCCGTGAACGCCGTGCCCTTGTTGAGGAGAGGGTCCGTCAACAGTTCATAACCGGATAGCGACAAGTAGATCTCGGTGGGGACTACTGCTTGACTCCGGCTCATAGTAACGATGTCTCCCGAATAACGCGAACGCCAGCTGGATGCCGCTGATCAAAAACCGCCCTCAGCGCGGCGCCAAAACGTCACGATCGCATCAGAGAATCGTCGTTCCGATCTACGAGTGCCAGTAACCCCTTTAACAATTCGATCGGCCGTGGTGGACAACCGCGCACGTGGAGATCGACCGGAAGAACAGCGCTCACGCCTCCGACGCACGCGTAACTCCCTGCAAAACATCCACCATCGAATCCGCAGTCGCCGACGGCGACGACCCATTTCGGATCAGGCGTGGCGCGATAGGTTCGTTCAAGCGCTTGGCGCATGTTTTTTGTCACCGGCCCTGTGACAAGCAGCAGGTCGGCATGTCGCGGCGACGCAACGAAGCGCAGACCAAATCGTTCCAAATCGTAGAAGGCGTTGCCGAGCGCGTGTATCTCGAGTTCGCAGCCGTTGCAGGAACCAGCGTCAACTTCGCGGATTGACAGGCTTCGCCCGAGTTTGCGACGCGTGGCGTGCGCAAGCGATTTGCCAAGCTCCTCGATCGCTGCGGCATCGGGTTGCGGTTTCGGTTCGGTCAAAGCGCCGAGCAGAAGTCCTTCGAGCAAGAGCGTGCGCATTTTTCCGAAACCTTAAAGATCGTGCCCCGAATAGGAACAGTTGAACGATTTGTTGCAGAGCGGAAAGTCGGCGACAATGTTGCCCTCGATTGCGGCTTCCAGCAGCGGCCATTGAAACCAGGATGGATCTCGCAAATGACAATGTCCGACCCCGCCGTCCCGTGCCAGTCGCAGCCAGACGAAAATATCACCACGAAATCCTTCAACCAGTGCCGCGCCTTCGCGATCGCGGTCGCCGTCCGGCTTGGGCTCCGAAAAAGTCGCGCCATCCGCAAGCTGCACCATCAATTGCTCGACAAGTTTGAGGCTCTGTTCGACTTCGCGAATGCGGAGCCACACGCGGGCGCCCACATCTCCTTCTTCAAGAACCGGGACCTCGAACACCAGAGTGTCATATGGCGGGTAGCCAATCGATTTGCGCGCATCAAACGACCGCCCCGACGCTCGTCCGATGTAACCACCGCAACCGTACTGGTCAGCAAGCGTCTTGCGCAGAATCCCGGTCGCGACCGTGCGGTCTTGAAGAGACGGTGTGTTGTCGTAGAGCGCGACCAGTTTTGGAAATCGAAGTTTGAACGTTGCCAAAAGCCCGCGCAAAGCATCCTTGCCGTCGGATTTGAGATCGGTTGTTACGCCGCCGGGAATTATTCGATCCATCATCAAGCGATGCCCAAAGCATGTGTCAGCAGCACGCAAAACCTGTTCGCGCAGGATCGAGCAATGAGCGTGCAGAAGCGTGAACGTTGCATCGTTGCAGATCGCGCCAATGTCGCCGCAGTGGTTGGCCAACCGCTCCAACTCAGCCATGAGCGCGCGAATGCATTGCGCGCGCGGCGGCGCCTCGATGCCGAGCGCCGCTTCGACTGCGCGTGAGAAGCCAAGGGAGTATGCCACCGTGCTGTCGCCGGAGGTACGTGCCGCTATGCGGGCCGCACGTTCGACGCTCTGACCGTTCATCAGCGAGCCGATGCCCTTGTGTACATAGCCGAAACGTTCCTCAAGGCGCACGACGGCCTCGCCGTTGACGGTGAATCGGAAATGACCCGGCTCTATGATCCCGGCATGCACAGGCCCGACTGGAATCGTGTGCAGGCTCTCGCCTTCCACCGGCAGGAATTCATAGCCGACCGGCGCGTCAGATCCACGAGAGCAACCGCCCATCGGGTGTTTTACGCCCCATCGCCCGTGGTCCAACCACGGTCTCGAGTCCGACGTTCCCGTCGGCACCAAACCGAACAAATCATTGACCGCTCGCTCGAGCCGGATCGCTGGAGAATGCACCGCGCCGACCGAAGGAAAGCACCCCTCGGGGCATTCGAGACTGAGGACGAAGATATCGCTATCGGATCTCACTGCCATGTGTACGCGATCGGACTCGCCCCATTGGCTCACCAGCGTGCAAGTCCCGGCCGCGAGCTGTGCGATCACGCCTTCCCACTGTTGCGCTTCAACATTGAGCCGCGGCCACGGCGCGTGCGATGCTACTATTCGTCCGGTTTGCAGGATTTCCGAAATCGCTGATGGGAATACACTCATCGCATTCATCCCAACAGCCTGGCCACATGCTGAAACCATTCGACCAGCGCCTCGGGCAAATAGATGCCCGCCGAAATCACGATTGCCAAATGGAAGAACAGCGGCACGTAAGACGCCTCCACCGGCGCGGTGCTGCCTTTCGGTTCGCCAAACGCCAGTCCGATCAAACGCAACATCAGCGCACCGAAGCCGATCAACAAGCCGAACACAAGCAAACCGGCCAGCAGCGGATCGCGCGCAAAGGTAGAACTTACGATCAAAAACTCGCTCATGAATATGCCGGATGGAGGCAGGCCAATGATGGCCGCGACGCCAATCACAAGACCCCATCCAAGTAGGGGATGGGTTTCGGTCAATCCGCTGATCTCAGCGATTTTCTGCGTCCCCTTGATTTGCGATACGTGCCCGACGGCGAAGAATATCGCCGATTTGGTCAGGCTGTGCATTGTCATGTGCAGGAGCCCCGCGAAATTCGCGAGCGGTCCGCCCATGCCGAATGCAAAAGTGATAATGCCCATATGCTCGATAGAGGAGTATGCAAACATCCGTTTGACGTCGCGTCTCCGGTAAAGCATGAACGACGCGAAGATCACCGAGATGAGGCCCATCATTGCCATCAGCGGTCCCGGCGAGATCGCTTGGCCGTTGGCCGCGAGCAGAAGCTTGAACCGAAGCACGGCATAGAGCGCTACGTTCAAGAGCAATCCCGAGAGAACTGCCGAGATCGGCGTCGGACCCTCCGCATGCGCATCCGGAAGCCAGGCGTGCAGAGGCGCTAGGCCGACTTTCGTTCCGTAGCCCAACAACAAAAACACGAACGCCACGTTCAGCAGCGCTGGATCAAATCCGGACGCTTTGGCGATGAGCACCGTCCACAACATGCCGTCGATGCCTTCACCGACCGCAGGCCTTGCCGCCATATAGACAAGGATCGTGCCAAACAGAGCCAGCGCAATGCCGACACTGCCCAGAATGAAATACTTCCACGCCGCTTCGATTGCTTCATGTGTGCGATAGATTCCCACCAGCAGCACCGTTGTCAAAGTCGCCATTTCGATGGCAACCCACATCAATCCGATATTGTTCGCGACAAGTGCCAGGTTCATCGCAAACATCAGAAACTGATACATGCCGTGGTAGAAGCGCAAATACGCAGGAGTCAGGCGGCCGGTCTCGAGTTCGTGGGCGATGTAGCTCGCGCTGAACCAGCTCGTCGTGAATGCGACCAGCGTGTTGAGCACGATGAAGACGATATTGAGATCATCGACGAGGATATACTGCCCGCTTTCCGGACGGAGTATGAGCAACTGAAGCGCGGAGAGAAACGTAAGGGCGCTCGCGAAAACGTTGAGCAGCGAGGTTATCCTGTAACCGGGCAACGCGATCAATATCAGGGCAGACCCAAACGGAATTCCCAGTACGGCCGCGGTCGCATCGAACGGAAGTCCCATCATCTCTGCTCGCCTCGGAAATGATCCAGCGCTTCGAGATCGACCGAGTCGAACCGTTCGCGAATGCGGAACAAGAAGATGCCGATGACGATGAAAGCGATCAGCACCGAGAAAGCGACCGAGATCTCGACGACAAGCGGCATGCCCTTGGCGCCCGTTGCGGCCAGGATCAATCCGTTCTCGAGCGACAGGAAGCCGATCACCTGCGACACGGCGTTGCGCCGCGATACCATCATCAGAAGGCCGAGCAGGATAACGGAGAGCGCGAGAGCCAAGTCTTCGCGCGCATAAAGGTCGGCTCCCGCCGTAACGCGCAGCATCACAACCATGGACAATGCGACGAGACCAATCCCTGCCAGCATCGTAAGCCCGACACTCACAACGGGCTCAATACTGCGATGAACGCCCAACCCTTTGATCATGCGGTGGAGTGCGAACGGTATGACGACTGCTTTGAAGATCAGTGCGATTGCGGCCGTCACGTAAAGGTGCGGCGCGCTTTGAATGTAGGCTTGCCATGCGACCGACAGCGACAAGACGACGGCGTGGAGGGCGAAGACATTCACCAGCGCGTAAAGGCGATCTTGGTACAGGAGCAGAAAACTGCCGAGTACCAGGCCGCCAGCAAGCATGTGCGCAACGTCGAAATTGAGCCCGTGCATCTTCTAAAGGCTCCCCGATACGAAGCGCAACAGCGCGCCCAGGAGTCCGAGCATCAGCGCGACGCCGATGAATTCCGGCACGCGGAACACTCGCATTTTCGCGATCGACGTTTCGAACAGAGCGAGCGCGACGCCCCCCAACAGGATCTTGGCCAAATATATTGTGATGCCGATGGCATAGTCACCGATTGCCGCCCCAGCGGGAGCGATGCCCCAAGGCGCGAATATGCAGGCAATGAGCGAGAGGTAGAGAAGGAGTTTTAGCGCCGCTGCCATCTCGATGACCGCGAGGTGCCGGCCGGAATACTCGAGCACCATCGCTTCGTGCACCATGGTCAACTCGAGATGCGTCGCCGGGTTGTCGACCGGCACGCGCGCATTCTCGGTGAGCGCGACGATGATGAGCCCGAACAAAGCCAAGGCCAGCGAAACGCGGAGCCCGACGTGAGACGACGCCATGAACTCCGAGACAGCCGAAAGTTGCGTCGACCCCGCCAACAGCGCCAGGGTGAACACGATCATCATGAGCGCGGGCTCAGCCAACGTCGCAAACATCGCTTCCCGGCTCGAGCCGATGCCGCCGAAGCTGGTGCCGACGTCAAGTCCGGCCAGCGCCAGAAAGAATCGCGCGCTGCCGAGCAGCGCGATGATTGCGATCAGGTCCGCCGACCAACTGAACATTAACCCGCTTGCGAAGGTCGGAACCAGCGCCGCCGCGACCCACGTTGTTGCAAAGATCATGTAGGGCGCAACGCGGAACAGCCAGGAGGCGTTCTTCGCCACGACGGCATCCTTGCGCAGGAGCCGCAGAATGTCGCGATAGGCTTGCACAATGGGCGGGCCTTGCCGCCGCAGGAGTTGCGCCTTCATCTTTCGAACGACCCCGACGAGCAGCGGCGCAAGGATCAGCACCAGCAGCATCTGCGCGCCTTGTGTCGCGAGCTCGGCGGCTATGGCCATATCGCAAGTCCCAGCAGCAAGGACACCAAGGCGAAAAAGACGAGCCCGAGATATCGGCGGATTGTGAGAAACTGGAGCACGTTCAGCCGGTCGGCCGCGTATGAAACCACCCCCACGATCGGCGCGTAGAGCGTGTCCCAAATCGGGTCGTTCATTTCAACGTGCAGCCGCGCCGCGCGATTGTCGCCCGGCGCCGGCATATCGATCCGCTCGCGTGCGCGGAACAGGAGTGTTCCAAACACGCGCCGTATCGGTTGGCTGAAGCTGCCTGCTGAATATTGCGCGCCAACCGGCAGTTCGCCGAAGCCGCAATCCCACGGGTCTTCCCTTCGCACCTTGCGCGAGGCCAGGAAATGAACGGCGATGATGGCGAGCGATGTTGAGATCAGGATAAACACGAAGACCAGCAGCCCGTTGTATGAGCTGCGTGCAGCCGCGATCGGCGCAATCGAATACCACGGCACGTCGGCTTGTCGCGGCAATGTCCCGCCAACGAGGTGCTGCACCACCGGCGAAATGAAATCCATCACAAAGCCGGGCAGCACGCCGATGATGAACATCAAGATGCACAAGATGAACATCGCCACGACGGACAAGGGATGCGTTTCGTCGGCGACCTCTGCCTCGTGCGAACGCGCCCGCCCGAGAAATACGAAGCCGAAGGCCCGTATGAAGCATGCGCCGGCAAGCGCGGCCGAAAGGGCCAGAAGTGCACCGACCGCAGGAATTGCAAGCCGCAATCCCCATTGTGCTGTTTCCGGGCTTACCAACACGGCTTGAAACGTCAACCATTCCGAAACGAACCCGTTGAGCGGAGGCAAAGCCGAAATCGCGGCGGCCGCGACGAGGAACGCAAAGCCCGTCTGTGGCATGCGATGAATCAGGCCGCCGAGCTTCTCGATGTCGCGCAATCCGGTTTGCGCAAGAACTGCCCCCGCACCGAAGAACAGAGTGCTCTTGAACAGTGCATGATTCAGGACATGGAGAAGTGCGGCGGTCATGGCGAGCGCGGCAGCCCACAGAACGTTGTTCGCCCAGAATGCGAGCGCTAGACCGAGACCGATGAAGATGATGCCAACGTTCTCGACCGTGCTGTACGCGAGCAGGCGTTTGAGATCGCGCTCCATCAACGCGTACAGCACGCCCATGACGGCGCTCGCGCTTGCAGGGGCGAGCACTATCAGGCTCCACCACCATTCAGGCGAGCCGACGAGATCGAACACAATGCGGATGAATCCGTAGATCGCGACCTTTGTCATCACGCCGCTCATGAGCGCGGACACATGGCTTGGTGCCGCGGGATGCGCCAACGGCAACCAAACGTGAAGGGGTACAAGTCCAGCCTTCGACCCCGTTCCGATCAGCGCCAGAACCAGGACGATTGCGCTCAAAGTCGAGGATTGAGAACCAGCTCGAATGGCCGCGAACGAATAGTCGCCTGCGGGTCCGGTCAGTACGCCGAACGCCAAAAGGAGAGCCAAAGTGCCAAAGCTCGCCATGAGAATATAGATGTAGGCTGCGCGCGCGTTGGACGCATCGCGGTGGTATGCGAGCACTAACGCCCACGACGATAGCGACATGAACTCCCAACTCAAGAGAAACGAAAACGCGTCCGCAGCAAGAACCACAAGGTTCATGCCGGCCAAAAACGCCGGGTAGAAGGGCAAAATACGATGCGGCGATTTTTCGTGCGTGCCGTATCCGAGCGCAAACAAGCTCGCCATGGCACCGCCAAGATTGACGACTACCAAGAAGAACGCTGCAAGCGCGTCCATATGAAAATGAGCGCCGATCCAGGGTAATCCGAGCGGAAGCACAATGTCCGCACTGTCCAAATTTTTGTCGAACAGTGCCGATGAGGCAACGAACAGGGCAAACATGCCGGTTGCGAACGCACCAGAATAGACGAGGGATGCGCTGAGTTTCAGCCGTATGGTTGCGACGGCAATCGCCGTCAGTGCGAGATACGTCGCGACACACCATAGTTCGGCGGACAGTTCCATTCCGCTCAACCCTTCGAGAGCCGCACGCCGCGACCCTTGCCCTGGCTGATCGAGCCTTCACCGATCAACTCGATGCCTTGAGAATTGAGAGCCTCAATCAGCTTCATCATCGAATCGACGTTTCCTCGAATCATCCCGTCGCTCGCTTCCATGCGCTGAATCGTTGGTACTGAAAGGCCAGCGAGTTGCGCCAGATCGCGTTGGTCGATCGATAACAGTGCGCGAGCAGCGCGCAATTGAGCCGAGGTGATCATCAGAAGGATAAATCGAGCATGAAAGATCTGAACTCAAACTGAAAGGCTGATACACGTAAACCCGTTTTTGCGCGCGCAAACAGCGCCCACCGCACGAACTCGAACCGGGCCACTTACGCCGTCGACCGATATTCGCTGACAAATTTTCCTCCTGCGGTTCGCGGCGCACGGGGGCTGAGTGGAACCCAAATTCCGCTACCCTCATCCGACCCCAGCTCGGGAATTCGAGAATGTTTCAGCAAGGCGACCATCCGCTGTATGCGACGAAATGCAGTGTTTTACATGTGTATGATATTATATATGATCTCTCAAGCATCAATTAAGATGGTTGGAGAAATCGCCGCATAGATCGACAGGGCGCAAGAGAAGCAAGGAATCGCGCGAAAGACTGCGGTTTGTACAACCAATGGAGAGTCGGCAATGAGCAACGATTTGTTCCGTTACTTTCAAACGCAGCAGCGCGCGCTAGCGATGGCGACTCTACCCTCGGGCGATTTCGAGAAGCAACTCCGCACACTCGTGTTGGAACTGCAACAGCAATGTGCAGCGCTCGACATCCTCGGTCGTGAATATCTCTGCCAGGAACTTGGACTACAGCTGCAACGCGAATTAATTCATGCCGCGAGCGCTCGACATCGACGAGTGCTCCTTGCGCTTCTCAAGAAGATCGAGCGCGTCAAATATCAGTCCCCTGTCCGCTAGAGCATGATCATACCGGATTGAATCGATAAGGGATTCCCAAAAGGCCACGAGTCAGATTCAAAGTGCTGGCTGGGATGGAGGCCAGCACGGATGGC
>JBEBHP010000050.1:0-2268 GCA_040080835.1 Micropepsaceae bacterium | reverse complement strand
GTGCGGGCGCGATCGCGCTCTCGGCAATGTCGGCCAGTGACTGCGTTGCGAACACGACAGCGACATTCTTCTTCCGGAGCGTCTTCAGCCATTCGCGGATGCGGGCGGCGAAGATCGGCGAGTCGAGGAACAGCCAGGCCTCGTCGAGGATCAGCAGCGTCGGACTGCCGTCGAACCGCTCCTCCAGCCGGTCGAACAGGTGGAGCAGAGCTGGCGCAGCAGCTTTCGGCCGCGCCATGATCTCTTCCATCTCGAACAGGACGATGTCGGACAGGTTCAGCCGGTCCTCGGCGCCGTCGAACACCCCGCCCATCGCACCCTCCTGGGTGTAGGGCAGGAGGGCGGCCTGCACCGCGGCGTTCTGGACCAGCAGCCGAAGGCCCGTGAGGTGCCGCTGTTCAGGCGGCGCCGAGCGAAGGCTGCCGAGCGCGGACCAGACAGGCTCCTTGACCTCGGGGCTATCGGACAGGCCCTCCTGCGCGAGGATGGTCATCACCCAGTTGAGCGCATCGGCCCGACCGTTGGGTGTGTCGATGCGGGCGAGCGGCTGGAACGCTGCAACGCCATCGCCGCCTAGGTCGATCGCCGTGCCGCCCATGCCGAGGAGGGCGGCGCGCGCCGATCCGCCCTTGTCGAAGACGAAGATCTTGGAGCCGGCAAAGCGCCGCCATTGCAGCGCGAGAAAGGCCAGCAGGACGGACTTACCCGCGCCGGTCGGTCCGACCACCATGGTGTGGCCGACATCGCCGACATGAAGGTCGAGCCGGAACGGCGTCGATCCGTCGGTCTGCGCGACGGCGAGCGCCGGCGCGTTGAGGTGACGGTTGCGGGCGTCCCCGGCCCACGCTGTCGAGAGCGGTGCGATGTGCGAGAAGTTGAGCGTCGAGACCATGGGGTGGCGGACGTTTGCGTAAGGGTGCCCCGCAAGGCTCGACAGCCAGGCTTCGACAGCGTTGAGCGTCTCGGCGACGGTGACGAAGCCGCGTGATGCAATGATCCGCTCGGCCGTGCGGAGCTTCTCATCCGCGTCTTCCGCCGTTGTCCCCATGACAACCAGAGTCGAGGTCAGGAAGCCAAAGCCGATCAGTTCGGAGCCCAGCTCCTGCAGAGCCTCGTCGACCTCCTCCGATTTTGCGATGGCGTCCGGATTGGCGAAGGTCGCCGCTTCCTTGGTCAGCATCTCCTTGACCAGCGCGCCCATCGACTTGTGCTTGGAAAACCAGAGCCGGCGCCATTTGACCAGTTCGCGCTCGGACTCCTCGCGATCGAGGCACAGGTAGCGGGTCATCCAGCGATAGGTCATCGCGGCGGCGTTAAGATCATCGAGCACGCCGGGATGGGTGAAGGGCGGGAAGCCCTTGATCGTGAGCACCCGGAGATGTTTCGAGCCCAGCATTGGCGCGACCCCGCCGACCAGCGGAGCATCGCACAGCCAGCCATCGAGAAAGGCTGCGCCGCGAGGCGCCCGCACCTGCGTCGCACGCGGCGAGACCTGACGCTTGAGGTAAGAGAGGGTTTCGTCATCGCCGAGGCGCTGGAACTCCGCGACGATGGCTTCGAACATGCCGAAGGCCTGGGCGACGCTGCGCTGGAAGCTCTCCAGCGCCTCGCGCGCCACCCGGCGGTCGAGCGCCTCCTTGGCGTCCGGGCGGGCGCGCTTTGCGTCCGCGCCATGAGATGGCGATCGCGCGGGTTTCTTCCCGTCGATCTCGAAGAAGAAGGCGGAGGCCTTTCGGCTCGAGTCCGGTTCCGGCGCCCATTGCAGGGTGAGATGGTGGATGGTCTCGAACTGTGTGTCTGTCTGCTCGAACTCAGCCGCCCGCTCCGAGTCGATCAGTCGCGACAGGTCATCTTCGAACGCGCCCGCGGGATAGTCGTTGATCTCGCGGCGGTCGGCCTCGACATAGATGGCCCAGCCGCGGCCAAGGCGGCGGAACACATTGTTGGTGCGGGCAGCGAACGAGACCAGCTCTTCCGGCGTCGAAGACCTGACGTCCGGTCCGCGAAACCGCGCCGTCGCCTGGAAGGAGCCATCCTTGTTGAGGATGACGCCGGGCGCGACCAGCATCGCCCAGGGAAGATAATCCTCAAGGCGGTTGGGCGTGTGAGCGTAAGGCGCGAGAGAGAACATGGGTCTTGTCCGTTGCGTGCGGGCGAATGAGTGGGCCGGGGCGGTCTAGCTTTCGAGGCGATTGGGGATGCGCATGGCGCGCTTCAGCACCTCGACGGCGTCGGGGTCACGGCGGGCGAGGAAGACGCCGAGCAGGT
>JBEBHP010000049.1:0-2377 GCA_040080835.1 Micropepsaceae bacterium | reverse complement strand
GCCATCCGTGCTGGCCTCCATCCCAGCCAGCACTTTGAATCTGACTCGTGGCCTTTTGGGAATCCCTTATCGATTCAATCCGGTATGATCATGCTCTAGTGAGCAACACGAGGTTGTCACTGCAAACACAGGGGGCTGCAGGCAGCCCGGTTGCGAATCATTGATACCGTCGCCTGCAATATCTCTCGCTGAGCTGGAG
This sequence comes from Micropepsaceae bacterium, assembly GCA_040080835.1. GTDB lineage: Bacteria > Pseudomonadota > Alphaproteobacteria > Micropepsales > Micropepsaceae > SZUA-430. Next base: position 2,178 of record JBEBHP010000049.1, on the reverse strand, counting down.
AGACGGACCGAGCGTTTTGCCTTCAATTATGTGGCAGACTGCGGGCCGGAAACGGCCTCCACACGATCCAGGTGGATGGATAATTCGCCCACCCACTTGCGGGACGCGACGGCGTCGGCGCTCTCTGCCGCCAGTTGAAGAGCGGCGCCAATGTCGGTGATCGTCTGGAAACCAAAAGCACCGCCTGAGCCTCTCATCTGGTGTCCCAGGTACTTCACGGTCTCAAAGTCGACCTGATCCAAAGCGGCTTGTATCGAGACAACATTCTGCCTGCAGTTTTGCAGATACGCCGGGGTTCGTTCCGACAATCTCGACTTTGCGCGCCCCATCGGCACCTCCAGCCGGCCGCTTTCCGGGCTGGACGACGAGTGTGCGACGATGCAGTGATCCTTGATGGCCTGAAGCAGAACTTCCTGCTTGATGGGTTTGGTCAGGAAAGCCGTGCACCCTGCTGCGAGGCACATTTCCCGATCTCCCTTCAAAGCAGATGCCGTCAGCGCGATGATTGGTGTGGTCGGCCGACCGGCCGCCTGCTCCCACGCCCGAATTGTCTGCGTTGCGGTCAATCCATCCATGACAGGCATCTGCCGGTCCATCAGGACAAGGTCGTAGCCGCCGGTCTTGTACATGTCACAGGCGATCGCACCATTTTCTGCAATTTCTAGCCGATAGGGCGTGTCCTCGAGATAGGCTGTCGTGATCGTGCAGTTGTCGGGGCTATCTTCCACCAGAAGAATGCGGAGTGTCGGCAGTGGCGTCTCAGGGCCTGCGCCGACCGGCACAGCCGTCCGCCGATTGGCTCCGGCAGAAATCTCGAACGGCACGGCGAAAGAGAACACGCTCCCTTCGTTGACCTTGCTTTGGACCGCAATTCGTCCGCCCATTAGCTCCACCAGGCGCTTGGAAATCGTGAGCCCAAGCCCCGAGCCACCAAACCTTCGGGTTGTGGACGTATCGCCTTGGGTAAAGCGCTCGAACACCTGGCCAAGTTTCACGGCCGGTATTCCCATGCCGGTATCCGAGACCGTGAATCGCAATGCGGTCGGGACGGACGTCCCCGCATCCAGCGTCACCTGCAGGGACACTTTGCCGGATTGGGTGAACTTGATGGCGTTGCCCAGCAAATTGAGCAGCACCTGCCGCAGACGTGTCGGATCGCCGATCAAGTCGGTCGGCACGTTTGGCGCGATCTCGCATACGAGATCGAGTCCTTTTTCCCGAGCACGAGCCGCCACCATGTCCGTAACGATTCCCAGATGATCGTGCAACGAGAAGTCTGTCTGTTCCAATTCGAGCTGCGAGGCTTCGACTTTGGACAGATCGAGGATGTCATTGATGAGATTGAGCAGGTTGTCGCCAGCGCGGCGGAAAATCTGCACAAACTTGTTTTGCTCCTCGGAAAGTTCTGTTTTCGCAAGCAAGTCCGCGATCCCCATGATCGCATTCATCGGCGTCCGGATCTCGTGACTCATGCTTGCCAGGAAGTCTGACTTGGTCCGGCTCGCACTTTCCGCAGCGGCTTTTGCCAACCGCAATTCCACTTCCACCCGCTTGCGTTCAGTGACGTCGCGCGCTGCAGCGAAGACACCCTGCAACGTGCGTTCACGGTCGTAAAAAGTGGTCGCGTTGTAGGACACCACCGTTTGCTTGCCGTCCCGCGCGCGTGCCGTCAGCTCGTAGTCAGTGACCTTTTTTTCGCCCAGCACAAGCTTGATTGCCGCCTCGGCCCGATCCGGATCGGTGAAGAAATCCTTGAATGGTGCGCCAATCAACTCGTCGCGCGTGCAGTCCGTGAGCGCTTCCATCTGCTTGTTGACGTCCGTAATGATGCCCGAAGGGTCGGTGGTCATCAATGCGTCGATGTTGGATTCGATCAGCGAGCGTGTGTAGAATTGCTGGTCACGCAGCCGCTGGTCGAGCTTCTTTTGCTCGGCTTCAACCAGCTTGCGCGCTGTGTTGTCGGTGCCGATCAGCAGATAGCCGATGATGACGTTTTGTGCATCGCGCAGTGCCGTGACGGACACCACCGCGGGAAAGCGGCTGCCATCCTTGCGGATGTAGGTCAGCTCATAAATATCTTCGATCCCGCGCGATGCCTTGAAGACCAGTGCATCAAAGCCCGGCGTGATTGAGGTTGCAAGTTCGACGCTCAGCGTTTTGGCCCGCGCGATCAGTTCC
>JBEBHP010000011.1:0-171436 GCA_040080835.1 Micropepsaceae bacterium | reverse complement strand
ACCGGACCTATATCCAGACAATGCTGAAGTTTGCGGGCATTGGCGATGACGACGAGGTCGCCGACGACATCATCAAGCTTGAGACAAAGATTGCGGAGCTGCACTGGCCACGGGACAAGTCGCGCAACCGTGACCTTACCTACAATCCGAAAACGCGCGCAGAGCTCGAGAGCTTTGCTCCGGAGTTTCCATGGAGCGCGGGGCTGGAGTCATTCGGCGCGCCGTCCCAGGACTTCTTCATCCTGTCACAGGTCGACGCCGTGCAGGCGCTTGCAAAATTGTTCCGCGAGACGGATGTGAAACTGTGGCGGGCCTATCTGACGTTTCACTACTTCAACAATGCATCGGACATTCTGCCAAAGGCACTTGATGATGCGTCGTTTGATTTCAACGGGCGCACAGTTACGGGCCAGCCCGAGCAGCGCGAGCGCTGGAAGCGGGCGGTGACGGCCATGTCTGGAACGCCGTTCAATGCGCCGATGGGTGAGGCGGTCGGCCAGCTTTATGTGCGCAAGAATTTCACGCCTCAGGCCAAGGCCGCAGTTGGCAAGCTGGTTGAGAACCTGCGTGCGGCCTACAAGGAGCGGATCAAGAAGCTGTCCTGGATGAGCGAAGAAACCAAGGTTGCAGCTCTGCGCAAACTCGAGAAGATCAATGTCAAGATCGGATACCCAGATGCCTGGCGTGATTATTCAAAGCTCGACATCGTTGCTGGCGACGCGTTCGGCAACCGCAAACGCGAACAGGCATTCAACCGCGAACGCGATCTCCGGCGCCTTGCCAATCCCGCCAACCGGGCCGAGTGGGGAATGGCTCCACAGACTGTCAACGCCTATTACAGCTCGGTCTGGAACGAGATCGTGTTTCCGGCGGCGATCCTTCAGCCACCGTTCTTTGACGTCAATGCTGATCCCGCAATCAACTATGGCGGTATCGGCGCTGTCATCGGCCACGAGATGGGGCACGGATTTGACGACCAGGGTTCGAAGTCTGACGAGAATGGTGTCTTCCGGAAGTGGTGGAACGCGGATGACGAGGCCAAGTTCAAGGAGCTTGGCGACAAACTTGCGGACCAGTACTCGAAGTTTGAAGCGCTGCCGGGCCTGTTTGTGAACGGTCGCCTGACGCTGGGCGAGAATATTGGAGACCTTGGCGGGCTGAACGTTTCACTTGAAGCCTACAAGATTTCGCTGAACGGCAAAGAGCCGCCTGTAATTGAAGGCTTCACGGGCATTCAGAGGTTCTTCCTTGGGTTCGGACAGATATGGCGCCAGCTCATTCGCGAAGAGGCGCTGCGCAATCAGGTCGTGTCTGATCCGCATTCGCCGGGTGAGTTCAGGGCCAATGGCACGGTCAGGAACATGGACCAGTGGTACGACGCGTTCGGGGTCAAACCGGGAGCCAAACTCTTCCTTGAAAGCGACAAGCGTGTCCGGATCTGGTGAGACCGGCACGCCATGCGCTTCAGAAAGTCGGACACGTCAGGGAGTCTGTGCGTAGCACGGACTCCTGATGGAATGTCTGCTTGTAGCCTTGCGCGATTTCGTCGATCGCACGCTTCTCGGCATCGGTCGCGCCGTGAAGACGGATCAGGATCCTGGTTTTCTCGGTGATGGTCCGTTTCGACTGCGCCTCAAACCATCGGCCCGTACCGTCGACGATCGTGAAGCCTTCCGGAAAGCGATGGACAATCTCGCGCGTGACGAAGGTTTCAAATTCCCTCGCGGTAACCGACCTTCCGTCAGGACGGCTAAGACCGAAAAAGAGTTTGGTTTCAAGCATCGGATGGCTGCATGGCGACAACGATGGTGCCGTGGTGCACGCCTGAACCGCCAGCAGCAGGAGAAGGGCCGTAATGCGCATCATGTCAGCCTGTTCTTGTGGAATGTGCCCGCCTTCATGATGGCAGAAAGGTGAGCACCCTGGTCCTGGAACAGGTTCAGGTCGCGTACGGGGTTTCCGTCCACGACGATCAGGTCGGCATATGCTCCCGGTTCGATGACGCCGAGCTTGCCGGTCTGGCGCACGATGTCTGCACCAACGAGCGTGGCCTGCCGGATGATTTCAATTGGTTTCAGGACTTCCGACCTGAAGAGGAATTCGCGTGACTGGTCTACCTGCAATTCGCCCAGCAGGTCGCTACCAAAGCCGACGGGCACGCCTGCCTGTTTGCAGATTTCAAGCGAGCGCAAGCCGCCGTCGATGACGATGTCGTTCTTGGCGAGCATGTCGGCGCTCAGACCCAGCTGCTGGCCGCGTTCCCTCATGGCGTAGTACGCGACGAGGTTGGCGACCATGAGTGAACCCCTGGACGCCATCAGTCTGGCTGTCGGGGCGTCGATCAGGTTGCCATGTTCAATGGTGCGGACGCCATTGTTGATTGCGCGCGTGATCGCTTCGGGCGTGTAGGCGTGGGCCAGGACATAGCGGCCAAAGTTTGAAGCCTCTTCAACGGCTGCCGCAATTTCTCCTTCCGAGTACTGGATGCTGTCCAGCGGATCCCATGGCGAGGCGACACCGCCGGACACGAATATCTTGATCTGGTCGGCGCCCTGGCGCATCTGTTCCCGGACGGCTTGGCGGACCTTTGAAACGCCATCGGCTGTTTCCATCAGGAATGACAGCGCATTGCAGCATTTGCACGGTGCATCACCCGCGGTTCTTCGCCTTGAATCGCCGTGTCCGCCGGTTACCGTAATGGGGCGCCCCGAAATGAACATGCGCGGGCCAGGGATGATGCCGGTGTCGACGGCCTGCTTGAGTCCCCAGTCGGCGCCGCCGGTGTCGCGTATGGTTGTGAAGCCCCGGTCGATCATCGCCCGCAGGAGCTGTGAGGCCCTTGCGGTCAGCAGCGTCAGCGGCATTGCCTCGAGCTTGCCGATGTTCAGTTCGACGAGACACGCATGCACGTGGCAGTCAATCAGGCCAGGCATCAGCGTTCGACCGCCGCAGTTCACCTTGAGTGCGCTGCCAGACTTCAGGGGTTTGTCTGACACTTCGCGGATGCGATCACCTTCGACCAGCACCTCGTAACCGGGTCTTGGCTCATCCCATCGGGGGTCGAGCAGGTTCAGGTTATGAAACAGCATGTTCATTTGCGCGGCCCCATGTTCGCGGAAGCAGAGCAAATGATCGGTGTTCGGGCCCTGTCGTGCAAGTGGGTCCAAAAGAAAAGGGCGGAGAACTTGTCCCCGCCCTTGGCATTCGTGTCTGCAACGCGACGTCTAGTTGTTGATGTCGATCGTTGCGCGACGGTTCTGAGGCTCTTTTACGTTGTCGTTTGTCTTGACCAGCAGCTCGGTTTCGCCGCGGCCACTCGCCGTGATCGAATTTGCCGAGACGCCCTTGGCCACCAGGTTGGTCCTGGCGGCGTTCGCGCGGCAATCAGAAAGCTTCTGATTGTAGGCGTCGGAGCCGACTGTGTCCGTGTGGCCAACGATTGCAACCGACGCGGAGCCGTTCGTCTTGGCGGAAGAAGCTGCTTCCGCAAGGACTGCATCGGCTTCGGCGGTGATGTTGCACTTGTTGAAGCCAAAGAAGATGACAAACTGTTCCGGCTCTGGTGTCGCAGGTGGCACCACCGGTGGCGGCGGAGCCTGAACGATCGGCGCTTCGTCTTCATACAAGTCGTAGCGCAGGCCAACCGTGACTGTGTGCTTCTCGAGATCCTGGAAGTGGTACTCGTCTGCACCATAGCGACCACGCGCTTCCGAGAAGTTCGGAGAGTCGACGTTCAAGTAGCGATAGTTCAGGGTCAGATCGAGACGGCTGTTGATCTTGTACGAGAGGCCAACGATGCCCTGGTACGCGAAGTTCCAGTCGGAGTCATTGACGCCGTTGTTGTCCTTGAAGTGCGCACGATCCATACCGGCGCCTACGCCGATATTGAGGTCCAGGCGATCGGTGAGCGGAATGTCATAGATGACGTTCGCCATGAAGGACCATTCGTCAAGGTCGCCCTTGTTGACGTATGGGCCACCACACCAGTCGCTTTCGCAAGCGATGGCCTCGAGTGACATAGAAGGAATCTTGCCACTGAAGAACGAGTCTGTCTCGTTGCTGCGATAGCCGGCTTCCAGTTCGACGCGCCAGTTGCGCTCGAAGCCGTAACCGATCGTCGCCAGTGCGGCCCAGCCGGTGTTGAAGTCCAACGTTCCATACTGACCGTATGGGGAACTCAGCGATTTCAGATCATAATCATAGGCGCTGTCGAACGAGAAGTCTGTGTCGCCGATCCAGTTGGCGCCAGCTTCCAGGCCAATATACCAGCCCTGATGATGAGCGCTTGACTGCGATGCGGAGATGATTGTGAGCCCGAAAACGGTGCCCAGCAGGATAAGTTTTGATTTCATGAAGAACCCCTATTGAACTGGACGCCGCGGAGGGAGCAGCGTCATTCCCAGTTGGGCGCTTCTGTAGCAGTCAAGAAAAACAGGTCAATCGAAATGCATAAGAAAAATTTAGAAAACTCGCCTGTGGGGACAAACGGCCGCGGATTTGTGCGCCAAGGATTTAGTGCCAGTCGAGGATACCAGTCCTGCGTGTAGGAAACCTGTCCCAAGTGAGTACCTCTTTTGGCCAGATATTTCTGGTTGTAGTCGGGCGGAAAGCCCACAGTGTCACCGTTGCTTCCCGATTTTGAACCGTGAAGCGCCTTTGAGCACTTCAGTAGCCCCCTTCCATGCGAAAATGAATTTCGGAGACACAATTGCGGCTGATCCAATGCTGCTCGCTTTCAGTCGTTCGCGGATGCGTGCAATTGTGCACGCGGTGCGCCTGGTGGCAGCCTGGATAAATCCGGGACTGAAAGTCCTGTTACAGCGGGTGTCCAGAGCCTGGAAACGCGGACACTACGCAGACATGGCTCGAAACGGCCAGGATCCGGCGCGGAATGAACGAGCAAAAGTCGTTGCACCGAATCGCCTGCGCATTCATGCTGTGTCTCGACGAATCCCAAGATGTGAGAATGGAGGCTTCGAGATGGCAAACATTTCCGAATTTGCACTGAAGCATGGGCTTGCGACTGCCGGTGCCATTCCGGCGACAGTTGGAGCCAACTGGTACCTGGAGACGTTGAGTTCTGAAGGTGTTGCTCTGGTCTTTGTCCTGTTTCTTGCGGTGTTCAATGGCGTTGCATCTCTTCTCGGAACCAGACGCGGGATTGCAGAAGACCGGGAGTAGTCCGGTCGTGCGCTTGCGTACGGCATCACAACCGAGCTTCTCGCCAGATTGCCGCTTATTGAGGTGCCCTTCGCTTCAATTGTGATAGTCATGGGCCGAACTCGAAGTGTTGTGTCCGGACTTCTATCTACATGGTTGCCGGGCAGACTTCAGGCTATGGAGAATGATCCTATGAAAATACGACTAGCGGCAGGCTTCCTGCTGTTGCCGCTGATTGCGAGCTGCACAATGCTTGATGGCGATCCGGACAGTGTCGCGATCGACCAGAGTGGTAACCGGATCGTATCGGGCGCCTTGCGCGTTCAGGTTTCAAAAATCACGGCGGAGGGTGTGGGGCAGCAGATCGGTACACTTCTGCTCATGGATTCGAGGTCGGGTCTTCGAATTGAGGCCGCTCTCGGAAATTTGCCGCCTGGCACTCACGGCCTGCATATTCATGAAAAAGGCGATTGCGGTTCCGGAATGAAGGACGGAAAGGTGCAGGCCGGGATTGCAGCAGGATCACACTATGACCCTGCCGCGACGGGCAGGCATGCCGGACCGATGGGTGACGGTCACAAGGGTGACCTGCCTGTCCTTGAAGTGGACCAGGATGGGAACGCGACGGGTATGGTGTCAGCGCTTCATCTTTCCGTGGCTGACGTCAGAGGACGTGCGATCATCATTCATAGTGGTGGCGACAACTTTTCGGATCAGCCCAAGCCGCTGGGTGGCGGCGGCGAGCGCATCGCCTGTGGTGTGGTTCCGCAAGCAGAGTAGTGCGAATGGCTGACCTGAAAATTTATGGGTATGCCGGTTCGCGTGCAGTCAGAAATCTCTGGATGTGCGAAGAGCTGGGCCTGGGCTACGACCATATTGCAATGACGACGGCGGATGGTGCAACGCGGACGCCGGAATTTCTGGAAGTCAACCCAGCCGGACACATCCCCGCCATGGACGACGGAGGCTTCAAACTCTCTGAATCGCTGGCGATCAATCTCTATCTGGCCAAGAAGCATCAACGCCTTTGTCCGCAAAGCCTTCAGGATGAAGCGCGGGCCTGGCAGTGGAGTCTCTGGGCGGCGTCAGAACTTGACGCACCAATCTTTCAATGGATCGTCAACAGCGTCATCCTGCCAGTCGAGCGGCGCAATGCCGGACTGGCCCTGCAGGCACGTGAGGCGCTGGAGTGGCCCCTGACCGTGATAAATCGTGAACTTGCATCCAGGGAATTCCTGATACCTGGCACCGACTTTTCGGTTGCGGACCTGAATGTTGCTTCGGTCATGTACCGGCTGCTGGCTGTGGACCTGGACAGCAAGCCCTATCTCAAATGCTGGTTGACAAAATGCTGGGGACGTCCGGCTGCGAAGAAGGCGCGGGCGATGCGGGAAGGCTGACTTTGGGCAAAGCCCAGTCAGGATGCCGACAGTTGAAAAGCTGAATGGGCCAATATGGGGACGCTGTTCGAGCGGTGGCAACGCCTGCTTACCGTGGCTGGAAAACCAAGGTTTGGCAGTTCAGGATAACCCGCGATGACGGGAAGCTGGTCGTCTTGGTAACGCAAACGCAGATGGTGCTGTGAGCAAAAGTTTCTAAAATTTGAATCTATTCTCCTCCTTGCGCTTCATTTGAGTTCAATTTGCAGCGTGTAGTGTTGCAGCGGGCTTGTGTCATGCCAGGGCGATGTCCGTGCAAAAGGGCAATCAGATCGATCGGATCTGGCTGTTCCATTTCGGGACTTCTGGGTGGGCGTGATGCCAAAAGGAGAGTTATTCGAATGCCGCAGCAAATGCGCGTTATTGTGTTTGCCTCGCAAAAAGGCGGGTCGGGCAAGACCACGCTTGCGGGGCATATTGCGGTTCAGGCCGAGTTGACCGGGGCGGGGCCGGTTGCTCTCATTGATACTGATCCGCAGGGGAGCCTTGCCAAATGGTGGAACTGCAGGGGATCGGAATCACCTGCGTTCATCCACACTGTATTTTCCAATCTGGTTCACGACATTGATGAAGCGCGCGCGCAAGGGTTCAAGCTTGTTGTGATCGACACGCCCCCGGCTGTTACAAAGGCCATTTCAGAAGTTGTGAGTTTTGCAGACCTGGTGGTTTTGCCCACGCGGCCCAGTCCGCATGACCTGCGCGCAGTCGGTCCGACGATTGACATCTGCCAGTCGAGAAAAAAACCAATGCTGTTTGTCCTGAATGCTGCCACCGCGCGTGCGAGAATCACAATGGAAGCTGCGGTTGCCCTGTCACAGCATGGCACCGTTGCGCCTACCACCATTCACAACAGGACGGACTTTGCAGCGTCAATGATTGACGGTCGCACTGTCATGGAAGTTGAGCCGGAAGGCAAATCCGCTGAGGAAATTGCTGCTCTCTGGGAGTACCTGCAATTGCGGCTGATGCGTCTTGATCTGGATACTCCGGAGGTCAAGCACATGGTCCAGCAGGTTGCTTCAACACGGCATGTGAATGCGTTGGGTCGTCCCGTCCAGGCCTTTGGCCGCCGTGCGAACTGAAACGTCCTGACAGGTGCGCAACATGTCCAGATTTGCTTCGCTTACAGCAGGATTATTGGCGCGCAAGGGCGAAGCTGAGCCTGCGTCCACCCCGTTTGCTGACCAGCTCCTTACCCGCATTGGTGCACATGGTCCTGACCTGAGAAATGCCCTTGCGAACTCGGGCTATGGTGTCGTGACCAAACCGGCGTTCGGTTCGGCCTCGTTCCATGATAGCGCCGACGCCGGACAAAGCGCGTTCGGACGGCACGGTCTGCCGGAACATGCTGGTGAAAGAGACTTCATACCGGACATGCCGCCTCAACCGGATCCGCTTCATGACGAAGAAGTTGTGGAGACACAATGTCAACCCTGCGCTTCGAACGGAGGCGAGGATCCATCCAAGACATTTCATGTCAACCTCAGACTGAAGCGACCGCGGTTTGTGAAGCTGAAGCTGTCGGCTGCCCTGTTGCGACGTCCTGCCCAGGACATCGTCAGTGAAGCGCTTGATCAGTGGTTCGAGAAGCTGCCACCTGACGTGCTGGGTGATTGTGCATGCATGAAATCGAGTGGCGACTAACGGGAAACGACTGTTCATCCATCACCATCCAGCCTGTTGGGCCTGGAAGCGCCAAAATCAGGCAGTTTATGCCCGGGGCCGCAGCAAATTTACTCAAGTTAACTTTCGGCAGTTCAGAGCCTTGAAACACCTGGTTGCTATTTTGAACGCCGAAAGCCTGGTTTTCAGACTGTGCGTCTGCCAGGACATTTGAGGTCACAATGTTGTACCGCACTTCGTTTTTGAAGAAGTACCGTGATGACCGCGAGGCCAACACAGCGATCATGTTTGCCTTGACACTGCCACTTATCGTGGGAGCTGCGGGTATCGGAGTTGAAACGGGTTACTGGTATTTCAAGGACCGTGAATTGCAGACGGCCGCTGACGTGGCTTCCTATGCTGCAGCGGTGGAAAAGCGTGGCGGTGCGACGAACTCGGTCGTGGATTCAACGGCGCTGAATGAAGCTGTCGAGCATGGATTTGTTTCAGCGACTGGATCGATAACTGTCAATCACCCGCCGACGTCAGGTACGCATCAGGATGAATCTTCCGTCGAAGTCGTGTTGACGATGCCTGCCGAGCGCTTCTTTAGCGCAATCTACAGCACGAACGAGGTGACGTTGCATGCGCGTGGCGTCGCAACATTCTCGAGTGGCGGCGACGCCTGCATCCTGGCGCTTGATCCCACGGCTTCAGGTGCAGTGACGTTTACGGGAAACGCGTTGACGATGATCAACGGCTGCAACGTCATGTCGAATTCACTCGCGAATGACGCACTGATCGTCACAGGTTCAGCGGACGTGACGGTTCCATGCGTGCTGGCGGCAGGAGGTGTAAGCGTCGATGACGGACTTACGCTTACTACCTGCTCAGAACCACAAGCCAACGTTCCGCCGGCTACGGACCCGTACAAGGACGAAACTCCTCCAGATGTCAGCGGAAGCTGCCTGGCCTTGCCGTCGTCAAACGCCGCCGCGACTTTGAGCCCGGGACGTTACTGCGGCGGTGGCAACCTGAAGGGAACGAAGACCTTCAATCCAGGCGTCTACATCATGGACGGCGGAACGTTCAGGATCAATGCAAGTGCCAACGTCAGCGGGTCCGGGGTCACCTTCTACCTGACGAACGGGGCCACAGTGGATTTCAACGGAACAGCCGACATCACGTTGTCGGCGCCAACCAGCGGTGCCTACAAAGGCATCCTGTTCTGGGCGAACAAGGACGACCCCAACAATTCGAACAAGTTCAATGGTACGGCGTCTTCGCATCTGACCGGTGCATTGTATTTCCCGAACCAGGATGTCCAGTTTCTGGGAAACTTTTCAGGTGTGAACGGGTGTCTGAGGGTCGTTGCACGCACGATGAAATTTACAGGTTCGACGACGATGAATTCCAATTGCACGGCCGCCGGCCTTGACAGCATTACGCTGCCAGGTCGCGTGACGCTGGTTGAATAGCGAGGTCTGAAATGATCCATTCATTGCTGAAACGGATTGCACGCCATCAAGACGGAACGGCTGCCATCGAGTTTGGACTGACTGTGCCTGTGTTGCTGATAGCGCTCCTGGGGGTCGTTGACCTGGGGAACGTTGTCTATCAGCGAGGTGATCTGGAGGCGGCGTTGAGGTCCGGCATTCAGTACTTCATGAATGGCGGAACGGATCTTTCGCGTGCGACGGCCATTGTTGACTTGGCATGGACGCACCGGCCGGAGAATGCCTCGGTCGTTGCGGAAAAATACTGCCTTTGCGGCACTGCGGTGAGTGTGTGTACGTCGCTATGTGGCGATGGCAGCTATCCGGTCAGCTATAATCGTCTCGTGGTCAACGTGACGTTCAACGGAATTCTGACAAATGATGCCTATCAGACGTCACAGACTGTGCGTGTCCGCTAGGACAAGGAGAGTTTCATGATCAGAAGGCTTTCGACGGCTTGGAAAGCAAATGGTGGAGCATCCGCGGTCGAGTTCGCGATGATTCTGCCGGTGTTCGTGACGATGGTGATGGGCACGATCCAGATGGGCATCGTGTATTATCAGGCCGGTACGGTGCAGTTTGCGCTGGAAGAGGCGGCCCGCCAGGTGATGGTCAATCCCGACATGTCGTCCGGTCAGATCCAGACGTCCATCGAGAGCAAGCTTGCCGACCTGACGTCGCAGACAGTTACAGTGACATATTCACTGGATAACTCCGGGCCAATTTCGGTCGCGCAGGTTAATGCGAGCTTCAGCATACAAGTGGTGATTCCGTTCGTGCCCAGTTTCTCGATCCCTTTCAATGCGGCAACACAAATCCCGTTGTTGTCCTAATTCTTTGACGTGTGTCGCAGGTCTTTTACGCGTTATTGACCTCGGCAGCGCATGATCAGGCAGAGGTGGAAACAGATGAGCAGAAATCTGAGCTTTGCGGTTGGTACCGGTCTGGTGTTGCTGGGTGCGATTGACCTTTATGCGGGGCTCTCGCAGCAGGGTTTGGGCGAGGCCGCGTTCGTGTCGATTGCGCAGTCGTTCATGCTGCTATTTCCAGGCTATGTTTTCTTTGCATATTCCATGCAGCGAATACCGCGGCTGACTTCGATGTCGCGCGATACACTCGTGTCAGTCGAAGTGACAGCAGAGGAAGGGGCAGTTCCCGTCGCCATGTCAGACAATGTTGTGGTGGTGTTTCCGGCACGTGGCGGCAAATCGGCTGGTGGCCGTTCCGGGTACAAGGCTCAAAGCAAATAATTGGTCCGCCTGCGGCGTTCGCGCCGGGAATGGTGGATCGCGATGATCAGCAGCGCGACCAGTCCAAGGGCGACCCAGCCGATGGACGGATAGTCGGTCGGCGCACAGGCGGGGTCCATCGTGAATGCCTGGCCAGCATAGTCTGCAAGTTGGCAAGCGCCTTTTCCAACAGTTGAAACGATGTCGAATTTCATTTTGTGACAGTCCCGGTGTTTGCAGACGGAGTTGCAAGCGGGATGCCACGCTTTTGTTAACTGTCCAGCCAGCCTGCTTCTCGCAGTTCAGACGCGTAGCTGCGGCTGACGGGCGCCTCTACACCGTTAACAAGCACCAAAGACATTCGACCTTCCAGCCGATTGACGGATTTCACGGCGGATCTTGCGACCCACCATGAGCGGTGGGTTCTGGCACCGGGCTGCCCACCCATTTCTTTTGCCGCATCGCTCAGGCGCAAGAGGATGAGCTCCGAGCCAGCGGGAGTGTGTACGCGGACATAGTGGTCTTCTGCCTCGAGTGCCAGGATCGGGTGGTCCTGAAGGCGGACGGGAAGCCTGGCGGTGAGAGGTGCGGCCTGCGGCTGAACGCCAGGTTCCAGAGGTACCGGTGAGGCAGCAGCGATGCGTCTGTTGCGTTCGTAGTTCAGGGTGCCGATGGCCGACATGGCAAGTGTTATGACCCAGACATAGAATACGAGTGTGAGGCTGAGACGCACGGCGTTCGGGCCGAACGCGAGCCTGGAGTTCAGCAAGACAACACCCGTCATGATCGCGGTAATGATCGTTGTGATGGTTGCGATTTTCAGCCATGGACGAGCGGTGAGGTAGGCGACGCGGTCTGCCGCCACGGTCGTGAACATTCCGGCCACGGCTCCAATTGCCATGGATGGAACCCAAAACAGGAATCGCTGGGTGAGTGAGGCTTCAAACGTACCCAGAGGGCCGAGCAGTGCGCACAGGATTCCCGGAACGATCGCCAGCAGAGCGGTTCGCACGGCTGTTTCTGTCAGGTGAACGCCAAATTTTCGCGAAGCGCCGATTGCAGTTGGCTGTATTTGGCGAATTTCTGACGGCTGTTCACGCATTCGGATTGGAAACCCAGTATGTGTTCGGCGATCTATTGCCGAGGCGCCTGACCAAGGCAATGGGTGCCAGTGTACTTCAGGAGGACTGAATGAGCGATATGACGGGCAGCGCACAGAACAACTGGCCGGACTACACATTTTGGCGCGGGTTCTGGTCCCGGATGAGCGTCGGGATCCTGATTACGCTCGTCATCATTGGAGCCTGGGTGCTTACCATGCCGGAGCCGCAGCGTGCTTCCATGCTGAACTACTGGTTTTCGGTCAAGGTGCCGACGCCAACGTTCAATGCCATTCCGCTCCTGCATTCGCCGATTTCGGTGCAGATCCATGTCCTGGGCGCAGTGACGGCAATCGTGGTTGGAGCCCTGATCTTTCTGCTGCCAAAAGGGACAGGCTTTCACCGCCTGCTCGGCTGGAGCTGGGTCAGTTCCATGATCATTGTGGCGGCGACGTCGATCGCAATGATCGCCGACTTCGGGAACGGCATCAATGCGTTGCACGCTTTTACGGCCCTGACCGTGATTTCGCTGTGGAGTGCGCTGACCGGCATTCGCAGAGGGAACGTACGACAGCACGCCGGGTCAATGACCGGGCTCTACGTTGGAGGACTTATCATAGCTGGCGCATTCGCCTTCATCCCGGGGCGAGTGATGTGGCAAACGTTTTTTGGCAGTTAAGGACGTTGCTGCACTCGGTTTGTGTCACAACGCCTTATTGCCCGTTGTTCGGCTGTGGCTCTAGAACAGGTCAATGCTTCGACTGACCGAGCTCCGCCTTCCAATCGATCACCCAACGGAAGCACTGCGCGCAGCAGTGCTTCGTCGTCTGAATCTGGCCGATGCGGATATGTTGTCCTTCACGGTGTTCCGGCGGGCCGCAGATGCCCGCAAGCCCAAGGCGATTGACTGGATCTACACGCTGGATGTTGAGGTCCGCGACGAGGCTGAACTGCTGAGGCGGTTTCAGGGCGACAAGCATCTGAACAGCTCGCCGGACATGACATATCGGGCACCCAGAACTCTGGCGCGACAGCAGCTGCGACGCCCGGTGATCATCGGTGCCGGACCGTGCGGCTATCTTGCCGCGCTCGTGCTGTCAGAGATGGGCTTTCGACCTATTGTGCTCGAACGTGGAAAGATTGTTCGCGAGCGGACGAAGGACACGTTTGGATTCTGGCGCAAGCGCCTCCTCAACCCTGAGTCCAATGCCCAGTTCGGAGACGGCGGTGCGGGTACGTTCTCGGATGGCAAGCTTTACAGCCAGGTCAAGGACCCGCGTTTCCTTGGACGCAAGGTGCTTGCCGAGTTTGTGCAGGCAGGGGCGCCACCTGAAATACTTTACACATCCAAGCCGCACATTGGAACGTTTCGGCTCGTGGCGATGCTGGAAGATCTGCGCTCGAAGATACTGTCTCTGGGTGGCGAGTTCCGTTTCGAAACCAGGGTTGATCGCCTGCTCGTCGGAAAAACCAAGGACGGTGCGAGGCAGGTCGAGGGCGTGGCGCTTGCCGACGGCTCCACGATTGAAGCCGATCAGGTCGTGCTCGCTGTTGGGCACAGTGCGCGCGACACTTTCCAGATGCTGTTTGATGGGGGCGTTTATATCGAGGCGAAGCCGTTCTCGATCGGCTGCCGGATCGAGCACCCGCAGTCGGTGATCGACCGCGCAAGGTTTGGGCCCAATGCGGGCAACAAGCTGCTTGGCGCGGCGGACTACAAGGTCGTGCACCACAGCTCGAATGGGCGTTCAGTCTACAGTTTCTGCATGTGTCCGGGCGGGACGGTGGTGGCTACGGCGTCGGAGTCCGGACGCGTGGTCACCAATGGCATGTCCCAGTATTCTCGCAACGAGCGCAACGCCAATGCCGGGATCGTCGTCGGGATTTCGCCTGCTGACTACCCGGGACATCCGCTCGCGGGCATTGAATACCAGAGAAAGTGGGAAACGCTTGCCTTTGATGCCGGTGGTGGAAATTATTCTGCGCCCGGGCAACGCGTCGCTGACTTTCTGGCGGGAAAGGCATCCACGTCGCTAGGAAGTGTGGCGCCTTCCTACAAGCCGTCGGTTACACCGACCGATCTGGCGCTTTGCCTGCCGGACTATGCGATTGACGCGATGCGCGAGGCCATCCCGATGTTTGGAAAGCAGATCCGTGGCTTCGACATGGATGACGCCTTGCTGACAGGTGTGGAGACGCGGACTTCCTCGCCGATCTCGATCAAGCGCGGCGAAGATTTCCAGAGCATCAACACGCGAGGACTTTATCCGGCGGGTGAGGGTGCCGGTTACGCCGGCGGCATCCTGTCGGCCGGCATTGACGGCATCAAGGTTGCCGAAGCGGTCGCTCAGCAGTTCGTTGAAATTGACCAGGTCTGCTAGGCAGCCCTATCAAGCGCGACGGCCGGAGCGTCGCAGTCTGCAAATTTGCGCCACGTATTGGTCTGGGGATCGTAAAGCTGGCACTCGCGCGTCAGCTGCCAGTGGTATTGCGGTGTCCAGACCCTGACCAGCATGCCGCCTGTGGTCCGCGCGACGGCGTGTTGCGCTTCGACCAGATGCTGCAGTGGAATGCCTACATGAACGTGGTGCGCCTGGTGCTGCATGATGCGGTGGAACAACCTGTCGACCCATTCCGGCAACACGACATGCACGGTTCCAGCCAGAGCCTGTTCGGTTGTTGACGGGAGCCCGGTGGGCAATACCCATTTCACTTCAGGTCCCGTGTGCTGAACGATCGAAAGGAATGAAATGAACGTGTTCCAGACCAGAAACGGAATGGCAAACGTGAATATAAGGACGCTAATGGTTGCCGACGCAAGTCCGATGCCCTTCAGTTCCATCGTCAGCGCAATCGCGCCTGCGAGAAACGCAGCGAAATAGGTGTAAACTAGGGCGAGATCGAACCAGATCCGTCCGGTCATTTTTTGATCTGGCTTGAGAAATGGCAGCCACATGTCCATGAGCCACACGTCGATCAGATAAAAGAATGGCTGACCCCAGAGGCTGCGAATGAAGCGGTACCTGGCGCGCTGCCATGGCGAGGATTGCCGGTATTGTTCAACCGTCATAGGGGGGAACGCGTTGTCGAGACCCAGCTGCGCCGTGAAGCGGTGGTGAATCCGGTTGTGATGATGCTCCCAAAGGGCAAAGGGATGCAGCGCGGGCAGGAACGCCAAGGTTCCGAAAAGCCGGTTCAGCGATTTGCTGTTGCTGAAGCTTTGGTGTCCAGCGTCGTGGCCTGCGATTGCGGTGAGCGCGATCATTGTGCCGGCGCCGAAAGAGAACAGCAATTGAAGTCCCAGGCTGTCTGACGTGATGGTCCCCAACACCATCAGCGCGTAAAACGCGAGGTCGGCAAGAACGATGGAAGTGGAGAGCATCGCCGAGCGTTGCGCAAAATGCGCAAGAGACATGCGATCAATTTTCATTTGGGGCAATTCCGTTTGGGGATTTCGGAAGCCGTTACACTACTCGCGGTTGAGCATTCTCACAACGGCGCCTGCAACAAAAACTGTGTGGACGCCCCAGTCGCAAATCTTAACGCGCTAGTGAAACGTCAACTGAAGGGAGATCATGTCGGCGTCGGCGTCAGTGACACCTGCAAGATTGCCCCGTGCTTCATTTCCTGATGTGGCTGCGCTGAGGCTGATGGGTTCCTTCGGAAACGTCAGCCTTGCGTATCCGAGCTGCAGTGACGTCGAGGGCGTGATCTGGTGCTCAATACCGAAAGACAGCCAGGTGCGTGTGGCGTCGGGAATTCTTGGGTCGCGTGTCGTGTCGCGTGTTGGTGTCTGGTCAACTGCGATGCCGGTCCTGAAGGTCCAGTCCGGCGTGACGTCGTAGCGCAACCCTGCGGAGGCCAACCATGTGTCTTTCCAGTCGTAGGTCTGAAAGTTGTCTGGCTGGTTTGCGTTACCAAACGCGACGCGCAATTCCTTGAAGGAACTCCATTGCGTGAAGCCCAGTTCGCCGAGGAGGGTCAACGCGGGCGTTGCCTTCCAGCTCAAGCCCAATGACGTAACTGCGGGCAGGTTGAGGCTGGCGCTTCCGCTTGTATCAATGAAAGCACCCGAACCTGCAGACAATGTTGCGCCAATTCCACTTCCGTCCAGGGTAAAATCAACATCACCCTTGAGGTCGTGTTTCAGCGCCGAGCGATATGACACGCCCAACATAAAATCTTCCGCAGGGTGCCAGAGGGCACCGAGTACAAATCCAAAAGCCCAGTCGGTGGCGTTGAATTCAACGAAGCCGTCCTGGTTTCCGGGGGATGATCCTCCGATGACATTCGCGAATCCTATCGTACCGAAGTCAATCGCGTTTGAAAGTGTGCCTTTGGCGTACTGGAATTGTGCGCCAGCCGAGAGTGCAAGCGTTTCGTCAAGCTGGTAAGCCAGACTTGGTGCTGCGTTGACCGTTATCAGCTTCGACTCGATTGCGTAATACCGACCCGCCCAATTGCGATTGTATCTGGTTCCAAGCCCCCAGGGCGCTGAAACCGCGAGCCCTGCGGTCCACCGATCATCGAGGCGATAGCGAACAGACAACCCTGGTTCGTAAGCGTCCTTGATGAAGTCGTCTGGTGTAGTGTCGCCGCCAGTGTTGGTGCCAACCGACGTCGTTGCCATGTCAAATGTGGCATCGCTGGTAGGATAGATAGCGTTCAGCGTGAATTGTGAATCCCAGCTGGCGACGCCGGAGCTGACTGCAGGATTATATGCCAGGAACGAAGGTTGATCGGATTGGGCACTGGATCCGGCGAAGGAGTTGGCCGCGGCCGAAAATCCGTATTCGCGCAACGCAAAGCCAGCCGCCTGAACCGGGGAAGCCTGATTTAGCGAAACAGCAATGTGCAATGCTGCCGCCGAAGACAACAAGTAAACGCGTCTTAACGAACGCAGTTCAAACGCCACTTTTTTTCCCACCATTTTCGCTCAACGTCTCAGCAAGCAGATCGCAAGTCAAGCGAAGCGCCTGGAGTGCTGCCGTTAATTAAATGGAAAGATCGACTTTAAGACGGTTCTTAACCTGCGCGAGTTTAGTATCGGGCTGCCTGAAAAACTAAGCGCTATTGGAAAAAACGGGCGTGAGCGCAGGACAAAAATGGGTGGGGGCAGGTCGGTTCGATCTGAATCGATTTCTGCTGATTTTCAAGGACGCTGAAGTCGAACGCGACTTCTCGGCGCGCTCGTTCGCGACGTCGATCTTCTTCATCCGCCTTTACCTGATTGCGGCTGTTGTCCTTTATTCGTCTTTTGGCATTCTGGATGCGCTGATCAGCGAAGCCTATCGCCCGTCACTCTGGGCCATACGTTACGGCTTTGCGGTGCCGATAATGACAGTCATACTGGCGGTTTCATTCACGCGAAACTTTGAGAGTTATGTTCAGCCTGCACTGTCTGCCGCGATGGGAGCGGGCGGACTGGGCGTGATCCTGATGGTCGCGATCCTGCCTGCGCCATTCAACAGCCAATACTATGCAGGCCTGATCATGGTGGTGATCTATTCGGGCAGTTTGCTCGGGCTTCGGTTTTCCTATTCGCTATTCGTAACGCTGACCATTGTTGCCTGCTATCAGCTTGTCAGTCTTTACGTGAATCCGATTTCCACGTCGGACTATGTTTCGAACAATTTCTTCCTGGGAATGGCGACAGGCGTCGGCCTGTTTTGCAGCTACATCCTGGAAACGCATATTCGCAACAACTACGTCGCGCAGAAAATCATCGAGGAAAAGAACTCCACGATGCAGGTTCTGCTCGACGAAGCCGAAGCTGCCAACCGGGCAAAGAGCGACTTCCTGGCCACGATGAGCCATGAACTGCGGACGCCATTGAATGCCATTATTGGCTTCTCGGAGATGATCCGCAGGGAATACATGGGTCCTGTCGGGTCGCCGAAGTACATCGAGTATGCAGCAGACATCAATGATAGCGGCCAGCATCTACTGTCGATCATCAGCGACATTCTTGACCTGGCCAAGGCGGAATCCGGCAAGCTGGAGCTCAATGAATCGTTCTTTGACATTGGTGACGTGATCAAATCGACGCTCAAGATGTTCCAGCAAAAGGCGGATGAAGACCGGGTGCTTCTGGAATTTTCTGCACAGACTGACGGTTGCACGGTCAAGGGTGACGAGCGCCTGTTGCGGCAGGTCGCCCTTAACCTGGTGTCGAACTCCATGAAGTTCACGCCAGCTGGCGGGCGTGTCTCGATTTCTGTAACGGTCAGTGCCCATGATGGCGTGCGCCTGACGGTGCAGGATACCGGTATCGGTATTGCGAAGGAAAACCTTGATCGCGTGCTACGGCCATTTGAACAGGTGGAAAGTTCGCTGGCGCGGACACATGGCGGTACTGGTCTTGGGTTGCCATACTCGAAGAAGGTCATCGAAATCCACGGTGGCTCGCTGACGCTGGAGAGCGCAATCAATCGCGGTACGACCGTTTGCGTGCGCCTGCCGGCGTCGCGCATCATGTCGGCGCGAGAATCTTTGCTGAAGCCAGCAGCCCTCAAAGTGGTTGGTTAGCGCGGCTTTTGTACGAAGAGCAAGCGAACGCGGTTTGTGGACTCCAGTTCTGTCCATGCCTTGCAATTTGGCATGCCTGACGTCCAGGCCAGCATTTCGGCTTCTGTCCTGTAGTACAGGTGCCAGTCCGTGATGAATTCCATCGGCCAGTAGTTGCTCAGGCCGGTTTCGTTCATGTTACCGACAATCAGCAGACCACCGGGTCTCAGGCGTTCGTATAGCCTCTCGGAGAGCGTGCGTGCTCGCTTGTCCACCAGGTAATCGATGAGCCCCACCGAATAGATCAGGTCCTGGGGCCCGACGTCGTCAAGCCATCGCCCGCCTCGCAAAACGTCAGTAAAGGAGACATTCAGCGCCTGCACCCTTGCCTTCTTCTTTTTTGAAAGTGTCAGCGGATATGTCCGGTCATAGGCGTAGGCGAGTGCTTTCTCCTCTTGGTCAATCAGGGTGAAAATGACCGGTGAATCCACGGTATTTGCATCGTCCAGGTGAAGCTGAACTTCCCGCGCTGATCCGCAACCGAGGCTGAGGACATGCGCACAATTGTCGTGGCCTTTCGATACGATAACTTCCCCGATGATCTTCTTCACGACCTGCATTCGGGTCGCAATACACTCGGAGACGTCGAGGCCAATCCGGTGCAGAAGCTGGCCGTAAATGTCCTTTCCTTCGCGCTGCCAGTCGTACACGTAGTTCATGATTTCGAAGTCGCCGGGATAGCCTGCCGGCTTGTAGTAACTTCGCCACCAGACGGGTCCGTTGGCGAATTCCGGCGTCAGCACGAGCTCGGTGAATTCCTTCCAGGCCTCAAGTTGCCTCTTGTCGGCTGCGATATCCCGCACGAGGTCGTTGCCCCTGCGCCAGAGGCTGCGCCATTGCGGAACGATGCGCTGGTCGCACATCGCAAAGATTTCGTCTACCGCTGATTCCGGACTTCGGTGGGCAAGCGATTGCAGACTTGTGTCCACGATTGCGCGGTAAGATCGCAGAAACCTGATGACGTCGGCACTGTGCGCCCGGTACTCGGTCGAAATGAGGCTGCCGGCGTCCGGATCGAGCTGGGTCAGTTGCTGCGATATGCGCGCCTGCGCGTTGCGGCGCAGCAGGGAGTTGAAGTCGACTGTTCCGTCCAGAAAGGTCAATGCAACCCTTGACCCGAATGCGTGCCGCTCGCAGCGAACGATGCGGGCCATGCTTTCAAGGATCGCGATGCCTGCCTGCTGGACGATGATCGGAACGATTTCGCCATCGCCAAAATCAACCTCCACACTCTGGTTTGCAGCAGCGCTCATGCCCGTCAGGCTGATGTTGCCCATTCTGAAGAGGGCGCCGTTGATAGATAGCTTGGGAGGGGTGTCAGAAAAGAGCTCGGACGCATCGTACCGCCGGGGCCTGAAAAACATTTGACGCCCGCTGGAGCCCTTCAGTTCTTCGTACGCAAGCATATTCATTGAGCTCCATTGCAGTCAGCAACGCCGTTTCGCGATGTCAGTCGGGAGCGCTGGCGGATCGCACCGCTTTGGTTAAGAACTCCTTTCACCAATCTGATTGGGTTTGTTTAACAGCGGGTTAAGCGATGGATTGATCCGAAAATCTCAAGGAACCGTTTTTTCGACCACTGAGTAGCGCGGGGCAATAGACCCGCGGGTCCGGATCCAGACTCGCGGGTTGAATGTCACTCCGCAACAAGGCACGTGCCTATTGACGCAAATTGAACCGCCTGCCGGCTTCGTTGAGCATGATCAAGGCGTTGGTGGAAACGGCACTTGCTGCGCCCAGAAAAGGATTTGCGCTCGAGATTGGTCGCGCGGATCCGATCCGAAGCATCGTGTCCACCGGGGCCGTGCGGGCGCCGGACAGGACTGAGCAGGTGCCGGTGAAATCAACTCCTTCGCACACCTGCCACGCACCGAAACCTGACACTGTCGCACTGCCGGATCGGGTTGGCCAGGACACATAGGTGATGTTGGGGACTTCACCCTTCACCACGCGCGCAACGCCATCAAAGTCGGCCCGCGCGTAGAGCGTAAGCACGGACGGCGAACCGGCTGATGACGGGGCTTGTGCGATCAGGCCCGATTGCGGGCTGTAGGACTGCAGAATTGCATCGAAATCGGCCTTGGCCAGATCATACTTTTCCGTTTGGGCGATGCAGCCGATGTCATGCATGCGTCCCGGCAGAGCATGAACTTCCTCATGCGCTTTCATGCGAAGCGAAGTTCCGTCCTGTCCCTTGCTCGTAAATTCGGAATAAACGAAGTGAACCTTTCGTCCCGTCGTGGCGCGGCTTCCGACGTTGGATATGACAATGTCCTGTGCCCCTTGCGCCTTATAGGTCGACTTCCAGAAATCGCTGGACAGTACGCCTGTCATGGCATCGTCGATTTCGCTTTGCTGCTTGCCTGAGGTCTGGGGCGTTTCCGTCACCACGACCAGACAGAGGCCCAGAATTTCTGTACCCGATTTCTTACCCATGACAACCGCTATCTGCTTGTTGTCCGGCTGGACCGCCTCCCAGTCAGCAGGCAACGCGACGCTGAAGCGTCCTTGCGGGTCACTATAGGTGCCCGCTGCCTGTGCTACCGGTACGAATATGGATGCCAAGGCGAATGCGGACAGGAGTGCGCGATACTTCATGTGGGGACCTCTGAGATTTGATGTGGGCGCGTCAGAAAAATAACATGCGCGTTCGTTCACTCCTTCAAAAATCGGCACAATTTTCCGGTGAAGGCAACGACCACCTGCAGCTACAGGCTTTGTACTGCTCCAATTATGATGTGCGACCACGAGAGATTCTAGCTGCGCGCGCAGGCAATCTGCGACGAGATCATGCGCGCCCTGAAATCAGGAAAAGAAAACGATGCTGGTGAGCACAAAGCACGGAATCAGCAATGCGCCAGACCAAAGCATGTAACCAAAGAAGCTCGGCATCCTTACACCGGCTTCCTCCGCGATGGCCTTGACCATGAAGTTTGGAGCGTTTCCGATATAGGTGTTTGCGCCCATGAAAACTGCGCCGGCTGAAATCGCAGCGAGGGTCTTGGCCATCGGACCCATCAGCGTCTGGGGGTCTCCACCGGCGGCATTGAAAAACACCAGATAGGTCGGTGCGTTGTCTAGGAAGCTCGACAGCCCACCCGTGAGCCAGAAATACATCGCATTGTCGGGTGCTCCGCTCTGGGATGTAACCAAGGCCAGGACTGGAGCAAATGCGCCGGCAGATCCGGCCTTGAGCATGGCTATCACCGGAATGATGGTAACGAAGATCCCTGCAAAGAGCTTGGCCACTTCCACGATCGGTCCCCAAGTGAAGCTGTTGCTCTCGCGATAGGCTGCGGGTGTCAGCAGAAGCGACATTGAAGCGAAGCCCAACAGAACGATGACCCGAAGAATGTTCGGTGCGTCAACCTGAATGCCTCCGATCGGGATGTGCAGATCGGTCTTCCAGAATGCAGATGCAAGAATGACTGCAACGACCGCAACCAGGAGAGCGATATTGATCAGGCCCTTTGGTTGAATTGCAATCCTGTCGGCGCTGGCTGCGCGCACCTGTTCGTTCTCGCGCAGCATCAACACCGTATCCAACAGAAAGAACACGGAAAGCAGAATTGCTGCCACCAGAGCGGTAATCTGCCAGAGATGTATTGCAGGCCAGGTGAAGTCGACGCCCTTGAGAAAGCCGATGTAAAGTGGTGGATCCCCCAAGGGCGTGAGCGAGCCGCCAATGTTCGAAACAAGAAAAATGAAAAAGACAACGACGTGCACAATGTATTTGCGGTTGGCGTTCGCTCGCAGCAGTGGTCTGATCAGAAGAACGGACGCGCCGGTGGTGCCTGTGACACTCGCAATCAAGGCACCGACAGCCAGTATGGCAGTATTGCGGAAAGGCGAGGCTGTCAGGGTTCCATCGATGAAGACCCCGCCAGAAATCGTGTAGAGCGCAAACAGCACCGTGATGAAGGGCACGTATTCCATCAAGGTCACGTGCAGAAATTCACTGTGAGTCAACTGAACGCCGAACATCATTGCAAAGGGTACGAGGAAGGATAAGGCCCACGCGGCCGTCACTTTTCCATAGTGATGATGCCAGAAATGTGGTGCAGCCAGTGGCAAGATCGCGATCGAGACCAGCAACCCTAAGAATGGAACAGCCCAAACCGCATCCAGCCTGGTGCCGTCAATGCCTGCGTCTCCGACTTGGCTCGCGCATGCGGGCAATGAGGTGACAACCGTCGCGGCGACAATGCCGGCGACGACAGACGCCAGTGACTTGGAAAATGACATTGGTTCAACTCGTCAGTGCAAAGAAAATGCAGTTTGGAAAGTCTCTCTTTACCAGTGGTAGCCGATGCTGGCCGGTCTGGGCAAATCAAAGGCGGTTTTGTGCGAATTTTCCTGGTGATGCTGGTTGCCATGGCTGGCTTTCCGGCGATGGCAACCGCCGAAAGCCCACGAATTGAACTTTCTTCGGTTCACGACTGGCTGCTTCTGCTGAACAATGACCTTGAAGCGGACGTGGTCGCAAAAATCGCTGCTTCCGACTACGACATGATCGTCATCGACGATGTCTCTTCTCAAAAGGGTAATGACGCGACAAAGAGTTCCAGCGTCGTGGCACGACTTCGCGAGAAAGCCGACGGAAGTCCGCGACTTGTTTTTGCCTATCTCAATATCGGGCAAGCTGAAGACTATCGGCGATACTGGAAGACAGGGTGGCGGGCAGGGGCTCCCGGTTTCATACTGGGAACCGACCCTGAGGGCTGGCAGGGCAACTATCCTGTCGCCTACTGGCGGAAAGCCTGGAAGTCGCGGATCACCGGCCCGGACGGCATTCTGCATCAAATTCAGCGTGCAGGATTTGATGGGGTCTATCTCGACTGGATCGGTGGATACGAAGATGAACACGTCCTGGCGGCTGCCAGGCGCGATCACATCAATGCGCGTTCGGAAATGATAAAGTGGGTCGCGGACATCTCTCGCACCGCAAAGCGGAACTCGCGCGCATTCTTGATAATTGCCCAGAATGCAGCGGGGCTTCTAGCCGACGATGCCTATGTCGGCGCGATCGATGGTGTCGCCCATGAGGACATCTGGTTTACCGGTGCCGACGGCGGACCGAGTGGTGATTGTCCAGTTCCACGTTCACAGACAGAGTTGTCGGCGCGTTCCTTTCTTTTGCGACTCGATGACGAATGTCTGCGTGCATTCAGGGCAAATGTTGCAGGAGCCATGCACTTTCCTGCTTACGAAGCTGTCGTGCCGGTGCTGCAAGCAGTCTTGCGAAAGGCAAAACCTGTCTTCACGGTGGACTATGCGCGAAGATTGAACAATGTGAACGAAGTTCAACGTGAAAGCCGCGCGTTGGGTTTCGTGCCGTTTGTCGGTCTGCGCGAGCTTTCATCTTATGTTGCGCCTGTAGACGCACTCGACTGATGCGGGTTCGGATAGTTGTTCCGGTTCGGCTGCAAGTATTCTCCTTGCTTGGCCATAGCAGTTCTCGTAAATTCACAAGTATCGGCGGCAAAGAGCAGACAAGCACGATGCAAGACAATTCGCGTCTCGCGAAAATGACAGCTGAAATGGTCTCAGCCTACCTTTCGAACAACCACATATCGCCACAGGACGTTCCTGAACTCATCAAGTCCGTGCACCGTTCGATGAGCGTGCTCTGCAGTGGATCCGGCGAATCCGTAGCCAATGCAGGGAACGCAAAGCCGGCGGTTCCGGTCAAACGATCGATCACGAGCGAATATATCGTGTGCCTGGAAGACGGGATGAAGTTCAAGTCGCTGAAGCGGCATTTGCGTTCGTCATATGGCTTGTCGCCAGATGAATACCGGTCAAAATGGAGCCTGCCGCATGACTATCCGATGGTGGCGCCGAACTATGCCGAGCATCGGTCTCAGCTCGCTAAGCAGATTGGACTTGGTCGACAGAGAACCGCCAAGCGTCGCTGACCCGGGCAGATATTATCAGGCCGCGGTTGATCTTTTCCTGACGGACTTTTGCTGGCTGGCTGTTGTCGCCTGTGCTCTCGCTTCTTCGTTGAGCGATGGCCGGTTCGTGAAAACAAATTTCTCGCAGAGATCACGTCTGGTTCCCGCATCTGCACCCAACGGCAAGATGTGGATGTCAGTCGCGCCCGACATAAGTGCGTCGGCTGCGATTTCATTGAAAGCCAGACGGTCCTGCATGTTGACGGTCTCGCCGATATAGAGCGCCTGCCATTGTCGGTCAGCGCCGCGCTTGGCATAGATGAATATGCCCGGCTTGCGTGGCGCCGCTTCTCCAATTCCAAGAACGCTGAATTTGACGAGTTGGGCGCCTTCGGGTCCAACCATGCTTAATGGCCATTCGTGATGACTGACACTGAGCAAGGATGCAGGGCTGGAAATTACCCGGGATTGGGACCTGAATTTGTGGAGAAAGGGGATCGGCATCGATTCACAACCATTGTCTGCCGCCGGCCGGGTTCAGGCTGGTGCCCGATTGTGCGTATCCACAGCCGAATCGCTACGGAGATGGTACCCAAATCAGGTTCTTTCGTCAGGAGATTTACCAACCCCCACTGCATCTAGTGGATGTGTCGAATCAGATACATAGAAAACCGAAAAAATCAATCACCCTCAAATTGCAAAAGGAATTCGCTTATGTGATGCTCATCCACAACAAATGGGGGGTCCTCACAAGCCAGAAAATTTGGCGGGGGGACCGGGGCGTATTTTCCCTGGTGGGTAGTTTCATGCGTGATGTGCTCGCGATTATTGGCGTGATTGTCTGCGCCGTTTGTGTCGGCGTTACGTCCGCCTATCTCAGCGTTGACCTGACCCCTCCGGGTCTCAATCTCATTCGACCTCCCAAGCCTGCCATTTTAGCCCAACTTCGGCTTGAGGCGCACCAGAACACCGTTCAGGCGGAAGCCAGCGAATGCAAGTATTGTGTCGCGGTTGCCGATCTCGCCCAGACATTTGCCAAGCACGCCAAAAATGCCCGCCAGCAAGCAACATCGTTGCGTGAATCGATTGCGCTCGACAGGGCGCCCGACGCGCGAAGGGACGAATTGAAGAAAGCCGAGCGGTCTGCCGATGGTGCTGAAGCTGCCGCCGCGGCGCTGACCAGCTGGGCCAGCCGGTGCAAATCGGAAGAGTTTTGCCGCACTCCGGTGCATCGTGCGGCGTCAGCGGCCTGCAACGGCAATTCTACGACGTCCGTGGCCGCGGCGGTTTCTCTTGCTGCGGCTGTCCGAAGGGCTTCAAGCGGTTGCGCGGCTGCAGCTTGTCCCTCGATCGACTGCCAGGCGAGCGCCTCGCTTCGTTCCGATGCGCAATACGTCGAGCGCTCGCTTGGCATGGCAGGAGGCCGCTACAGCATTCACGTAACCGGGCGCTCTGCGAGCGAACTGCCAGTGGGCGCATCCACGCTTTCAGCCGAGATCAAGGGTGTGGCTGACGAGACCATATACGTTACGAAGATGCTGCCCTTGCTCGTCGACAGCTCAAGCGCGAACACCGCGAACGGCCAGCTCCCCAAGCTGGCGAGCGGCATGGTCGATGAGCGCGCCGTGTCTGCTGCACAACTTGCGGGCGTGATGGAACACGCAGCTGAAATCGGCGGCAGTGGCAGAAGTGACCTGCGAAACGAAGCGGCCTGGCGCCTGAAATCGCTGGCAGCGAACCTGGCTTCGCTCGGCAAGGAGACGCAAGCCGTCGAAGGCAGTGCAATGAACTGGCGCGCCGCGACGGACTCTCTTGGCGCTGCATTGATCGACGTTGCACGCATGCAGGCAATGCTCGACCGCGCGAGTGATGCATCTTCTGGCGCTACTGGCTGCGATATCTCTGCGCCAGCCGCTGCGCAGCAACTTCGGGAAGCAATGGCGATGCTGGACCTGTGTCGCATGCGATCCGCGTGTGCGAGCAAGGGTTCGTCATTGACCAACGCCTCTGCCTCAAGCCCAGTTCAGGTGGCAAGCCGGGCTCAGAGTGTGGCCGAGCGTCTGATCGTGCAGGAAGTTGGCTCACCAGACGTGGTCGACGCGTCCGAGAACTCGCAATCGACAAGTCCGATCGATGTACTGCGCAGCCAGTACGGCGTTTGCACCAGGGCAGCGGAACTTCGTGAGGCTTCGGCGGCAGCGCCTGCGGCCGCTCAGGCCGTTGCCGAAGGCATTGCGCCTGCGGTTCAGCCGGCGGCTGCGCCTCTTGCACCACAGGATCTGGTTTCGGGCGCCGTAAATTCTGCGCTCAACGTCTCCGCTCCGGCAGAGACGCCAGAACCGAGTGTCGTTCAAACGTCGGCGCCGGCATCGCCGGGCCCGTCGACTGATGAAGTGATCCCGACTGCGGCACCGGCGGGTGGCACCCCGCCTGCATTTTCAGGCAATCTCCTGACACCAACTGCGCCGACGTTTGTGGGCAGCGATGGTCAGCCTGTGAACTCAATCTCTCCCGCAAGACCGCGCGGACACTAGATCCAGTCCAATCAGTTCTGCAGCAGCGTGTTGGCATCCGCGCGTATGCACTCGATCATCGAGTTGAGACCGTTTGATCTTTGCTGGCTGAGATTTGAGTCGAGGCCAAGTCTCGCGAGAATTTTCCTGACGTCCGTGGCGATGATGAAAGACGCCGTTTGTCCGGAGTAGATGACCATTAGAAGAGCGATCAGGCCCCTCACGATCATGGCGTCACTGTCGCCTTCGAACGTGATGGTCTTGCGGTCTTCTGATGCTGTCGCCTTGATCCATACCTGGCTGGCGCAGCCCTGCACCTTGTTGGCTTGCGTCTTCATGCTGTCGGGCATCGCCGGCATTTTCCTGCCCAGGTCAATGATATAGCGGTAACGCTCTTCCCAGTCGTCAACAACATCAAAGTCCGAAAGAATGTCCTCGATGGTTTTCGGCATTGTCATCCGACACCCTCTTGTTCAGTGCGCGTCCGTGCGGACCAGGCGCAGCAAGTACACGTGGCGGCCGTCCAGCACCAGTTCACTGCGCTGATTGTGAACTGTCGCGCTCATCGTCACGAGACCCGTCGTGCGCTGGCAGACCAGTTCAGTCACTATGAGTGCCGGATAAAGCGTGTCTCCCGCGACGACACCCTTGAGGAACTTCGCCTGCACCTCCACAAAGCCTATCAGGGCATCACCGATCATGTGAGGAAACAGGCCTGCGCCGGCGGCGGTGAAGCTAAGTACCTGGAGGCCATGTGCCAAGGGTGCCGGCAGTCCGCGCTGGCGGCAGTATTCGTTGTCATAGTGGATCGGGTGATTGTCACATGACACAGTCTGGAATGCGGAAAAATTTGCGTCGTTGATTGTGCGGGAGGGCAGGGCGAATTTCTCGCCCACACGCAAATCCTCGAAGCCTCGCTGCGGCACGACCTCGTGCTTCAACGGGTCGAAGTTCAACGTTCGGATTCCACGAGCTTGCGCAGGCCCGCAGTATCGAGGCGGTAATGCAGCAGGTCGTCTTGGTGCACAAAGCCGATGCGGTCAAGCGAACTTCGTGACGGGTTCGCATGTACCATGTTCAGCTGGAGTCCCGAGCAGCTGCGCTCACGTGCGATTTTTCCGACTTCAAGCGCCAGTCGGAAACCGACGCCTGTGCCACGGGCGGATTCTGCAACGAACAAGTCCGTGATCTGCAGTACCGTCGCGCCTTCCCAGCTTGAATAATGCGGCTGGAAAATGGCGAGCCCCACATACACTCCGCTGCGTTCGGCGATGAGTGCTTCAAACCGAGGGCTTTCGCCGAAACCATCTTTTCGCAACAGTTCTGCTGAAGATTGTACCCTGTCACCAACGCCCTGATAGTTTGCCAGCGCGCGGATCATGTCGATCATGATGACGCAGTCTTCTGGTCTGGCCTTGCGTACAGTGACTGGAAGTGTGCCCGCAGATAGTTGCGGGCTTGCGGCTGGTGCCGACATTGGGATGAACTCCGGACTCCTGGCTGGCGAAGATCGTCAGGCCTGAATGGAAGGCGGCGGAGAATAGGAAGGTGCCAAGGGGGTGTCACGCACAATTCTCGGACGTTTATTGCGGGATTGCATACGGTTTTGCTTCCGCTGTGCTGATTTCCCGGGATTCAACTTCGAAATTCTCTGGTGCAGATGTGGCCAATTCGCCAACCGTTTGCCAGGTGGTTTGCCACAGGTCCGTCGCGGCCTTGCAGAGCTGCGGGTTGGCATTGCACGCCTGCATTGAGGCTGAAGCCATGGACCAGGCTGTATAGGCTGCATTGTGCAGTTCCAGCCCGACATCCATGTTGCGGAAGTCGGCAGTGTCGTGCCCGCCCAGACGTGCCTCGGGCGGCACAACGACTATGGCCAGTGCAAGCCAGAAAATTGTCCTGAAGATGAAGCTCATGCCGTCCTCCACACGCGATCGGGAGTCTGGGCCATGCTCGTTCGAAATCGCTCAAAAATATCCGAAAAATTGAATGGATCGCGGAATCCGCTAGGACTTCATTCGATTCATCTACAAGGAAATTGGCAATGCGTGGTGGGTCTCTTGAACTAATTGCTGTTTGAATTCGAGGCGTAGTTGATCTGTATTTCGCGAAAATTTGAGTGAATGGCCGCGAGCAAATATCAGGTCTCGACAGGCGTCAGTTTTCCACTGGAATACCCAAATTTGCTCTGCGGAGATGCGCTTGTTTAGATTTCATTAACCTTTGACGCTCAGCCTCTCGTTAACGAATGGGGAACGAGTCGATATGGTGTCCAGTTCTTTAGCCGGCGTGCGCGGTTCGCTTAGCGGTTTTCTCCTTGACGCCTTTGACGGTGTGCTGGGCAGCGAGTCTGCCAGTCCCACTGCGCGCAAGGAATCTTTCATTTCCGCCAATATGTTGGCCGGCGCGATTGGCGCCGCCGCGTGGCCATTGCACTGGATGTTCATTGGCCCGGCGGACTTCAGCACTGTGTGTGTGTTCCTGTTTATGTGGGCACCCCTTTTCATTGGTTTGGCCGTGAGGATGAACTGGCCGCTCGAGTCAGGGCAGGCGGCGTCTGCGGCCTGCCTGTGTGGATTTGTGACGTCGGTGTCGCTCCTGACGGGAGGCGTCGTTTCACCAGCGTTGCCATGGCTCTTGATCGTACCGATGGAGGCTGCCGTAACCGGGCGCGGTCGGGCCATCGTGCAATCATCAGTATTGGCAGGAGCCGGGTTCTTCCTTTGCGCCTCCCTGTCCATGCTGGGGTGGCTGCCTCCTTCGAAATTGCCGACGGAACTTGTGGCGTTTGTCTTCGGTGGCTCGATTTTTACTGCCCTGATCGTCGGTATGCTTTCGTTGCGTGCGCTGCAGCGCCGGTTTGAGCAGGAGACTTCGCAGCTCGGTCGCCGCCTTTTGTTCCTTCATTCGGTGACTGCCGGTGCGCCTGACCTGATTACGCGACACTCTGCGGGAGGGACGGTGCTGTACTGCTCACCGTCGGTAGAAGACTTGCTTGGCATTCACGCTGCCGAGTTTGAAGGCCTGAGCCCTGCCATGTTTGTTCACATCCAGGATCTCAAGCTGGTCGAGCTGGGGTTGCAACGGGCGCTCAGCCAGGGACCACAGACGATCGAGTTTCGCCTGCGCCGCCGTGACGGTTCCTATGTGCCCGTGGAAATGAGGGCGCAGTTCAATGACGGCGAGATCATTGCCATTTCGCGGGATGTGTCCGAGCGCAATGCACGTATTGCAGATCTGGTGATCGCGCGTGACCGGGCTGATGAGTCATCTCAGGCGAAGCTTCGCTTTCTTGCCTCCGTCACCCATGAGCTGCGGACACCGCTGAACGCCATCATCGGATTTGCCGACATGATGCATAATGAGGTCTTTGGCTCCGTTGGGCACGTAAAGTACCGTGAGTATGCCGATCATATCAGAACGTCCGGCCTGCACCTGGTCGATCTTGTCTCTGACCTTCTCGACATGTCGAAGATCGAGGCTGGCAAATTCACCATCGAACGCCAGCGTGTGGAGTTGCGCCCCCTGTTCGACGAGTGCATCGCGATGGTTTCTGGCGTTGCCGATGATGCTGGTGTGAATCTGCAGTGCGAAACCCCGCGCGGTCTGTCTGTCAGTGCAGATCGCCGTGCGCTCAAGCAGGCGCTCGTCAACCTGTTGTCCAATTCCATCAAGTTCACGCTGAGTGAAGGAGCAGTGGTCCTGTCGGCGACCGGCTGTGCGGACGGTGTTGACATCCAGGTTGCGGATACGGGCGTTGGCATCCCTTCGGGTGACCTCGAACGCATCGGAAGACCGTTTGAGCAGGTCGCTGGCGTGAGATCTCTTCACAAGGGAACGGGGCTTGGGCTGTCACTCGTCAAGGCTTTGACGGAACTCCACGATGGACAGATGAACATCGTGAGCGCGCTCGGAGATGGCACCACTGTCACGCTCCATCTGCCGGATGTTACCGCAGATGAAGCGGACTCGGACGAGAGCAAGCTCGTGTTTCCGGAGAAGTTCCGCGCCCGCGCTTGAGGCGACGACTTAGTGGCTGGCGTTGAGGGCTTCGATCTCCCTGGCGATGGCGTTTGGCGAGCGCGTGAACCGGGCGAGCAGATTGTAAAAGGCTGGCACAACAAACAGTGTCAGCGCCGTCGAGAAAATCACGCCTGAAAAGATCACGATGCCGATTGCGAAACGGCTTTGTGAGCCTGCGCCCTGCCACAGCATGAGAGGTACCGCGCCCATCGCGGTCGCGAGCGAGGTCATCAGGATCGGGCGAAACCTGGTCGTGGAGGCCTCGACCAAGGCGTCACGGATAGACTTGCCCTCGTCCCGGAGCTGGTTTGCGAATTCGACAATCAGAATGCCGTTCTTTGCAGCGAGGCCCACAAGCATGACGATGCCGATCTGGCTGTAGATGTTCATCGTTGCACCCGACACCCAGAGGCCGAACAGGGCACCTGACACAGCCAGCGGCACTGTCAGGATGATGACGAAGGGATGCACAAAGCTTTCGAACTGCGCGGCAAGCACCAGGAACACCACGAGCAGTGCCAGGGCAAACGTGAAGGCGAGTTTCGAGTTGGACTCCTTGTACTCAAGCGATTGCCCCTTGTAGTCGATCTGCGCATTTGGCGGCAGCACTTCACGGGCTGCCTTCTCAAGGAAGTTTAGTCCCTGTCCCAGCGTCGTGCCTGGTGCGAGGTTTGCCGAGATGGTGATCGCCCGCAGGCGGTTGAAACGGCTCAGCGAGGATGCGGCAGCCTGTTCCTTCAGTGTTACCAGGTTGGCCAGCGGCACCAGTTCGCCGTTGCGCGCACGGACCATGATGTTCGTCAGGTCGTTCGGCTGTCGGCGCTCGTCTTCAGCACCCTGCACAATTATGTCGTACTCTTCACCGTCGTCGACGATCGTGCCGACGCGGCGCTGACCCATCACGGTTTCAAGCGTGCGTCCAACGGTCAACGTGGATACGCCCAGTTCCGCCGCGCGGTTCTTGTCAATCGCGACGGAAAGCTGGGGCTTGGTTTCCTTGTAGTCTGCGTCGACGTTTGTGAGGCCCGGAAACTCCTCGGCCTTTTCCAGCATCTTGTCCCGCCAGACCAGCAGGTCTTCAAAGCTATTGCCGCCGATGACGAATTGAACCGGTGTCTGCGAGCCACCGCCACCCCTGCCGAAGCTGGAGCGAGCGATGGCGACAGCCCGCGCTGCCGCAAATTTTTTCAGCTTCCTTGAAACGGTTTCGATCACCGCTGACTGGGGTGGCCTCGTACCCCATGGTCCTAGAACCACAATTCCGCGTCCGCCGTTGAAGTCGGACGACGGCCCGAAGCTTCCGGGAACGCGAATGATGACACGCGTTGCCGTGCCGTCCTTTACCAGTGGCAGGAGCTCCTTTTCAATTTCCAGCATCTGGGCATGTGCTGCATCGTATCCGGTGCCTTCGGCCATCGAGACGTTGATGTCAAACATGCCGCGATCCTCGGATGGCGCGATTTCCCCGGGCACGGCCTCAAACAACCAGTAGGCTGCGCCGCTGATGGCGATCAGGACTGTGATGATGACCCACGGCGTATCGAGCGAGGCGTCGAGGGCTCGCTTGTACGCGTTTGACAGAGACGTGGTGGCGTGATGGATGGCAACGGCCAGCGCGCCTTCTCGTTCGACCGGCTCGAGCAGCTGCGAACACATCATTGCGCAAAGCGTCAGTGCGATCAGGGCGGAAAATGCGACGGCCGAGCCGAGTGCAATTCCAAGCTCCGAGAACAGGCGCCCTGTTGATCCTTCAAGAAAAACGATTGGAACAAACACCGCGATCAAAACAGCTGTCGTTGAGAGCACGGCGAATGCGACCTGCCTCGTTCCCCGCAGTCCTGCCAGCAAGGGCGGTTCGCCTTCGTCAATTCGGCGCTGGACGTTCTCGAGCACGACGATGGCATCATCGACCACCAGACCGATTGCCAAGACGAGCGCGAGCAGCGTCAGCAGGTTGACCGAGGCACCGAACGCGGAAAGCAGGATCATCGCCCCAAGGAGACAGACGGGCACGGTGACGGCCGGGACGATCGCCGCTCGCAGGTTGCCGAGGAAGAGATAAATCACGGTCAGAACAAGGACGCTGGTGATTGCAAGCGTCACGAAGACCTCGTTGACAGATTCCTCGATGAAGATCGAATAGTCGACCGCAATGACAAGTTCGGTTCCGGCTGGAAGGTTGGCCTTGATGGCCTCGACTTCCTTGCGCGTGTCACGCGCGACGGCCAGCTGGTTTGCAGTCGACTGCTTGAAGATGCCAACGCCGACCTGGCTTTTACCGTTGCCGCGGAAGTCGTTGCGACGTTCCCGGTTGGCTATTTCCACTTTTGCCACTTCGCCCAGGCGGACAAGGTGACCGTCGTTGGTGCGTTGAATGACGAGATCGCTGAAGTCGCGGGCGGTGTTGTAACCGCGCGTAACGCGGATGGTCAGGTTTCTGTCTGTAGACTCAATACGACCGGCCGGCAGCTCAAGATTTTCACGCCGCAGGGCGTCCTCAATATCAGAAACCGTCAGACCTCTGGCAGCCAGCGCGTTCCGGTCGATCCAGATGCGCAGTGACTTTGTTTCACCGAAGGACGACGCCTGGGAGACACCGTCGATTGTTGCAAGCCGGTCAACAACGTAGCGATCGACATAGTCCGTCAGTTCCATTCGGGACATGGTTTTGGATGTCAGGTTCAGGAACATGATGGGTGAGCCATCCGAAATGGCTTTCTGAACCTGAGGCGGATCGGCTTCTTCCGGCAAATTTGCGGAGATGCGCGAGATTGCATTGCGCACGTCGTTGGCAGCCGCCTCGATGTCGCGTGTCAGCCTGAAGGTTATGTTTACCGAAGAATTGCCGTCTCGTGAGGACGAAGAGATCGTATCGATACCCTCGATGCCGGCGATGGCGTCTTCGGTCGGCTGGGTGATGCGGGTCTCAACGACGTTTGCGGATGCACCCGTATAGGTGGTCTGGACCGAAATGACCGGCGGATCAATGTCGGGAAGTTCCCGCATTGGCAGCAGCGAATAGGACAATATGCCGAACGATGCGATCAGCAGGCTCATTACGATCGCAAAGACCGGCCGCTTGATGCAGAGTTCGTAGATGTTCACGGCGTTTTCTTTCGGAGCGCTCTGCCAGGAACCTTGTCGCTGGAGCCCTTGTCGCCTGCGACCTTGACAGGGGCACCGGGCCGCAGCCTGAGCGTACCCTCAAGAACTACGTCCATCGAAGGATCAATGCCGGTTAGCACTTCAACCAGCCCGGGCTCGCGCGCGCCGATTTTTACTTCGCGTCGAGCTGCAGTGTTGCCATCTTCGACGACGTACACAAATTGCTTGTCTTCAACCGGGACCAGAGTCCGTTCGTCCAGTGCGAGCGCTGTGCGCTTGTTGCTCTCGATCCCGATACTCAGCGTCATGCCCGGCAGCAACATCGCGTCGTCGTTGGCAAAGATCGCGCGGACGGCGATTGTGCGCGATTGGGTGTCGACGCGCGTGTCGATGCTGTCGATGCTGCCGGTAAAAGCTTTGCCTGGAAATGCCGCCGCTGTGGCGCGGACGATCTGGCCCTGCCTCAGGCCGGCCAGTTGCGTTTCAGAAATCGTGAAGTCGACCTTGATGCGAGAAATGTCATCCAGGGTCGTTACGATGTCGCCGGGCTTAACCAGGGCGCCGACGCTGACCCGCCGCAGTCCGAGCACGCCTGCGAAAGGGGCCTGAATGACACGGTCGATCGTGCGGGACAGCATGGCGTTGACCTTCGCTGCAGCCGTATCGCGGGACGCGCGCAGTGAATCCAGGTTTGCTTTGCTGACAAATCCCTTTCCGGCAAGCGTGGTCGCCCGCTTATAGTTTTGGTCGATTTCCTTGAGGTCGGCGCGGGCGGCGATCAGGTCTGCCGTCTGCTCCCGTGACGAGAGCTCCGCTACTGCAAAATCTTTTTCGACCTTCTGACCGTCCTTGAAATTCAGTGCTGCGATGGTGTCGGTCGACTTGGCTGTCAGCTCTACGCTTTCATTTGCCTTTGCGGTACCGACCGCCTGCAGCAAGTCGACGAACTCGTGCGGCGTTGCACGCGTCAGTGTGACAAGGTTTGGCTGCTTGCCCTTGTCATCACGTCCGCTTTTGCTATCGGCGCCTTGCAGCAGCCAATAGGCTGAGAGCGCGCACACAAGTGCAAATACGCCGATGATCGCCAAAACCCGGCGGTTCAAACTCATTGCTAACCCTGGCCCCCACGCACGTCACTATACTTTGGCAACATCGCCTTGCGCGATTTTTCCACCATCATGGGGGATTAGAGTAAATCCTTCGTGGTTGGAATTAGTCTTTCGATTCAAGATGGTAAAATTTCATTCATAAGTTTGACAGGTTTGAACTCGTCCCGACGGATTCCGGAACGGAAATCGCCGCTATTAGGGGGGGTACGAAGTGGAATTGTTCCCTCAAATCAGGGAATTTGGGTTGCTGCAGGTTGTGAACGATTTGTGGCAGTCCCGGCTTGCCGGGGACGGGTTGGGCAGCGACTGCAATCAGAATCTGTGCGCGGACCATTCACGCAGCTGTGATTGGCACGACGGTATCTGCAGCATCGGGATCGCCCAGACCCATTTGTGAGTGAGATTCGGGGGCAAAGCGTTGTCTCCGTCCTGTGGCGCGTCGACGCCTTTGTCTGTCGCCGGATGTTGCGTGTCAGGCGCAAGTGTTCGCGGTTTTGCGTGCAACACTCGCAGATGCCAGATGCGCGCCACGGCAGGGGTTTGAGTGGCAATTCATCGCGACTGTATCAGAGTGACTGTATCAGGTTCCAGAAATTGCGAAGCCCCGGGCGACTTGTCGCTCACGGGGCTCGCTAATCACTTCCGAACTACCCAGCAAAGCCGGGCTAAGTTTACGAGGACGAACCTCGTTATGGCATGTCAAATTGTGTTGTGAAACCGATCCATCTGCGTGACTACAGCAGTGTCGTTAGCACGTGACTTGCAGCTGCAAACTAGACGGTGCCTTCGCGATACCAGGCGAAAGCTGTGTTACTTTCAGGTGGCGTCATGCTCCCTCACAGGTTCCGTTGCTCCGCTCGACAAGGTGTTCTTTCGCGCCTTGTGCGACAATGAGTGTGGACCTGTTTTGGAATCTGTCAAGTGGGAAGCTGTGCGTCGCAACCCGTGATTTAATTGAGTTATCAGGAGCGGAATTTACACATTATTTAGGGTACAACCCGGCGCAGTTATTGTGTCCCTCGTTTCCTGGGGCGCTCGAGTTTCACGAATTCAGCCTGCGCGCGTTTGCTGGATACGAGGCGCATGAAGAACGATCCCACACCTCTCAGCGTCAGCAGAGGCAACAGCCGCATGACTCCCGACGGCCGGGCCCTGGAGTCGCAGAGGTCGGCATAAGCATCTCCCGATCTGTGTGCGAGGCGTACGACTGTTGCGAACTCGCCTACCGTGCGGCCGGTGAACGACAATCCAAAGGCGCTGCGACCGGACGCTTCCGACTGACGGGACAGCTGGACGGGCAGCTCCGACTTACCTGTCGGGCCATTCAGCGTGATTATGCCGGCGATTGCACGGACAGGAAGGTCGACCAGTTCATCGGCGATGAAGCGGGCGCCGTGAACCGATATGTCGGCGAGCCTGCCAAAAAAGGTTTCGCCACCGAGAAGCAGTTCGGCCTGGAGCCTTCGGTTCATGCGCGGCGACAGGCGGCGCTGACGTGGTTCGGCGATGGCGCCCAGAAGACAGGCGACGAAGCAGGCTGTGAAGATCGTAAGTGCTGCAGGTGCGGCCAGCGTCGATGCAAAAGCAGGCTTGAGGTTAAGCGCGACGATGCTGGCAGTGGTTCCTGCCAGCAGCAGCGCAAACAGGATGACAAGCAGGCTGTTTGCACGCTCGACGTATGGTACCCGGTCTCCGTTGTCCCGGCCCCGCATCATCATGATCAGCGACGGCGCGGACAGGAATGACTCCAGAAGCTCGCTCCACATTGCAATCAGGCTGGTACGGATTCCGGCGTAGAGTGCACCGCTCATCAGCAAAGCAATGATGAGGGCGCCGAGCGACACCACGACGCCCTCGCGTGCACTGTCGCTCGCGATGACTGGAACATTCAGCAATACAGCCAGTGGGGGGATTGCAAGGAATGTGGCCCAGAGGAATGGTTGAATGGATGCGAACAGGGCGGGCAGCCACGAGAGGCGCTCCCGAAACGTGAGGCCGCGCGCCATCAGGGGATCGCGGCTCAACGCTGCGTCAATTGTTCCTAGACGCAGAGCCAGGCGTGCATGGAGGTAGTCGCGGACAGTATCGGGCGCAAGGGACGCAATCATCGGCCGCTCTACGCTGCCATGTTGCCAGTTGTGCTCCGCCGCCCGAATGCGGGCAATCGCATCAGGGCGATAATTCGTGCGTGTCAGCGAGCCGCTGGTCGACAAGGCAGCGCGCCGCCAGATGGAGCGCTCGTTCAGACCAAGACTGCTTCGCTCGCCACCGGATGATTTCAGACAGGACTTGAAGAAATGCCCGGGGTCGTTCGGCAGACGTTGCGTGACGTCGATGTCCGTCAACATCGGGTCGCCATCGATGGAGAAGACCGGAATGTCGCAATAGGCGAGGCGCGGGTTGAGGACAAAGCTGCCTGCGATGCGTCGCAGGAGATCGGGGGTTGGCGCGTCACCTGCATTCAGCACGAGTACGAGGCTGCCTCCAGTGCGCGCCATTGCGGCGTTGATGGCGCTCCCGGAGGGGGCCTCGGAGGAAGCCGACAGCCACGACGAGCGCGTGCGGTCTGCCAGGGCAATCATGGGGCTTGAGTTTTCTGTCGCCCTGCCATGCCCAATCAGATAGAGGCGGGTGAGTTCGCGTGGGTAGTCGAGCTGGGATGCGACGGCCAGCGAGTATGCGGCCTTGGGCAAGTGTTTCGGATCTGAAATCAGGACGAATACATCGACAGACGGCAGGTCAAGCTCAGGCACCGCAACGGGTTCAATCTTCAGCGCCGTCTGAAAGATGTCCGCCAGCACGCTCAGGACCAGCGTCAGCGCCAGAAAGGCTTCCATTGCAAACATGATCGCCGACATGACGAGGCCCGTCGTCGTCAGCCCGTGAAAGCTGTATTGGGCTCGCCACAACAAGTGAACGATCAGCCCAGATGACCCGAGCGAGAGGGCCAGCGTGCGCAAAAGAGGTGGCGCACGAAAATGGAATTCATGCGATAGCCTACCCGTTGCAGCTGAACTTGCCACCTGACTGCCCCTTTACGCTGTTTGCGAATCGCCCCGAATCGCAAGCACTGAGAGAATCGCAAAGTGGCGCGTACAACCAGTGGCAAGAAGGACTCAGTTACTCTATTTGGACGGGTAACGATTTGTTAGGCATTTATGGAACCGAGACTGAAGACAACCATCTGGGTGCAAGCGCTCATTCGCCGCGCTGAAGTGAACGGTGCGTCTGCATTTGTTGCGCGCAAGGGCGAGCCGGATTCCGGTTCGGTCGTTGTCAAGGTGTCCCCTCTTGATGGCACAGCGCTGGTATGGTCCTCGAGCTATGGCAGTGAAGGCGAGCGGCGCTGGGTGCGCGCGACGGGCGCGGGGTTTGTGCCCGATGCGGACGCAGAAGCCTACATCGCGCGGGAACGATCACGCGACACTGACCTTTGGGTCGTCGAGATCGAAGACCGCAAGGGGCGTGACTTCCTGACAGAATCCAAGGAAGCCTGATCGCGTACTTTCAGAATCCGTAACGAACCAGAATTGCGGTTATGCGATTGCGCGCCGCCGGATTACGGAGCGGGAAGGCGCTGAAGAAGGCATCGCTCGTCAGGCCAGGGCTTCTGGTTTTTGCGGAGGCGGCCCAGCCGCGTGCACGCTTGTCGTCGCTATTCATGCCATGACCTGCGACTGCAATCATTTCTATAAGCGCATGTGCGCCAGGGGAACGTGCGGCGCGTTCGCCCCATTCAGCAGCCTTTTGGGGTTCGTCCAAACCCAGGTGAGACAAGGCGCGGGCACCGAGCATGCCATAGGCCAGCGGATCGATCGGGCTGAGTGCAAGGGCGTCATCGACATGGCGCTGGGCGTCAGGTGCTGGACCGAGCATGGCTTCAACCCAGCCTTGCGAATAGCGCGCCTGCGCATAGTTCGGATTGAGGATGGTCGCGCGCTCGATCCACGGCAGGCTGCCCTCGAGGTCGCCCTTCAGGATGAAAGCGCGGCCGCGGGTAAGGTGGCCAAAGGGGTCGACCGGATCACGCTCGAGGCACAGTTCGGCGAAATGGCGGGCGAGACGCGTTTCTTCCTCAATGTCTTGTGTGTAGCGAAGGAAGGCGTTCTGGAAATGTGTGAACGACAGGCCAGCATAGGCGCGGGCGAACACAGGCTCGAGCTTGATGGCGCGCCGGAAGTGTTCCGTCGCAATTTCGTTGTCAACCCTGTTGAACCTGTACATGTGATGAAGTCCCAGGTGGTACATTGACCAGGCGTCAAGTTGCTCGGGTGACTTCAGGCGCGCTCGTCTTGCCTCGTTCAGCGGGATGCGGATTTCAAGCGCGGTCATTACGGATCGCGCAATGGCTTCGCGTATTTCATGAACCCCTTCGAGCGGGGATTCAAACTGCTGGCTCCAGACCACGCCCAGATCTTCGGTGTCGCTGAGTTCGACCTGCACAACAAGCGTTTGCTGCCGGAGTTCGACTGTGCCAGACAATATGTAACGCACCTTCAGCGCTTCACGTATCGCAGTGATGTCGATCTCCGGACCACGAAACCGAAATGAAGAACCGCGCGCGATCACAAACAGCCAATGCAAGCGGGACAGCTCCGTGATCAGGTCGTGGGGCAGAGCATCGGCGATGCCAGTGATGGCGTCGCTGGACGTCATCGGACGAAATGGCAGGACGGCAATGCTTGGTCGTGCGTCCGGCCTGGGCGGTTCAGGTAAAGGTGTGTCTGCAATCGTGGCCGCGGTGACCGCGCGCACCTCGACACTGCCGACGAAGCGGAAACCCATGCCGTGAATTGTGCGAACCAGCCGCTGCGCCTTGCCATCATCGCCAATTGC
The DNA here is from genome assembly GCA_040080835.1 of Micropepsaceae bacterium. GTDB lineage: Bacteria > Pseudomonadota > Alphaproteobacteria > Micropepsales > Micropepsaceae > SZUA-430. Next base: position 131,360 of record JBEBHP010000011.1, on the reverse strand, counting down.
CTTGCGCAGTGACTTGACGCGGCTGGTCAGCGCGGAGTCCGAAATGATGCGGCCGTTCCATACAGAGGCGATGATTTCGTCCTTGGTCACGAGCCGGGCCCGGTTCTCGACCAGAAATCGGAGCAGCGCAAACACCTGCGGTTCAACTGGAACCGGCTTTCCGCTGTCACGGACTTCCATCTGCCCGGTATCGAGTTCGAAGTTTCCAAAAACGTAGATCATGGGCGCCAAGTCTAGCATCGGGGGTGCGATATCTCCACAAAACCTCCAGATGGTCTCCATGTTCGTGCAGGGTTTCGGGACTAAGACAGCAAAATCATTAACGGAGCAACGCAATGGCCCGCTTCCTGAGCATTCTTGATACGGTTGGAAAGACACCGGTGGTTCGCATCGCGCGCCTTGCCCCGCCACACGTCAATCTTTGGGTGAAGATCGAAGCCTTCAATCCGCTCGGATCCGTGAAAGACCGTCTGGCACTGGGCATAATCGAGACCGCGGAGATGTCCGGCGAACTGAAACCGGGTCAGACCGTGGTAGAGGCGACCAGCGGCAACACCGGCATCGGACTTGCCATGGTTTGCGCGGCGCGCGGCTATCCGCTGGTGGTCACAATGGCCGACAGTTTCAGCGTCGAGCGTCGCAAGCTGATGCGATTCCTCGGCGCCAGGGTCGTGCTGACACCTGCGGCCATGCGCGCGACCGGCATGGTGTCCAAAGCCCAGGAACTCGCCCACACACATGGCTGGTTCTATGCCCGACAATTCGAGAACCCCGCCAACCCTGACACGCACGAGCGCACAACGGCGCGCGAAATCATGGACGATTTTCGCGGCGAGTCTCTCGAATATCTGGTGATGGGGTACGGCACGGGTGGCACGCTGAACGGAATTTCCCGCGTAATTTCGCGTGAACGGCCTGAAACGAAAATCGTCGTTTGCGAGCCCGCGGAGGCGCCGCTGCTGGGCAGCGGGCAGGCGCAGGCACGTCTTCCGGATGGATCACCTGCCGCGGGTCATCCAGCGTGGAAACCACACCCGATGCAAGGCTGGACACCGGATTTCATTCCCAAAATTACGGGTGACATTGACCGCAAGCTGTTCGATCGCATTCTGCCGGTGAGCGGACCTGATGCATTGCGTTGCAGCCAGGAGCTGGCTGCGCGGGAAGGCATATTTGTCGGCATCACGTCTGGAGCCGCATTCGCTGCAGCGCTTGTGCTTGCGCAAGAGGCACGCAAGGGTGCAAACATCCTGTGCATGCTTCCCGATACCGGCGAGCGATATCTTTCCACACCGCTCTTTGCCAATGTCCCGGCTGAAATGACAGACGAAGAAGTGTCTATCTTCCGATCCACGCCGTTTGGGCTGGCGGCCTAAGGCAGCGGAGGTCATCGCATGGCGTCGGAACAACCGGTCCTTGAAACCGCGCTCGGGCATGCGCTGAACTATCTGGACAGTCTTGATGCACGCAGCGTTGCTCCCGTTGACGGACTCGATGCCCTGCGGCGGAAGCTTGGACGGCCTTTACCGGAGAGACAGACACCCGCAGTTCGCGTGATTGATGAGCTCGTTGCGGATGCTACGGGTGGCATCATGGCCTCGCAGGGCGGGCGATTCTTTGCCTGGGTGATTGGCGGCGGCGTCCCGTCGGCGATGGCTGCAGACTGGTTGACGTCCGCATGGGACCAGAATGCAGGTGTGTTTGCTGCAAGTCCGGCAGCGGCGGTTGTTGAAGAGATTGCAGGTGGGTGGCTCAAGGCGCTGTTCGGCCTGCCTGCTGCAGCCGGATTTGCATTCGTGACCGGCGCGCAGATGGCCCATGTGACATGTCTTGCTGCGGCGAGGAATGCGCTGCTTGCGCGGCGTGGCTGGGATGTGGGTGTAGCCGGCTTGTGGAAAGCGCCACATCTGCGTGTGCTGGCAGGTCCTGACCGGCACGGGACGGTTGACCGCGCGTTGCGCCTGCTCGGGCATGGCACGGCGAGTATCGAGCTGTTGCCTGTCGACGAGGCGGGGCGCGTGACGGCCGACGGTCTGAAAGCGGCGCTATCGCGGTCAGGCGATCCGGCGATTGTGGTCCTGCAGGCCGGTGAACTCAATGGTGGCGGCTTTGATTCCTTCGCGACGCTCGTTCCTGTTGCGCATGAGGCTGGTGCCTGGGTGCATGTTGATGGCGCTTTCGGCTTGTGGGCGCGGGTGGCACCAGCCTTTGCAAAACTGGCCGAAGGTATCGAGCTGTGCGACTCCTGGGCGACTGACGGGCACAAGTATCTCAACGTTCCCTATGACAGCGGCTTTGCATTTGTCCGCGATGCAAATGCCCTTTTTGCTGCCATGACGTTTTCGACGAGTTATCTGCCCAACGGCGGCGCGGCGCGTTCTCCGGTTGACTGGAACCCCGAGTTCTCGCGGCGTGCGCGTGCTTTCCCTGTCTATGCTGCGATCCGCGAGCTTGGAAGAGTTGGTATCGCGGAACTGGTTATCCGCACCTGTATGCATGCGCGACAGCTGGTCGATGGAATCGGGGCCATTCGTGGTGTGGAAATTTTTGTGCGACCGACGCTCAACCAGGGGCTCGTGCGGTTTCATTCAAGCCGCGCTGATGCGACCGACGCTGATCATGATCTGTACACGGACGATGTGATTGCCAGGATCAACGGAACGGGGGAGGCCTTTTTCGGTGGCGTGACCTGGTACGGCAAGCGCGCGATGCGCGTAAGTGTGTGCAACTGGCGGACAACGGCGCAGGATATTGAGCGGACGGTTGCGGCAGTGCGCGAGGTGCTTCGCGCTGATTGCTGATATTGGCGTGCGCGTGGCAATCTGTGCCCAGCCCCCCCCAAGGGGACCGGGCAATGCGTTTTTTGGGGCTCGCTACTTCACCACAAACTCATAGGTTCCAAGCGCTCCGAGGTCGTTCTTCAGTCCGCCGGCCGTCAGATAGCTTCGCGCCTGCGGCATGTTCTTCAGGTACATGTCCCAGTAGGCGAGCGACGCTTTTTGCACGAGCGCGTGAAAGGCGTCGTCGTTCGGGCGCGGTCCGGTGTCGGGGACGCGTCCGGAATAGACCATGTGGTCGCCACCCCTGAAGACCATGAGAAATTTGTCAGCGGTTTTGATGTGCTGGTAGGGGATTTGCCGGTCCGCGGCAGGTTCGTCGGCGTCCAGCGGATTTTTGTCCTCAGTACCCGTCATGTGAAAGGTCGGGATGTGGATCGCGGCGAAGGCTTCAACCGGATCTCGCTGGCGCGGCTTCGAGGGGCTGTAGGCAATGGCAGCCTTGATGCGGATGTCTGCAAATGAATAGTTTCCGGCGGATGTGCTCTGTCCTGCCAGGGCCAGTGCCGTGATTGCGCCGAAGGAATGGCCCGACATGCCGATGCGCGTGAGGTCGAGACGGCCTTTGAGCGAAGCGTCGCTGCGGTTCATTTCCTCGAGCGAGTCGATCGCGAATGGAATGTCGCGGAAGCGGTCGATGGCTGCGGCTGGCGAAACGCTCTGGCGAAGCTTGTTGCGCAAGGTCGCAGGACTCATGTCTTTGAAACCATTTGGACCGAGTTCGCCGAAGACGGCGGGCGTGTCGGAACCGTGATGCTGAACTGCCACTACCACGTAACCGTGTGCGGCCAGGTAATCGAGAAGGTACTGCGCGCCGTCACGATTGCCGCCGAGGCCATGCGAGAAAATGACGATGGGCAGCGCGCCTGTCGCCTCTTTTGGAAAATAGAGCTTGTAGGGAACGTCGCGGTTGGAGCGGAGGTCGTCGGTCCAGTTTCCGAGTCTGGTTTCGACGTTGAACACGGCGTCGGCTGCTGCAATGTTCAAGAACACGAAGAAGGCTGCGATGACTGCAAAAATGTGGCGGATGCGCATGCGAAATTCTCCACTTTCCCAGGGCGAAATTCCTAGAACTTTGGCGGGGCAGAGTCCAAGGCTTTGCGCGGCAGCAACAGACCGATCCCGGTCATGATAAGCCAGGCGGTCAGTCCCAGATATCCGGCAACGGTAATTTTGCTGAACAAGTCGCCGGATTGTCCCAGCGCTGCGGTCAGGCCTTCGCCGGCGCCCAGTGTTATGGAAATCGTTGTAAAGAGCCCTGCAAGGGCAGTCAGGTATTTGCGCTCATTCCACTGAATTGACGAAAGTTGGGCGACGAACAGGGCGGTGAGCAGTTGTCCCAAGTGCTCGCCGATCGCGACGCCGCCATACTGGTTCAACACCGTAAATGTGGTCTGTCCAGCCTGCTGTGCCGACGCGTCAGAGGACGACTGCATGACCGCGAGGGTGGGGACCACGAATATCCACCGCGACAGGCCGATGGCCTGCGTGATGCCTGCAAGTGACCCGCTTATGGCCGCGCCAATCGCGCGCCCTGGCGCTGACTGCAGGCGCTCGGACGAGATGGAAAGTGCCACCGACATCGGGATCAGCAGCAGTGCCGCCAGCATGAACGCATACCAGGTGAGCACGAGTGCAGGCCCGCCCGCGGAGAACAGGCTCAGCACTTCGGCTGCAGGCCGCCTGAGGATGTCCGGGTAGCTGAATGTTGAGGCCAGGATGGAAAAAGGAATGTTGAAGGCAATTGCCGTTGCGATGGCTGTCAGGCCGGTCGCTTTGCGAGAAGAAGTCATTGGTTCATCCTTTTGTCACTGTTTGGTGACATCATATATCACCTATCGGTGACAAACTGCAATGGGCGATAAATCGGCTAAAATAGCCGTTTATTTAGAATATTTCGTAGTCGCACCGATTCTGTGGTAGTTTTCTCACTTGCCGGTGACTTTGATATTTTGAGAGCCAGCCCAGCCATGAGCAAAAAGCCCAAAGGGCAGCCGAAGCCCGTTCGTGATCGCGGTGGTCGCGAACGTGCGCTCGTTGAAGCAGCGAAACAGGTGCTTGCGGAAGACGGCTTTCAGGGTTTCGGCGTGAATGCGGTCGCCCGTCGTGCGGGTTGCGACAAGCAGTTGATCTATCGCTACTTCGGTGGTGTTGAAGGTCTTGTCGGGGCAATCGGTGCCGAGCTGGCGGAGCGCCTGCGAGATCATCTCGCGCCGCTTGCTGCAATGGGGCGACCGAAATCCTACACCGAACTGGTGCAGCGCATGGCGCTTGGGCTCATGCAGGCGTTGCGCGAAGATCTCCTGTTGCGCCGGATTACGGCGTGGGAGGTCTCTGACAGTTCGGCGCTGGTAAAATCGCTCACGGCGGCACGCTCGCGCGGCATGGCACTATGGGTTGGTGAGACGCGTGGCGATCTCGTGCCGCCAGCGGTCGTGGATGCAGCTGCTGTCAACGCCGTGATCATCGCGGCAGTGCAGCATCTGGTGATCGCCGCCGCGTCAGCCGGCGAGTTCGCGGGCCTTGCCCTGCGAGATGAAGCCGATTGGGAGCGTGCGCGCGGTGCAGTGAAGGCGCTTGTGAATTCAGTCTATGAAGTCCGTCCCTGAAACTTGAAATTCCTGCCCGCTGCCAGTTGCAGTCCGGGCGTGCTAGCCTTGCCTATACTGGCTATTCTGACATACGACAAAAATTCGAGTGACTGATGACCAATACACTGCGCAGCCGCCGATGGTTCGACAATCCCGAAAACCCGGGAATGACGGCGCTCTACCTTGAGCGATTTCTGAACTTTGGGCTGACTCGAGAAGAATTGCAGTCCGGCAAGCCGGTGATTGGCATCGCACAAACCGGCTCAGATCTCAGTCCCTGCAACCGGCATCACATCGAACTGGCGAAGCGCGTGCGTGAAGGCATCGCGCAAGCTGGTGGCATTGCCATCGAGTTTCCGGTTCACCCGATCCAGGAAACCGGCAAACGGCCGACGGCGGCGCTTGACCGGAATCTGGCCTATCTTGGTCTTGTCGAGATCCTGCATGGCTATCCGCTGGATGGTGTTGTGTTGACGACGGGTTGCGACAAGACCACGCCCGCGTGCCTGATGGCAGCGGCGACTGTGAACATTCCTGCAATCGTTTTGTCGGGTGGGCCGATGCTGGATGGCGTATGGCGGGGACAGCGTGCTGGTTCCGGCACCATCATCTGGCAGGGACGGCAGATGCTGGCAAAGGGAGAGATCGGCTACAAGGATTTCATGGAGATGGCGGCGGCTTCCGCGCCGTCGGCTGGTCACTGCAACACGATGGGAACGGCGTTGTCGATGAATGCGCTGGCGGAAGCGCTTGGCATGTCGTTGCCAGGATGCGCCTCGATCCCGGCGCCCTATCGCGAGCGCGCGCAGATGGCGCAGGCAACAGGCGTGCGCATCGTCGAGATGGTGCGCGAGGACCTCAAGCCATCGGATGTGATGACCAAGCCTGCGTTTTTGAATGCGATCAGGGTTGCCGCCGCTATCGGTGCCTCGACGAACTGTCCGCCGCACCTGATTGCAATCGCGCGGCACATGGGGGTCGAGCTGTCACTGACCGACTGGCAGTCCTTCGGTTATGAGGTTCCGCTGATTGTGAACTGCATGCCTGCGGGTGCGCATCTGGGTGAAGGCTTCCATCGCGCTGGAGGCATTCCGGCGGTAGTTGCCGAATTGCTGGAAGCAGGTCTGATTGAAGCTGGCGCCTTGACGGTGAGCGGCCGGTCTGTGGGCGAGAACTGTCGCGGGCACTTCACGACTGACCGCGATGTCATTCGTGAAGTGAAGTCACCCATGAAAGAGAACGCCGGCTTCCTGGTGATGACGGGCAATCTATTTGATGCCGCGATCATGAAGACGAGCGTCATCGGCGAGGAATTTGCAAAACGATACCTTGGCAAGGATGGCATGTTCGAAGGCCGCGCGGTCGTGTTTGAGGGACCTGAGGACTATCATCACCGCATCAACGACGGGTCTCTGAACATTGACGAGCATTGCATTCTGGTGATGCGCAATACCGGGCCAATTGGCTATCCGGGTTCGGCCGAGGTCGTCAACATGCAACCGCCTGATGCGCTGCTCAGGCGCGGGATCACGGCGCTACCTTGCATAGGCGACGGGCGGCAGAGCGGGACGAGCGCCTCGGCGTCGATCCTGAATGCGTCGCCGGAAGCTGTGGTCGGCGGAGGACTTGCGTTCCTGAATACCGGTGACATGATTCGGATTGACCTGAGCACGCGGCGGGTGGATGCCATCGTTGCCAGTGATGAGTGGGAGCGTCGGCGAAAAGCCTGGGTCGCGCCGGTTCTCAGGTCGCAAACACCGTGGGAAGAGGTCGCACGCGCCAATACAGGCCAGTTGTCAACGGGCGCTTGTTTCGAACCCGCAACGCTGTACGTTGATATCATCCGGACACGCGGGGAAGCGCGGGATTCGCATTAGGGGGAAGCATGAAGCCGTTAGCCTGGATTGCGATTGCAATTTACGTCGTGGTGTATGGCGTGTCGGTGTTTCATCTGAACGGGGCTGGAAGCTATCCGATTGAAGAAGCCATCACCATCCTCGTGCTGCTGGGCTTCGGGTTTCCCCTTTTGTCGTGGGTCGTCACGATCGGAGTCCGTCCCATTGAGCTGGAGGTAAGGCAACCAGCGGCGCAGTCACTCGTCGCGCTCATGCTCACAATCGGACTTGGCGCCTATCTGATATACATGAGGACATGGGCGGATGGTCTTGTGCCGGATGCGGCCCAAGGGGGACATGCAGATGCTCACATGGCGTGGGTACTCGCGCTGAAACTTCTGTCCATGGTCATGCTGCCATTCCTTGCGGTGCAAGGGTTCTTCAATGTGCGTTTGCAGGATTTCGGGTTTTCTGGTGAGGCATTCCGCAGGCTTTTGGGACGCGACGGGCTTACGGTCCTTGTTGTTGGTTCTGCCATTTGCGCGTTTCAGTATTTTGCCGGTAGTGCTGCCGCTCCGTTCCGCGAAGGCAAGTATGCGACGGATGCGCTACAGATCGGGTTGCCGTTTGCCTTTGCTTGGCTCGTGCTGGAAGTCGGGCTGACTGAAGAGTTTTTCTTCCGCGCGTTGCTGCAGGAACGGCTGTCGGCGTTTCTCCGGTCGGACATCGCCGGCATGATTTTCATGGCGCTGATTTTTGGACTGGTGCATGCGCCAGGTATCGTCCTTCGCGGCGCAGGCGTCGTTGAAGGCCTGGGCGCAAACCCTGATCTGATTACTGCAATGGCTTATACCGTTGTGGTTCAATCGGTGGCGGCATTCATGTTTGGCATTTTATGGTTGCGAACGCGAAACCTGCTGGTGGTCATGCTCGTCCATGCTGCGACGGACTTGCTTTCAAATGCCAGTGATATCATGGGAGCGATCGGGATTGCCCCGATCGCGAGCTAGGCAAGCCATGTCGGATTCATACATCGATGAGGACGTTGCCCTTGCAATTGCAACGGGCATCGGGGCGCTCATTTACCTGGCGCTTGCCGTCCTGAATTTCAGGCGCGGAGACAACGGCGTTGGTGCAGCTCGTTTGTTTGCTGCCATCCTGTTTGGTGCGGTCAGCTATTTCTTTGTGGCGTTCCAGATGAAGCTGTTCTAGGGGCCGGGCGAGATCAGGATGGTGCGGAAGCCGGTGTGGCTTGTACCCAGGTCTTCCTCCTGGGGTTGTCGAGCGGCGGGGCGGTATCGCATGCAGTAGTTTGGTGCACACAGGAATGAACCACCCTTGATCACGCGGGCAGCGGGCGTGTGAGACGCATAAGCATCCGATGTCAGTTCCCACACATTGCCGATCATGTCGTAGAGACCGAAAGCATTCGGCTTGAAGCATCCAACCGGGGCCAGTCCGGCAAAGCCGTCCTCTGCTGTGTCGATGATCGGGAATACACCCTGCCAGGTGTTGGCGGATTTCGGCTGTTCGTGCTCCGGCAATGAGGTTGCACCCGCGCGTGCGGCGCGTTCCCACTGGCTTTCGCTGGGAAGTTCGCGGCCTTTCCATTTTGCAAAGGCGAGAGCGTCCTCAAAGGCGATCGCCACAACAGGGTATTCGCCGCGTCCTTCAATGGATGTGCCGGTACCTCCTGGGTGTCGCCAGTTGGCGCCCGTCACATAGCGCCACCATGCGGCGGCAGAAGAAAGGTCAACACTTCCGGTCGGCACCACGAAAACGGCAGCGCCAGGCTTTCCAGGGCGTTCGGCGACCGTGACATATTGAGTGGCTTCCACGAATTTCGCGAATTCGCGGTTGGTGACCTCGGTGCGGTCCATCCAGAAGCCCTGTACGCTCGCTTCGCGCATGGGGGCCTCTTCCGGATAAACGTCGCTGCCCATAGAGAACTTGCCTGCCGGAATCCAAACCATGCCGGCGTGTGGCCCGGTGGTGGCAGGCAAGCTGCATGCCTGGACACTGGACGGCGAATGTGGGCGCAGCGCAACCGTGAGCGTCGCCAACGCGAAGACTGATGCAGCGGCGACAATGAGAGCCGTGCGTCTGGACAGTTTCGTCATCGCGCCATTCGAACTAGTTTGACCAGTAGATGTATTCGTCGTCCGCGCTTTCAGGCGAGTCGAGCGGATGATCTATGGCAATCGCGCCTTCCTGCAGCGAGGGCCACAATGGTTTGCGCTGTTCGGCATTCACCTTGTCGAGCAGCGCCTTCATTTCGGCGAGCTTGTCCGCGCTGGTCGCGGCGAGATTGGTCTTTTCGGTCGGATCGGTCTTGAGATCGTAGAGCCACGTCTTTCCGGGATTGTCATCGACCTGGATCTTCCAGTCGCCCGCGAGCAAGACCCTGTAGCCGCCCGAGCGCCAGAACATCGTCTGGTGTGGGGCGCCTTGCGTTTCGCCGGTGACGAAGGGCACGAGGTTCACGCCGTCCATAGTGCGGTCAGTCGGAACGCTGGCACCTGCTGCTGCGGCTGACGTCGCGAAGATGTCGACGTGACCGGCAGCGCCTGCAAAGGTTGACCCGGGCTTGATTTTCGATGGCCAGCGGATAAAGAGAGGAACGCGTATGCCGCCTTCGAAGAATGTGGCCTTCCAGCCGCGGAATGGCTTGTTGATCTCTGGCAGGCCGATGTAATTCGCGCCGCCATTGTCACTGGTGAAGATGATGAGTGTTTTGTCGTCGAGTCCGGCGTCCTTGACTGCCTTGAGGACCTCGCCGACGCCGCGGTCGAGCGCCCTGATCATGGCGGCGTAGACGCGCAGGCGGTGATCCTTGATTCCGGACAAGGCGTCATAGTCCGACTTCAGTGCCTGCAGTGGTGTGTGCGGCGCGTTGTAGGCCAGGTACATGAAAAACGGCCGGTTCTTGTTGGCGGCGACTGCTTTGGCCGCTTCGTCCGACAGATAGTCAGTCATGTATCTTGAAGGCGTGAAACGCTCCGGCTTGTTGTTGTTGACGACGGCGAAGGAGAGGTTCGCCCAGAGAAATTTGTCGATCGGGTCGAAGTCCTGGCGGGATTCCACAACGTCCGGGTCACCGGAGTTCAGGAACCTTGAAGCGCCGCCGAGGAAACCCAGATACTCGTCGAATCCGCGCGCCTCCGGACGTGTCTCCTTCGTTTCGCCAAGGTGCCATTTTCCAAGCATCAACGTATGATAGCCTTGGGTCTTGAGCATTTGCGGGAGCGTGGTTTCCGACGTGGGTACTGTCATCTCGGCCATCACGGGCACGTCTTTCTCAAATTCCGGATGATAGATCGAGGGGTGCTGCCCGTTGGTGTTGGTGTGGCCCAGAAGTTTTGCAAACTGCACTGGCACTGGCGTGAACTCGAAACCGAAACGCGTTGCGTAACGGCCGGTCAGCATCGCCGCGCGCGACGGGGCGCAAGTGGCATTGCCGGAATAGGATTGGGTCAGGTTGGCGCCGTCGGCTGCGATCGAGTTGATATTCGGCGTCGGCACGGCGCCATTTGCGACCCCACCACGGTTGACGGAGATGTCGTTGTAGCCGAGATCATCGGCGACGATGAGAATGATGTTGGGCTTGCGCTCAGTCACAGAAGCGGGCGCTTCATCGGCACCCGTTTCCCATACGACTTCATGGTTTGGTTGAACGGGATCCCTGATGGCCTGCAGGAGTCCCGGAAGGTAGTACCAGTATTGCTGGAAGGCGATGAAGCCCGCACCGATCAGTACCGCGAGGACGATTCCGACGCGGACAGCAAGTGATTTCATGTTCATTTCAACCGGTCCAGTTCAAGAAGGGGCAGTGTCAAAGGATAGGCCCGCAACCTTGTGAGGGGCAACGGGCCTGTTGTCTCGATTCTGTCTAATCTGTTCAGGCGGCGTTGGCGGTTGCACCGTAACTGGTCTGAAGATCTGCCAAAGCTGGCGCGTGCACGTTGATCTTGCTGAAGTCTCCGCCCGCCCATGCCATGACCTTCGGGTCCATCACGCGAAACCAGAGCGGAGGTATCGCGGCCAGCAGGTACATTCCGGGATAGCCGCTCGGCAGGCGTGGCAGGTCTGGAAAGTCGCGCAGGGACTGATACGGGCGCTGCGGATTGGCGTGGTGATCAGAATGGCGCTGCAGGTGGAACGTGATCAGGTTCGAGAAGATGTGGTTTGTGTTCCATGAATGGCGCGGGGCTACCGGTTCATAGCGGCCGTTATCCCGCTTCTGGCGCAGCAGACCGTAGTGCTCGACATAGTTGGCCTGGGTGAGACCGTACCAACCGACGAAGTGGTGGCCGATGATAAAAGGCAGCACCGTCCATCCGAGCAGCGCAACCAAAACCGCTGCCGCGATGAAGGTGATTGCATAGCCCTGAAGAATATCGTTTTCCCACGACCAGACGCTCTTGCCGCGCTTTGACAGCAGCAGGGCTTCCTGTTCCCAGCCGCGGCGGAACGTGCCCAGCAACTCGCGTGACGCAAAGTGGTAGATTGATTCGCCCATGCGCGAGCTCGCGGGATCTTCAGGGGTTGAGACCCAGACATGGTGACCACGATTGTGCTCGATGCAGAAGTGGGCATAGCCGCAAACCGCGCAGGACAACTTGGCGAAAAAGCGGTCCACTGGGCTATGCTTGTGTCCGAGCTCGTGTGCGTTGGTGAGGCAGCTCCCGTCGGTTGTGCCAACGCCGATCACGAGCGCCAGAACCGACCACCACGGAAGGTCCTGCGTTCCGACAAGGTACGCAGTCGAAAGGAAGCTGATCCAGAACAGGGGAACAGAACCCAATACCAGATAGCGATAGAATTGGTCGTTCGCCATGTCGTCCACAACTTCTTCTGGCGGGTTGTTCTGGTCTTCGCCGAGGATCGCATCGACGAGCGGTACGAGACCAAACACGAAGAGAACCGGGAGCAGGGTAGTGAAAACGTTGTGGCCCGCATAGAAATAGGCAAGTACCGACAGGGTCGGTACAAGCGGCCAAAACACCGACATGAAATAGAGATATCGCTTGCCGTCCGTGTAGGTGACTGTCTGGCCGGTTTCGGATTTTCCGCTGAAAGCCATTGTTTCCTCCGTGTTTTTTTTCAGATCGGTCTCGATCCTTGTGCGAATAAACCTTAGGTGCATTCGCGCTGTTGCTCGCGCCAATTTTGTGGCATTTTGCGCCACATCATGACTCGTGCTCCCGGCCACGACCCCAGGAAAGCCATACCGGCACCGGCCGGGTATGTTCGGTTCCTGCTGAGGAAATTCGCGACGACCTCGGCCCTTCGCGAGGCGTTGTTGCAGGGCACCGACATTGATGAGGAACGACTTCAACGGCCGGATGCGGAAGTCACGCTGTTCACTTTCGTGACGATGAGCGCGAACCTCAGCCGCGTGGTGGGTGAACAGTGGCCACTTGATGCTGCGGCAGCCTGGAGCACCGCGATGCAGGGTGCGCTTGAGGTGGCCTCGCGCAGCGCGCAAACCGTTGCGGGCAGCCTTGAGATATTTCGGCGATTTGGAATTGTCAGGGGACCGTTCCTGTCGATCACGTTGAAACGCAATCGCAAAAGACACGTGCTTGTTCTCGCGCGGACGGTTGACATCGATGCCTCAGCGTGGCGTTCCCTCAGCATGGCGACCATGCTCGGCCTGGGTGCGATGCTCGCCTCGGTGCTCGAGCTGGAATTTGCGAAGGTGGAGGCAGGTTTTCCGATGCCGACGCCAAAGTATGCAGATCGTTTGCGGTTGGCGATGGGTGCGCAGGTTACCTTCGATGCGAAGGAGATGTTTCTGGCGGTTCCAGACGAACTCTGCGATCTTGCATCACCTTTTGCCGATGCCGGGCTGTTCGCGAGTGCCGTTGCCGAACTCGAGCAGTTGTCGCGCCGCATGAGTTCCGGCAATTCGCTGCAACTCAGGCTCCAGGAAATGCTCAAGCGGAAGATGCGGGGACGGCTGAGCGAGGACGATGCGTCGCATGAACTTGGCGTTTCTCGCCGGACGCTTGTTCGACGACTGTCAGCGAGCGGAACAAGCTTTCGGGTGCTGCTCGATGCCGAGTTGCAGCGGCGTGCCCGTATCATGCTGGATGAGGGAAAGCTCGGCCGAAGCGAGATGGCGGCAGAGCTTGGCTTTGACGATCCGACCAGTTTCAGCAGGGCCTGTCGGCGATGGTTCGGCTCGATGGGTTAGTTACCTTGCGAACAGGGCCTCCAGGCCCGTGCCCTTGAGAAGTCTGTCGACGGTTGCGCGATGTTCGTTGCCCAGGTCCGCGTATTCGTTGCGGATCCATTGCGCGCACTTGGCCTGGTACGGGAAAGTCTGCTGCTTCCAGGGTTTGCCGTCGATTTCGATTTCAAACGTACTTGCACCTGCCGCAATCGCCCTTTCGTTGGCGACGAGGGCCGGCACATAGACGCGACCGAACTCGTTCAGAAGTGCGATCAGCGTTGTTGGAATATTCGCCGGATCAATCCAGTCTGTGTCCCCGGGTTCAAGACCAGACAGGTCTTCGGATACTTCGACCCAGGCGTAGACCCTTGGTGCCATCTTGAGCGTCAGCGCCATCGGTGTCGGATCAAAATGCGTCAGAGCCGTCAGCTGGCCGAACATGGCGAAGTCACTCGCGCCAGGTCGATTGCCCATGAGGTATGGATGCAACTTCAGATGCGCGTTGAAGAGGGTCAGGAAGCGCTCGTAGCTGGCTTCGATTACGGGCGCAGTCCCGTTGTTCGAGCCCACGACGTACAGGCGCGAGATCTGGCGGTCCATGATGAATTTCTTGAAGCCTGCCATCTCCTCGTCGGTTGCCGTTGTGCGTGACCAGCGGGGAAGGATTTCTCCCGCCTTGTCCGCATCGGCAGCGTAATGCCAGCGATAGTGGAACATCGCCTTGGTCAGCCATTCATCAGCGTAGTCTTCTAGCAGGTAGTCGATAAATGCGGTGACGGGATGCGGCGGCAGAACCGAGCGACCGGTGAATTCGCGTTCGAGTCTGCGGATGATGGGTGTGGAGTCCACGACGGGTTCGATCTCACCCCTGGCATTGGGCAAGTAGAAAGTGGGTAGCAGTTGCACCTTGGGCTTTGGCAGGTCGGGCGGTGTGCCCATGCCGTATTGCAGCAGCTTGTAGGGAATGCGGCGGTAGCGCAGCAGGGCCAGCATCTTGCGGGTATAGGGTGAGCCGGGAGCGCCGTTCAGCGTAAGTGGTGCCAGAATCATTTCAAACCTTCTGCAATTCCTGTTCGATGACCCAGAGCCTGTCCTGGCCCCAGTGAGGCTTGTTGGTGTTCACACGGAAGGAGGGAACGCCCCAGAGTCCGAGTGAGAACAACTCCTCGCGATTGGCTTCGGCAACCTGGCGCCAGGATTCGTCTGCGAGAGCTGCTTCCATCTGGTCTTTCGTGAGGCCGGCGCGCGTGGCCATCTGCAACAGTCCCGGCGCCGAGCCCGCATCGATGCCTTCGGCGAAGGCACCGGACAGGAAGGATTCGGCAAACTCGGATCCCTTTCCCAGTTTGATCGCATGATGAAGGACAGCGAGGCCACGTTCGGTCGGCTTTCCCACCGGATCGATGATTGTGCCAAACGGGATGCCCAACCGCTCGGCTTCGCGTTTTGTGTCGAGCGTGATGTAAAATCGCTTGGCTGACGGGACGGGCAGACCACGCATGACCATTGGAAGAACAAAGCGCAGGCGGAGGGTCGCGCCATAGTGTTCGGCAAGCTTGCGGACGCGCTTGACTGCTACATAGGTGTAGGGGCTGCGAAAGGAGAGGAAGTAATCAAGCGTCGCGCCCTTTGCTGACCCTGGCTTTCCGCTGAAGGTTACTTCCCTGACGGGAGCGATCTGCTTCAGGGGCCCCTTTGTTCGACCGAGTCCTGCCGTATGCAGGCGCTCTTCGAGAAAGTGGAAGCGGTCAACGCTCCAGTACCATTCGCCCTCGAAGTAGAACATGCCGCTCAGGTAGTGACCGAGCTTGTCGCGTGTCGCATCGCCTGCAACAGCATCCTTCGGTGTGGAATCCGGTGCTGGGTATTTCAGGCCATAAGCTGGTGCCACAAGGGCAGCGTCCGTTTTCGCGAGCGCTTGCAGTTTCGCGAGTTCGGGTGCTGCTGCGGGTCCGGGAGGGGACACAAGCCACGTCTTGACCGTGACTTTGTATTTCCTCGCCAGCGGTTCCAGCAGTTGCGCTGCAAGCTGCGAGTACGGGTCTGCCGGTTCATGGAAGTAGTGCACGATGGCCGGACCACCAAATGTACGCCCCGCGCCGTACCAAGCTCTCTTCATGGCGCGGGTACGTGGACTTGTGATGATGTTGGTTATGAGGCGGCTGAGGATAGCGCGCAAGGATGACCCCTTCGAGAACAAGTGGCATGTAAAATGTCACTTGTTACGTTCGGGAACAAGGGCGCAATTCGATGTTACTTGAAGCCCTTTACGATCACGCCTGCTTTCAGCAGATCGTCCATGACCTTGAAGTCGTGGCCTGGAATCATTGCAAGGTTTGGGTTGGCCTCGTGGATGCGTTTCAGTTCCGCAAGCTCAAGAAGGACCGCATCACGATCCTCCTCAAGGAAGAAGTCCGACACGAAGCGGGCACGGGCGGCAAGACGCTCCACGCTCTCAAATCGCCACGCAACGTCACCCAGGAACAGAATTTCCTGGCCGCTGGCGGTCTTCACAAAGACCAACTGGCTCCCGGGTGTATGACCTGGTGCCTTGATCAGCACGATGCCTGGTGCCAGCGCGTGATAGCGGTCGTAGCTCACCGGATGATAGCCCGTCAGCGCTCCTTCGGGGAATTTCAAGCCGAACATTTTTTCGGGGTGGTCGACCTGCTCCTGTGTCAGCTGGGTGTGGCCCAGGACATTCTTGAGGTCCGGGTGCGCAACCAGTCCGCCAATGTGATCGGGGTGTTCGTGCGTGATGACGAGGTTCGAGGCTGAAGCCATCGCGGCGATCATGCGCTCGTAGGCTGCGGCGTCGAATGTCGGGTCAGACTTTGACGCGTTGCCGTCCACGGCCGTGTCGACCACAACCGTGTGGTCTGCGTAGGCGATCTGATAGGAATAGACGGGGACGTCGATGTTGCCCCAGCCACCGCCAGAGACGGCCGCTGTGAAGGGGAACTGGAACGACATGACGTGTTCCATTCTTACTTCGACGGGTTTGTCGCCAGCGACCGTGTCTGCGAGCTTGCGAACCTCGGTCATATCGATGGTGTAGGAGCCGCTCGGCACCCTGCTGTCCACGAACAGCCAGTAGTAGGCGAGGATCGAGACGACCAGTAACGTGAGGGCGGTATAGCCCAGCCAGCGCAGAATTCTCACGGTATCATTCTCCCCATACCAACAAGAAAAGGTTAGACTGAGGCTCACGCCCAACGCCAGAGAAAACGCCATGCTTGCAAGCGACCGTAAGTCCCATATCGAGAGAATCCAGCGAGACGGCTTCACGATTGTCGAAAACGCCATCGATATTGGTTTGGTTGACGCGTTGAATGACGCACTCACTCGCCTGGAACGCGAATTGGATGCCCGGCCCGCTATGAACGGATTCGAGGGGCACAAGACAGTTCGGATCTACAACCTGCTCAAGTTCGGCGGCCCGTTTCTTGACGTGCCGGTTCACGCAAATGTGCTCCCGATTGTTGAAGGTGTTCTGGATTCCGGTTGCCTTGTATCATCGCTGTCTTCCATCGCCATAGATCCCGGCGAGGTTGCGCAGCCTATTCACGCTGATGACATGGTGATGCCGCTGGCCAAGCCGCATATTCCGGTCGTCTGCAATTCGATGTGGTCGCTGACTGACTTTACAGATGCAAATGGCGCGACGCGCCTTGTCCGTGCATCCCACCTGAAGGACAATCCGGTTTATGGCGGGGTGTATGACACGATCCCGGCGGAGATGCGCAAGGGCAGCGTTCTGATCTGGGACGGCGCCTTGTGGCATGGCGGTGGTTCAAACCAGACATCGATCCGGCGCACCGGCATTGCAATGAACTATTGTGCTGGGTTCATCCGTCAGCAGGAGAACCAGCAACTCGGACTTGATCCGGCGCAGGTGAAATCTTTTTCGCCACGGCTGCAGGAGCTCGTGGGGTATGGGGTGTATCGGGGCTTGATTGGACACATCAACAAGCAAAGTCCGTTGCAGGCGCTTGGGGCGGAGGATCGCTTTCGTTCTGTCTGGGAGCAGACCTGAGTTCCGGGAGTGGCGAAAGATTGCTGAATAGGCTGAATCTTTGAAACGGTTCGAGCGGGCGCTTTTGTACGCCGCGGGCTAGATTACGCGCAGAGTCTGGCAGGCGACGTGCCTTCCGGCGTGAACAGGACTTTTGATTCATGAAGACGACCCGCTATCACAAGCGCACCATTGCCGGACGACCGCTGCATACGGAAACGCAGATGCTGTCCTATGGATATGACCCGATGCTGTCGGAAGGCGCCATCAAGCCGCCTATCTTTTTGACCTCGACGTTTTTGTTCCGCAGCGCGGAAGAGGGCAAGATCCTGTTCGACGTCATCGGCAACCGAAGGGCGGCGCCCGAGGGACAGTCGGGCGGACTTGTCTATTCCCGCTACAACAATCCCAACCTGGAAATGCTTGAGGACCGCATGGCACTATTTGATGATGCGGAGGATGCGCTTGTCTTTTCGTCCGGCATGGCCGCGATCACGACAACGCTGATGGCGTTTCTGAGGCCAGGCGACTGCGTGGCTTTCACAAAGCCGCTCTACGGCGCGACGGCGTCGGTGATCGAACGCTTCCTGACCGAGTTTGGCGTCAAGTGGATTGCCATCGAAGATGCCTCATCGGTTGCGAGCATCCGCGCGGCGGTGAAGGGGACAGAGCGCATCAAGATGCTGCTCGCCGAAACGCCGGCCAACCCATCAAACAAGCTTTGCGACATTGCTGCCCTGGCCCAGGTGGCGGGGGAACTCGAGAAGCAGACCGGCATGAAGCCGATCCTTGTCGTCGACAATACGATGTTGGGGCCTGTGTTCCAGAATCCGCTCAAGCACGGTGCGGATCTGAACATGTATTCGCTGACGAAGTACGTTGCGGGTCACAGCGATCTCGTCGCCGGCGCGATTACAGGAGAAGAGAAAGCGATCAACACCATCCGTACCTTGCGGGGCTGGCTGGGGTGTCAGCTTGATCCGAATTCATGCTGGATGGTGACACGTTCGCTTGAGACAGTTGCGCTGCGCATGAACAAGGCGGCCGACAATGCGAGTGCGGTGGCCGAGTTCCTGCAATCCCACCCAAAAGTTGAAAGCGTGAACTATCCCGGTCTCTGGCCGAAGGGAAACCTGCAGCGCGAGATCTATGACAAACAATGCACGGGTGCCGGTTCGACATTCAGCTTTGTCGTGAAAGGCGGAACGGTTGAGGCATTTCGTGTGCTCGACGCGCTACAAATCGTCAAGCTGGCGGTCAGCCTTGGCGGGACAGAGAGCCTTGCCTGCCATCCGGCCACAACAATGCATTCGAGCTTCACGGCGGCGGACCGCCTGCGACTGGGCATTCCGGATGGGCTCATACGCATTTCAATTGGCGTCGAGCATCCGGATGATCTGGTCGCTGACTTGCAGAATGCGCTTGGCTAGGTTTCGCCCAGTGCGGACCTTCCCAATGTCGCCATGTAGGCGATCAGGCCCGTGACCGCCGTGAGGTGGGTCAGGAAATCAACGGGGTTTGTGCCTGGCGGATGGAAGAAAGTGAGCAACGCATTGGCAAGCGTTGCCGCTCCCAGTCCGCCCAAGGCGGTAATTGCGAAAAGATCCGTCGAGACCGAATTTCTCAACATGTAATAAAGTGTCATGGCAACGACAGTTCCGGTCATCACGATGAATGCAAAACAGTCGGCACTTGCAAAGACATTGTAGTCGTGCACGCCAGCCTGCTGGACATAGACGGCGCATTCCCAAACACCGGCACCAACCCATGCGATCGCAGGGATCACGGGGATCCATCCCCAGACGTCCGACCGGCCAGGAATGGAGATGTTGAGCGCAGCCAGGACGGAGAGTATTCCCGTCGCCAGGGAAGCAAAAAACGCGATCGCGAACGGCGGGTTGGCGAACGCGGGCAGCACGAGTTGCAGGTTTCCCATTTTCCAGGCTACCAGCGCCATGACGAAGAGTGTCGGCAGCAGTACCATGAGGGCGCGTATCGACGGCGGCAGCAGTGGTTTCACGGGTGTTGCTGTCCCGGAAAGGTGTTCGATGAGCTTGTCGGTTGATTTACGCATCGTCATTACCCAACAGGTTGGCGCGCAGGGACTGCATGGCACGATGCAGTGAGGACTTCAGCGCCTGCACGGACAGTCCGCTCACGCTTGAAGCCTCATTCAAGGAAAGTTCTTCGATCTTTAGCAGTTGGACTGCGGACCGTTGTGCGGGCGTCAGCGAAGCCAGCGCCGTTCCGATTGTGGACTGGGAAACGAGATCGGACTCGGTTGACGCCCTGCTGTCCGCGACCTCGTTGACTGCATCGCCGGGAAGGGCCGTTTCAATCTTTGCACGGCGATAGCGGGACCTGAGGGCATCGATTGCCCGTGCCCTGGTGATGGCTGCCATCCAGGGTTCAACGGGACGCCCGGGCTCATAGGTGTGACGCATGCGATGCACGGCGATGAGGGTTTCCTGCACAACGTCTTCGATGGCTGACGCGTCATTGTGATAGCGGCGCGCAATCACCCGGATGAAGCTGGTCGCCTCGCGCAGAAATTCAGCATAGGCGCGAGGCTCTGCGGCCTGCGCTGCTTTCATGAGGCGCTGCCATCGCTGGGCCTGCGATTCTTCGGTTGACGGTTCCGTCAATGCGGGAATGAACCTTTTTTGATCGCCTGGACGCGTATTGAATGTCGATCCCAATTTCATGATTGGGGCCGGGGCGTCAATAGAGGTTGATCCAACAATTGCGGGTGTCACGAACACGATCAGACGTCTTGCCAGCTTGCGAAAGGTTGCAGGGTCTCGGGACTTGTTCGCCAGCGGTACCCAGTAAGTTTCCATCGATCACGAGTCCTTGAACGCGAAACTTTGGAAGGCCCTGTGGCGAACACATCGACAGGCGCGCCAATCAGGGAGCCATTTCGATGAAATCCGCCGTTTTCGGCTCATCTGCTCCTAGGATAACCGACTGTTTTGGCCTTGAGGTAACAATCGAGGACTCTGGATCGCTGAAGCTATTTAATGACTACGCGCACGGACTGCTTGCGCAAAGCTCGGGCGTTCGGGTGATCCTGGACGCCGCGGATGCTGATGCCGAGGCTTGTGTAGTGAATGCCCACGCTGCGGCGTTGCTTCTGGCGCGCGGGTCGTCTCGAGGGTTCAAGGCTGCGCGCAAATACGTGCTTCGGGCGCGTGCTTGCGTCAGGTACGCCAACGAGCGCGAGAAGCTCTTTGGGTCAGCCATTTACGACTGGTGGCGCGGCGAGAGTCGCTCGGGGCTGATGAGGCTTGTCGCGTTGCTGACGCAATGGCCTGGCGATGTGACCGGTGCACTGTGGGCGTACCAACTCGCGTACAATCTAGGCGACGCACAATGCATGCATCTCGTCGGCGAGACGCTGGTTGCTGCCAGTGACAGGTGCGCCTTCGCCTGGGGCATTCATGCGCTCGCGCTCGAGCAAGCCGGAAGGGTTGCGGAGGCCGAGCGTGCGGCACGGCGTGGCCTTGAACTGAGCCGGTCTGATCCGTGGGCGCAGCTTGCAATGGCCCGGGTTTTTTATGCGCGAGGTTTGATGGCCGAGGGTGCGAGGTTCATGACGGGCTGTCGACCCGACTGGCTCACACTGAACGTCGACATGCGACGACACCTGCATGCGCATCTGGCGCTGTTTCATCTGCTGGAAGGAAATGTTTCGCAGGCACTGCGGATATTTGACAGCCAGATCGCCGGTGTGTGTCCCGGTTCTGCACGCCAACATATTGAAACCATTTCGTTTCTGTGGCGACTTGAGCTTGAGGGACATCATGCTGGAGATCGCTGGCTGGCGATTTCCGAGGGGATTGAAGCACGCTGGCATGAACATATCCTGCCGATGAACGACCTGCACTTCGTCTACGCGCTGGCGCGCGGTGGACGAGCTCAGGCATGCCAAGCGTTGCTTGGTTCAATGGAGCGCAAGGGAGAACAGGACAATTCGGGTCTCTGGGACAGTGTTGTCGTGCCTGCGGCCCGTGGCCTTGTTGCGTGTGCCGGCGGCAATGCAGACCTGGGTGCAGCCCGGATTGCAGCGGTACTGCCACGTCTGCATCTTGCGGGTGGCAGCCGACAGCAGGGGCACGCGTTTGAACGCATGGCGTTCGCGGCCCAGCGCCTGTTTCAAAAAGCTTCGTGAGCGACTAATGCCGCTTCCTGCGAGACTTCTTCACGACAGGCGCGGGTGCAGGTTTTCCAACCCGTTGCGACAGCTGTGTTGCGTAGTTCATCACATGGAAGATGTATTGCTGATCGACCGTGCCGTGGAACAGGTGGGCCCACGGACCCATCGCGTAGATGGGGACATCCTCGCCGCCGTGGGTCTCGGCCTTCAGGGGCACGAGCGACTGCTGCTTGAAGTCCTGCGCTGTGGTGTCGTCGTCTGACAGGTCATCGCGCGGCTTGCCATCGACCGTGGCACCCGGACCGTTTGCATAGGAGAGCGTGGTGTAGGGTTTCGCGTCGGATCCCTTGTCGGTATCGACCTTGCCCAGGATCGGATTGTTGCGCGACGGATAGCCCGACATGGTCAGCACGTGGCTGTGGTCCGCGGTGACGATTACAAGCGTGTCGGCTTCGCTGGTGGAAGCAAGTGCTGTCTTCACGGCGTTGTCGAAGGCGACCGTGTCTTCCAGCGCGCGGGCCGCGTTGCCTGCGTGATGGGCGTGATCGATGCGGCCACCTTCGACCATCAGGAAATAACCGTTCCTGTTGCGCTTGAGGATGTCGATGGCCTTGGCGGTCATTTCAGCAAGAGAGGGTTCACCGGCCTTGTCCTTGGCGTGGTCGGCTTCGAACTGCATGTGGCTGGGCTCGAACAGTGCGAGGAGATGTCCGGTCTTTGCGGGATCAACGGCATTAAAGCCCTGACGGTTCCACACGAAGGTGCCGTTGCCGCTGTAGCGCGCGAGCCAGTCCTCAACGAGGTTCTTCCTGTCTTTCCGCATTCCTTTCTTTTCGGGATATTCCGGGTCGGTCAGTTCGACCGGAAAGAAGCGGTCGCGACCGCCGCCCATGACAACGTCGAGGCCGTCGCCATATTTCATTTCGACGAGCTGGCGGGCGATGTCGATGCAGCCGGCCTTGATGGCGTCGTCGGGCATGTCAGCGTCGCTTTCCCAGTCGCGTCCTGCGGTGTGGGCATAGGTTGCTGCCGGCGTTGCGTGCGTGACGCGGGTCGTGGTCACGGCACCTGTTGCCATCCCGGCCTGTTCGGCGAGTTCGGCGATGGTGGTCACCTGGTGCTTCAGGCCCGCGGCGCAGTCATTTTCGGGGACATTCAGGTCTTCACCCAGCGTGCCGTTGCGTGACTTCACGCCAGTTGTCATGGCGGCGGCCGAAGGTGCGGAGTCCGTGACCTGGGAATCATGCGAATAAGTTCGCGAGAAGGCCGAGTAGGGCAGGGATTCAAAGACGAGCTTGTTCGAGACGCCGTCGCGTTTGGCCTTCTGGCCCTGATAGATGCGCGAGGCGGTCACGGTAGTGATGCCCATGCCGTCACCGATGAACAGAATGACGTTCTTCGCGCGGCCGGTGTTTGGCTTCAGGCGCAGCGACGCCTCGAGCTGGTCCTCCGAGTCCGTGTAGTACGGGTCGTTTGCCTGCGGGAGCCGGTCGCCGGCATGCGTGGCAACGGCCAGTGTGGTCAGGGAGAAGAGAGCTCCTGCAACGGAGAGAAGCGCATGGCTACGCGTCATCGCGTTTCCTTTCGTGGTGGCGAATATGGACTTTCACGCTGATCTTACGGGGCTTTGGCGGCGTTGCAGCGTCTATAGCTGCAAGCCTGCCACGTAATCCGCAAGTTTCTGCTGTTCGGCCGCCTGCTGCTGCTCGAGCTTGTCGATATTCTTCTTGTGGGTTTCAGCTTCGTCTTCAAGCTGGCCCATCGAGCGCAGGTAGCGGCCTTGCAGGTCGCTGCCGGGCGGCACGGCCTTGATGTTTTCGCGGATGCGGTTCTGTTCCTCGTACACGCGGTCGCGGGCGCTGGTTTCGGTTTCGACCTGGGACTCGAGCGATGCGATCGTGCGCTTGATCTCGGCAATCCGGTTGAACGCGTTTCGCTGGGCCGGCGTCAGGTTCTGGTTGCCGGCATAAGCGAGCACGACATCGACGTCGAGGTCGATCATCGCCTGTTCTTCGAGGCGGGCCCATTGCGTCGTGATCGTCTGCTTGAGCACGGCGCCTGCCTTGAGGTCGACCGGCACGCGGAACGCGATGTCGGTCATCTCGGCGGACTTGGGGTCAGGTGTCACGAGTTCCCAGCCTGGCTGGCGCGGGTGCTCGATGATGATGTGACGGTCTTCCTTGGCTGCGCCTTTCAGCGTGTAAACGGTGGTGCGCTGGTCGACGATGGAAGCCTTGAAGATGCCGTTGGCCATCGTGGCCTTGGAGATGGTTTGCTCAACCTTGTCTTCGCGGTCGATCAGGACTTTCTGGTCAAGGGCAAAGCCCAGCATGCGGGATTCGGCATCGGGCATGGCCGAGAGTTGCGCGTCGCCGACATAGTCGGTGCCACCGGCGTCGCGCCGGTAGAGCGTGAGCACGCCTGCGGGCAGGCTGGTGCCGGAGGTGTTGGAAAGCTTCAGTGCGGCCAGCGGATGACGGGCATCGGTGTCGGGCTGGTAGACCGATACGAGCTCGCCGGGCACGACCTTGTCGACGATCGGAACGGCGAGCGACTGGCCATTCATCACGGTGACGGTGAAAGGCATGTGGAAGGTGACTTGCGTTGCGCCTTCCTTGGCTTCGGCGGAGATGGGCTTGGCAGGCTCGTCGCTTGAGGCAACACCAGCGGTGGCGCGTCCGCTTGCCTTCATCGCGGGGGCCGCAGGTGCCGGCGGAGGCGGTGGTGGCATGGCTTCGGCGGCGGAGACCGGCATCGAGCCATCATCGGGCCTTGGCAGGAAGCGGCCGAGAATCTCGACCGGCACTTCCGGCCTGGTGACATAATAGGTGGCGTAGAGAGCCTGGCGGAAGGTGACGGGGCTGCCAGTGACAACCGTCAGGTCGACATCGACCCAGTCATTGCCGGTGACGTTCTCGAGGATCGCCCAGCCCTGCATGCGCGCGGTCTTGGCGTCGAGCGTGGTTGCACGATAGGACGATTTCCAGAGCGGGGTTTCCACGACATAAGCGACTGTCACTTTCCGGAAGCCCGAGCCGTTGGCGCGGATGCGCAGCGTGCGGCCCTGGCCTTCGCGGTGTTCGGCGATGGCGGCAAGCGCCTGGTCGATTTGCTTGTTCAGCACGGGGTCGGCGAAGGTGATGGCAGTGGCGTCCTCAAGCACGAACTGCTTGAGGCCATTTGCTGTCATCACGCCGACGCGGTGGCGCGTGATCGATGTCTTTTCGTCAGTGCGGGCCGTTTCTTCGGTGATGCTGACGATGCGACCGGAGAAATTGTTCTCGGCGCGGACGCTGACTTCCGAACCCTTGAGGGCCTCGATCAGCTCGGCATTTGAATCAAGCGCCTTGGGACCGAAGGGGAGGCCGCGGAAAATGTCGGACAACGGCGCGCGTGAGGGCAGCTGCACAAAGCCTGTGTTGCCGGCGCCGTCGAACACGACGATGCTTTTCAGGACGTCATCGACCTGGTCCATGCGGACGGGCATCAGCAGCTCGGCCGTGCCTGTGACTTCGGCTTCGTATTCGAAATAGCCGACGCCGCCGGTCGACAGCATCACGCGCTTGAGGGCAGGCACCACTGGCGGGCCTGACACGGTGTGGGTTTCGGCGACCTCGACCTTTTGCGCGCCAGGGCCTGTGCCCTTGGCGCGCTCCTTGACGACGAAGAGGCCGAGGGCCGCGAGGCCGGTGAGCGCCAGCAACATGCCAATGCCGTGTACGGTGTTACCCACGTTCCGGTGTTTTGGTTCCGGTGTCGTTGTGTCGGTCATTGGCAGGCCCCCAAACCTGTTGTTGCTTCAGTGTAGTGTGGTGATACGGCGCAGGATTGCCGGATCATCAGCGCGCGCGTTCCATCCGTCGTCTGATGCGAGGAAGCTTGCGAGTTCGGCAGGATTGCCGGTGAGTTCGGCGAAATCGTATTTGGACTTGCCGGGATTGCCCTTGACCTTGCCCGCCTTGATCAGCGTCGTGACCTTGTTGGCGTCGAGAAGCCAGAAGCGTGCCTCGTTGCCCTTCACTTCGTAGTAGCCGAGGAACGAACCACCCTTGGATTCCTGAACGGCTTTTTCCGGACCGAGCACCTTCGCCGAAAACACCTTGTGCGCGCCGGTCTGGGTCGTGGTCAGTTCGTAGATGTTGTAGTCTTTTTCTTCCACGAAGACGACGCGCAACGGCTTGGCAGCGTCAGGCTTCTGGATATGCACGAACACGCTTTCTTCCTTGCCGTTGTCGGCATCGACGCCACGCCAGTCGCCGACAATCGCATCATCGTTGATCGGGCCCTGGCCTGCCGGAATTTGCCTGGATGTTACAAAACAGCCGGACAGGAAAAGCGTGGCACTGAGTGCCATGAAAAGGCGGACGGCCTGAAAGTTGGTCATTGATTTCCCCAGTAGAGCGCGAGTTGCGAGACATTAACGAGGCTGAGCCTGCCCGCCAAGCGTGGCTTAGTTGCGGCAGAATTGTGCAGGGGAGAAGTCCCCCACAGGTTGAACTGTCGCATGGGGATGACCCCTCATTGTGTCTTTACCGCGGGAAAGCCTGCGTTTAGCTTGCGCCGCCTCACATGACCCAAACCGTTCTGATCATAGATTTTGGTTCGCAGGTGACGCAGCTCATTGCCCGTCGCCTGCGCGAGCAAGGCACCTATTGCGAAATCGTGCCCTTTCAATCCGCGGACGCATACCTTCGCAAGCAGCGTCCCGCCGCGATCATCCTTTCAGGATCGCCTGCAAGCACGACCGAGGCTGACAGCCCAAGGGCGCCGCAGGCAGTGTTCGAGATGGACCTGCCGGTCCTTGGCATCTGCTATGGCGAGCAGCTGATGTGCGAACAGCTGGGCGGCAAGGTCGAGGCCGGCCACCACCGCGAGTTCGGGCGCGCGACGCTCGAGGTCACAGAGACCTCGCCGTTCTTCGACGGCATATGGGGCAAGGGCGCGAAGGACGATGTCTGGATGAGCCACGGCGATCGTGTCACCGCATTGCCCAAGGGCTTCAAGGTCATCGCCGTCAGCCAGAATGCGCCCTATGCCGCGATTGCAGACGAGGTGCGCAAATATTACGGCGTGCAGTTCCACCCCGAGGTGGCGCACACGCCGCGTGGGTCTGCGCTGCTCAAGAAGTTCACGCAAGGCATAGCGGGCGTAAAGCCCGACTGGACGATGCAGTCGTTCCGCCGGACGATGGTCGAGCGCATCAAGGCGCAAGTGGGCAAGGGCCGCGTCGTGTGCGGCCTGTCGGGCGGCGTCGATTCATCGGTTGCGGCCGTGCTGATCCATGAGGCGATCGGCGACCAGCTGACCTGCATCTTTGTCGACACCGGCATGATGCGGCACGGCGAGGCCGACGAGGTGGTGAGCCTCTTCCGCGAGCACTACAATATTCCGCTCGTCCACGTGAACGCCGAAAAGTTGTTCCTTGAGCGGCTGGCCGGCGTGAGCGACCCCGAGACGAAACGCAAGCGCATCGGCGCTGCCTTCATCGAGATCTTTGACCAGGAAGCGCACAAGGTCGGCGACGTCGAGTTCCTGGCGCAGGGGACACTTTACCCCGACGTGATCGAGAGCGTGTCCTATACGGGCGGGCCGTCGGTCACGATCAAGTCGCACCACAATGTGGGCGGCCTGCCGGATCGCATGAAGCTGAAGCTGGTCGAGCCGCTGCGCGAGCTCTTCAAGGATGAAGTGCGCGTGCTGGGCCGCGAGCTTGGCCTGCCGCCGAGCTTCGTCGGCCGCCATCCCTTCCCGGGCCCAGGGCTTGCGATCCGCATTCCAGGCGACATCACGAAGGAGAAGCTCGACATCCTGCGCAAGGCGGACGTCGTCTATCTCGACGAGATCCGCAAGGCGGGGCTCTACGACAAGATCTGGCAGGCCTTTGCCGTGCTGCTGCCCGTGCGCACGGTTGGCGTGATGGGCGATGGGCGGACCTACGACTACGTCTGCGCCCTGCGCGCTGTGACGAGCACGGATGGCATGACGGCGGACAGCTATCCGTTCGAGCATGCGTTCCTCAGCCGCGTCGCGACCCGGATCATCAATGAGGTGAAGGGGATTAATCGGGTGGTCTACGACGTGACGAGCAAGCCGCCTGGGACGATTGAGTGGGAGTGAGTGCGAGAAGCAATGGCGTTAACGGAACCACTTCACAAACTGTTCGCGAAAGCCTTGGGACACTTGTGTGCCAAGGAAATCGTTCAACCGTTGCGGATCGGGGTCGTAACGCGCGGCTTCGACTAGCTCTTCCCAAGTTTCATAATTTGCCGGATTCTCAGCGACTATCACTCCCACGCCAACACGTTTGGCTTCAAGTATGATCTCATCTAGTACATCGTCCAGTGCTGCTCGGCTTGTCCCCGGAATGTGCAGAAGCGCGTATGCGCGTGTCGCCGCTCGCCGATGTGCAAGAGCTTCATAGACGACCGTAACATCAACAGTATCTGTTGGCTTGATCTCGAAAGTAATTAGGTCGAAGTGTCGACCTGGCACATAGGGAAAAGTCTTGTAACTTGCCAATGTGATGTCGGGCCGAGACCATTTGCCATCGGGGCGCCGCCCGCCCTGAGCGGTGATTTCAACGATGACTGTATCGAGGCCTGCGTCAATTGACCAGTTCTCCTTGATGACTTTGATCATTGGGCCATAGAGATCGCGTTCAGCCTGGATCTGACTTACAACCGGTTCAGCAGCGGCGGGTCTAGACTGGACTGCGGCGATGTTTCTGGCACGACGTACGCTTCCACCCTTGCCTTTGCCGCGTTCCAAGTGGCCGCGTTCGATCAGGCGGTTGCGAATCGCCCAGAACAAGTCGGTGGTCCAACGTCGATCAATACCTTCCAATCCTCTCTGCAACGTTGTGTTGCCTATGGCATCACCTTCTGGGACTCGTGCTAGCAAAGAATCTTCTAGCGTCTTAATTTCGCCTTCTGTCAGGCCAGTGAGCGGCATATCTTCTCTCTCCAGCTCCGGGGTGTCATAGTTTGAATTGAGCCAGCGGGAAGCTCAAACGAAATGCTTTTATAGCTAGGATCGAGGCCTTACAGTATGGGGAAATCGAACCTGAACCCAAATCTTGTTTCGGTCCCCCGGTCCATATCACAGTACTTGATGACAGCGCGAATGTCTGTGCCCGTGTTATAGGGCTGGCCTCTGCAGACAATAGTGTTGAAGACAATCGCCTGCAATTCCCCTAAGTTATTTTCACGAATCTCTCGGCATCGATATGCGGCCAATACATCCCTTCCCTGCGCGTATGGCGCCCGACACGGTCGCCCGCTGGCTCACGGCGCTGCCGTTGGGAGCACGTGTGCTTGATCCGATGTGCGGTTCAGGCGTCGTTGTACGCCAATCTGCGCTTCAAGGGCTTATGGCGACAGGATTTGATGTCGATCCATTAGCTGTGCTTATGAGCAAGGTCTGGACACGCAAAGGCAGGCACAGCGTGCTCGAAAAGGAGGCTAGCGCACTGGTCGCACGAGCGAAAAAGCGAAAGCGCTTATCTCATTTGGCTCTTCCGTGGGTGAACAATTGCCCCGAAACCCGGGCATTTATGGAGTATTGGTTTTCCGAACCTCAGAGATCGGATTTGGCCCGAATAGCGTTTGAGATTTATCAAATGCGCGAGGGACACCAAGGCTGGTTGACCGACGCTCTACAGATCGCGCTAAGCCGCATTATTGTTACGAAGCACGTTGGAGCGTCCCTTGCGTGGGATGTGTCGCATAGCCGCCCTCATCGAGTACGCGACGAGAACGATTTTGATGTGACCGTCGGCTTTCAGAAGGCGGCTTTGCGACTCGCAAATATCTTAGATAGCGAATCTCTGCCCGTAAGGGGCGTCGTCAAACGCGGTGACTGTCGGAAGCTCACAGCGTTGCGAGATAATTCGTTCGACGCGGTGGTGACGTCGCCTCCTTATTTGAATGCCATTGATTATCTGAGGGGGCACAAATTCTCACTCGTTTGGATGGGATACGGCATACCGGAGTTGCGCAATATCCGAGCAGGTGCGGTTGGCACCGAACGGGCTGGCAAACGCGAGGAATCCGTTGACGCGCTCGCGCTGGAAAACGCGGTGCGTTCAATACGCAGTTTACCTGAACGTCAACGCTCGATCGTCCACAGGTACGCGCGCGACGCAGCATTGATGATGCGGGAGATGCGTCGAGTACTAAAGCCCGATGGCTTGATGGCCTTGGTTCTTGGGGATTGCGTTTTGCGTGGCGTGCCCGTTTACAACTCGAAGATATTTAAGTACGTCGCGTCGGAGCAGGGCTTCGTATTGGAAGAGCAACGCAAGCGTCCATTGCAGAATAATCGCCGCTACCTGCCAATCGGGGCGGCTACCGGAGCTTTGGCAAATCGGATGAAGGTGGAAGTCTTACAGTCCTATCGGCTGAGCGCCTGAATTATCTTACCAACGCCTTGGGGCCGCTTTCCTGATAACTCAGCTGCGCCGCCATTCAGGCTGTACCACTCGTTTTTTCTCCGATCTACGCGAATCCAGGCTTGGTCTGATTCGCTGGTTGCCAACATTCCCGTAACTTCATCTAAGCTTACCGTGACCATTCCATCGGTGTGGCAAACAAAGATCACAAATACCGGCGAATACTGTTCCTGCAAAACCAATAGCTGCACGAGGTTCGCTTTGGTGAACGTAAACTGCCAGGGATGTAAGCGACTCGTGCTATGCTTGATCTGCAGTCCAACTCGACCGTCCAGCACATAGGAAGACAAACGCCCGTCTTCAATGAGTTCATCAATTGTGAGCGGGCGGGTGTGGAGGCTGACGAGTTCGGCCAAAACGGCGCCGTGGTAGAACTTATAGTCAGCTATCATGGCTTGTATTCTTCACGAACTGGATCGTTCCGATGAATTTGTAAAACAAGCGCGCCTGCTTACCTCCATTGTGGAAGACTGTCAGGTGATGAAGTGCGTTGGGAAAGCGGTCAACCTGAGACTTGCCCATAAAACCTCGTTTACGCATCACATTTTCTTTGTCCAATCCGTCCGCATCTTTGTAATTTGAAATATCTGTCGAGGGGTGGAACGCAATGGAATTCGAGCCGGCGGGCGATGTCCGACTGATGTATCGACGCAGGTAGTCTGGGAATGCTCCGACTCCAAGGATATTCGCCAGCTGTTCCATTTTGTCGAAAGTAGTCGTGGTGGATTCAACAATTGCCTCGATCTCCGGGCTATAGTCGAACACGCTAAATGACATCTCGCCTCGATCGAGGTCGACGGTCGAACGATCAATGCTCGAACTGGCAACAGCCTGTATTCGATGATCGCCCAGCCATACCAGCGAGCCATGCCCATCACGGATTGCGGAAAGGGCTAGGCGATGAAAAACAAAACACCGGTGCCAATCGACATACAACGATTGCGGAATCGTTAGTTCAAAGAAACGCAGATAATCACCCCGGCTTCCGAACATTCGGGCGCGCTGAATGTAAGTATCCTGCTGAATTTTGTGTTGAACGTCGCGCGTGAAAAACATGGAAAGCAAGTTTTCCAATGTTACGCCTCGAGATACGATGTTGCCCCCTATGATGATCGTGAAGAGGCTTGTTGGATTTGTCGCTGCCGACGAGTTGTCTTTCCAATCGCGTTCGCTATTGAGAATTATGATGGCGTGGCGCGAGATGTTTTCAAGGATATGGCTGGTGATTCGATCGCTATCCGCGTCGGGATATCGGCTCTTCGCAAGCTCCCAAATGTAGCGCGTGTACTTCTCAAAATTCGTCGCATCTTGGGTCACCAGCGCGACAAGGGTGTCGTGCATCGTGTTCCAATCGGACTTATGATCGGCCTTCTTTCCGCTCGTATGGACGAGCATGGAATAGTTTTTTTCGCCGGTGTTCACATAGAGGTTCAGATACGTGGCGTTGACCAAGAAGCTAAACAGTGCCTGCCGCGCATATTTCGGATCTGAGCCACTGTCTGGCAGCAGCGTGCGATAATAGTCGACAGGTCCTTCCAACGGGAAAAACACGTCTTGTCCCGTGTACTTTGAGTGAGGTGGGAAATTGACCCACAAGTTGCTGTCGTTATCGAACGTGTTGTTTAGGTCGAGGCGCGCCGGCGTCGCGGTCACGCCGATATAAATGCCTGTATCACCAATCAACTGTGCAATTAGCTCGTTGATTGGTGATTGTGCGCCCGCGTTGATTTTTGCGTTCGGCGAAGCGAAGTCGGCTTCGTCGTCAATGACAACAATTTTTTTTACATCTCCGATTTTTTCGATCAGCTTTCTAAGATCACTGCCGTTCTTCTTGCAAAAGACCACATGTCGACTTCCTTTGAGTTTAACTGCCGGATCCAATATTTCGCTGAAATTTCGCGCGGCCGGCGCGAGTCCGGACGATTTGAATCGACCGAGATTTTGCCCCAGGAGATCAACGCTGTCGTTAAGTAGGTGAAGTATAAAATCGTATCCTTCGTCCAACAATTTCGCTGTGAGACAGATCATCATCTCTGTCTTGCCGCTTTGAGGTTCGCCATAAATTACAAATGAGCGGCCATCAAGCTCGGCAATATTGCGCACTGCCTCCCGCACTGCGGCTTCAATGCAGACAACTTCCTTTCTGGCGTTGGTAAGCCTGTGGAGCTGTCGTTCATACTGATTTGTTGGGGGCTCTTTTTTCTTAAAGCGACCGATATCGAATTCTTCACTCATAGAGGTTGTCCACTCTGTATGCTGCTGCTTGGCGTGATTCATTGAGTGAGTATTTTTTACATTGTATTTATTGAGCTGTAAAAAGACAAAATTTGAGGGGAGTGGGATGATATCCGGCTGGGCAAATTGAGCTTCCTTGCCAGCGCCGCGCCGCTGGCAGGAGGGGCGGGAGCGGCTTCAGCGTTTTCGAGGGCATTTGCCGATGCGACGGGGTTTGCGCGCAAGGCGCTTGCGCTGGGGCAACGGGTATTCCATGTTTGAATCATCCGAACGGCTACAGGATTCGTCATGCTGACGATGTGGAGCGCCCATGTGGCGTAATGCGCGCGAGCTGGCGCCTCCCGAGCGCAATCGCTGGGTTGATTTCCTGCGCGCGGTCTCGATCCTGGCGGTGGTGTGTGGCCACTGGCTGATGGCCGGGGTCTATGTCGACGGGGCGGGCACGCTGCAGCGCGGCGACCTGCTCAGCGTCTCGACATGGGCGGCGTGGCTGACCTGGGTCTTCCAGGTGAAATTAAAATTAATGGGGTCAGACACCAATTTTATACGGTGACATAATGGATTGCTTTGGTATGGTGTCCGACCCCAATTCCTACTTTCCTGAGCCCCGAGGCGCGATAGGAGGAGCAAGACAATGGCGACCGCCAAGGAAGCGCTCGAGAGGATGCGGGAGATCTGCCTCTCGTTACCCGACACCCGCGACGGCGATCACTTCGGGGAGACGGCCTTCTACGTGAGCGACAAGCTCTTCGCGACCTGTGGAGAAAAGCATGGTGTCTGCGAAATCACCTTCGGGCTCGAGCCGGACCACGCAGCAGCGCTCGTAGAAAACGACCCTCGCTTCAAGCCGTACGCCAGGGATAAACGCGGAGTCGTCTTGGATGCGGCGAAGGTGAAGACGTGGAGCGAGATCAAGGCGCTCATCCTCGAGAGCTACGAGCTCCGGAAGACGCAGAGGAAGCGGGCCAAGAAGTCCGCGCCGGGTAAGCGCACCCGCCGGTGAAAAGCCGAGTGCTCCCGTTTCCTAAAGAATTGGGGTCAGACACCATATCAAGCTGTTACTGTGCCTGTGGGCGGCAACATTCAAGGTGTGACGCCACAGAATAGCTGCAGGGAATCAACACGTTGGGGAAGCGCGTTGACTTTAACCGCCCCTGCTCGCACGATCCGTCGTCGGGCGAGGGGCTCGGCCCTTATCTTTGGTGGAGCGATCCCATGCTTATAAATTTGTTGGCACAGACTTGGCGCAGCGTCGTGAGCGTCATCATCGCATGGACGCTCGTCATCTTGTCGCTGGTCTACTATCCCGAGGCTTTGGCCTTCGTCATCAACAGCGCACGCGGCACGCGTGAGTGGCTTCTGGATCTTGTGGGGGCCAGGGGCAACGATACGGTCGACATTCTCGCCGGCGCCATCATCACCGATCACACAGTGACGATGGCCTTCATGTTTCTATTTTCCCGTATCGTCGTGCTGACAACGATCCTCTACATCATCGGGTCGATTATGGTTGCAGTGACCGGACGCGAGCCAGGGTTCACCCGTCACTAGGCACTGTTCACAAGTGGTTGGCGCGTGAATTGGGCTTTTCACGCCGTCGACGCGCTTCCCACGAATCGCGTTAGCGCCGGAGGTGCCAGCGGGTCTGGGCAAGGCGCTTGCGCCGAGGCCGCGGGTATCCCATGTTTGCACCATCCGAACTGCTACAGGATTCGTCATGCTGACGATGTGGAGCGCCCATGTGGCGTAAGGCGCGCGAGCTGGCGCTCATGGCGCCTCCCGAGCGCAACCGCTGGGTTGATTTCCTGCGGGCGGTCTCGATCCTGGCGGTGGTGTGTGGCCACTGGCTGATGGCCGGGGTCTATGTCGACGGGGCGGGCACGCTGCAACGCGGCGACCTGCTCAGCGTCTCGACATGGGCGGCGTGGCTGACCTGGATCTTCCAGGTGATGCCGGTCTTCTTCCTCGTGGGCGGCTATTCGAACGGGGTCAGCTGGGAGGCGACATTGCGTAAGGCTGAGCCCGGACAGATCGGCAAATACCGCGACTGGTTTGCGAGCCGGGTACAGCGCCTCATCAACCCGACCTTTCCGTTGCTGATGCTGTGGGCGGTGCTCGCGGTGATCCTGACCCAGGTCGGCCTGCCGCGCGAGCAGATCCGCATGGCGACCGAAGCGGCCCTGATCCCGGTCTGGTTCCTGGCGGTCTATCTGCTGGTGACTGGCTGCACCCCGCTGACCTACATGGCGTGGAAGCGTTTCGGCTGGCTCAGCTTCGCCTGGTTCATCCCCGCGGCCGTGCTGACCGACTGGCTGACCTTCACTGCGCAAGTGCCCTACGTCAATTTCACCAACTTCCTGTGGGTGTTCCTCGCGATCCATCAGCTCGGCTTTGCGTGGCGCGACGGGCGGTTCGACAACCGGCTGTTCGCGCTTGGCTGGTTTGTGGTGGGCTTGGGCACGCTGGTCTCGATCACGGTCTACGGCTTTTACCCGGTGGCGATGGTGGCAGCACCTGGGCAGTTGTCCAACTCGCTGCCGCCGACGCTCGCGCTGTTTGCGCTGGGTGTAGCCCAGGTCGGTCTTGTGCTCGCGCTTGAGCCGCTCGGTCGCAGGATGCTGGACAACCTCACCCTCTGGACCGCGACGGTGCTGATGAACGGGATGATCATGACCGTCTATCTGTGGCACCTCACCGCCTTCGTGCTGGTGATGACGGTGTGCTGGGTGCTGCTTGGCGGGTTCGGCCTGGATAGTGTCCCCGGATCGGCTACGTGGTGGGCGGCGCGTCCTGTGTGGTTTGCGGTCTATATCATTGTGCTGCTGCCCATGATCGCGGTCTTCGCGCGGCATGAGCGCAGCTTCGGCCCGATCAGGGGCGGGCGGACAGTGCCCAAGGCGCGGGTGGTCGCGGGCGTGGCTCTGATCTGCGTGGGGCTGGCGGCGACCGCAGGGCTGACGATCACGAGCCCCGACAGCCTTTCGGGCATTCGGTTGTCGGTCGTTGCGGCGCCCTTCGTGGGAGCCGCCTTGCTGGGGTTCGGGCCGATCTACGCCATGATCGTGCGGTGGCGCAAGAAGCGCGGTTCAGCCACTTGAGCAGGTGCTTCCCGACATCCGCGATGAATGACGTGAAGAATTGGGTCAGCCTGAGGTAACCCCGGTTGCCTCACGATGACCCTAATGCTTTGGTCGCAGGCTTGGCGTAAACAGGGCGCGGGCTTGGTATATTCGCCAAATTAGCGGTGAGGGACTCAGGCGGTCCACCGGAAGGGGTGAGGGCAACATGAGAGAGGGGACAACGGCAATTACGGCACCCGGTTACTTTCAGCGCCTGAACGCGGCCATTCGGGCGACCACGGATCGCTATCTGAATTTGTGGTCGATTCTCACGCTAACGTCCGTTGTCGCGATATTGCTTGTCTGCATCGCGCTCTGGGATGTGGTGTGGCTGCGCCCGACTTTGGCGACGATCGGCGCGGGGCTTGCCGCGTTTCTGGGACCGATACCGGGTATCATTTCGCCTGAGATCCGCGCCAAGTGGCTGGTGACGATCGGCGTCAGCGCGTTGATCGCTGCCGGGACGTGGTTTGCCACTCAAGATCTGGCAAACCAATTGCAGGCAAGCAAGGACGAACAGCTCGCCCTGAACCTTCGACTCGAAGCACACAAGGCAGGGTTCGTGGATCTCCTGAAGTACACGAGCCCGCAGGCGGAGGAAGCGGTGTTCCTGCAGGCAGACCACGTGATGCGCGCGATGCACAAAGCGCACCAACCCCAGCAGGTGTTGGACTTTGCTTTGCCGCTGCTTCAGCTCAGACCTTACAACGGAACGGCACTGGCGTTTGCCGGCTACGCCAACCGGAACCTCGGGCGGCTCGACGACGCGAAGAAGTATTTCGAGAACTATATCGCCTACATGCCCGATGTGGATGCAGCGAGGATCGGCGCACAGAAGGCATGCAACGAACGGGCTGACGGTTACTGCGCCGAGCGTACGGGCTGGATCTTTCACTTGCGCGCGACGATGGCGCTCAGAGAAGCGGTGCACGCCGAAGGGGCTTCGAAACTCAAGTTGCTGCAAGAGGCGTTCGAACGCGAGGAAAGCAATGTCCTGCTGGTGAAATGGAACAGACCCGACAAGCCGGACCAGGGCTTCAATTCGGAAGCAGAGGAGTCCTTGTCCAGCTGCGATGTGTTGCAAGAGATCGCGGCGCAGTTGGAAGCGATGAAAAAGCTCTCAAGCCACGTCACCGCATTGCGCGCCGCCAAGCTCAAATGCGGGTGAGCGGTGGGGGCTATTTGAGACATGCAGCCAGTGGCAGTGCGCCCTATTCGGCTGTCGACGAAGAGACACGTCATTTCTAAAAAAGTATTGGTGTTAGCTCACTGTGAGCTAACCCGGATTTTCCGGACGCTTATTTCGCGCGGCCGGGCGACCCATGGCGTCGATTGCTGCGAGCTGGCGCGGTTCACGCGCACCAGAGAATAGTGCGCGTATTGGGTTCAGACGC
Source organism: Micropepsaceae bacterium (assembly GCA_040080835.1). Lineage (GTDB taxonomy): Bacteria > Pseudomonadota > Alphaproteobacteria > Micropepsales > Micropepsaceae > SZUA-430. The sequence goes on along the minus strand of JBEBHP010000011.1, from coordinate 94,551 downwards.
CCGTTGCACCATGTCACCGTAATAAATCGCAAGTATTGGAGTCGAACACCTATTTCGTTTTCATTTGAGTTTCTGCCAAGCATCGCGGCAGTGAACGAGTTCGGCCGCGTGTCCTGGGCGGCACAGTCTCGTGGCCGGGAACCACCAGCTGCGTTCCTCGGCGGATTTTCCCGAGCGCTTGCCATTGTCTTGAACCATGTTTGCCTGCATCTCGTCGCGTGTCAGGACATAAAGCGATGGAGTGTCCGACATGGCGTGAGTCACAATTACCCACCAAGGTTCGCGCACCGTGACCGGCCCGAGGCCGAAAGCGATGTCCTGCGATTGCTCACTTCCGGCTTTCACCTGAATTGGATATGTCTCCCCCGTCTCCCGAACCGCTATGATATCGGGCCCTCTCATGTTGCGTGATGTAACAGCGACTGCAAAGCCCGCGCGACTTAGGTGCCATGCTGCTATGTAAACACCAGCGTTTCCTGTTGCCCCCTTGTCCCATTGGTTGTTTTTTCGATCGAACATGCAGTCGAGCGTCCTTTGCGGTGATGGGGTGGTTAGCGGTCACTCATTTCGCCGTTCTGATTCTAAAGAATTGGGCGCAGTGTCCAAGAAACTGTCAGAACGGAAATGGCAGTGAGGTCGTTCAACATATGGGATAAGACACCAATTTACATTCGCATATCACTTGTGACACTTCGAACGTTTGCAGCGCGGAGGTTGCCACGACGCCGGTTTGTCGGCATGGGCATCGAACCATTTAACTAGTTCGTTGGCATTGGTGGCACAGATTTTTATGTATCCCGTGGACGTCCATGGCTTTTCTCCATTCTTGTCGGGTTGCAAATTTGGACATTGGGCCGAATGGAGTTTTACGGCACCGAGATAAAACTGCCGTTTGTTGTGCTCAGGAGGGCGTGGCAAGTTCAATATAAACCCATTTGGGTTAGCCTTCCGCCACTTTTTGAATCCTTCGTCATCGTCTTCAAATTTTTCGAATTCTTTGGATTTCATCTGCAAGTCGCCTCGATGTTCGAACCAGTACACAAGTTTGCCAGATAAGTTTCCATCGAAAACTGAATGCAGCAGCGGCAATTCAAAAGCAAAAGAAAATATCTGCAATGGAAGACTTGGGGTCGGACACCGTGTGGTCCGTTGCTCCTCACCCGTCTCGGTGCTTTCGCACCGATCCACCCTCTCCACTGCGCTTTGCTTGTGGAGAGGGGCAATGGTTGATGGTGCGGGGGGACGCCTTAAACCTGCCGCGCCGTCACGGCGCCGGAATAAACTCATAGGCGTACCAGATGTTCACGGGCCACATGGTGATGACGGCGGCTTGCTGGATGCGGCGAGCTCCCCAAGTCGAGGCGGTGGCGAGGATGGCGAGTTCGGCGACGCTCACGCAGTCGAAGGGTGTCATGCCGGCTCGTGCCTCACTGCGAGGAGCGTGCAAGGTCACCCAACATGTCGCAGCCCGTGGCATTGAATCTGGGAAGTGTTCGTGTTATGTTCTCGTCCGGTTGCGGCCCTGTCCGCCACCAACTTGACAATTGAATACCTACCCGGCGGACCTGGGAATTCCAGGTGACCGCCTCGTGAGCCCCGCGCGAAAAGGAACTGCAGGGTGAGTGCCCCGGACTCTGCCCGATTTTTTGAGCCCGACTTTCACATGTCACCAGCAGGGTGAAAAATGAAAAAACACCCCTTACCCCGTGACATTTTTCGCATGTTTTCCGCACAAGCAAGCCAAAAAACCTGTCACAGCCTTTGTGACCAACCGTTGCGAGAATTGGGGTGAGAATTGGGGTCGTGCACCACCAAGCTGCCTCCAAGCGCGCTGCTCCTCACCCCACCTTCGCCCTGCGGGCTTCGGCGGGCGCAGCCGTCTCGGCGCCTCGCACCGATCCACCCTCTCCACTGCGCTTTGCTTGCGGAGAGGGGCAATGGTCGATGGTGCGGGTGATCGTCCACGCGGCGTCAGCGGAAATGTGGATGCGCTGGATGACAGCGACGGTGCTCATGCATCCCTCCGTGTCGAGATGCCGAGGATCTTGTAGACGCTGCAGCGATGGATGAGGCCGGTCATGGATGTCATGGCACCCGTGACCGCCAATCCGATCACCCACGGCTGGGACAATCCGAAATACCAACCGGATGCGGCTATCGCCGCACCGGCGACTACCCGTATAAGTCCGTCGGCGGCGCCGAGTTTCTTTGGAAACAACATGTGGTTACTCCCTGTCTCCAGCAAACGTACTGGATCGCAGGGGAGACTAGCGCAACGGCTTCTCTCGCCGGAATGAACCAGAACTTGAATTAATATCACGCGCAGCGTTATAGTACGCCCATGCATCCAGCCTCCATGGAAGAACTATTGGCCTTCGTTGCCGTCGCAGAGGCGGGGGGCTTCACTGCCGCCTCCCGGCGGTTGGGTCTCACCACAAACGCCGTCAGTCTGCGTATCCACAAACTTGAGGAGACGTTGCGCGTCCGCCTGTTTGTGCGCACCACACGCAGCGTGGCGCTCACCGACGAAGGTGAGCGTTTCCTCGCCCGGATTGCCCCGCTGCTGACCGCCATCGAGGTGGCGCAAGAAGACGTGCGGGGCGGCAAGGGAGAGGTGCGCGGTGCGGTGCGGATTGCCATTCCGGCAGCGGTCGCGACCACGCCTTTCCTGGACCGTCTGAACGGGCTCTTCCATCGCCATCCCGGACTGGTCGTGCAGGTGCGTGTCGGTAGTTCGACTCCCGATCTGGCTGCCGAAGGTCTCGATATCGCGTTGCATGTCGGTCAAGTGCCCGAGACGACGTTCGTCGGCCGACGGCTGGGAACTGTCACTTGGGTGCTGGCCGCTGCGCCGTCCTATCTCGCGAAATCTGGCCGCCCAAAGTTGCCTGCCGATCTCAGCAAGCATCGTTGCTTGCGACTCTACGCGCACCCGCCACAGTCCGAATGGACCATCCTCGACAGACGAGGCAACGAGATTGTCGTTCCAGTCAGCGGTCCCTTCGAGGCTGACGACAGCCGCGTTCTGGGTGATGCGACCTATGCGGGATTGGGCATTGGCATACGTCCGCAGGGTGAATGCGCGCGGGCAGAGAAGGCAGGCACTCTCGAGCGCGTACTGCCCGGCCACAAGTTTCAGCCGCTCGATATCACAGCGCTGCTGCCAAAGGGACGCTCCGGAATTCCACGCATCGCGGCGTGTCTCGAGGTTTTGCGCGAGGCAGTTGAGGAACTGTCATGAATGCTGGTGGCTCGGGTGGTTGCGCAGGGCCCTATGCCCGTTTCGCACCTTGAGGTAACCCTGATTATTCTGGGGCACCTCACTGGTAAAAACCCAATCCGAAAGAGCCATCATGTCCTTGAAAAAAGCACCGTCCGCCCGCAGCCCCGCAAAGGGCAAAGCCGAGACTCCAGGCACCACCCAGTCTGCGGCAGCACGTCGGGCGTCAGAAGCCCAGTTGCGCACGCTTGTCGCGAAGTTCGCGAGCGATCGACTGCGGCTGGTCGGTGCACTGCGGCGGTGGCTGCAAAAGCGGCTGCCGACAGCGCATGAGATTGTCTACGAATACCGCGACTGCTTCGTCATCAGCTATTCACCGAACGAACATGGGTACGATGGCGCTCTCGCCATTCGCGCGAGCGCGGAGGGCATCAAGCTCTACTTCAACTTTGGCACGGGGCTGCCGGATCCAGGAATATTGCTGCGGGGGTCGGGCAACCAGACGCGCTGGATCGGGGTCGAGGGCATGCCCACACTCGCGCGCCCCGAGATCACGCGCCTCATCGACGAGGCCATCGCCCGCAATCCGAAACCTTTCGCGCGCGTCGGCCGCGCTTACGCGCAATGAGCGCGAGAAGGGGTTTCTTCTCTCGCGGGCGGGCGCCTGCGATCGAAAGCCATTCTGACTGAAAAAATCTGCTAGTTATTGAGGACGTCTGGCAATCGAGCGGGAGCATGCAGATGGAAAAGCACCGGATCTGTTCAGTGAGCGTTGCGAGTGTCTATCCGTACTATGTCACCAAGGCTGAAAAGAAAGGTCGCACGAAGGCAGAGGTTGACGAGATCATCCGCTGGCTCACGGGCTATACGCAGAAGTCACTCGGTTCCCACCTCGTGAAGAAAACCAGCTTCGAGGATTTCTTTGCAAGGGCCCCCAAACCAAATCCTGCGCGGAGCCTGATTACCGGCGTCGTTTGCGGCGTGCGGGTGGAGGAGGTCAAGGAAGCAACCATGCGGGAAATCCGCTTTCTCGACAAGCTGATCGACGAGCTTGCGAAGGGCAAGGCGATGGACAAGATCCTGCGGAAGTAATGGGGTGTTTGCTCGCGAGTGCATTGCAGTCATCGAGATGCAGTGGATTTGGGTCGGCGGGATGCCCGAACTCGAGGCGGTGAATTTTCCAGACCTGACCGACCCCAACTGGGTTGGCAAGCTTCCGTTTCATCACGCGTCGGCGCGTCGGGACGCGAAGAGCAGCGCCAGGCCGGCGACGAGGGCAGCGATGGCTGCGATTTGCGGGATGTTCACTTGCTTCGTCTTGTCCGCGTCGATCTGGATCGGGCCTACATCCACAATGCGTTCCTTTTGCGTGTAGGTGAAATACGGGACCGCGAGACCCGCAATGCCACCGACGATCAACAGCATCGCGACCAGAAATGTTCCGCGCATGATTCTTGCCCTTCTCCTGTCCGGTTCGATTCATCGACCGGCTCAGTGAAAACGCGAAAGCTGTCCGTTGGTTCCCCTCAAGGCCGGTCACTCGCCGCCAAAGCGAAGCATTTCGGAAGAGGAGCCTTGGGCGAGTGGTCGCGCGGTTTGCGGGCGATGCAGCGGGTGAATGAAACTCCGACGCCTGAACCTGGGCCCCAAAACCTGCATGGTTACGCGTGGGAGGCCTTTGCGCTCTGAAGTCTGTGGTAACGGGATCTCATATACGGGGCGATCATCCATGCCGTGGGTATTGAGAGAAGAATGCCAAGCCCAATGACAAGCGGCAAGAGCTGCGCTGCGAACGCTGTAAGCGGGGTAGCCAGCACGATCACCGCGCCTAACCCGAAGAATACGCCTTGCACCATCATGAAGATGAGGGCGGCAATCTGCAATCGAACTGACATCAGACAATCCTAACCTGCTCGATACGTCCCATAAGAAACGCGAACGAAAGCTGAAGGTTCCCAGCTCAAGTCCGCGCCGCAGGGCGGCAAATCTTTAATTTGTGCTCTTAAGCGGCGGCTTCGTGTTTGCGGGGGTCGCGGAGGAAGTCGATGGTGACTGTGGTGCCGGCCCCTTCGGCGCTGGTGATGCTCATGCGCCCGCCGTGCTTTTCGGCGATCGCCTTGACGAGGGCCAAACCCAGCCCGCTGCCGCCCTTGGCGAGCAGGGGATCAGTGCAGACCTGCTCGAACGGCTTGCCGAGACGCGGCAGCTGATCGGCTGGAATGCCGATGCCGTCGTCGCGCACGCTGAGTTCGATGCGTTCGCCTGCCGCGCGCGTTGCGATCGTCACGTGGCCGCCTGAGGGCGTGAACTTCATCGCATTCGAAAGCAGGTTCAGCAGAATCTGCTTCACAGCCCGACGATCGGCAAGGAAGCCTCCTGTATCGGGGTCGGCATCGGCGATGAGTTCGATGCCGGCCTCGGCGGCACCGACGCGGAGCAAGTGCACGCATTCGTCGATGACAAAGCTGAGGTCGACCGCTTCGAAGTGAAGCTCGAGTTTTCCGGCTTCGATCTTGGCGATGTCGAGCACGCTGGTGATGAGTTCCAAGAGATGGCGGCCGGAATTGCGAATGTCGTCGGCGTATTCGATGTAACGCTCGTTTCCGAGTGCGCCGAACACTTGGGCGCACATCATATCGGAAAACCCGATGATGGCGTTCAACGGCGTGCGCAGCTCGTGGCTCATGTTGGCAAGGAAGAGCGACTTGGCGCGGCTCGCCGCTTCGGCCCGCTCGTGAGCGGCCAAGAGTTTCAGCTCGTGCTCCTTGCGGTCGGTGATGTCGCGCACCACCGTGATCTCGCGGCAAAAGCGGCCTTCCTCGTCGTAGACGGCGCGCGTTCGGTTCTCCATCCAGATCCAGCGCCCATCCTTGTGCAATCCGCGCCAGGTGCCTGACCACACGACGCCCGGCGGCGGGCGACCGCGCAGTTTCAGCGCTTCGCCGATGTCGTCGGGGTGAACGAGGTCGAGATAGTTGCCGTCCTGAATCTCCTCGGGCGTGCGTCCCATCACGCTGTCGAGCGCGCGCGAAGCAAAAACGATGCCTTGTTCTTCGTGGAGGATGATGATGTCGGAGGCTTCCTCGGCGACGGTGCGATAGATGTGCTGCGCACGTTCGCGCTCGGCCTCGGCTTTAACCTGGCTTGTCACATCGGTGCAGACGCCGATGACCGAGACGACGCGCCCGTCAGGTCCGATTTCCATCTCGCCATGGGTGTCGGCGATTTGGGTGGCGGCGTTCGGATCCTTGACCCGCGTGCGGTAGTAGAAAGACGATCGAGCCTTGATGGCGTGGTTGATGGTGTCGGTCAGATGCGCCACGTCCTGGTCGACGATTTGGGAGAGCAGCCATTTGTTGCAGGGCTTCAGGCTGGGATCGACGCCGAGCAAACGGTACATGCCGGGCGACCAAGTCAGGTGGCCGTCGGCCAGGCGCAGGCGCCAATAGCCGAAGCGCGCGGCGCGTTCGGCGAGGTCGAACTCCACGCGCTCGGCGCGCGGTGCGTCCTCCGGCAAAGTTAAGTTGCGGTCGCTGGCGTGTTCTGTCGTCAAACTCAAGGGTCCCCAATGCGAGACTTGGCGTCGAGACTCAAGTTTACGATGGGCCGCTTAACAAAATTTCCACTTCTTCAGACGGCGTTAAGCCGGGTTTGACCGCGCGACGGGCGCAAGATCATGCGCACTCAATCCGGTGACAGTGCACTTGCCCTGGGACCGCAATTCACCGAACCGTCTCCTTCTCTTTGGGCGCCGAAACATGGCGCGTCCGGGTCTCGGCCTTGGGCTTGGGCAGGAGCCGAAAGCGCGTTTGACACCACGCGAAATCAACGCCCACATCCAGCAGGGCATCGGAACGTCCGCAAGGGCAAGCGTATTCCATGACCGCGAGGACACGGTAGGTCTCCCCGGCGACCAGGGGCACCGGCCTTCCGGTGGCATGATTCGGGGCGACATTGACGCATAACACCAGATCGCCAGAGCCGACGGCGTCGCTCATAACTTCCATCCCTTGCCTGAAGGAGAAGACTAAACCTTAAAACGCATGAAGTGAATGCGGCGACAGGAGCGGCAGCGCCCCTTGCATGCCGCCGATCCGCGTGTTATATACTGAACCACATGGTTCAGTATTCTCAAACCCGCTTCGACGCCTCTTTCGCCGCGCTCTCGGACGCCACAAGACGCGGCGTTCTGGAGCAGCTCGGGCGTGCGGACGCTTCGATCACGGACTTGGCCCAAAAATTCCACATGACCCTCACAGGCATGAAGAAGCATGTCGGCGTCTTGGAGCAAGCGGGGCTCGTCACCACGCAGAAAATCGGGCGTGTGCGCACCTGCAAGCTCGGCCTGCGCCGGCTGGAGGAAGAGGCAGCCTGGATCGAAAGCTACCAACAGCTCTGGAGCGCACGCTTCGACGAGCTGGACAAGATTATCGAGGAATTGAAACGGAAGGAGAAGGTCGATGACCGCAAGAAAAGAAAGTGAGCCCACCCAAATGAAGAACCCCACGACGGTGGAGCGTAAGTCCGAGCGTGAGCTCGTCGTCACGCGAACTTTCAATGGCCCGGTGCGCCTCGTGTTCGAGGCGTGGACCAAGCCCGACCTGTTCAGGCAGTGGTGGGTGCCGAAGTCGATGGGAATGTCCCTGCTTTCCTGCGAAATGGATGTTCGTACCGGGGGCAAGTACCGTTTGGAGTTCGCACACGGGGACTCGACGGCGGCGTTCTTCGGCACGTACAGGCAAGTAACACCGCACGCGCGCCTCGTCTGGACCAATGAGGAAAGCGACGAGGGCTCCGTCACGACCGTGACCTTCGCAGAAAAAGGCGGCAAGACGTTGCTGGTCATGCACGAGCTTTATCCCTCGAAGGAAGCTCTCGACGCCGCTGGCGGGGCCACGGATGCCATGGGAGAGACGTTCGGGCAACTGGACGAGCTTCTCGTCACCCTGGGCGCGAGCGCGGGACGGAGCGCACCTTCTTAGCGCGCCCCAGCGTGTCGGAAATGGGGTTCTCCAATCGCGGCACATTTGTGAACTCCGACACCAATTCTCGTCTGCCTAAGCGATTGCCCTGACAACATATTTCCCACCTTTGCACATGCGGGGGTCGCGTGTTCGGGTCACGCAGGCGCCGCCATTCCCCCGAACTTCTCAGAAGCCCAGGAGCGCACATTGTGGTTCCCTTCAATCAGGGTACTATCCTGCCAAGCGCGTGCGCGAAAAGGAGGAGACGACGACGATGAGAGCCAGTAGGATCATTTTTATTGCAGCGACCGCGCTCGCGGCCGGCGTATTCAACTCGATTACTGTCTCCGGAGAACCCATTGCGGCAACGGCTTGTCCGACGGCCGCCACGGTTCCGGCTAGCCCAGCGGCGCCCCAGGTTGTCGTGGCAACGCAAGTGCCGAATCCTGCCGTACCGGATACGGCCCCTTCTGGACGGGCAGGAGTTGATAGTTCTTTTCAGGTTCGCTATGCGACCAACCTCAGCATCGGTGACAGCGTCGTCAATTTCCAGAACCCCCAAGGATCCGATCCAGCGCCTGCGAAGCCTGCAGCTACAAATTTGACGACGGCACAAGCGGCTGACTGCACGCCCGCTGTGGCGAACACAATACCGGCCGCGACCGCAACACCCCCCGCCGGCTCGATGGCTCCTATTCCGGATGAACCGACAGCTCCAATACCGCCAGCAAATCTGAAATGCAAAGCAGGCAAAGTGCCTGCGCGACTGACCAGGCGATCCGGAAAGACGGTTTGGCGCTGCGTCAATTCCACGACAGAAGCCACATCAGTGCGCCACTAGCGTCAGTCGAGATGTGCACCTCCCCACGTCAGCCCCTCTCCACAAGCAAAACGCGGTGGAGAGGGTGGATCGGTGCGAAACACCGAGACGGCTGCGCCCGCCGAAGCCCGCAGGGCGAAGGTGGGGTGAGGAGAACACAAGGAGCGATCCTCTGAAGACCTTCACCAGCAACATCAAGCGAACCGTTCAACGACGTCCCTTGGAACGCGGATGGGTCTTGCGCTGTCGCGGGCGAGGATGACCCATGTTGTCTTCGCTCGAACAATGACGCGGCCGTCTTTCGAGAATTCGGCGAAGCGGTCAAACTTCGCGCCGATGGCGGCCTCGGCCACCCAGGTGCGCCCGGCGACGCTCTCGCCTTCGTTCAGGTTGCCCATGTAGTCGACCTCATGCCGGACCACGACCCAGACATAAGCCGCCACCTGCGCTGGCGTCGCGGCCGCAGCCCAATGCGCGGTGGCGAGGTCCTGCACCCACCGCACCCACACCGCGTTGTTGACGTGGCCCAGTTCGTCGATGTCGGCGCCAAGGGCGGTAAAGGTGAGCGTGAATTGACGCATATGGTATCGATATTCTGGTCGCCGTGAACATGTGACGCAGGCTGCAAGCGATGGTACAATGATTGCGCCGTGACTGCTATGGATTTGGGCTCAGTGAAAAAAGTGTCCGATACCGAATTTCTGAAAAAAGTTTCAATTTTCAGAAGCAATGGCCGACACTACGGTTACCCACCCTGCTGCATCGACGAATTCATTGAAGGCGCAAGAAAAAGAAACGCCGCAACATCTGGCACGGAATATCGAAAGCTCAACGGGCGCGCCTGAGACGACACAAAGGCAAACCCTGGGAACACGACGGCTTCCTGCCTTGCCGCGGATGCGCACGGATTGCCGCCCGAGACTACGAAAAGTTCGTGGACAATAATATTGCACCGCGAAGGAAGGATCCTGAACCCTTTCGAACCCAGCCCGTGCGCACGACAAAGCAAACATCTAACCAATCGCGCTCAGACAAGTAAATTGGAGTCTGGCCCATTTCCGTGGGGACATGATATTTGGTCGGAATGCACGTCATGCCCTTTGACGAGATCCAGTTGCAGATCTCGGTGCCTTCCGAGTTGATGACCACGGCCTTGAAGCCGCCACCGGGGAACACGATCATCACCACTCCCGTGTTCGTGCCCTTGGGCGGAAGGATGGTCATCGTTGGTGCGGACCTGAACGGGTGGGTCCTTATGCGCCCAGGGGGAAGAAAAGAAAGGGGGTCGAAGTGGAGTATCGTAAATTTGTGGATCGCAGCCAGGTCAAGCTTGGCTGGCAGGTGCATGGGCGCTCACTCGGTTGTTCAATACTGCCGAATTTTCAATCTGCCTCCAAATCTTCCGAAATCTGCGACGATCAGAACGATTTTAATTATCTCGTTGATGGAGGTCTCACCATTTCTGCAGGTTTGCGGGCCATTTGCGAGCACTTTAAGTCCTCCGCAACAGCTCGGGCCGATAGTTGGTCGCGGTAGTTCAGCTCGGAATATTCATGCGCTGTCTGTTTGTCGCCGGATTGAGTTTGACGTTGCTGGGCGCGGCACAAGCGCCTGCGTCGGAACCCACGCCGAGGCCGGAGTTGTACGACCTGTCGACACCATCGCCGCAGGTGCGCGCCTTTCTCGCAGATATCAATGCTACGTATCTGGTGCCCCATCATACGAGCTTCGGGCGCCTTGATTTTTTCCAAATTGCAAAACTCATCGGCTATGCCGTGGGTGAGGCTGCGACGAATCCGGGCCCGGTCGATGTTTTCGATGCGAAATTCAAGCGAGAGCTTGAAAACTGGATCACCGGTTTTGCTGCTGAAAGCATGATTCCGACTGAAGCGGTCAAGGCGTGGCGCCTGATCGAGGAGGGCTCGCGCGGTTTCTACGATGACGAGATGGAAGGCAAGTTCGGCCACAGACCGCCAGGCGTGACGGCCTCAGCCGCGCCCGTGAGCGCCGTCGCGTGGTTCGACGCGCTCAGTCCGGCGGACAAGGAAGGATTTCTGCTTCGCGGTGCGCGAGGCGATCTGAAGAACGACGACGGAACGCCGTACTCGGTCAGCCAGTTCAGGGTGCTTGCGCGCCTGATGGATCTTGAGATGGAAACGCGCGGCTATTCGCAGAGCCAGCGCAGCGCTTCCGTCCGCACACTTGTTGAAGAGGGCTCTGTCGGCCGCGTTAGGTGAAGGGATTGAAAGATGGATAAGCGCTTGAAGACCTTGTTTGTTGTGGCGTTGCTGGCGTCATCAGCTTTGCCGGCCAGCGCCTTGGCGCAAGAGTATGACCGCAACGACCCGATTGGCTTCGACAACGAGCTCAGGGGCTATCAGACAGGATCGCAGCCCGGCACCAGCCCTTACGATGCCCCAGGTTACCTCAGCGAGTTCGGCCGGCCGCAGACACGGTCGGACTATGAACGCCCGGGGGCTGGTCCGAACGAATACTATGGCGTGCCAAGGGTCGTGCCGTCGCAACTGCCGCGAAATATTCCCTCGAATGCTTCGGACTTCTTTTCGTCTCTCACGCCTCAACAGCAGCTACGCATTGCCAATTGGTCGTTTGGAAGCGACACATCGATGACGATGGGACAAATGGCGGTGATGATGGATTTTGTTGATGAGGAGTTTGACCGCCAGCACCTGACGCCAGCCCAGCGTGTGGCCGTGCTGCGGCAGCTTGCCGGCGAAGCGGGAATCAGGTGAGGCAAACTCATGGGCTGGAATGAAAACCGGGCGGTCAAGATCAGGTTATTCTGGGCGTTCGGTTTCCTCGTGTTCGCTTTGGGAGGATGGAGCTTGCTGAATGCGCGGCAAGTCGCGCCGGGTTGCGCCACGACGATACAGTCGCTCCAATGAGTCTGGCGATCAAGTGGTTCTGACCTGCGCTGACCTCAGCACGCACTGAGGTACTCGCCCCTCGCGGCGGGATTGTTTACTGCCCTGACTTGAGCCGCACGGAGGCGTGCGTGCTGCCGCCCATCGGCGTTTCGAGATAGACGATTACGGCTTCGTCCTTGTTCGCCTGGGCTGCCTTCAGCGCGGTGTCGATATCGGCGAGTGAATTCACCGGCAGGCTGCCGATGCCAGTGATGCGATCACCGCTGCGGATGCCTGCGCCCGCGACGCCTGGCCGAGCGGAAACCGTCTCCACGAAGACACCGGTTCCGGTCCGGCTTGGAATGTGCTGCAGGGGCGAGGAGCGCAACGTCGCGCCGATGGCTGCAAACTCTATGGAAGCGGGCGCTGTCGGCGCAGGCTCCTGCTGCGACAGAACGAGCGCATCGCGGCTGCCGACCGTGATGCTGAATTCCAGCTCGGCCTTGTTACGCCAGATGGTGAAGGCAGCAATCTGTCCGGGCTGCAGCAACGAAATCTTCCTCAGGCAATCGAGATCGCTTTCGACCACCAGGTCATCCACTTTCAGGATGACATCGTTGGTGCGAAGACCTGCTTTTTCTGCGGGGCTGCCGGCAACGGCGCTGGTGACCAGCGCACCTTTCCTGTCCTTCAGTCCGAGCGCGAGTACATCGTCGTCGCTGAGCTTGGCAAGAATGACGCCAAGCAGACCACGGTTGAAGCGCCCCGACCTCAAGCCCTTTACAACGACCGACACGGTGGATGCCGGGATCGCGAAGGCCAGGCCTTCATTGCGCTCGCCCACACCTGTCGTGGGGTCGACGGCGTTGTAGCTGGCCAACACGTTCACGCCGATGACTTCGCCTGCCATGTTGAATGTCGGACCGCCGGAGTTGCCGTGATTGAGGGCTGCGTCGATCTGCAGGTAGTCCGTGAACTGCGATCCGCCATCGACGCCATCCCGGCGCTTCGCGGATAAAATGCCGGCCGTGACCGTACCCGGTTTGTAGTCGGGGCTGCCGATGGCAAGCACCCAGTCGCCTACTTCCGAATTGTGTTCATCGCCGAAACGTACATGGACGAGCGGTCGTTCCACGGTGACCTTGAGCAGCGCGATGTCGGTCGGCTTGTCCGTGCCGACCAGGACTGCATTTGCCCGCGTTCCGTCCTCGAAATAAACCGTGATCCTTTCGGCCTTGTCGATCACGTGGTCGTTGGTCACGATGTGGCCTTCGGCGTCAATGACAAAGCCGGAGCCGATTGAGGATTCTTTTGGATTCCTGGCCTTGGTCTCGATGGTGACGACTGCGGGAGACACGCGATTGATGATCGCAGCGAAATTGCCAGGCTGGTCCGCCGAAAGCGCGCGACCAAGCGACGGGTTTAACTGCCAGGCCTGATTGGCGAGATCATTCCGGAAGAACCAGGCGCCCGCAACCACAGCGAGTACAAGCACCACGCCAACGAAAAACTTGCGCATTCCATCCTCCGGTCGACGTGGCGATACTTCAGCCTAGAACTTGAAATTCAGTCCGAGCCGCACGATGTCGTTGGTTACATCGGCTTTGCCCGTAACCGTCGAGCCGACACCGACCGAGCCGGCCGTGTCGATCGAGCCCAGGTCCACATGCAGATATTCAATCTTGAGCGTGGTTGCCTCGCTGATGGGGAGCTCGGCTCCAACACCCGCGGTCCAGCCCGTCAGTGTCTCGGAATTCGAGATCGAACCAAAGGCAACCGGGAAGGTTGTTTCACTGAAACCCTGGCTGAATTCAACGTCTGAGAGCGCGGCACCCGCTGTCGCATAGACAAGCGTCGCGCCCAGCGTGGTGCCCAGTCGTGCGCGCAGCGTAGCCAACCATTTCTGCTCGATGGCTGCGTCCGTCGTCAGCGTGCCCGGATAAGGAACCGTCCAGGCTTGAGTGACGCTGGCGCTGTCGTCAAGGCTGGTAAAACTGAAATCGCCTTCGAGACCCAACACGAGCGTGCCGGATTCCCAGTTGTGGCCTACCTGAAAGCCGCCAACAAAGCCGTCGCCGTCGAGGTCGATCGCTCCTGCAAGTTCAATGTCGGCGACGTCCTGAGCCACATAGGCGCCAGGCACCGTTACATCGCGAGACGTGTCTGCATCGAGCGAACCATAGCCAGCATTGATGCCGGCGTACCAGCCACCCCATGTGCCTGCCGCGCTCACTTGAGTTGCTGCCATCAGCGCGGCAAAGGCGACCGCCAGAGTTCCATACTTCATGTGCTTCTCCCATCGTCGCAAAATGCTTCTGCAGCATTCAACCCCAGACCTTCCGTAACCTGTTCACTTGAGAGTTGAAAGGGAGCATCGACCAAATTGGCTTGAATGATGGCGTGTGATGCCTGACAGACGAAAAAATCTTCTGGCGGTTGTTTGTCAAGCAAAGCATTCGCTTTTGAAGGAGCAGAGCCTGGTTGAGAGCGTGGATCGTTGCTTTGAGGATGTTGCGCATGAATTCGGAGGGGGGAACGCGCACTGTCCTCTGCATCATGTCCCCGTCGCGCATTCGCATGGTGGGCAGTTGCTGGTGGGGTGCGTATTTTCCCCGTGAAACAGCTGCAGACTCCTGCACTGTCCCAATTGCTGCGGAGTGGCATCAACCTGTGCAGGGGCGCGTAGCAACACGCGCCCCTGCCTCAATCCAGAACTGTACAGGAACCCAAGTCTGCGTACCGGTTGTGTCGGGCGTACCGGGTCCTTAAGCAACGCATCTATCAGTCCCTTGCTGTGCTTTCCGACATTTTTCACAAGACTTGCCGCAAATTCATCAACCTGGCTCAGCTGCGCATACGCGAGAGTCAGTCTGGTCTTTGGCCCAACTTTCGAAACGGGCGATGCCTCACGTTCAGCAAGTGGATTTCCACTTATTGCGCTCGCATCCGGCCGGGACGCTGCGGTACCTGAGGCCTACGCGCCCCTGCGCGTTGCACAACCGCTCCGCAAGAGGCAAAAAGGAACCAACAGCAGGGCTGAATTTTCAAGTTAAGAATGGTCCGAAGAATCTGGGCAGGTCAGATGGGGGATTTCTGTGCTGAAGTTTGCTAGTATGGGCCCATGAAACAATCTTCGCTGCAGCCGCTGCCGACCCAATCTGCTGATACACAATGGCCCACGCACGAGTGGGCGGAGGGGGCGCTTGCGCGGGTTGACCGCGCGGCGTTTGATGCGCTGGTGGCGGAGGCGTTTGCGTCGAAGACGACGCCGACGCTGGGCGAGACGCATGCGCTGCTTGTGGTGCAGGGCGGGCGCGTCGTGTTTGAACGTTACGGGGACGAGTTCGATGCTTCGAGCACGCATCATTCGTGGTCGAAGGCCAAGAGCATCACGCAGGCGCTGGTGGGCATGCTGGTGAAGGATGGCAAGCTCGACATTCGGGCGCGGGCAGATGTGCCGGAGTGGTCGGGTGACGCGCGGGCAGATATCACGCTTGATCAGTTGCTGCGCATGTCGAGCGGGCTCAAGTTCAGCGAAGACTATGCGCCCAGCCGGGGCACGTCGGATGTGATCGCGATGCTGTTCCAGGAGGGCCGGGACGATGTTGCGGCGTATGCGGCGTCGCAGCCGCTGGAACATGCACCGGGGACATATTGGTCCTATGCCAGCGGGACGACGAATATTGCCAGCCGGATTGCCTCGCGGGCGCTCGACGCCTATGGGCCTGACTTCGAGCGCTTCATGCGGGCGCGGCTGTTTGAGCCATTGGGCATAAAATCCGCCATCCCCAAATTCGACAAGGCGGGCACGTTCATCGGGTCGAGTTTCTGCTTCATGACGGCGCGGGACTTCGCGCGGGTCGGACTGCTTTGTCTGCGTGACGGCGTGTGGGAGGGGCGGCGGCTCCTGCCTGAAGGTTGGGTCGACTATGCGCGCACGCCGACGTTCCAGCAGGCTGGTGTCGATGCCAACCGCTATGGCGCGCACTGGTGGCTGGACTTCGGGGGGCCGGGCTCGTTCTCGGCGAATGGATACGACGGACAGTTCACGATTCTTGTGCCCGACCGCGACCTGATCATCGTTCGTCACGGTTCAACGCCGCTTGCGATCAAGGACAACCTCAAGGCTTGGGTCGGCAAGCTCGCTGCATGTTTTGAGCGGGGATTGGGGCTGTGAACAGCCAGATTCCCAATCCAGCAAATTGGTGACCGAAGCTGTGATGACATCCCGGACGGTTTCTATTGTGAGCTGTCTCCAGGCGGCTCTGGGCAAATCAATTGCCGGGGGCAGCAACCTGATTGGGTTTCACGTTCCTCTCGGCGCAACCGCGTTCCAACCGTTGCGCTGCGTCGACCATCTTCGCCGACAGGCCGGACTAGGCACCTGCATGCTGGAGGCGTTCGATTTCTGCGAAGTCGAATGAAAACATCAGGCTGCAGGCCGAGTGAGCGCCGCCGAGCCGGTTGCGAACCGCCTGGTTGATGATGCGGTAGTACTGGGCTGAACTCTCTTAGCTCATCCCGCCGATCAGGCCGATTGTCAACGGTTCAGGCATTTTCCTTGTATCCTTCCTTGCGCGGTACCCATGCATCAATTTGTGTGCAAGCGCGAGGCGACAGTGTCACTTTAGCGCGCACTCGCAAGGTGGTCTGGTATTTTGCAGCATTGCGCGGCAGTTTGGCATGGCAACCAACGGAATAGCCACCGTGATGAGATCCTCTTTTATCCGCCTGACACTCGGCGCAATTGTCGCCGTGACCGCGCCGCTTGCTGTCATGGAGATGGCCGCGCTCGCCGAGCAGACAGTGCCACAGCGTTCCGAGGGCGAAGACCTCTATCAACGCGGCTACTATCCGGAAGCGATTGCCTGGTGGACCTCGCACGCGGCGGAGGGCGATGTGGAATCCGCACGCCGGCTTGGCATCGAATACATGGATGGCAAGCGAGGTGTTGTTGATCGCGACCTGGAGAAGGCGCGCACCTATCATTTGCAGGCCGCCATGGGTGGCGAGCGGCGTTCAATGATGGATCTGGGAACGATTTACGACAACGGTTATGGTGTCCCGGAAAGCCCACCTGAAGCCGCGCGCTGGTACGAGTGGAGCGCGAAATACGGCTTTGGTCCCGGGCAGTACAATTTCGCACTTATGCTCGAATCCGGTGAAGGTGGCCGCAAGGACGAAGTCGAGGCCTACATGTATTACACACTTGCTGCGATCGATGGTTTTGCAAAGCTGCCTGAGGCGAGGTTCGATCTGAACAAGCCGCCGGCGGATTCTTCGATGGGACAACTGCATGCGCGCCTTACGCCTGCCCAGCGCGCCGAAGGTCGCGCCCGAGCCAAAGCATTCAAGCCGCTCGGCGGCCCGCTTCCGGCCTCAGAAAATCATTGAGGCGCTCTGGACAAAGAAATGAACCAGCTTGAAACGGACGCACTCGTCGAACTGGTTCCGCCGTTACTGAAGGCGTACGAAGTTCTGTTTCTGGTGGCGCGGCACTTTCATCCGCCGCGCTTTGCCGGGCTCATGGCGCAGATCGGAACGCCGGATGACGAGTTGAAGGCCGCGCAATTGCGCAACGCAGATGTGCTTGCGAGTTTGGGCGATGTCGGGGTTGCGCTTGGGGCGTCGGGCGAGGCCGCACTGGAAGCGTTTGCGGGCCTGCGCCAAGTGGCCGACGGCACTGGCGACATTCGCGACGTCTTCCGTGCGTTGCGGTTCGTGCCGATCGGGCTTGAGGCGCTCTATCCGCTTGCGGGCGTGCTGGCGCCGGTGAACCGGTTCTTTCTCGACCCTGCACTGAGGACGGACGCAGAATTGCAGGCGCTATTCATGCGCCCGCCCACGCATGACAGGGTCGGCGTCATGCATTTCTGCGCTGGCGACGATGACAGTGAGCGCGGCGGGTTCTGGCTTTATGTGCCCGAGCACTATTCGCTCGGTCGCACCTTTCCGCTCGTGATGGCGCTGCACGGTGGCAGCGGCACCGGCCGACAATTTCTCTGGAGCTGGTTGCGTGATGCGCGCAGCCGTGGCGCGATTCTCGTTGCTCCCACGTCGATTGGGGGCACGTGGGCCCTATCGGGCGAAGATGTGGATACACCCAACATCCATCGCATGCTGGAGTTCATACGCTCAAACTGGACCGTAGACCCTTCGCGCATGCTGCTTACGGGCATGAGTGATGGTGGCACATTTACCTATGTGTCGGGGCTCGAAGCCAGCTCGCCGTTCACGCATCTCGCACCAGTTTCCGCAGCGCTTCATCCGCTGCTGACCGCGATGATCGACGGGACCCGCGTGCAGGGCTTGCCGATCTACATCGTGCACGGGGCGCTGGACTGGATGTTTCCGGCATCAATGGCGCGCGGGGCCGAGCGCTCGCTCGCGGCGGCGGGTGCGCACGTCACCTATCGGGAGGTTGCCGACCTCAGCCATACGTACCCGCGCGAGATGAATGCGGTGATGCTAGAGTGGCTTGCTGGTGAATTGTCGTCAAAATCCGAGACCAACTCATGAAGCCCGTAGCGCGTGATGGCCATTTGCCGCCCATCATATTCGATTTTGACGGTGTTGTCGTCGACAGCGAAATTCTGGCATCGCGCATCTTCGCTGAGTACCTCAGCCTGTCTGGGGCGCCCATGACAGAAGCAGATATCGCGGCCAACTTCACCGGCATGCGCCTTGTCGACAGCATGAACGCGATCGAGGCGCGGCATGGAAAGGCTCTGCCCCAGGATTTCTATGACGGCCTGCACGCCTATGGCCGCACCATCTTTTCAGAGCACCTGCGTATTGTCGAAGGGGCTGACGCATTCATTCGCAAATGTGCAAACAGGAAAATTGCCATCGCTTCTTCCAGCGACCTGCAGCACATCAGTCACTCGCTCGATCTTGTCGGCCTCAGCCATCATTTCGCCGGACGCTGTTTCAGTGCGGCCAGGCTGGCGCACGGCAAGCCGCACCCCGACATCTATCTCATAGCGGCGGATGCCATCGGAGCGCCACCGGCAGCGTGTATCGCAATCGAAGACAGCGAGCGCGGGGTCACTGCAGCCGTGCGCGCGGGCATGTACACCATCGGATTGACTGCGGCATCGCACTGCCATGCAGGTACTATCTCTGCGCTGCGTGAAGCCGGCGCCCACTACGTCGCCAACTCCTACTTCGACATCGAACGGCATCTGGAAATCCAGAGAGGTGAATGAATGCTTGAGGGGGAATGCCATTGCGGGGCTTTGAAGTGGAGTCTGGAAGGCGATCCGGGTTCGATCACTGCCTGCAACTGCACACTCTGCAGACGTTACGGTGCGCTTTGGGCCTACGACTACGAAAATATCCGCATTCGAATCTCTGGTCCGAGCTCGACGTACACGCGGGCAGGCAAAGCGGATCCGGCGCTTGAAATTCACTTCTGCCCGACATGCGGCTGTGTGCTTTGCTGGCGCGGGCTTCGCATTCTGCAGGACGGACGGCGACGTATCGCCGTGAACATTCGACTTGCAGCTCCTGAGGCCGTCGCGGCACTGCCAATCGACCGCTTCGACGGGCTCGTCAGCTTCGATGATCTTCCCAGTGATGGTCGCTGTGTGCAGGATGTATGGTTCTAGCCATGAACCAGAGCGCCACTTCATCCTCATTCGTGTCGAAATACGGACCATGGGCGATTGTCGCTGGTGCGTCGGAGGGACTTGGTGCGGCCTTCGCAACCGCGATTGCGGCGCGTGGTGTGAACCTGCTGCTGCTCGCACGCAGAGAAGTGCCTCTTCAAGATGTCGCCGAGCGCCTGCGCTCGGGCGCGAAAGTCGAGGTTCGTACGGAAGTTTGCGATATGGCGCGCAGCGATCTGCCCGCCGTGCTTGCCGACATGACAGCGGGTCTGGAAATTGGACTTGCAGTCTACAATGCTGCGCACGCGCCCGTCGGCGAATTCGCCAGCCGATCCGTTGATGACCTTGTTCATGTCGTCGACGTGAATGTGCGTGGCCCGCTGATCTTCGCACGCACTCTTGCATCCGGGATGGTCGCGCGTGGTCGCGGCGGCATTGTCCTGATGTCGTCACTGGCAGGCTTCCAGGGCGCACCACGCATTGCCACCTATGCGGCATCAAAGGCATTCAACACGGTTTTGGGTGAGGGCCTCTGGCATGAGTTGCGTCCGAAAGGTGTCGACGTCGTGGTGTCATGCTCGGGCGCTATCCGCACGCCGGGTTACGCCTTGACTGCACGCAAAGATGCCGTAGGAACGCTGGACGCAGATGTTGTCGCGAATGAAACGCTCGATGCACTTGGTCGTGGACCGATCGTCGTGCCCGGCGCCGTCAATCGGCTCGCGCACTTCGTGTTGGGGCGGGTCCTTCCGCGCCGCATCGCGATCGGGATATTTGCCCTCTCGACAAAGGAACTCTCGTGACTCTCATTGGTTTCCTCGCGCCTGCCTTTGTTTATGTGCTGGTGACGCTTTTGCACATCATCGTGCCCGCGCGAGCGGTTGATGGCTATGCGAGCTCTCCAGAGACCGGGAAGCCCTATCGTTACCGGTTGAACGGTCTGGTGGTTTACTGGCTTACGATCGGGCTTTGGGTGCTGGCATGTACCTCGGGAATACTCGCGTGGGATTTCTTCTGGACCACGCGCTGGGAGGGGCTGGCCGGTGCATGTGTGTTTGGACTTCTCTTCACGCTAGGAATTGTTCTGTCTGCGCCTCCCACCGACAAGAACCTGCTTGCGGATCTCTATCTTGGACGCTTCGTCAATCCGCAGTGGCTGGGTGGACGCATCGACGCAAAAATGTGGCTCTATCTGGTTGGGGCGACGATGCTTGGCCTCAATATCTACTCGTTTGCGATGCATCACGTCCGGGCGTTTCCCGATGATCCGTCGCCGGGCATTGTACTTTATATGGGTCTCTTCACGTTTTTTCTGAGCGAGTATCTCTTCTTCGAGCGCGTTCACCTTTATACCTATGACTTCATCGCCGAGCGCGTAGGGTTCAAGCTCGGCTGGGGATGTCTGTTTTTCTACCCCTATTTCTATGGGATCGGGCTTTGGTCGGTCGCAGACTTGCCCGATCCGCGCACACCGGTCTGGTTCTTGGTGGCAGCCGTGATCCTGTTTTTTCTGGGATGGTGCTTCGCGCGCGGGGCGAACATGCAGAAGTACCTCTTCAAGCGTGATCCGGCGGCGAAATTCCTGGGTCTCATCGTGCCAGAGGTGCTGACCGATGGGCAAAACAGGCTGCTTGCCAGCGGTTTCTGGGGAATGGCGCGTCACGTGAATTATCTCGGAGAGTTTTTGATGGCGATTGGGCTCACGCTGGCGCTTGGGTTCCCAAGCCACCTCGTGCCCTGGCTTTACCCGCTCTATTACGTGGCATTGCTCGTCCCTCGCCAGAGGGATGACGATCGACGCTGTGCGCTGAAGTACAAGTCGCTCTGGAGCGCGTATACCAAACGTGTCCCGTACCGCATTGTGCCGGGCGTGTATTGATGCGCTCTGTCTTTTTCCAGGTCAGCCCCTCGCGACCAGATCGCGCTTGTAGGTGAGCGACGACAGCCAGAAAAAAGCGCCCGCGGGGATGAAGAACAGCGCGGTGGCAGCCATGGCCTGGCGCAGTCCCTCACCGTAGGCTGCCGTGCAGATGGCTTTTTGAGCATCGGGCATTTGCGCGAGCAAGTCTTTCGAGCGGCACATCTCGTTTGTCAGCACGCCCTGCATACCGTGCTGGGCAATCTGCATGTTCATGAACATGTCGCTCAGCCAGCCAACGATCTGGGGTCCAAGACCGTTTCCGATGAGGGCAATGATCAGGAGCAGGATCGCAATGGCCGAAGCGCGCGAGCGCGTCGAGACAACGCCCTGGCCGATCGTGTATTGCGCGCCGAGATATGTGTAGTGGAGGGTCGCTGCGATGCACCACATGATGAGTGCGAGGTTCAGGTTCTCGGTTGGCGTGAAGTAGGCCGCCTCGTAGAACGGGATCGACAGCAGGAGACCGAGGGCGGGCAGCCACGCGACCGCAGTCGGATAGCGCGGAGTCAGTTTTTCCGTAGCGAAGCCACCGAAGAACGTGCCAGCGGCCGCGCAGAGTGACAGCGGCACACCAAACTGTAGTGCGAATTGACCTGGACTGATGCCGTGGATGCGCTGTGCCATCGGTGCCTGGAATCCGGAAAGGCCATAGCCGACCAGCGCGGTCAATGCCGCCCCCATGGCCATGGTCCAGAAGGTTGGCTTCGTCACGAGTTCGCGCAGAGTCTCGAGGATGCCGGCGCTGTCGCGGCGCTCCATCGCGGGTGGATCGGAGAAGCCGCGTGGTGGTTCTTTGACCGTGAAGAGAACGACGAGAGCAAGAATCAATCCCGGTGCACCGATCGCGACGAAGGCGACGCGCCAGCCCTCCACGTGCGACCAGTCGACGGGCAGCAAGGACGCGAGGCCCTGTGACTGGAGCCAGATTTCGACATTGGTACCCGTCAGGCCCGTTGCGATCGGGCCGCCGAATGCATTGGCAAGGGCGCCACCGATCGTCACGCCCATCGCATAGATGCCAAGCGCATTGGCACGACTGGAGGATTTGAAGTAGTCGCCGATAATCGAGTTCGCAGGCGGGGTGCAGCCGGCCTCACCAATTGCAACGCCGATGCGCGCGATGAGCAGGAACATGAAACTTGTCGCGAAGCCACACAAGGCTGCCATCAGGGACCAGATCGCAATGCAGACTGCGATGATCGCGACGCGATTGTAACGGTCCGCAGCGATCGCAATCGGAATGCCCATCAGCGCGTAGAAGATCGCGAATGGCGGACCGTTGAGGAACCCATACTCGCTGTCGCTGAGGTTAAAGGTCGTAATGACGGGTTGTGCGATGACCGAGAGCAGATTGCGGTCGATGAAATTGAGCGTGTAGACCATCGTCAGCAGTATCAGCACGTAGCCGCGATAGGCCGGCCAGCCATAACTCTTTCCCCCGGCGCCGTCCGGCGCCGTTGCTGCCGCTTCAGTCATTTCCATTTCCCCGGTGATTTTTTTATGTTGGGTGACACCTTAGCGGCAAACGTGATCGACGCAAGCGCACCAGAGAGTTGTTTCGGCAAAGCCAAAAGAGGTATTGATCTGTGCTTGATATGACGAATTTTGTTAAACGGCAGCATCTGCAGAGGGTAGGGTAAACCATGACCGCGACACCGATCGACACCGGGCGCTCGTCCACACGCGAGGCTCGTTACTTTTATGTCTGGATGGCGGGGGCCTGCGTTGCCGTCGCCTTTCTCGGATTTGCACCAACCTATTGGGCACGCATGGCGACGAGCAGTTTCCACGCCACCCCGATCATCCATATTCATGGCCTGCTGTTCTCGAGCTGGACCCTGTTTTTCCTCATGCAAACCTGGTTCGTGGCGCAAGGCAAGGTCCTGCGACACCGCGAGATCGGGCTGATCGGCATTTCACTCGCGACAGCCATGTGCATTGCGGGTGTGCTCGCAGCGATTCGTTCCATGGCGCATGCGGAAGAGTTTGGCGCCGGTTTGATGGGACGAGAATTCTCGATCGTTTCGCTGAGTGCGATCGTCTTCTTTGGAGCCGCCGTCGCGATGGCAATCGCAAACGTTCGAGATCCGGAAACACACAAGCGGTTGATGCTGCTTGCCAACGTATCGATCCTGCAAGCCGCTGCTGCGCGGTGGTTCTTTGTGTTGTTCGCGCCGCCAGACGCTCGCGGTCTTTCCCCTTCCGAAACGGGACCTGCACCAGTTGCCATTTCTGTGCCGCCGGGGTTGCTTGTTGACCTGCTGATTGTGGTCGCCATGATTTACGACTGGCGCACGCGCGGCAAGATTCACAGGGTCTACCTGATCGGGGGGCCTGCGCTTCTCTTCCTGCAGGTGATCCGTGTTCCGTTGAGCACAACGCCTGCGTGGCACGCGATTGCCGAATGGGTGGCGGGGTTGGCGGGCTAAGTGCGCTGCTAATTTCCTGGCGTCAGCTTCGAGCGCAATGCTCGAACATGGTCGAGCAGTGGCTGGAGGGGCTGGATATCGGCGCCATGATCGAAGCTGACGGATTTGGTGCCGCCTGATCCTGAGATTTCGAGAGACTCCGCGCCTCCGTCAGCGCAATCGGGACAGCCAATCACTGCGGGCAGCCCGTCGAACTTTGTTGCTTCAGCGAGCCGCGTGATGTCTTGCCATTCGGCTGGCGACAGTGTGACTTTGAAGCGCTGGGTGGGCAGGGTGGTGCCCCCGCGGCCACCCGGCTCGCGCAGCAGGACTGCGGCATCCGGGGTGATCTCAAGGCGGGTCCGGCAATATCCCACGCACATGCCGAACGAGGTTGTCGAAACCAGACGATCAATGCGGCTCGACTGCGTTGGACCTTCGGCGCAGGACGCCACGCTGAACGAAGCTGTGATCGCCATTGCCAGCCCAAGGCGCACGGGTGCGTACATAGCATGCTCCTGATGAAGTGTAGCGGTCGCAGTATAGTCCGTTTCGAGGCTCGGGCGACATGAATCAGGCGGGGCCTGAATGTTCCGGCTGTTGCGGCTGAGGGTGTTTGTATAGTGTGGTGTTCATCCGGAAATGTGGGGAAGTGATGCGACTCAAATGGACCTGGCTTGCCATGTTGATGGCGCTGATCGTGACGGTGCACGCGAATGCTGCGGGGGCGGAACAGGTTCAAGCACATGCTGCTGCCGGGATACTTCCTGTCCCTCCATCGACGCTGAGCGATGTGGTCAAGGCCTTTGTAAAGGTGCCCCTTGGAAGGATTGCGCTCACGCACGTGCGTGTGATTGACGGCACCGGCGCGCCGGCACAGAACGATCGCACATTGCTCATAGACGGCAACAGGATAAAGGCAGTGAACACCGGCACGGAAGCCGTGCCGGACGGTTACACGATCATCGACGCCAACGGGAAGAGCGTGATGCCCGGCATCGTCGGCATGCATGATCACCAGTTTTACATTGCGCGGCCAAACCTTGATGACAGTGGCCATTCGGATTCTCCGCTCATGATTCCGCAGATGGCGTTTTCATCGCCGCGACTTTACCTCGCGAATGGGGTGACCACGCTACGAACCACAGGCAGCGTCGAGCCCTATACAGACCTGAACGTGAAACGCGCGATTGATGCCGGGACGCTTCCCGGACCGCACATGGATGTGACCGGACCTTACCTGGAAGGAGCGAGCAGTCCCTTTATCCAAATGCATCCGCTGGATGGCGTGGCGGATACCGTCCGAACGGTGAATTTCTGGGCGGACCAGGGTGTCACGTCATTCAAAGCCTATATGAACATCACGCGCGCCGAGCTGCAGGCGGCCATCAAGGCGGTGCATGCACGCGGGCTGAAAATTACTGGACATTTGTGCGCTGTGACATATCCGGAAGCGGCGGCGATGGGAATCGATGATCTCGAACACGGGTTCTACGTCAATACGCAAAACGATCCGGGCAAGGAACCGGACAAGTGTCCGAAGAGCCCGGGCGAACAGACCTTGCTGAACATGGATCCGGCAGGAGCAGATGCGAAGGCGCTGATTGCAACCCTGGTTGCGCATCACGTGGCGCTGACATCCACACTTCCCGTGTTCGAGACAGGCTCGCCCACCTATCACGGACTGTCCCCGCGCCAGCTCGCCTTCATGAGCGATGCGGCGCGGACGGACTATCAGCATATCAGTGCCTTGATTCTGACGCGCAAGCCCGAGCGCGTTGCGGTTCTGAACAAAATCTGGGCCAATGAACTTGGTCTTGAACGGGCGTTCGTCGCTGCAGGTGGATTGCTGATTGCAGGTCCAGACCCGACTGGGGGCGGACAGGTGATTCCTGGGTTTGGCAACCATCGAGCCCTGGAGTTGCTGGTCGAGGCCGGGTTCAGCCCATTGGAGGCAATTAGGATCGGAACACTGAACGGGGCGACCTATCTTGGTCTTGCAGACCATATTGGTTCCATTGCTGTTGGAAAACGTGCGGATCTGGTGCTTGTGAATGGCGATCCGTCAACCGACATCAACGCCATCGAGCAGGTGGAGACTGTATTCAAGGACGGGGTCGGCTATGATGCAGCAGCGCTACTTGGCACGGTCAAGGGGCGATACGGTCAATACTGAAACTGACTGAATGCCGGGTTGATGTTGGCGGGTGTTCCCGATTTTCGCCTGCGGGGAACCGGTATGATTTTGGTGAACTTCGACGCAAATGCACTCTGATCAATGACGGCAATCAACTGTAGTGGTGGCGTGGCTGCATCTACCCGGAACTCAGACCCCAAATCGGCCGCGGCAGCGCTGGCGGTGGTCGAAGCGCTTTACGCCTTTGCTGATGAGCCTGCGCGCTGGGACGATGTGATCGCAGCGGTCGACGCATTGCCAGTGCCACTCGACCCGGCCAAGGATGCGGTTGCCAGCAGCATACTCAGTCATGCCGCGCGCGCTGCGCAGATGATTGAGCGCCTGAACGCGGGACGCGCACCAGACGATGTCGAGAGATCGCCGTGGGACGCTATACTGTTGACATCAGAGAACAGAGTGCGGGCTGTCGCCGGAGCGGCGTCGTCACGTCTTGCACCGTTTCTGACGAAGCCGCTGGCTGTGGGACAAGCGCCTGCGTTTTCCGGTGCGTGCTGCAGGGTAATTGAGGAAGCGCTTGCGACTTCGTTCCAAAGGAACGAGCCAACGCTTGCACCGTTCACGCTTGCAAATGACGCAGGCAATGAACGTTGTTTTGGTGTGGCTCTGCCGCGCGAGATTTTCCCCGAACCCCTGGCGGCCGAATTCAAGTTGGGACCAGCGTGGGCGGAACCGCTCTGTGCACTGGTGCTGTTGTCCGATCGCACGGCCAGTGCGAAAGACGATAGCGTGACGCGTCGCCTTGGTCTGACGGTGGCGGAGGCTCGGCTCGCAGCGAAACTGCTGCAAGGCTTGCAGATCAGCGAGGCGGCGAAAGAGCTGGACGTGTCCGTTCTCACTGCGCGGACGCACCTGAAAAACATATTCGCGAAGACTGGTGCGCGACGACAGAGCGAACTGATTCGCCTGATGACTGACCTCTCGAAATTCCCCGAGCGAGCCGCGCGGGCTACGCCGACACTGACAGACGCAACTCCCCGCCGGTTTGTGGTGCTGCCAGACGGGCGACGAATTTTTTACAGGGAGTATGGCTGTTCAACTTGTCCAGCAACGCTGTATTTTCATGTCGGACTTGCCGCTAGCCTTGTCATGCCGGAGATCTCCCGTGCGGCAGAAAAATTTCGAGTGCGTCTCATCGCTTTTGAAAGGCCTGGCTTTGGCCAGTCCACGCCCCGAAGCGACTATACTTTTGCCAGCATCGCAGAAGACGCAGAGGCGTTGCTGAATAAACTCAAAATCAGCAGCGTCGCGCTTTTCGGAGACGGATACGGCGGAGCGTTTGCGGTAGCTGCCGCAAAGCGGCTCAATGGTCGCGTTCGGCGGCTGGCGCTGAGGTCTCCTGCCCTCGGGCGGTCGCTTGCGAATGATCGGCGATCGGTGCTGTCGGCCCTCTTCCGCCAATCATGGATTATCCCCGGGGTCGCCGAGTTGATGCATCGCGGCATTCGTGTCTCTCTTGTACGATCTCTGATGCGCCACTACGCTGAGCGGTCTGTCGCTGATGCACGGCGCGTCGCCGAGCCTGAGTTCCGGGACTATTTCGATGCCGTAATATTTGATGCGCTTGAACGGACCGGTGCGGGACTGGCTGCTGAATTGACGCTCTTCGCCAGTGGCGCTCGTGAGGATCCGTCTGGACTTACCTGTCCGATCAGCGTTTGGCATGGTGCTGACCATCCCGGGCTTCCGGCGAGTGATAGCGTGGAAGCTTTTGGCAATCATCCATGCGCAACGCTCCATATTCTGAAGGACACGGGGTCCTATCTGGAACAGGCCGTCTTTGATGACATTTTTGGTTGGTTGGCGGTGCCGTCGAGCCACGCCATACCTTAGGTGAGGTATGGACGCGGCTGTCAGTCAAACCCTAAATGAACGCTGCCAGAGTCGACGAAGGGAACCTCGGATGCGCTTCAGTTTAATGGCCGGATTGTTCGGTCTTGTGACCTTCGTGCCGTGTGTGGCACTTGCGGGCGAACCGCCAACCGGACACTGGCAAGGTACATATCTTTGCCAGGGGATCTCGCAAAAAGCGACTGTCGACATCTGGCCCGATGCCTCAGAACCCTATGGATTGCGCGGACGATTTGCGTTCAGCCCTGACGCTGGTGGAAACACGCCAACAGGATCCTACTACGTTTCGCTGGAGCAAACCGCTGGTGGATGGAAGCTGGTGCCGGAGCAATGGGAGTATCAACCGCAAGGATATGTGATGGTCGCGTTCTCGCTGTACTACACTCTCCACCACCTGGGTGGTCTGGTCGAAGACCAGCTTTGCATGGGACAGGCGAGGACTATCGGTCTGGACTATGCGGGCGAGAGCGCCCTCGAGGCGGTCAATGATACGCCTGTCGGCCCTGATCAAGCCGCGGGCCAAGGGACCGGCCAGTATGAGCAGCCGGACTACATGCGTCGAGCGGAGGAAGAACGGAAAGCTCAAAACCGGGCCAATTGCGAACGTGCTTCCAAAGGCGCCAACGTATCCTGCAGTTCAAACCCTTATTGAGGCTACACATGCGGAACCATATTCTTCGATCAAGGATTGCGTCCGTCATTATTGGAGCCGCGCTGTCGGTCATGCCGATGGCATCCGTTTCCCATGCAACGGCGCTTAAGATTACGATAAAGACGCTTACCGCAAAAGCCATCCAACTGGATGTCGACACGGATGACACGATCAAGGCTGTAAAAGAAAAGCTGGAGGCCAAGGAAGGCTATCCCGCTTCCGAGCAGCGTCTCATCTATCACGGGCAGCAGCTCGAGGACGCTCACACCCTGGCAGACTACAAAGTGTCAACCGGCGATACTCTGCACCTTGTGATGCGATTGCGCGGAGGCTAATGGTGCCGACATGATCAGCGCGCGAGGCCTTCCCTGAATGAGCGGTAGAACGGCTGCCAGCCGAGAGCCATGCGGGCGCGGGTGTTTCGAAGTCTGAAGGAAGGGAAGCCAACTCTTCCGCCGCTTTCGGGCACCGATACACCCAGACTTGAGGAGATGAATTCAAAGACATCGCGCCATTTCCCGGGTTCGTCGTCACACACGATGAGGGCCGAGTGCGATGGCCAATTTTGGATGGTCGCAATCGTTGCTGCTGCCATGTCTGCAATATGAATGAGGGATACGTAGTCTGATCCTTCGCCGGGAATACGCAGCTTTCCTGCGGAAGCGCGTGCGTACCAGTCGTCATCAAAGCCTGTTCCGGGTCCATAGAACAGTCCGCCCCGCAGGATCACCCAGTCGAGATCGGAACTCCTGATGCTGCCTTCCATTTGAAGTGCCGCTGCAATGGCTCTTGTCGCAATCGAGTCTTCGGCTGGATGATAGACGGTATCCTCGTCTGACCAGTCTGCGTTGCCTGATGCATTCACGAAGGCAATGCTTTGCTGGAGGATGCGCCGGACGCCGGACCTGCGGCATGCTTCGACGAAGTTCGGAACACCCTCCACGCGAAGTCGGTCGTTGGCCTGGAAGTCGCCCCGACCGCTAGGTCCGGGCAGGGACGTGGCAAGATTGATCGCCATCGTGCATCCTTCAAATGCAGCCGTCATGGATGGCGTGTCGAATATGTCAGCAACCTTGATGGTCGCGCCTGATGCTCGAGCAGTGCCAGCGGCGTCTGCTCGGCGGACGATCGCTGACACAGGATAGCCCGCTCCGATCAGTCGAGGTATGAGATGCCTTGCATAAACGCCATTGGCACCCAGAATGGCTATGGGATCTTTCATGTTCGTGGTTCCGATAAGTGAAACTCTGCTGTGCTGGCGTATTCTCATAGCCACGAAATCCTGCCAAGACTATAGTTTGGTTTGCGGGAGGGCAGGAGCGTGCGGGCAGCTGGTGCATGAACGACAACGGCAAATTCATCTGGCTTGATCCCTGGTATCCAGTGGAAGATCAAGTCGTACGCGATGGGTTGGAAAGGGAACTGGCGCTTGAGCTCTCGCCGCAGCATGTGCTTGCTGGGTTGAAGTTCACGCTCATTGCGCGGCGAGATGACTGCGACGATGCCTTGTTTGCACTTCAGGATGGATCCGTCGCAGAAGTTCATCTTACCTGGCGGCAAAAGCCGGAGCCCGACCCGCGCTGGCCCGTGACAGCGCGATTTGGGTCCATTGATGAATGGATGAAACTCATCATGATCCCGTTACACGACAGCCTGCAAATGCGCGAGCCTTCACGAGACAACCAATGAGTGATGTGCGCAACATGATGGACTTGATCGAAAGGAAAACACGTGCTGACTGAGATTGACCGCGTGTTGATTGCCACGCCAGACAGAGAAGAAACTGCTCGACGCTGGAAGGCCCGTCTGGATGCGTCAGAGGTTGGACGAGATCGGGTTTCTTCGCTTTCTGCAACGCGGACTACCTTGAGAGCCGGAAGCAGCGACATTGAAATCCTGGAACCAGATGGGGTCGGGTTGATCGCTGACGAACTCAAGAGGCGCGGGCGCGCGCATTTGTTCGCGGCAGGAGCAATGAGTGCAGGGGCTACGGGAGTGGCTGCACACGCGCAGAAAAATGGTGCAGCGGTGGAGACAAGTGATGGACGACACTACATCACCTTGACCATTGAAGACGCACCAATTCGCTTTGTCGTTTCGCCCGAAACGAAACGCGAGCGCGCGGGCCTGCTTGATTTCTTCTATGAAGCGACGGTGCTGGCCCAGAACCAGGCTGCGGCAGTCGGGCAGATCACAAATTGCTTCGCGCTGAATCCCGCATCCTTCACTGAAATTACTTCTGAAAAGTTTGGTTACACCGGTGTGCTGACGCTTTTTGAGGCTGGGCGCCTTCACCGCTTCGAGGTGATTACGCCGACAGACATGAGCAAGACCATGGGACGATACTACACGCGTGAACGTGCGAGTTTCTATATGGCCTTTGCGGAGAGCGCCCAGATGCCTGCCATTGAAGGCTCAGCGGCGGGCAAAGACATCACAGTTGATCGGCCAGAGACGCGGCCCGCGTCCCGGACTGCAGACCAGTTGTGGCTTCATCCGGCAGCTCTGGGCGGCATGATGCTTGGCGTCTCCCGACCAACAATGGCCTGGCGCTGGTCGGGCAAGCCTGAGCGGGTTACAAATATTGACGGCTAGTGCCCAGAGCTTGCCGGTTGTCATGCCGGCGACTATCAATGTGCCTTGTGCGACGGAGAGAGAATGATCATGGACACGAAGAACCCAGCCGTTGGGGGCATAAGGCTCGTGTTGGGCGGCAACGTGTTCGGATGGACGGCAAACCGCGAAACCAGCTTTGCCATTCTTGATGCCTTTTATAATGGGGGTGGGCGAATGATCGACACCGCTGACATGTATTCGGCGTGGGTTCCCGGGCACAAAGGGGGCGAGTCGGAAACGGTGCTGGGTGAGTGGCTGAAGGTGCGAAACCATCGGGCGGACATGCGAATTGCAACCAAGCTCAACGGTGCGAACCAGCCTGGCGGGCTTCACCCGGACAAGATCGCGTCGTCACTGGATGCTTCACTCAGGCGGCTGCAGACTGATTACGTTGACCTGTACTATGCGCATCGCGACGACACGCAGACACCACTTGTGGTGATTGCAGGCGGTTTCGATGCGCAAGTGAGAGCAGGCAAGGTGAGAGCCGTTGGTGCATCCAACTTTACTGCGGAGAGGCTGCAGGCTGCGCGGTCTGCAGCGCTCGACAAAGACCTTACGCCATACTCGGTCATCCAGAATGAGTACAATCTCATCGTGCGCGAGCAGCATGAAGGCGCAATGAGTGCGCTTTGCGTAAGAGATGGGATTGCGGCGTTACCCTATTATGGGTTGGCAGCGGGCTTTCTCACAGGCAAGTACCGTACCGCCGATGACCTTGCTAAAAGCCCGCGCGGACTCGGCGCGCCCAGGAAGCATCTGGAGAGCCAACTCGCGCTGCTTGGCAAGATGGACAAGATTGCAGCGGAAACCGGTGCCACATTGGCACAGATTGCGCTCGCGTGGATTTTGACCCGCGAGGGTATTGCCGCGCCGATTGCAAGCGCCACCAGCGTGGCACAGGTGAAGGAATTGATCGGTGCAACGCAGCTGAAGCTTTCGCCAGAACAACTGGCCATGCTTGGCTAGCGGCATGTCCAGGGGCGTTGTCGTTTACGGCATCAGAAATTGCGACAGCATAAAGAAGGCGCGGACATGGCTGGACAAGCACGGTGTGAAATATGCATTTCATGACTACAAGGTTGAGGGTGTCGAAAAGTCGATACTGGAGTCCTGGGCGAAAGAAGTCGGATGGGAAGTCTTGCTCAACAAGGCGGGCACGACATTTCGCGCCCTTCCAGACAGTGACAGGCAAGGACTGAACGAGGCTCGTGCCATTTCGCTGATGCAGAAGCAGCCGTCGATGATCAAGCGGCCCGTGCTTGTGGCAAAGGACCAAGTGCATGTCGGGTTCAAGCCGGAAGCCTATCGCGCTCTGTTTTCCTGATTTCTACTGTTTGCAGATCTCGTCGCTGCCTTCTGCTGTAGGTGTTCGCGGTTGCACGCGCTGATTCGGAGATGCGAGTGCGCAGAGCGGCGGGTTGGAGAACTTCACCGTGCTCCGCCAACCTCATCAGTTCAATTGTCGCGTGTTCGATCGATTCAATCGGCACGGTGACCTTTCGCCATCCATACCTGTCTGCGCGACTTGCGGACCGCTCCGCCGCTTCGCCAACAGCCGCTGACATTTGCATGAGACGTTTCATTCCGTCAGGAGAGACACGCAGGATTGCCTTGCCGGTGTAGAGACTCTGCTCAAAGTCGCGGCTCCAGTTTTCCCAGTAAGCGGACAGGTCAAAGAGTTTGGGTGGATGGAATATCGTGTCCAGTACCGTCAGCGACAGTACATTCGAAGCGCGAAACGTGCGGATGTCCTTCGACACGCGTGCGACCAGGTACCAGATTCCTGACTTCAGAACGATGCCAAGCGGATGCAGCGTGCGGTCAACGTCTGCATTCCAGCTTCGGTATCGAATACGAACGGTGTGCGTTGTCCAGACGGCGCGTGCAAGAGCGCCGAGGAACGGTACAGGTTCCTTTTTCTGGTACCAGCCTGCGGGATCGAGATGAAAGCGTGACATGGTCCGTTCAGCGACTGCGCGGCGATCGTCGGGGAGAGCGGCCAGCATTTTCAAGTGGGCGCTGAGGAGTGCGTCGCCCAGTCCAAGTTCCCTGGCCGGACCAGGAAGATTTGAGAGCGCCAGGGCTTCGGCTTCCAGGTTTGTCAGGCCGTTCAGGCGGACACGGTATCCATCAAGCAGGCGGAAGCCGCCTTCTCGTCCGCGCTTCGCGTAAACGGGGACGCCTGCGGCACTGAGTTCGTCAATGTCGCGATGGATGGTCCTCACCGACACCTCGAATTCCTTGGCCAGTGCGTGTGCCGAAGACTGGCCTCGCGCCTGCAATGTGAGAAGAATGGAGAGCAATCTGCTCGCGCGCATTTTTCAGACTCCGTAATACATGACATAAGTTGTCATATTAATGGGCGTAAGTCTCTGGCGAAGCCAAAGGAGAAGATGGTGAACGCGATGGGAAATGACCTGCACGCAAAGGACTGGGACTGGTTCATGGGACGCTGGCGTGTGCATCACAGGCGTCTGAAAATTCGACTTGGCGGGTGTTCGGAATGGCAAGAGTTCGAGGGCGCGTGCGAATGCTGGTCTACGCTGGGAGGGCTTGGAAATGTCGACGACAATCTTGTCGAACTGCCGGGTGCGCCCTACCGGGCGATGACTTTGCGGGCATTCGACGAAAAGTCGGGGCGCTGGGGAATCTGGTGGCTAGATGGCCGCAGTGCTCATGCAATCGAGCCTCCTGTCCATGGCGTATTCGAAAACGGGATCGGCCGGTTTTTCGGTGACGACGTGCTCAATGGTAGGCCGATCGGCGTGCGCTTCACGTGGTCACAAATCGACACGGCATGCCCCGTGTGGGAGCAAGCCTTTTCTGGCGACGGTGGCGAGACGTGGGAAACAAACTGGGTGATGACGTTTCGACGTGCGCGCTGAATCGGCCTTGCCACTGCCAAAATCACGTCGCAACGGCGATGGCTCGCTTTGCTGCCTGCAGGGAGTGTGAGCGGGCATGCGACTGCTTGCTTGCTGTTGTTGACCTGCAAGCGATAGGGTGGCCCCTGAATTGACGGTTTGGGAGTTTGGGAAATGCGAATCTTTCTTTGGATTGTGGGCGGCCTCGCAGTGCTGGCGGCTATCGGCTATCTTGCGTTAGCTAACGTGCCGCAGGTTCAGGACGCGGTTTTTGATCGCTTTGTTTCATCCGCGATTGGCCAGATGCGCGAGGACCTTTTCACGGATGATGCGCTGCGGGTGTTTGTTTGCGGATCGTCTTCACCCATGCCGGATCCCGTCCGGGCCAAGGCATGTATCGGTGTTATTGCCGGCGGCAAGGTCTATTTCGTCGATACAGGACCACAGTCCTATTCCAAGGTGGCGCTGTTCCGCATCCCCGTGAACCATATTGGCGGGATCTTCTACACGCACTTCCACTCAGACCATATTGCTGACCTGGGTGAGTTCAACATGAACAGCTGGATCCTTGGCCGGGAGAAGACGCTGGACGTCTACGGCCCGGAAGGTGTTGAGCGTCTTGTTGCCGGATTTTCGGAAGCCTATGCGCTGGATCAGGGCTATCGTACCGCTCATCATGGTGTTGCCGTCGCCAGTCCGGACCTGTGGAAAATGGTGCCGCATACGCTGCTGATGCAGGGCGAAGACCCGACAGCGCTTCGAAACAGGACCATGGTGGCGCTGGAGGATGGGGACCTGAAGGTGACGGCGATCGAGGTCAAGCACGATCCGGTGGCGCCCTCTTACGGCTACAGGTTCGACTACAAGGGCCGTTCCATCGTGATCAGCGGAGATACTGCCAAGCATATGCCGCTGGCGGTCGCTGCCCAGGGGGCAGATGTGCTTTTTCATGAAGCGCAGGCGCAGCACATGGTCATGAGAATGCATGACATTGCGGTTGAAAAGCAGAATGCGCGGCTGGCCAAAATATTCTCGGACATCCAAGGTTATCACAGTTCGGGCATCGAGGCTGCCGAGATTGCGAATGCAGCGAAAGTGAAATTGCTCGTGCTCTACCACTTCACGCCGCCAGTTGTGAACTTTGTGGCAGAGCGGATATACGTGAGGGGTATCGATGAGGCGCGCGATGGCGACTGGCTGCTGTCACGCGATGGCACCCTGATCGAGTTGCCGCTGAACTCGAAAGAAGTGAAGCAGAGCAGTCTCAACTGAGATGTGTCTCGCCTCGAAATCACAAGGCCGCCAAGCAGGTGGCCTTTTTCATAGCGGAATATTTCTTCGAAATATGTCTGACTAGTTCAACAGGAAGTCGAAGCGGAGCGTTACGCTCTGGTCCTGTTCGCCGGCCGGAAGTGTCGAGGCCGAGAAATTGTTGTTCTGTACCGACTCGGAGTAGCGATACTCAAGGCCCAGCACCATCGAAGGTGTGAACGAGTAGGTCAGGCCGGCCATGCCCTGCACTGCGAGATTGCCACGCGGAAGCGCCGGGTTCAGCAAAAGGTCGTCGGCAAGATTGAAGCGGCCGAAGCCACCGCCAACATAGGTGCCAAGCGCGAAATCGGTGTTGTAGACGTAGTATCCATTGGCAGTGATTGACTCGGCGTGGGTGTCGAGTGCGAGCGGGATCGAGATACCCGCTGCCGCTGGCGCAAGTCCGCTTTCCGCCCCAAGTCCCGAGTGAATGCCGACGAAGAAACCGTTACGGCTGGTCTCGATGTCGGGGACAGTTTCATCCATGCCCAGGCTTGCGTAGATCGAGTCGAGGATGTGTGAAGCGCTGACTTCATCAGCAGCAAGCGCCGGCGCAGAGACCATCATGGTCCCCACCGCTGTTGCTGCTAAGATGGCCAATGCACGCTTCATCGTGCTTTCCCCGCTAACCCAATTTCATCAGGCGATTCGCTAACCCATTCATCGGCGTAGCTGTTTCGCTAGACCTCAATATGAACGAGTCTTCTGACACTTCAATCGGCCCGGACAAAGAAGTTGGAACCTGTGCAGCAAAGACACATACCCTTTGCAGCTGTGGTCCGGTTCCTGTCTACAGGTAGTAGGTATGCGGGCCATTCACACATCTTTGGGTTGAAATTTGCATTTATGCAACTGACGGTCATTAACTACTCCGGCTTTCGTAAAATGGATGTGTGCGTCCACTAATTCACTTTGCCGATGCGTGACCCGACTCGGCACGAAGACGCCTGCGGCGCGACTGACTTGCACAGTGCCGGTATCAGCGATTGCGGCCCACTGCCAACATGGCTAATGTCCGGCGCCTGTTTTTGGGCCCCGAAACCCGACGTTTAAGGATTCTGCGTGAGCGACGTATTTCAAGAAGTAGAAGAAGAATATCGCCGCCAGCAGATGGCAAAAATCTGGGAAAAATACTGGATTCCGATTGTCGGTGGAGCTTTCGCGCTGGTCCTGGCTGTTGCGGCCTATCAGGGATGGAACTACTGGCGGACAGAGCAGGGGCTTGCGTCTTCCAGGGCCTTCGATGCCGCGGTGAAGGAACTTGATGCCGACGACCGGAAGGCTGCGGCTGAACGCTTTGCAAAGCTTGGAGACAAGGCCGTTGGCGGCTACGCGATGCTCTCCAGACTTCATGAAGCCGCGATTCGCGGACAGGCTGGCGACATTTCCGGCGCACAGAAAGTCTACGACGCAGTGGTCGAGAGCACCTCGGACCCGCTGTTTTCGGATCTCGCCCGTTTGCGCTCGGCGGTACTTACCGTCGAAACAGCCTCTCTGGATGAGACAAGGAAGCGACTCGACCCTGTGATTGCTGGTTCCGGGCCGTGGCGTGCCGCTGCGATTGAGATTCTTGCCTATTCGACCTGGCGCGCCGGCAAGAAAGACGACGCGATCAAGCTGTACGACCAGCTGCTCGCGCTCGTTGGAGCTCCAGAGAAAACCCAACGACGTGCCAAGGAAATGAAGGCGCTGCTCGAAGGCGGCCTCACCCTTGCTGTTCTGAACAAATCCGAGCCCGTGATGCCAAGTTCGACGGCGCCCGGTCTTCTCCCTTTCGGCCTGACCCCTCCGCAACCCGAGGCACCGGGTAGTCTGCTGGGCCCTGCTGACATGCCGGTGCTGCCGGATCCTACGCAGCCAGAGCCTGACAGTTCTGGTACAACCCTGCCAACAACGCCCTAACCCCCAAGGGAATTCGTACATGAGTAAATGTCCCAAGCAGTTGAAACTGGCTGCTGCGAGTCTTGTGCTCGTGAGCGCATTGTCTCTCGGTGCCTGCGAAACATTTGACCAGTTCATTACCCCCGGAACCAAGGTTGATGTGCGCGGTGAGCGCATTTCAGTACTGCCCAAGGCGGCCGCGATCGAGGCTGATCCGAAACTGGCTGGCCAACCTGTTGTCCTGCCCAAGCCTTCCGTGAATGCAGAGTGGCCGCAGCCCGGCGGCTTTGCCGACAATGCGATGCACCATCTATCCGCATCGGGGAAACTTGACGAGCAATGGAACAGCGGCATCGGGTCTGGCTCTACCAGTTCAACGCGCCTGACGGCGTCACCCATTATCGCTGACGGCAAGGTCTTTGTGCTCGATTCTGAAGTTCAGGTGTCAGCGTACAATTCCAAGAATGGTGACCGGCTCTGGCGGGTTGATCTCACGCCCGACGATGAAGATTCAGAAGAAGGCTTTGGTGGCGGCCTTGCGTTCGACGCCGGCAAGCTTTTCGTTTCGACCGGCTTTGGCTTCGTCTCGGCGCTTGATGCGTCTTCCGGCAAGGAATTGTGGCGCCGTACTGCGACTGTGCCGTTCCGCGCTGCACCGGTCGTGAATGGCGGACGCGTATTCGTTGCAACCCAGGAAAACCAGTTGCTATCCCTGGCCGAAGATGACGGTCGCGTGCTCTGGGATCATCGCGGCATTGCAGAATCTGCCGGGATCCTTGGCTCCAACAGCGTTGCCGTTTCCGGTGACATGGTGGTTGTGCCTTATACTTCTGGCGAACTCTTTGCGCTGAATGTCCGCAATGGAAAAGCAGCGTGGAGTGACACACTTGCTCGCACAGGCGGGCTCACGCCGTTGTCGGCACTGGCGGACATTTCCGGCCGCCCGGTCATCGACCGCGGCATGGTTTTCGCAAACAGTCATGCAGGCCGCCTCGTGGCGGTGGACATCCGGACCGGAGAACGCGTCTGGACGATTGACGTCGGTGGTACACAGCGTCCGTGGGTTGCGGGCGACTATCTCTATGTGATCACGGACGATGCGCAGGTCCTGTGCGTGCGCCGGGCCGATGGCCGGATCCGGTGGATCCACCAGCTTGATGCCTATCGCAATGTCGAGGCGCGCAAGGGTGCGGTCGCTTGGTCTGGTCCCGTTCTGGTTTCTGACCGGCTTTTGATCCTGTCCTCGGAAGGCTATGCGATTTCGATGTCACCCTATACGGGCGATATCCTCGGACAGGTCGATGTGCCGGACAAAGCTTTCATTGCACCGGTCGTCGCCGACAACTGGGTTTACATTCTCACCGACGACGGGACGCTGACCGCGCTGAAATAGGCGCGGTTCGCATGATGCAGTTATGGTCTTCACGGTTGCAATTGCCGGCCGCCCAAATGTCGGCAAATCCACGCTTTTCAACCGGCTGACCGGCAGCAAGGCTGCAATCGTTGACAACACGCCAGGCGTTACGCGCGACTGGCGCGAAGGTGAGGTCCAGTTGCTGGACCTTGCCTTCAAACTGATCGATACGGCCGGCATAGATGATTCAAAATCTGGCGACCTCAACGCGCTGATCCAGAAGCAGACGCTGATCGCGATCGAAAATGCCGATGCCATGCTCCTGGTGGTCGACGGCAAGGACGGCATAACGCCGTACGATCATGACATTGCGAAGATGCTGCGCCGTGCGGGCAAGCCTATTGTGCTGGCCGTCAACAAGGCAGACACGCGTGCGGCCGATACCACGATCGAGGAAGCATTGAGATTGGGGTTTGGTGATGCAGTCGCTCTTTCTGCTGCACACGGCACCGGCACTCAGGATTTGTACGAGGCGCTGGCTGCGATTGCGCCCGATGCCGCGTTTGATCGCGTTTTGGTTCCTGACGAAGACGTCTGGGAGGACGAGGACGCTGGAACAGAGGCACCTGACAAGCCAAAGCCGCCGCTGACCATTGCAATCTGCGGCCGTCCAAACGCCGGCAAATCCACACTGCTCAACCAGATTCTCGGCAGCGAACGCTCCATAACGAGTCCGATTGCGGGTACAACACGCGATGCTGTCATCGCTGAATGGATGTGGGAAGACCGAAAGATCAGACTGATCGACACGGCCGGGCTCAGGCGCAAGGCCAAGGTCGAAGAAGGGCTCGAGCAGATGTCGGCGTCAGCCGCCATCGAAGAAATCAAGATGGCAGAAATCGTTATCCTGGTCATTGATGCTGCCATTCCGTTTGAGACGCAGGACCTCCAGATTGCGGATCTGGTTGAACGTGAAGGTCGGGGCATGGTTGTTGCGGTCAACAAGTGGGACCTTGTCGAGGACAAGGTGCAGCTTCTGAAGAACCTCAAGGCGCGCGTCGACCAGTTGCTGCCACAGTGGAAGGGTGTGCCGATCGTGGCGTTGTCGGCGCTGTCGGGTGAAGGCATCGACCGCCTCATGCCTGCCATCGTGAGGCAGCACGACATCTGGAACAGGCGCATTTCAACGCACCGTCTGAACGACTGGTTGCAGTATATGCTCGAGAAGCATTCGCCCCCGGCGCCAAAGGGCCGCCGCATCCGGATCCGCTATATCACCCAGGCGCGCACCCGACCGCCAACCTTTGCGATCTCGGCCAGCCAGGCCGGAGAACTGCCGGGTGACTATGCACGCTATCTCATCAACGGTCTGCGCGAAAATTTCGGTTTCACCGGTGTGCCCGTGCGGATGAAGGTGAAGGCTGGCAGCAATCCGTTCGACAAGAAGTAGCTGTTTCAATATTCCTGTCGCGCAGTCGCGAGCACGTTCAGCGATCCATCAACAGTAGTTCAGGCCGCCTTTAGCCCTGGATCCGCAGGCGTAACCAGCTGCAACGGAATGCTGATGCGAATGGATGTTCCCACGCCCTCGACCTTGGACGCAATGATTGAGCCCTTGAGCTGTCGGACGAAGATCGCCACGTAGTCCGAGCCTCGATTGCCGGGTATTTTCTCGACGACCTTTGCCTTCATGCCCACGCCATTGTCGGAAACCGTCAGTTCGAAGTGATCGGCGACCCGGGCCACGCGCAGTTCCACACAGCCGTGGCCATCCGGGAACGCATGCTTGATTGAATTTGTAACCAGTTCGTTGACAAGCAGGCCGAACGGAACCGCGCGATCCGCATCGATTTCCAGCGGTTCGGCTTCGACGTTTATCCGGATGTCCGACTTGTCGCCCAGAAGTGTCTCGGACATCGACTTGGCAATTTCGTGCAGGTAGGCATCGATTGCGATGGCGCGACCACGACTTGATTGCGAGATGAGGTCGTAGAGCTGGGCAATGGCACTGATCCGCGCCTGCATGGCCTTATAGCCCAACACGCAGGGAGCAGCCGTCCATTTGCTTTCATAGGCGATCAACCCGACCACAATTTGAAGGTTGTTCTTGATTCGGTGCGAGATTTCACTCGTCAGGGTTTGGGCATCCCGCTCGCGTTGTTTTCGATCCGTAATGTCCTCGAAAACGAGAAGCATGCGATGGCTGTGGTTTCCGAGCTGGGATATTTTTCGGGCGTTCAAATTGAAGACGCGCCGCCCCAGACCTGGAAAATCATCCTCGATTTCGAAACTCTCTATTGGTTTGTTCTCGGGCAGAACCTTTTCCATCAAGTGTCGCAGCGCTGGCACATCCCACTGGTGCTGGCCCAGCTCTGCGACGCGCCGCCCGTGTGTTTCTGCCTCAGTTATTCCAAAAATGGTCAGAAATGATTTGCTTGCGGTGACGATGGTCATGTCGCGCTCGAGCACAACCAAGGGGTCGCGAATGGTGTCAACGATGCTTTTGGTCAGCTCCCAATTGCGCTTGCTCTCTTTGCGCGCCGCCCGCTCTTCGCTTACATCCTCGATCGCGAGCAGTATGAAGCCGTCATGCTCGCCAGGACGAAATATCTTGCGTGCGTTGACCAGCATTGTCCTTCGACCGATGGTCGGAAAATCGTGCTCGACTTCGAACCCTTCGACGGAAGCCCGATGTGGAATGACGCTCTCGAGCAACGTGCGCAACGCTGGGATATCCCACTGGCGATTTCCGAGGTCGTAGATCAGGCTGCCTTCCGTTTCCTCGGCACTCGTGCGAAATGTCTGGTAAAATGCGCGGTTGGCAGAGCTGATGTTCAAATTCCGATCGAGAATGATCAGTGCACTCGGCACTGTCTCAACGATATCGCTCGCAGCAATTTCAGACATCAACAATTTTCCTCAAGGCAGAAATATATCATGCTGCGAGCAGTTTGCTAATCGAAGTCTGCAGTTCCTGCTCGGTGTATGGCTTAAGCAATACGCTGGTACCCAGGACCAGCAGCGACTTCATTTTCTCGGTCACCGTGTTACCTGTCGTATAGAGCACCCGCAGAAGCGGTCGCAATCTGACAGCTATCTGCGCCACATCACAACCGCCGAGGTTGGCTGACTTGAGGTAAATGTCGGTGAAGAGCGCATCGATTTTTTGACTGGACTGCAAGAGTTCTGTTGCCTCGCTCACATCACTTGCAGACAAGGTTGTGTGGCCCCAGTCTTCGATCATCAAGATCGCGACTTCGCGGATTAGTGTATCATCTTCGACAACAAGAATTGTGGCCATTGAGCTCAGGCAGCCTCCTTGAGACCGCATAGCCGATATAAGCATCGCCACGACAATCGCCGATGCTGCACAAGGTACGCACTATCCCAATAAGATAAACTCCCAGTGCGCAAGAAGGTTCCACAATTTTTCAACTTGTTTGTCGGGAGCGGGAAAACGGCCTGCTTACCCGTTGTTTTCCCCATTTCACGGGAAAGACCATAGGTAAGAGAGTTTGCGGGAGGGGGCTCAGTTTCGGCTCAGAATGCAGGCCTCGAGCCAATGATGGAGACGCGTTCGCCGTACCGGACGTTGGGGTAATAGTCCCAGACCGAATGATGTTGGGTCACGCGGTTGTCCCAGAAGG
Source organism: Micropepsaceae bacterium (assembly GCA_040080835.1). GTDB lineage: Bacteria > Pseudomonadota > Alphaproteobacteria > Micropepsales > Micropepsaceae > SZUA-430. The sequence continues at coordinate 52,368 of JBEBHP010000011.1, read as the reverse complement.
TCAGGGTGTTGGGTGTCCAGCGGACGCGGCACTGGAACTCGACACGGGATTCGATGTGGCGGTAGAACATCTCGAGGACTGCGGCGCTCTCGGCGGCCTTCAACTCGTTGATTCTGGTCGTGAAGCCACGGTTGACGAACAGCGCCTTTTCGCCGGTGTCCGGATGCCGGATGATGACGGGGTGCGTGCTCCTTGGCCAGCCACCTTCCGGGGGCCTGACGCCGTAGGCGCCAGTAAAGGGCTTCGCTCCATCGTGCACCGCTGTGAGGCTCTCTGCGAATTCCTGCATTTTAGGTGACAGGGCTTCGTACGCCCGGATGGTACTGAGGAAACAGGTGTCGCCACCTCCGCCGGATGGTGTTGTTGTGATGTAGAGCATCGATCCCATCGGCGGTTCTTCATCGCACGTTACGTCAGTGTGCCATTCTTCGCCCGCGACGTAGCGTGACTGCGCGTCAGCCTTGACGACCAGGATCTCGGGATCGGCGGGCTTTGCGGCGGCGTCCGTTGCCGCGTGACCGGGTGCTGTGCTTTTTGCACTAAAGGGGTGAACGTGAAGCCGGCCGAACATTCGGCCGAACCGCTTGTGGTCTTCGCGGTTCAGGTACTGGTCGCGAAAATAGATGACGTGATACGCGTTGAATGCCGCCCTGATCTCGGCAAACTGTTCCGGGGTGAGCGGCTTTGAGAGATCGACGCCGCCGATCTCGGCGCCAATGACGGGCGTGAGCGGCGTGATCGAAATCGTCCGGGTCAAGGGAGGCTTGTCTGCGACGTCCAGAGGGTTCGACATCCGGGTGGCCATGGCATTCTCCCTGAGCGTGTTCCCGTCAGTATGCTTTCGAGATGTGGGCTTGGCAAGGTTTTGGGTGATAAAGCGACGTGGGAGCCAGACCAGGCCTGTTCGAATTCTCCTGACTTTGGCTGGGGCGTTTTTCTGACGCGAGGTTGAGCTACCCGTGGCGCACTGGCATGTCAGGCATCTAGATCGCCCGCAGCAGTGTGCCGGGTGTTGCATGGGTCGGCTGGTCGTTTTCGATGATCGGCTGGCCTGCCACCAGCGTGGCGACGTATCCTTCGGCCTTCTGCAGCAGGCGGCGTCCACCGGCGGGGAGGTCGTAGGCGATGTAGGGGCGGTGCAGTCGCAGCTTTGACTGGTCGATGACGTTGATGTCTGCGGCCTGTCCTTCCGCGATGCGGCCGCGATCCTTCAGGCCCATGAAATCGGATGAGACCGATGTCAGCATCTGGATGGCGCGCGCAAGTGAAATGCTGCCTTCCTTGCGCGTGGTCCAGTGCTGCAGGAAGAAAGTCGTCCATGCCGCGTCGGATATCGTGCCGACATGTGCTCCTCCATCACCCAGACCCATGTGGGCCGCCGGGTGCGCAATCATTTTTGCGATCGTGTCGAGATTGCCGCTCATGTAGTTGAAGATCGGGAAGTAGAGCAAACCCTCGCCATTGAACTTCAGCATGGTGTCGTAGATTTCTTCCTGTGCAGAGACGCCACGTGCCCTGGCCTTCGCGGCAACGGAGTCTTCGTCGCGCGGTTCGTAGTTTGGCGGATCACCGAGTTCGTAAAGGCGGGCTGCAACAAAATCGAGCGCTGCGACGGCCTGGTCAATCTGTGGCGGGGCCGACTTGTCGATTTCGCTGACCTTTATGAATGGCTCAGACAGGATTTTCTGTCGTACCTCCGGTTTGCGCAATTCGGTGACGAGCTGGTCGTGTGGCAGGTGTCTTATGGCGCGGTAGGACGGCTTGGCGATGAAGATGTTCAGGGTTGTGCGCAGGCCGTTGAGGACTCCGACGCCGCGCGGGGCGACCTGCATGCGCATGTCGAGGCCGGAGGCTCGCGCCCTTTCAACGCGCGAGGCAACTCGCTGCCATTGCTCGGCGTCTCCCAGGCGTTCCAGCGTTGTGAGCGTCATCGGACGACCGGCGGCGCGGGCCATTTTTTCCATGAGATCGAATTCGGCGTCGAACTTCGCTGGACCCTTGAATGTATCGAAGTCATTGACGGCCGAGAGGATGCGATAGGGCAGGTCCCTGAGAACGCCTGCAATGCTGGTGAGTTCGTATTCCTCGGCAACGGCGGCGGGCGTGTCCCTGCCATCTGATGTGCGGTGGGTGTCCGAGCGCCCGGTCGAGAACCCGAACGCTCCCGCGTGAAGGGCATCGCGGACGATTGATTTCATCTGCTCGACGTCGTCCGGCGTTGCCGGTTGCTGGGTGGCGGCCCGATCGCCCATGACATAGAGGCGAACAGGGTCGTGCGGGACCTGGGACGCCACGTTGATGCTTCGTGGCGTCGAGGCAAGCCGGTTCAAGTAGTCGGCGAAGGTTTCCCATTTCCAGTCGAGACCTTCGTACAGGACCGTACCAGGAATTTCCTCGACGCCTTCCATCAGCTTCACCAGGCGGTCGGCCTGGCCGGGTCTCAGCGGCGCGAAGCCGACGCCGCAGTTGCCCATCATCACCGAAGTGACGCCGTTGCAGGAGGAGGGAGCCATCTCGCGGTCCCAAACGGCTTGGCCATCGTAGTGCGTATGAATGTCTACGAATCCGGGGGTCACGATTGCGCCTGCGGCGTCGATCGTGCGTGTTGCATGCTCGGAGGACTTGCCGACTGAGACGATCCGGCCGTCCTTCACGGCGATGTCGGCCGTAAATGGTGTGCCTCCGCTGCCATTCACGACCGTTCCGCCTGTTATCTTGAGATCGAGCATGTCGAAGCCCTCATTTGGTGATGCTGCGGGAATTTGCACCCATTAGTGGGTGCAATGCAATTGTCCGTTAACCTGTTGGAGTGTTCTCGCCTGTGAAGCGATTGAACGGAACGCCTCGCGCACAACCCCCGTGAGAGTTTGTGCGTCTGCAAAGACGAATGTGCGACTGCCCATGGGCAAATCATAGCGTCCCTTTAAATTTCGCCGTTTGTGAAATTAATTTTTCAGATCATGACCACCTGAAAATTATTCCAAAATTGAAGGTGAAATAAAGTTATGACGGATTGCATGCTGTCGCCGGAATAAAGGGTCACGCCATCCGTTGTTGGGGTGTTCAATCGATGGAGATGACATAATGCTTCGTACTACAATTCTCGCAGCAACGGCTCTGGCACTCGTTGCGTTCACAAGCGCAGGTCCAGCCTTTGCGCGGCGCGGCGCGGATGATGCCGCGCCACATGCCCGTCATGGTGCCGATGATCCGGTGACTCACGACGTCAATGATGATAACGGCATCGACAATCCCGCCACACACGACGTCAATGATGACAACGGCGTCGACAATCCTGCCACGCACGACGTCAATGATGACAACGGCGTCGACAATCCCGCCACGCACGATGTCAATGATGACAACGGCGTCGACAATCCCGCCACACACGACGTCAATGATGACAACGGCGTCGACCCCGTTGAAGTGGAACAGCCGAGGGATCGCCAGCGCGGTCGCCGCTAAGTTTCTGTGATGCAGACGATGTGGGCCGCGGTCATGCCGCGGCCCATTTCATTTTTGCCTGTAGGCGATGATCTCGCCGTTCCGTGTTTCTGTGGGCAACACCAGTTCGACAATCTGCTGGGCGACGTCATCGGGCGTTGGCAGTGTCATCGGATCTTCGCCGGGGAATGCCTTGGCCCTCATCAGGGTGCGCACCGGGCCCGGGCTGAACAGGTTAACGCGCACTTTCGTGCTCCGGCATTCCTGTGCATAGGTCTTGATGAGGACATCGAGTGCGGCCTTGGTGGCGCTGTAGGTGCCCCAGTATGGTCTGATGTTCTGGGCCGCGCCTGAAGTCACGAACACTGCCCGGCCTGCGTCTGACGCCTTCAGGATCGGGTCCATGAACTGGATCAGCCTGAGATTGGCGTTGACGTTGACATCGATAGCCTCGATCCAGGTCTTGGGATCGATCTGGTGGACCGGTGTCAGCGTACCGAGCACGCCAGCATTTCCGACGATGATGTCCAGTTTCCGCCAGCGTTCGGCGATTGAACCAGCCAAGCGCGGAAAGGCCGGGCCATCGCGCAGGTCCATTGGAACGAGTGTGGCCGAGCCACCCAGACCCTTGATCTGGTCATCGAGTTCTTCGAGCCCACCTACTGTGCGAGCTGTTGCGATGACATGGGCGCCCTCACGCGCGAGCGCGAGGGCCGTTGCGCGGCCGATACCACGGGAAGCCCCGGTCACGAGGGCTATGCGATTGCTCAATCGTTGCAAGGGTTACATCGCCAGGAGAGAAAGTTGGCCGTTGTCGACTTCGCTGTCGCGGTCGCTGAGTACGGTTGGATATTCACCCGAGAAGCAGGCGTCGCAATAGCGCGTGGTCTTGCCGTCGCGGCGTTTTTCACGCAGTGCGCGGTAGAGGCCATTGATCGAAATGAAGCTGAGCGAGTCCGCTCCAACAAAGCGGCACATCTCGGCAATCGTATAATTGGCCGCCAGCAGCTTGGCTTTCTCGGGCGTATCGACGCCGTAGAAGCAGGAGTCCGTGGTGGGCGGGCTTGCGATTCTCATGTGAACTTCGGTGGCGCCGGCATCCCGGACCATCTTGATGATCTTCTTTGATGTCGTGCCGCGGACGATTGAGTCGTCAACCAGGACAACGCGTTTGCCAGCGATGCGGGCCCGGTTCGCATTGTGCTTCAGCTTTACGCCCAGGTGCCGGATGTGGTCGGAGGGTTCGATGAATGTCCGGCCGACATAGTGATTGCGGATGATGCCGAGTTCGAACGGAATCTTCGAGGTTTCTGCATAACCGATCGCAGCAGGCACGCCGGAGTCAGGCACGGGAATGACCATGTCCGCTTCGACAGGGCTTTCCTTGGCGAGTTCGGATCCGATGGACTTGCGGACTTCGTAGACTCCCTGACCATCGATCATGCTGTCGGGTCTTGCGAAGTAGACATACTCGAAAATGCAGAAGCGCTGGCGTTGCTGCGGAAATGGCATGTAGGATTCGAGACCTGCGTCAGAGATGACGACGATCTCTCCGGGTTTCACGTCGCGAACATAGTCTGCGCCGATGATGTCCAGCGCGCAGGTTTCAGATGCGAACACGTAGGCTCCCTCAACCTTGCCGATCACCAGCGGGCGAACACCGAGAGGGTCGCGCACCCCAATCAGCTTCTTGCGGGTGAGGGCTACCAGCGAATAGGCGCCTTCAACCTGTTTCAGGGCATCGACCAGGCGTTCGACGATGGGCCCTGCAGGCGATGTTGCAACCAGATGGACGATGCATTCCGTGTCCGAGGTCGAATAGAAGATGGAGCCGTTGCGCACCAGTCGCTTTCGCAGCGCGTGGGCGTTGGTCAGGTTGCCGTTGTGGGCGATCGCGATGCCGCCGTTGGCGACGTCGGCGAAGAAAGGCTGGATGTTCCGGTTGAGCGAACCGCCGGTTGTCGAATAGCGGACATGGCCGATGCCGTTTGCGCCCTTGATCTTGTCGAGGGGGCCACCGACCGAGAACTGGTCTCCCACAAGACCTTCGCGGCGCTCCATGTAGAAGCGTTCACCGTCGTAGCTGACGATGCCTGATGCTTCCTGTCCCCGGTGCTGCAGGGCATGGAGTCCCAGTGCAACGAAGGCTGCCGCTTCCGGCTTGCCCCAAATGCCAAAAATTCCGCACTCTTCGTGGAGCTTGTCGTCCGCGAAGGGATTGGTCGATATGTCGTTGGTCATTACGGTTTTGATCGGGAGGAAATCAGCTGATCGAGCCTACGCCGGTCGCGTTCATTGTAGGCTGTCGGCTTGTTCCCACCACCCTCGTTGTTCGCGTCGGAGCCCAATGATTTTGAGCCCGCTGATTTTGGCACAGGCTTTGGCTTCGTGTCGCGCTTTGTCTGCTTCTTATCGGCAGCTTTTGTTGTCACAGGGCTGGTCGCGGTTTCTGCGGTTTTACTTTCTTCCGGGCTTGGTTCGGCGGCTTTGGCTGCGGATTTCCCACTCAGCGACCTAATGACATCGGCGGTTCCCCGTACCACCGGCAGCAGGCGGGCGTCAGTCATCCATTTTGGCTGGCTTTTTGGAGACGCCAGGGACGAGAAAATTACATAGCCGAGACCGACGACCAAAAGACCGCGCGCCAGGCCGAAAACGAAGCCCAGCGACTTGTCGAGGGGACCGGCTCTTGAGCCCCGGACCATTTCGGACAGCCGGAAACTGACAAAGGATATGGGTATGAGGAGGATGAAAAACACCCCGACGAGCGCGAGTATGTCTGCCACGATTGCCGGCTGGACGAGGGCACGGGCGAATGGCTTGGTGATTGGCCACACGAATACGGCGGAAAGCGCTGCGATCAGCCAGGAACTAACCGACAGGGTTTCCTTGAGAAAGCCGCGATGCCAGGCGATCACGCCGGAGATCAATAAAATCCCCAGCACCACAAAATCGACGATCGTGAGCGGTACTTTCATGGGCGCCAGCTGCTTGCCAATATATATGTGCGCTCATTGGGTTAATGAAAGGTTTTCAGTTGTGCGATTAGCGCCGCGACCGACGGGATCGGTGTCAGTTCGATGCCCTTGGACGGGTTGGCGCCTGGTGGAGCAAAGGCACGTTTGAAACCCAGTTTCTGCGCCTCCTTCAGGCGGGCATCTGTCTGGCCGACGGCGCGGACAGTACCGGACAGGCTGATTTCGCCGAAGAAAACGCAATCATGTGGAATGACGACGCCGAGGTGAGATGACACCAGAGCGCCCGCGGCAGCGAGATCAGCGGCGGGCTCTCCGATGCGCAGGCCGCCTGCGACGTTCAGGTAGACGTCCTGTGCCGAAATTCCTAGTCCCGCGCGTGCGTCCAGAACCGCGAGCACCATGGCCAGTCGGGGTGAGTCCCAGCCGACCACGGCGCGGCGTGGTGCACCGTAGGAGGCTTGTGCGACGAGTGCCTGGATTTCGACGAGCAGTGGCCTTGTGCCTTCCACGCCTGCGAAAACGGCGGCGCCTGATGCGCGTGCTTCCTTCGGTCCGAGGAACAGTGCGGACGGATTCAACACTTCGGCGAGGCCGGTTTCCATCATTTCAAAAACGCCGATCTCGTCAGTGGGACCGAAGCGGTTCTTGACAGCGCGGAGAATGCGGAACTGGTGGCCACGCTCGCCTTCGAAGTAGAGCACCGCGTCGACCATGTGTTCAACCACGCGTGGACCAGCGATCTGGCCGTCCTTGGTGACGTGACCAATCAGCAGCAATGCCGTTCCGCGGCGCTTGGCATAGCGGATGAGTTCCTGCGAACAGGCACGCACCTGGCTGACGGTTCCGGGGGCCGCTTCGATGCTGTCAGCCCAGAGCGTCTGGATTGAATCCACGACGAGGACGGCGGGCGGCGTTCCTGATTCGAGGGTCGAGAGGATGTCCCTAAGGCTTGTTTCCGCCGCCAGCTTGACCTGCGACTGTTCGAGGCCGAGGCGCCTGGCGCGCAGACGCGTCTGGTCGATGCCTTCTTCGCCCGAGATGTAGACTGCGGTTTTTCCAGTCTTTGCCAGCGCTGTCAGCGCCTGCATCAGCAACGTCGACTTGCCGATCCCGGGGTCACCACCGATCAGGAGCGCTGAACCTGGCACAAGACCTCCGCCGCAGACCCGGTCGAATTCTGCGATGTTGGTGAGCAGACGGGGCGGTGGCTCTGATGTGCCTGCAACGGATACGAGGTCGATGACACGTCCGCCGCGTCCAGAGATTCTGGAGCCTGGAATTGGTGCTCCGTCTGATTCCTCGGCCAGCGAGTTCCACGAGCCACAACTTTCGCAGCGGCCGCCCCATTTCGGATAGGACGCACCGCAGGACTGACAGACAAAACGTGGGGTGGGGCGGGCCATGATGGTTGCTAACCTAGCGATTGAGGTCGATTCGAACAAATCGGCGCGATGATCTATGACTTCGGGAAAGCGGGAGAGGCCGAAATGAAACAGACAAACTGGCGGTTCGTAATTGCAGGCGGGGGCGCTGTCGCGCTCGCGGCCGTGTTTTTCGTGTTCATGATGGGCATTGCGCCCCAGTCCAACGATCCAATAGCCCTGATGCAAACAGTCGGGACGGTTTCCGGTGTCGTAGCGGCGATTGGCGCCGTGCTGGCGATCCTGGGGTTCCTGGGAAAGAAGTTCTAGGCGCTAGTTTTCGTTCCAGCCTGCTCCCTGTTTCATGTGGAACAAATATAGTACATTTGAGCCAAATGTCAAGTTCAACGTGCTGGCTATTGCTGCGCTGACCGGCGCATGTTGCGCGACAGCGCACAAATGAGCACCGCGAGAAGCAAGGTTCCTCCAACCAGCAGGAGCGTGGTGCCGGTTGCCAGTTTCACTGGCAGGATAAACCAGAGCGCCGCCGTCCCCACTCCTGACAACACGAACGCCCAGCCGATCACGCGCCGGGCCCAAATTGCCTTTTCTGATCGCAACAGGACCTTGGGGATCGAATTGCCATAGTAAGCGATGAACAAGCCGCTGATGGCCATGGTCACCCGCGTGGGCAGGTCTGCGTCGACCATGCCGGCCTTGCCTGCCCAGGCAAGGCCCAGGGAGATGGCGATCAGGCCCGTCGCAAGTATCAGCCCTTCGGTCATTTTCGATGTCGTCATGTCAATGTCTTCCTCTTTGATGCCTGGCGCTGCGCGTCGCGCTCAACGCCAATTCCGAATGTGTTTGCAAATCCCATCAGCGCGTCTTCCAGCACCGACAGGTTCAGATGATAGATGACGGACTTGCCGTCCTTTTCGGTGTGAACGAGGTTTGCCTCGCGCAACACAGCGAAGTGAGCCGACATGGTCGGTTTGGAGACCTCGAAATTGTCGGCGAGATCGCCTGCACTCGCTGGGCCTTTTCGAAGCAGTTGCAACACCTGCCGTCGCGTCGGGTCTGAGAGGGCCTTGAAGACTGTGCTCATAAGTCGATATTTAGCTAATCATCGAAATGATGTCAAGTGGTACGAATTGAGCGCCTTTGCCAGGCGTATGCAATCTGCGTAGTGTGAAGGAGAAATTGCGGCTTTGGCGAGCAAGGGAACGGGGCGCATGACGCAGCAGCTTGGCGCGCAGGATGCACAATTTCTCTATCTGCAGACCGGGCGAAACCTCACCCATGTCATGGGTGTCTATATTTATGACCCGTCGACGGCGACGGGCGGCAAGGTGCGCTTCCGCGACATTGTTCGCCATATCGACAGCCGCTCGCACACATCTCCGGTATTTCGACGGAAGCTGCTTCGGTTGCCCCTCGATATCGACCATCCGTACTGGGTTGAAGACCCGCAGTTTGACCTTGAGTCACATGTTACGCATGTGAGGCTGCCGGAGCCTGGTGACTGGCGCCAGTTCTGCATCCAGGTTGCGCGGCACTTCAGTCGCCCAATGGACATGAACCGACCGCTTTGGGACATCTATGTCGTGGAGGGCCTCGACCGCATTGATGGAATTGCGCCGGGCAGCTATGCGCTGTTGCATCGCATACATCATGCAGCGATTGACGGTGTTTCAGGCGCACACGCCTTTGTAGCCATGAACGATATGGACGCGAATGGCACGCCAGCGGTGATACCCAAGGAGATGAACTTCGAAGTCGGGGAAATGCCCAGCGTCGCTGCAATTGCCACGCGTGCATTTTTTGCGAACGCGTTGTCCCCCGCACGGTTGATGAACGCTGTGGTACGCATGTCACCTGCACTTATCGCGGCGGCCGGGAAAACGCTTTCTTCTCGCAGCGAAGGCCTATCGGGCGTTCCTGAAACGCGATTCAATGCGCCTGTGTCGCCGTACAAGATGTTTGACGCGGTGACTTGCCAACTCAAGGACCTGAGCCAGATCCGCCATCTTGTCGAAGGTGCCACGATCAATGACGTCGTGATTGCGATCATCAGTGGTGCCCTGCGGCGCTATCTGGGCAAGCACAAGGAGTTGCCAAAGGACTCTCTTGTTGCCGTGGCGCCAATTAACGCGCGCAAAAAAGCAGGTGAAGCCGAAATCCCGGGGAACAACATTTCTGCCATGAGTGTGCGCCTGGCCACCAACATCGCAGACCCGGTCAAGCGATTGCAGGCGATCCGTGATTTCACTGGCGAAGCCAAGGAAGCAAAGGCCGGAATCTCTGCTCGCGTCATGACTGACCTGTCAAAGCATATCCCCGGTGCCACGATGGCCGGCGTCGCGAGGCTACTGACGAGCGAGCGATTTGCGCCACGGCAAGCGAACCTGTTCATTTCAAACGTGCCCGGGCCGCAGGTGCAGCTTTTCATGAACGGCGCAAAGCTCACGCATCAGTTTGCAATGGCGCCGCTGGCAAACAACATGGGGCTGTTCATTGCCGCACTCAGCTACAACGGATCCATCAGTTTTTCGGTGACGTCAGAGCGGAACATCATGCCCGACATTCATTTCTTCTGTACCTGTATCGAAGGTTCGTTCAAGGAGTTGCTCGGTGCCCGACATTCCGTCGGCAAGGCCAGAGGTGGGAAGAAGAAACAGGTCGAAAACTAGGTCTGACGGCGTTCCATGTTCATGCGCGTATCAGCACGCTTGCCGTCATCGGGCTGCGTTGTTCGAATCCCAGTGTCTGGTAGAGCCGGATGGCAGACGTGTTTGTTGCAACCGCATGCAGAAATGGTACGTCGCCCCGCTTCAGGATCTGGGTTGCCACGACACGTGACAGCAGCCCCGCATAGCCGCGGCCCCTGCATTCGGGATGTGTACAGACGCCACTTACCTCGGTGAATCCTTCAAGCCGCATGCGCTCGCCCGCCATGGCGACCAGCCTGCCACCTTCCTTTACGCCCCAGAACTGCCCGAGCTCGTTCGTTCGAGCGAAAAACGGACCCGGCTGTGTCAGCGTGGCAAGTTCGATCATTGCAGGGGCGTCTGTGTTCGTGAGTGGCGTTACCTTCGGTCCGGGTTCGGCAGGTTCGATGTTTCTCGCAACCATTTGAACCGCGTCCATCCTGTCCTGCAATCTGGTGTCTGGCGGCAGTGGGTACTGGCCCGCCTGCAGCAACAACAGGGCACTTCCCTTCGGCATGATATCGCTCAGGGCCTGCAGGCTTTCGGGAGAGTCGTCGCGCGCAGCGGCAAAGAGACCGAATTCGTTGATGTAACGCCTTGCCAATTTTGAACTGACGGCGAATTTTGCGTGATGTGAGCCAAGTGCGTTCCATGCAGGGCGGTCGAGAGGATGCCGGATCATGGGTTGTGAGCTCCCGGTGTCTGGTTATTCCGCGCCAGATGTCGCGCTTGTCGATTGCAATGTACTCATTTCGAGCAAGAAAAGTCTCGCCTGACGTGTTTGTGCATGGCGAGCCTCTTGCGTCATCGCGGAATTGTGAATGTCGATGAGACGAGACTTTCAAACATTCGTCCGGGCAAGATTTTTTGTAAAGCCAGGGCCATGCGCTCTGTCGATGAAACGGATACATAGCGCAGGCGCGGATGCCTGGCTTCGATGGCCTGCTGGACAATACGTGCAACCTTGTCCGCTGGAGGACCTGCCTGCTCGGACTTTTCCATGACCGCCACTGCGTGCTTTGCGCGAAGCCTGTACACGTCACTCTGCACTGATGTTTTCGTCCATTGCCGCGCCGATGTAAAACCGGTTTTCGTGTCACCTGGCTCTATCATGACGACGTCAATGCCGAAGGGCCTGAGTTCCATGCTCATTGCTTCGCTTAAACCCTCCAGTGCCCATTTGGAGGCAGAGTAGGCGCCCTGGAAGGGGACTGCCATTCTGGCCGTGAGAGACGTGATCTGAATGATGCGTCCCGCGTTTTGCGCGCGCATGTGTGGAAGCACGGCCTGACACACACGGAGCGGGCCGTAGAGGTTGGTATCAAACTGCGCATGCAAGTCATCTGGCATCGTCTCCTCGACGGCAGCCGCAATCCCGTCACCGGCATTGTTGACCAGAACATCGACGCGGCCGCACTCATCAATGATCGTGCCGACGCAGGTTCGGATTGTCTGACTGTCGCGTACGTCCATTTGCAGCATTCTGACGCCGTGACCGGGGGACGCCGCATCTGGCTTGCGCGATGTGCCGTATGTGCGATAGCCAGCTTTTGCGAGGCGCGCAGCAATGGCAGCGCCGATGCCTGTTGACGCGCCCGTCACGAGTGCGACTTTGGGCTTCAGGTCTGGTTTCATGTCGGTCTCGTTGGCGACGGATCAGGGCAATCCTGACCGCTAGTCGGGGCTCACGGGATATCATGTCCCGGGGAGCATGTGGGAGAGGGCTGAAACCTGGTATTTCGACACCACCCTTTGAAGCTGGCGCCGGTCAACGGGCTTGCAGTTGCGATTGATATGTCCGCGGCGCCCGATCGCCCGACGCGGTTGTCTGCGAAACGATGAGGTTTGTCCCGTTTCAGGACAGGCTGAAGTGCTTGAAACACCGGGTTCCGCAACGAAACTTCAACATCTGGCCTGTAGTTTTCCAGGATTGCGGAGAGAGCGTAGTGCAGTATTGGGAGTCCACACAGCAGGCCTCAGAAATCCGTTCGCGTGCGAATGCGATTATCGAGGCGCGTGGCATAGCCCCTACGCCCCAGAACTATGAGCTGTGGTTCTTTTACGAACTCGGGCAAGACCGGAACCTGCAGCGAGCCCTGGACGAAGCGCTGGAGAGTGGCAGTGTGAACGATCCGGTGCGCATGCGTGAAATCCATGCGAAGTTTCTCCTGCAGTCGGACGAGCGCATTGAAGAGGCCAACAACATTATTCGTTCGCAACTCGGTCAGATCTCGACGGTGCTCGCGAATGCAAATGAAGGCGCCAGCGACTATGGCAGAGCGCTCGCCCAGACGGGCGCGGGTCTGAAGTCCACAAACGAGAACGACGACATCCGTCGCCTTGTCGATGCTGCGGCTGCCGCCACCCAGTTGATGGAAGTGCGAAATGCGGCGCTCAAAAAGCAGGTCGAAGACTCGGGCCGTGAACTGGACGTGCTTCGTACACAGCTCGTTTCGGTCAGGCACGAGAGCCGTGTCGATGCCCTTACCGAGCTTGCAAATCGCCGTGCTTTCGATGAAGGACTGGACGCTGCCATCAGTGTTGCGCAGAAGGGGTCGGCACGGCTCTGCCTTCTCATGTGTGACATCGACCGGTTCAAACGCTTCAATGACACCTGGGGCCATTCGACTGGCGATCAGGTGTTGCGTCTCGTTGCTGCCTCGCTCAGGGCCAATATCCAGGCCGGTGATCTCGCTGCGCGCTATGGCGGTGAGGAACTTGCCGTCGTTCTGCCAGGCACGTCGCTGGCTAATGCCGTCAAGATCGCGGAACGCATTCGTTCGGTCATTGAAACCAGAACGATTGTGAAGAAATCGACGGGCATTTCGCTCGGTCAGATCACGATTTCCATTGGCGTTGCCGAGTATGCTCAGGGGGACTTGGCTGGCGCTCTCATTGAACGCGCTGACGCGCATCTTTACGAAGCCAAGCAGTCCGGGCGAAATCGTGTTTGTTTTGGGCAAACGCCGGCAATACCGAAACTGGCTGCCGAGGGCGTTGTGATTGCCAGCGAGGACAGTTCTCGCGAGAAGTTGGCAGTTTAGTTTTGGTATCCGGAGAGGCTACGTCACTTGTTGGCGAAGCACTCGCATCGCCCAGTGGCGAACGGCTTGTGAGATCGCGCAGCGGTCCTATCGAACATTCTGAATCCTGACGATGCTGCCCGTGTACTTGGGATCGTCCACGTTCTTCACCACTGATACGTAAAGTACCTTCTCGTCCGGACCAAACGCGACATTCGTCGTGCCGAAGCCTGCGGCGATCCTGAACAGATGCAGCAGCTTGCCGTCAGGCGAGATCTTGAAGACCTTGCCGCCGTTCCACTGTGCAACGTAAATGTTACCCTTGCTGTCGACCTTCATGCTGTCGGGGCCAATATACCATGACTCAACCCGGTTCCTGGCGAGCACACCCAGCAGCGCAAAGTTCGAGCGCTTGCTCAACGTGCCGTCATTGTTGATCGTGAACTTGAGGATGCAGTTGCCGACCGTTTCGCTGACGTAGAGTGTCTTCTGGTCCGGCGAGATGCCGATGCCATTTGCATAGTTCAGGTCGTTGGCGACCTCGACCCATTTGTTACTGCCGGGCGCGAGATACAAAATGCGTCCGGTAACGCCAGCTGGCACGGCTTCGAACGCGCCAAAGATGGTGGCGTAAGCGCCACCATTTGCGGTGACGACAATGTCGTTGATGCCTCCGGCAAGCTTGTCGCCCTTGCTGTCAGTATCCCAGCGGTGGAGTTCCTTTCCCGACATGTCGGTCTCGATGATTGCGCCGGGATCGTTGGTGCAGGCGATCAGAAATGTCTTTCTTGCCGTGAGGGCGAGCCCGTTGTGGCCGCAATTGGTGGCCTCATTCAGGACGGTCACTTTCTTGCCGTCCCACTTCGACAGATAGTTTCCGCCCCAGCCCACGAAATAGAGGTTCCCGTCGACAAGGAGTGGTCCTTCCGGACCAAGCACGTTGGGTACGACCGTGACTTCCTTTGCATTTGCGGTTGTGAGGAAGGCTGCGGCAAAGGCCATGCCGAGGAGCGTACGGATTTTCATTGTGGGGCTTTCGGAAGGTGACGCGCGGTGTTCGCGCCTGATTCAAATCCAGGGCCCGAGCATCAATCGGTTGTGACCGACAAGTCAATCGCAACTGTTGTGCGATGGCTATCGACCCACTTCCATCTTGATCGGGCCTTCCGCGCGGCCGTGGATGAACTGGTCGACATAAGGATTGCCCGACTTGTCGATGTCGGCCTTGCTGCCGGCCCAGATGATCTTGCCCTTGTAGATCATGGCGATCTTGTCGGCGATCTTTCGGGCAGACGCCATGTCATGGGTGATTGAAAGTGTGGTCACGCCCATGTCCTTCACTGTCGCCACGATCAGGTCGTTGATGACGTCCGCCATAATCGGGTCGAGGCCTGTCGTCGGTTCGTCGAAGAAGATGATTTCGGGTTCGGCTGCGATCGCACGGGCGAGGCCTACGCGCTTTTGCATGCCGCCTGACAATTCCGAGGGCGAGAGTTCACCGACTTCAGGGCCGAGACCGACCTTTGCCATTTTCTCGAGCGCGACTTGCTTGGCCTGCGCGCGGCCCATGCCGTGACCCTGAATGAGCGCGAAGCCGACATTCTCCCAGACCTTCAGTGAGTCAAAAAGGGCAGCGCCCTGGAACAGCATGCCGAACTTGCGGTTCACTTTCTCGCGTGCGTTGCCGGTGAGACGGGTTACTTCCTGGCCGTCGACCTTGATGGAACCCTTGTCCGGCTTGATCAGGCCAAGGACGCTTTTCAGTGTGACGGACTTGCCTGTGCCTGATCCTCCTATGATGACGAGAGACTCGCCGGGATTGACCGACAGGTCTATGCCGTCGAGGACCACCTTGGAGCCAAAGCGCTTCTGGACGCCATTGAGTTCGATCTTCGGGATCATCGCGCCCCCCCGAACAGGATCGACGTCATCACGTAGTTGGATGCAAGGATCAGGATCGCGGCCGACACGACGGCGTTTGTAGTTGCGGCGCCGACGCCTTGCGCTCCGCCTTTGGAATTGAAGCCGTGATAGCAGCCCATCAGCGCAATGATGAAACCGAACACCGCCGCCTTGTAGAGGCCCGATGGCACGCCGCCTTCCCTGGTCAGGAAGTCTGCCGTGCTCACGAGGTAGCCCGAAGAGTTGTAATTCAGCGAGTAAACGCTGACGACCCAGCCGCCGAACACGCCGATGATGTCGCCGATGCCAACCAGCAACGGCATTGTCAGGATCGCAGCGATGATGCGTGGCGAAATGAGATACTTGAAAGGGTTCGTGGACAGGGTGACCAGCGCGTCGATCTGCTCTGTCACGCGCATCGTGCCGAGCTCTGCGGCGATCGCGGCCGAAACGCGGCCGGCCACCATCAGGCCCGCCATCACCGGACCAAGCTCGCGCGTGATGCCAAGCACCACGACGGTCGGCACGAGCGCTTCGGCGCCAAAGTTCGTTCCGCGGGCGATCTGGATGGCGAGCGCGCCGCCCGTGAAGAAGGCCGTGAGGCCAACCACCGGCAACGAGAAATAGCCGATGCGCATCATCTGCTGGAAGATCAGCCGCGGGTAAAATGGCGGTGTGAAGATCGCGGGCAGCGCGACGGATGCAAAGAGGGCAATGCGGCCGATCTCGCCGAACAGGGCGATGAAGAAGCGTCCGATGAGTGCAATAGGATTTATCACAGATGTGTCCCTGTGTAATGACGGGCGATACGCGGGCCGAGCCGCGTGAAGATTTCGTAGGGCAGGGTACCTGCTGCCTTTGCCAGTTCGTCCACGGGCTGGTGGGGCCCGATGAATTCAACTGCCATGCCGGGCTGCGACATGGCAGGCAGGCATTCGGAGATGTCGAGTGTAACCAAATCCATCGAAACCCGCCCAACTATCGGACACTTGACCCCATTGATCACGCCGTGCCCGCGGTTGGAAAGCGTGCGCATCAGTCCGTCCGCATAGCCTAGCGCGGCTATGGCCAGTCGGCGAGGCCCGCTTGCCACATAGGTAGCTCCGTAGCCAACGGTGTCCCCCCTGTCAATTGAACGGACCTGGAGGATCGGCGCTGTCAGTGTCGCCACGCCACGCATCGGGTTTTCGCCAGATTTTCGCGGATTGCCGCCATAAAGGGCAATGCCTGGTCGGACCAGGTCGCAGCTGTAGTCGGGGCCCAGGAAACAACCGCCGGAGGCAGCCAAACTGGTCCAGGCGGTCGGGAATCGCTTGGCCAACGACTTGAAGGTCAGCAGCTGGTCCCGGTTCTTGAGTTCGCCGGGGTCGTCGGCGCAAGCCAGATGGCTCATGATCAGGGTGGGTCGTGCGAAATTGCCGGCCGCGTGAATCTCGTCGACGGACAGGCCGAGGCGCGACATGCCGGTGTCGAGGTGCAGCGCATATGGTGTCTGCAGCTTGCCGGCCAGCCATGCTTCGAGCTGCTGCAGGCTCGAGACTACCGGGGACAGTTTGTGCTGGGCGAACTGGTGTGTGTGGGCGCTGACAAAGCCATTGAGCACGAAGATGGTTGCGTTGGGCAGGCCTGGTCTCAGGTCTGCTGCTTCTTCGACGTGAGCGACGAAGAAGGCCTTGCAGCCTGCGGCCGCAAGCGCTTTTGAGACAGGTTTGGCGCCCATTCCGTAGGCGTCAGCCTTGACGACTGCGGCCACTTCGGCTGGCGCGACCTGCGCCTGAATCAGCCGAAAATTCTCGACGATCGCCAGCAGGTCGATCGAAAGAACGGGTCGGGTCGGGGACGCATGACTCATGACATGCCGCGCGTAGCACGAATTGGGACCCAAGACCAATGGTGAGCGTCACAAAGTCGGGATTAGTGCGTCTGGGCAGGCAAATTGTCTTCCTGCGCCAGATCGTAGAAGCGGGTGTACTGCTTCTCGAAGCGCAGCGTAATCTTGGCGGTCGGACCGTGACGATGCTTCTCGACCAGCACGTCCGAGAGGCCGTGAATGCGGTCCATCTTCTCGCGCCATTTCTGATACTCGACGGGTTCGTCCATCGAGGGTTCCTTGGTCTCGAGGTAATAGGCTTCGCGGAAGATGAACATGACGACGTCGGCGTCCTGTTCGATCGAGCCGGACTCTCGAAGGTCGGCAAGCACAGGACGCTTGTCTTCACGGGCATCGACGCCGCGCGAGAGCTGGGACAGCGCAATGATCGGGACCGCCAGTTCCTTGGCAAGGGTCTTCAGGCCCTTGGTGATCTCGGTGATTTCCTGGACGCGGTTTTCGTTCTTCTTGCTGTTGGTGCCGGTGAGCAGCTGCAGGTAGTCGACGACGATCATGCCAAGCCCGCCGGAGCGCTTGAGCCGGCGTGCGCGCGCTGCGACCTGAGCGATCGACAGACCACCGGTGTCGTCGATGAACAGCGGGAGGCGCTCAAGTTCGGTCGAAACACGGATCAACGCCTGCATGTCGCGTTCTTCGATCTTGCCTCGACGGATCTTGGAGCCCGAGACTTCCGCCTGTTCAGCGATGATACGGGTTGCCAATTGCTCGCCGGACATTTCGAGCGAGAAGAAGGCAACGCGCGCGCCGTTCTGGCCGTCGGAACGCATCCATTCGCGGGCCGCGTGGAACGCCATGTTGGTTGCGAGCGACGTCTTTCCCATGCCGGGACGCGCTGCGAGAATGATCAGGTCGGATTTCTGAAGGCCGCCCAAAAGATTGTCGAGCTCGGTGAAGCTGGTCGGCACGCCCGTGATGTGGGTCGGCGACATATAGGCTTTTTCGGCAGCTTCAATGGCGCCGGTCACTGCCTGCTTGAACGAACGGAAGCCACCGCCGAAACGGCTCTTTTCGGCGATCGAGTAGAGCTGCTTTTCAGCCTCCTCGATCTGTTCGGCTGGCGACAGGTCAATGGGCGGGTCATAGGCGACGTTGACGATGTCCTCGCCAACGCGGATGAGTTCGCGCCGTTGTGCCAGATCGAAAATCATGCGCGCGAAATCGGTCGCGTTGATGACGGTCGGTGCGAAGCGGACGATCTCGGCCAGGTAGTCGGCGCCACCGACATCCTTCATGGAGGCGTCGAGTGCAAAATAGGGTCTCAGCGTGACTGGCGAGGCGAGCTGGCCCTTGCGAACGACGCGGCCGATCGCTTCGTAGATGCGCTGGTGCAGCGGCTCGTAAAAGTGTTCGGGCAGGATGAAGCTGGAGACGCGTTCGAAGGCATCGTTGTTGATGAGGATCGCGCCAAGCAAAGCCTGCTCGGCTTCGACGTCGAATGGAGTCAGACGCAACTTGTCTGCTGCTTCGGTCTGTGGGGCGATTGCTATTGTCATGGGTCTTAGAAACGCGATCGGGGCGAGGTTCGCAATCTAGCTCTGCACGTTATCAACAAATCATGTCTGCGCATGACTTGCGAAATGCAACAATTGCTGCACTTGACATCCGTGCCGAATTGATTCGCTGATCGGCATGTTAGAAAAGTTTTAGATACGGGACGCGGATTATTTCCCTGAGAAAGCCTTCTCAACGGCTTCAAATGGCAGCAATACGCAAGTGTGTCGGCTCTTGTGTTCGCGCACTGGTGCAAAGATGGCGAACACGCTCCACTTACCGGTCGGTACTTCGGCACCTTCCTTCAGCATTTTCGCGATTTTCTCTTTCAGTCGAATGAGCGATTCGCCAGTTTCGCCCAGCGCGTGTGCAGCCAGGATGGCGGCAGACGCCTGGGTCAGCACACAGGCCCTGGTGTCGTGCCTGCATTCGTAGATTTCATGGGTCGGGTCGACGGCGAAATCAAGCGTGACACGATCCCCGCACATCGCGTTGTTGACGGTCGCGCTGATCTTGTCGCCCGACAGGGAGCCGGCGCTGCTGACGTCTGCCGCCCAGCGCAGCAATTCCTTGGCGTAGATATCTTCGCTCATTTCCTGAACCCGGCCTGCAACGCGGCGAAGGCCGCTGGTGTGTCAGCGTCTGCCAGTACGGCGGCGCTGTCCATTTCAACTTCGTATATTGCTTCTGGATAGGCGTTCAACAGGGCGCGTGCGCCTGTATCGCCCTGGACTGATGCCATTTCACCAAAAAACTGCCGGTCGAACAGGACCGGGTTGCCGCGCTTTCCGTCCGCTGTCGGGACGATGATGGATCTGGCTTCTGACGGGCTGAAAGCCTCGATCAGCCTGTTGATGCTGCTTGGGGTTACCGCTGGCATGTCACCCAGACAAATGAGAGCGGCGTCCGCATCTCCTGTCACAGCGGCGATTCCGGCCTTCAGTGACGACGCCATGCCCGAGGCGAAATCGGGGTTATGCACGAATTCAACATTCAAACCCTGCAACGCGGACCGCACGGCATCTGCGTCATGGCCAGTGACAACTTTCACGCGCGCCACGCGTGAGGCAAGCACAGCCCCGATCGAGTGCCGGATCATTGGTTCACCGTGGATCGGCAGTAGCAATTTGTTGCTTTCACCCATTCGTGTTGAACGACCTGCGGCGAGAACTATGGCTTCTATCCTTGGTGCTGCGGACTTCCTGTTCTGCTTTTCGCGTGGATAGGGGCGGGTTGAAATTTCTTTCAGGAGGCCGCCGACGCCCATGGCCTGAATGTCGGATGGCAGAACCTGGATATTCGCGCAGAGCCTTTGCAGCACAAAATCGAGACCATTGAGCTTCGGAGAGCGCGCGCAGCCGGGCACGCCAATCACGGGTTTGCCGTCGAGTTCTGCGAGCAACAGCAGGTTGCCGGGATCGACCGGCATGCCGAAATGCTCGATATGACCGCCGGCCGCTGCAATGCCTGCGGGAACGCAGTCGTCCCGATCCGTCGTTGCTGATGCGCCCATGATCATGACGATGTCAGGCCGAAGCTTGATCAACTCTGCGATCGCATCGGCGATGGCTCCGGCGTCATGCGCCACGCGCTTTTCGTCGATGATCGTGCTGCCGAGGGCTTCAACACGCGTCTCAAGAACAGAGTGCGTCTTGTCGAGCAGGGACAGTTTCATCCCCGGCAGGATCGTCGAAATCAGCACGATGCGCTTTGACGCGAATGGAACTACTGCAAGGGGCTGCTTGCGAACGAGCTCTTCT
Organism: Micropepsaceae bacterium; assembly: GCA_040080835.1. Taxonomy (GTDB): domain Bacteria; phylum Pseudomonadota; class Alphaproteobacteria; order Micropepsales; family Micropepsaceae; genus SZUA-430. The sequence goes on along the minus strand of JBEBHP010000011.1, from coordinate 31,810 downwards.
GCACTTCGAACCGCCCAGTCGGGCACTGCGAATGGAATGATCTTGATTGTCGCCAGGATCTGGCGAGACCCAACAAGATCATGCGGGCGCAAAGTTGCCAGCGTAATGCCTTCGTGCAGTGTGTTGAGCCTGTTTACGGTTGCAGTGTCAACGATCACCAGCCCGCTTGAGGCGGCGTGAATGTTTACGCGACCGGTTTGCGCAACGGAGGCTGTGCTGTTTGCGCCGCGTGCCGCCTGACCGATCCGTGCGGCGGCAGTGTCTTCGTGCACGTCGCCGGATTCCAGCTCGGCGGCGATAACATGTTCAATGCCGGCCCGGGTGAGCGCCTGAACATCTTCCTCCGTCAGCACATGCCCTTTCTTGAATGACGTGACTGCGTGGGCGAGTATCAGCCCTTGTGCCTTTGGGACGAGAACATTTCCAAATTTCATGGCGTGTTTTTCTGGCGCAGCCGCTCGACAATCTGGGCCATGATCGATACGGCAATTTCGGCTGGCGATACCGCGCCGATCGAAAGGCCTACGGGCCCGTTTATGCGGTTGAAGGCTTCATCGCTGAAGCCTGCCGCCTTCATGCGCTCCTTGCGTGCAGCATGGGTTTTCCGCGAGCCGAGAGCGCCGATGTAAAAGCATTCGGAGTGCAGTGCTGCGATCAGGGCGGGATCATCAAGCTTTGGATCGTGGGTCAGCGTGACGATGGCGGTGCGCCGGTCGATAGGGAGGTCAGCGAGAGCTTCATCCGGCCAGGCCGTGACCAAATGAAGGTTTGGAAAGCGTTCGCTCGTGGCAAATGCGGTGCGAGGGTCAATGACTACGACGTTGAACCCCGCAATCGCCGCCATCTGGCTCAGGGGTTGTGCGATGTGCACGGCGCCGACAATGTAAATGCACGGTGGCGAATTGAATACATTCAGGAACCAGGTGTGCCCATCGATCTTGATGCTGCCGCTTTGATCACGTGCTGAAGCCTCTCTTGCGGCCTGGATCAATTCGTCAGTACCTGCATTTTGTGCAGACACGAGCCGTGTTTCGGCCGTATCCAGCCGCGTCGCCACGACAATGCTTTCGCCTTTTGCGCGGGCCTGCGTAATTCTGACGAGGGTGTCGCGATCCATTTCAGTTCACGCGCTCGACGAAGATTTCAATCTGACCGCCACATGCGAGGCCTACGGTCCAGGCCTGTTCGTTTGATACGCCGAACGTGAGGCTGCGGGGCATGCCATCCGTGATGGTATCGAGCGCTTCCGCGATGACTGCGCCTTCGACGCAGCCGCCAGAAACAGAACCAACAAATGTCTTATCGTCCCGGATTGCGATCTGGCTGCCGGCGGGACGCGGTGCCGAACCCCATGTCTTGATCACCGTCGCGAGGGCGACGCCATGACCGCTTTGAGTCCAGGCCAGTGCCGTTTCGAGTATGCTGTCGTGCTCGGTGTTCATGCGACCATCGCTTTCAACTTTGTCAGTGCGTTGGGGCTGGCCGGGTTGGCCAGCGCGTCGGCCAGATCCGCAATGCTGCGCAAATTGTGGATCGGGCGCAGTTCATCAACCTGTTGCATGAGGATGCGAATGCCCTGTGCCCTGGGTGCGAAGCCATCGTACCTCAAAAGCGGGTTGAGCCAAACAATCCGACTTGCGGTGCGGTGCAGGCGCGTGGCCGCCTGTTCCAGCGCATTGATATCATCGCGTTCCAGGCCGTCTGTGATGAGAAGGACTGTCGCGCCCTGGCCCAGCACGCGGCGCGACCACAATGTATTGAACGCCTGGAGCGCACCGCCGATGCGTGTACCGCCATCCCAGTCGTTGGCCAGGCGCGAGGTCATAGCCAGTGCCTCGTCCGGATCGCGGAGCCTGAGCGCGCGTGTGATATTCGTGAGCCTGGTTCCGAACAGGAAGGTGTGAGTGGCTGCGCGACCGGTCCGCCTTGACTGTGTCAGACCGTGGAAGAAGTGCAGGCACATGCGGGCGTAGACACTCATTGAGCCGCTGATATCACACAGGATCACGAGAGGCGGTTCGACTTGCCGGTTCCGGCGCCACGCGAGCTTCACAATGTTTCCGCTCGTTCGCATGGACAGTTGCAAGGTCCGGCGCAGGTCGAACCTGTGACCTGAGCTGGCGGGTTCGGTTCGTCGTGCCTTCCGCTTGGGCAGTTCCCAGTTTCTTGTGCTCAAAGCGGACCTTGCCAGTCGCAGTTCATCGACGCTCATCTGTTCGAAGTCTTTTGCGGCGAGGATCTCAACTGCGGAGGCTGAATCTCGCGCGTCGATTTCGATCACGGACGGGATTTCGATTTCCCTGGCCCGACCGGGTTGCTGCATTGCCTCGGCGACACGGCGAGCACCCGGCGCGGACTTGAGTTCGCGGGTCGGCACCGGTGTCTGCGGCAGCAACGAGGAGAGCGCCTTGTCGAAGAGTTCGGGGTTCTGCCAGAACATCTCGAAGACCTGGTCAAAGATGTCGCGGTGTCCGGCTGACGATACGAGCGTGGAAAACAAGGCCGCGCGAACGTCGGCGCGATTGCGGATTCCTACAGCTGCGACCGCATTCACTGCGGCTTCCACGTTGCCGATGCCGATCGGCAGTCCAGCCTTGCGCAGCAGGCGGGAAAAAAGCGCAATGTTGTCGGTAAGGCCCGGCATTATCCCGTCGCCGCCTTCGCGCATTGTACGCGATGCTCGATGTCGTGCCGGCTGAACTTCGAAATATCGTCCTGGTATTTCAGCAGGACACCGAGCGTTGACTGGGCGAGTTCAGGTGACAGTGCAACAGCATCCAGTGCGATCAGCGCCTGCGCCCAATCGAGCGTTTCGGCAAGACCGGGCGGCTTGAACACGCCGGACGAACGGAGGCTCTGGACGAATGACACGATCTCTCGCGAGAGATGTTCGGCGACGCCAGGCACTTTCTGGCGAACGATCTGCAGTTCGCGTTCGGCTGTCGGGTAGTCCACCCAATGATAGAGGCAGCGCCTCTTGATGGCGTCGTGCACCTCTCGCGTACGGTTCGAAGTGATGATGACGATGGGCGGTTCAGTGGCTTTGACCACGCCGATTTCGGGGATCGTCACCTGAAAGTCCGAAAGCACCTCGAGAAGAAAGGCCTCAAACGGTTCATCAACCCGGTCCAGTTCATCGATGAGAAGGACGCATGGACCCTTGTCGCTGGATTGCAGCGCCTGCAGCAGCGGGCGCTTGATCAGGTACTTTTCGGAGTAGATGTCCTTCTCCACATTCGCCGTGCCCTTGGCTTCGGCAAGCCTGATCGCCGTCATCTGCGCGGCGTAGTTCCACTCATAGACTGCTGAAGACAGGTCAAGGCCTTCGTAACACTGCAAGCGGATCAGCGGGCGCCCCAGCGTTGTGCTCAGGACCTTGGCAATTTCGGTCTTGCCGGTACCGGGTTCACCTTCAACAAACAGGGGTCGCTTCAGCTTGAGCGCAAGATAAAGGACGGTCGCCGTGTCACGCTCGGCAATGTAGCCGCCTTGTGCTAGCAGGGTTTGCGTTTCGTCGATCGAGTTGGGAAGTGCATGAGCCATAGCGAGCAAACTAAGCCAGTCACGGTCGAGAGGGAAGCTTTCGCATGGTTATCACACGGGCCGACCGTCGGAATGATCTGCATTTTGATTGCGACTTTCTGCTTTTCCGGCGGCAATGCGATCGTCCGTGCGGCTGCGGGCCATATTCCGGCAGTGGAGGTTTCGTTCCTGCGCTCGGTGTTTGCGCTGCTGCTTCAGATTCCCATTGCAGTCTGGTTCGGACTTCACTCCATAAAGACACGGCGTCTGGGATTGCATGCCTCACGGGGTTTTCTGCACGCGCTTTCGATGATCCTGTGGTTCGTTGCGCTGCCGCTGGTACCGCTGAGCGAGTCCGCGTCGCTGGAGTTTGCGGCTCCGATCATGACGACGATCATCGCCATTGCGCTCCTTGGTGAAGCCATTCGCATCAGGCGGGTGGTTGCGCTTGTCATAGGCGTAACAGGAGTGCTGATCGTCGTGCGACCAGGGTTTGACACCGTGTCGCAGGGTCAGATTCTCTGCCTTGCGTCCGTCGCGTTGTGGTCGGGGTGCCAGCTTATCATCCGTGAACTCGGCCGAACCGAGAGCGCATTCGTGCAGGGTTTCTATACGGTGGCGTTTTTTACACCGATCACGCTGATCGCTGCTCTGCCGACATGGGTCTGGCCTGACACGAGTTCAATTTTGCTGTGCGTGATGCTGGCGGTTACCTCTTCGGTCGGAACCTGGTTTTATGGAGAGGCGTTCCGGCGTGCAGAGATGACTGCCATTCTGCCCCTGGAATCGACCAAGCTGTTGTGGGCGGTTCTCTACGGGTTGATGTTCTTTGGAGAAGTCCCGAAGGTTGTTACAATCCTCGGGGGTGTCATCATTTTTTCCGCAGCTGCGTACATCACGTTGCGCGAAGCCCAGATTGCGCGCCTGAATAGGGTATGACTGAGTTGTTCATTCGCGCTGCAATTGAATGCTGCGAACAAAGCGTGGATTGCAAAATTGTTAGACTCCGGGGTGCTGGAATTTGCTCTGAAAATGTGCAATTTGCGCCATCCGCATTTGAAACGCGGACACCTTTTCACTCACTCGAAGGATTTCATCATGAAGCGCATTCTTCTGGCGACCGCGTTGGTTGCTCTCTCGTCGGGCGTTGCTCTGGCTGACAATCTCGCCGGATACTACGGCAATACCGTTCTCGTCACCGCGCAGGATGGCAAGGTTACGAAGTCCAAGGTCAATGCCGATCACACCTATTCGTCAGTGATGCCGGACGGTTCGGCAGTCAGTGGCACGTGGGCGTGGAAAGTTGAGCCTGAAGCCTGCTTCACGCAAGTCACACCTCCGCCAGCGGCGGACATGAAGCCGTTCTGCGTGAAGATTGACGCGCACAAGGTTGGCGACAAGTGGGAAACCAAGAGCCCGGATGGCAAGGTTGTGACGAAGTACGAACTCATCGCCGGCTAATAGTCAGTTCGCTCTAGCGAGCACAAGCCAGTCAGGGCACGCACCCTGACTGGTTTTTTTTATGTCTCACCTGGCTGCGGCAACTGCGCGTTTGGCCATCACGGTGACGAGGTGGGCGCGGTACTCGGCTGTGCCGTGCAGGTCGCTGTTCAGGTTTGACGGTGACACCTTGATATTGGCGACCGCGTCCGGCGTGAACGATTTGGTGAGGGCTGCTTCCATCGCAGTTTCACGGAAGACGCTTGAAGCGGCGCCCGTGACGGCGACGCGTACGCCTGCTGCTGTCTTTGCTACGAATACTCCAACCATCGCATAGCGCGAGGCGGGGTTCGGGAATTTCATGTAGGCGGACTTCTCAGGAACGGGGAACGAGATCTCGGTGATGATCTCGCCTTCTTCCAGCGCTGTCTCGAACATGCCGGTAAAGAAGTCGTCAGCCTTGATCGTGCGTGAGGTTGTCTTCACGGTTGCGCCGAGTGCGAGCAGGGCTGACGGGTAATCGGCTGCAGGGTCGTTGTTGGCGACGGAGCCGCCGATCGTGCCCATGTGCCTGACAGCAGGATCGCCGATGTGGCCTGCAAGCTGCGCGAGGGCAGGGATTGCCTTCCTGACTTCTGGTGATGACGCAACGTCGAAGTGCTTCGTCGCGGCGCCAATCGTGACTGCGCCGCCTGCGACCTTGATGCCTGCGAGACCGCCTATGCCACCGAGGTCGATGAGGGCAGTAGGCTGGGCCAGGCGCTGCTTCAGTGTGGGGATCAGCGTTTGACCGCCGGCGAGGAACTTTGCGTCGCCATTGTTCTCATAGAGCTTGCGGGCTTCATCGAGTGACTTCGGGCGGAAGTACTGAAATTGATACATGTGCGTGTTTCCTTATTCGGCGGCCTGGCGCGTGCGGTTGATGGCAGCCCAGACGCGTGATGGCGTTGCCGGCATATTGAATTCCTTGATCCCGAGCGCGTCCGTCACGGCATTCATGACGGCTGCTGGAGATGCAATCGCGCCAGCCTCGCCGCAGCCTTTGACGCCGAGCGGGTTGGAGGGGCAGGGCGTGTTGGTCACTCCCAGGTCATAGGACGGAAGATCGTCGGCCCGGGGCATGGTGTAGTCCATATACGAGCCAGTCATAAGCTGACCTGACTCGTGATCGTAGACCGCCTGCTCGAGCAGAGCCTGGCCGATGCCCTGTGCCACTCCTCCATGAACCTGGCCGTCCACGATCATCGGGTTGATGATGTTGCCGAAGTCATCAACGGCCGTGAACTTCATGATCCTGGTGACACCGGTCTCGGGATCGATTTCGACTTCACAGATGTGGCAGCCGGCCGGGAAGGTGAAGTTGGTCGGGTCATGGAACGCGCCCTCTTTCAGACCGGGTTCGATCTCCGAGGTTGGAAACTTGTGGGCTACGTAGGCATTCAGTGCGACTTCGTGGAAAGCGAGCTTCCTGTCGGTGCCTGCCACCTTGAACTCGCCGTTTTCCAGCACGATGTCGGCGACCGAGGCCTCGAGCAAATGGGCTGCGATTTTCTTGGCCTTGGCTTCCACCTTGTCGAGGGCCTTGGAGATTGCGGTCATCCCGACCGAAGTGCGCGAGCCATAGGTTCCCATGCCGAATTGAACGGAGTTCGTGTCCCCGTGGATGATCTCGACATTCTCGATTGGTATGCCGAGCCTGCCTGCGACGACCTGGGCAAAGGTTGTCTCGTGTCCCTGTCCGTGGCTGTGCGCGCCAGTGAAGACCTCGACCGAGCCTGTTGGCGTGACGCGGACCTCGGCGGATTCCCATAGGCCCACGCCGGCGCCGAGAGAGCCGACAGCTGCCGAGGGGGCGAGACCACAAGCTTCAATATAGGTCGAGAACCCGATGCCACGCAGCCTTCCGCGTGCCTTTGCTTCGGCCTTGCGGGCCGGGAAGTTCTTGTAGTCGGCTATTTTCAGTGCCGCGTCGAGTGATGCGCCGTAGTCGCCGATGTCGTAGTTCATGATCACGGGCGTCTGGTGCGGGAATTTGGTGACGAAATTTTTCCGGCGAAACTCGACCGAGTCCATTTTCAGCTGGCGCGCAGCTTCCTCGATGATGCGTTCGACCACGTAGGTTGCCTCGGGTCGTCCTGCACCGCGATAGGCATCAACGGGCGCCGTGTTGGTGTAGACCGCGTCGACTTCGCAGTAGATTGCCGGGATGTCATATTGGCCGGAAAGCAGTGTGCCGTACAGATAGGTCGGCACCGAGGACGAAAACGTCGACATGTAGGCGCCGAGGTTTGCAATGGTCCTGACGCGGAAGCCTGTGATCCTGCCGCCGGCATCAAGCGCAAGGTCGGCATGGGTAACGTGATCGCGGCCATGGGCGTCAGACAGGAATGACTCCGAGCGTTCAGCTGTCCACTTGACCGGGCGGCGCACTTTTTTGGATGCCCAGGTGCAAACGACTTCCTCGGCGTAAACGAAGATCTTCGAACCGAAGCCGCCGCCGACGTCGGGCGCAACGACCCTGAGCTTGTGTTCGGGCGCAAGCCCAATGAATGCCGAAATGATCAGGCGCGCGACGTGCGGGTTCTGGCTTGTCGTATATAATGTGTAGCCGCCCGTGCCATCGTCGTATTCGCCCACTGCCGCGCGGGGCTCCATCGCGTTCGGGATGAGGCGGTTGTTTGTCAGGTCCAGGCTGACTTTGTGGACGGCCTTTGCAAAAGCTGCTTCGGTTTCCGCCTTGTTGCCGAGTTCCCACTGATAAACCGTATTGTTGGGCGCCTCATTGTGGATCTGTGGCGCGCCTGCGGCTTGCGCGACGGCGGGGTTGGTGACCGAGGGCAGTTCTTCGTAGTCGATGTCGATCTTCTCGGACGCGTCCTTCGCCTGCGCGTGCGTTTCAGCAATGACGATGGCGACGTGGTCGCCGACGTAACGAACCGTGTCGACAGCGAGGGCAGGGTGCGCCCCGTTCTTCATCGGCGTGCCATCCTTGGAGTGGATCATCCATCCGCAAATCAGGCCGCCGAGCTTGTCGGCTGCGAGATCCTTGCCGGTGAGCACGGCCACGACGCCCTTTTGCGCCAGGGCCTGAGTGGTGTTGATGCCCTTGATCCTTGCGTGCGCGAAAGGCGATCTCAGGAAATAGGCGTGTGCCTGGCCCGGCCGGTTGATGTCGTCGGTGTATCGTCCCTGTCCGGTGATGAAGCGATGGTCTTCCTTGCGTTTGACGGCGGTGCCGACGATGGAAGCTGTCATGCGGTTGCTCCCTTCATTTCATCGGAGGCCGCCTTGATGGCCTTGACGATGTTCTGGTAGCCGGTGCAGCGGCACAGATTGCCTTCCAGCTCGGCACGGATTGTCTGTTCGTCAAGATTGGGAATGCGGCGGATCATGTCGACTGCGGTCATGATCATGCCGGGCGTGCAGAACCCGCATTGCAGTCCGTGATGTTCCTTGAACGCTGCCTGCACGGGGTGCAGCTTGTCGTCCTTTGCAAGTCCTTCGATTGTGGTGACTGTTGCCCCTTCTGCCTGGACGGCAAGCATGGTGCAGGATTTTACTGCCTTGCCATTCACGTGGACGACGCAAGCGCCGCACTGGCTGGTATCGCAGCCAACATGCGTGCCGGTCAGGCGCAATTGCTCACGCAGGAAGTGAACGAGCAGGGTGCGGGTTTCGACTTCGCCGCTCACGGCTTTGCCATTAACGGTCATCGCGACGCCGGGCATGCGGGGCTCCTCAGGATCTGGTTTGTTGCGGACAGGATTGTGCCACCGCTCGAGGGAGCGGCGCGTTCCGGGCGCAAGCTTTCATGACCGCAGGGGGAGCGTCAACCGGTCCGGGTGGATTAGGTGAGCAGAACCACAATCAGAAACAGTATTGCGGCGCCAATGATTGCAGCTGAAATCCAGCTCGGCGGTTCGAACATTCCTTTGCCCACATTGTCGTTTGCGGGCGCCGGGATCGGCGACTTTGACGGCTCGCGGGATTCCGGCGCCGGCAAGGGCAGCTTTCCGCCAGCCAGATCTGCGAACTTGTCAAAGAAGTCGTCCGCCATTTTCTTGGCGGCGCCGTCGATCAGGCGCTGACCAATCTGCGCGAGCTTGCCGCCGATGCTCGCCTTCACCGTGTAACGCAGGATCGTGGCGTCCCCGTCGGCTGCGAGGGAGACCTGGGCTTCACCCTTTGCAAAGCCCGCCGCACCACCCGATCCTTCTCCCGACAGTGTATAGCTTTCAGGCGGGTTCAGATTGGAAAGCGTGACCTTGCCCTTGAAGCGGGCGCTCACGGGACCGATCTTGGCCCTGGCGGCGCCTTCGAGTTCCGTATCCGACAGCTTGTTAAGCTCTTCGCAACCTGGAATGGCCTGCCGCAGGATTTCGGGGTCGTTCAGCGCTGCCCATACGCGCTCGCGTGGTGCCGCGATCTTGTATTCGCCGCTCATGTCCATGGCGCAGTCACCCCTTCTGAATTCTTGACCGTGGGAACTCTTGAATTCCCGACTTATACATTTTCCCGCGGCGGTACGTCATGACACTGTTGCCGCGCCGATTGAGGCGGCGTCGACGAAGTCGCCCGTCAGGAGTTGTGGTCCCAACGAAATATTCCATTGCCGGCACAAAAAAGTTCAAAATGATTCGCTCATCGCCTTTCCAATGTGAAGGTTTTGTGCAAGTAGTATAGCTAACGCGCTGGGACTCTTAGGGTGTCGACGCGCGAGGGCTACAGACAAGGCATGGAGCGGTATCGTGGACACACCTGTTACAATCGCGCCTACGCCGGAGTGTGGGGGCATCCGAGTTAAGGGCAGAGTTAAGTGGTTTGATATTTCTAAAGGCTATGGGTTTATTGTTTCGAAGGACCTTGATGGGGATGTCCTTCTTCACAAGACCGTTGTTGAAGCGTTTGGCTGTACGGCAGTTCTGGATGGGGCCACAGTTGAATGTGATGTAACGCAGAAAGTGCGGGGCGTTCAATCGCGCTTCCAGGCACTGAGGCTTCACAGCGTCGACCCCGCCAAGGGTGATGCGCGATTGGCCGAAGAAAATTCGGGAAGGAAGGAAATCCGCGCCCGCGAAATTTTGCTGGAGCCGACCGGCCCTTCCATCGAAGCCGAGTGCAAATGGTTCAGTCGGCCAAAGGGCTTTGGATTTGTGATTTCGTCCAAGGCCGCGGGGGACATTTTCGTCCACATGGACTTGCTCCGCCGGTATGACATGAAGGAGCTGAAGCCGGGACAGAAAGTTCTTGTCCGTGCCGGCATGGGTCCCAAGGGTCTGACGGCCACGGAAATTCATCTTGTGCCGGAGGCCGTTACGAACATCCGCCCCTTTCTAGTCATCACGACGCCGGCGGAATTTGCCGCCTGAGTGACTTGGCCACGATCTGATGCTAATTCTGGGCGCCCCTTGGGCGCCCTTTTTGCTTGGCTCTCCTGTGCAGAGACTGATTCCCGTGAAAAACATTCTCCCTGTCACCCTTGTCGCCCTGGCATTCTTGATGTCTGGTGCGATGTCCGGGATTTGGTGGGCCGGCGCGGCGCCACGGGTTGAGAGACTGAAAATCGACTGCGCAAAGGGCAATCGGTCATTTTATGTCGAGGTCGTGCGGGAGGAGGCGGAGCGCAACAAGGGTCTCATGTTCCGCAAACACATGGCTGCCAATCACGGCATGCTGTTTGACTATGATCCGCCGCAGGTCGTCGGCTTCTGGATGAAGAACACGTTTATCCCGCTGGACATCATCTTCATTGGCGCCGACGGGCGCATCATCAGGATCCAGGAAAATGCGGTGCCGCTGAGCCTCACCCATATCCCGTCCGGAGGGGAAGCGCGTGCTGTGCTTGAGATTAATGGCGGGTTGGCTGCCAAACTGGGGATACGGACCGGAGATGTGGTGCATCACAGCCTGTTTCAGTCCCCACATTAGCCAAAACACGCCATTTACTAACCGCTTTTAGGCGAAAGGACGCGCCGGGTCAGCTAGAGCTTGCGATGTTGGCCGGTTCGCATTATTCCAGCCGCCTTCCTTGATCACTTTGCCTGAATGTCGGGGCGTAGCGCAGTCTGGTAGCGCATCTGGTTTGGGACCAGAGGGTCGCAAGTTCGAATCTTGCCGCCCCGACCATTTGCTTGCGATCCTTGCGATCGTCTCGTAAATGAATTGGAAGTTGACCGTTCGATCGCAGCCTCGTCAGGGGCGGACCGGACGCCAGTTTTGAGGGAACAACATGCTCGCTCGTATCCACCGGCCATCCCGCAACGCCATGCAGTCGGGCCAGGCCAACACCAGGGACTGGGTGCTGGAGTTTGAGCCGGAAGAAGTCAGACGCATTGACCCCTTGATGGGTTGGACGGGATCGGGAGACACGAAAGGCCAGGTGCGGCTTACGTTTGACACTCGCGATGAGGCCGTTGCGTTCGCGCAGCGCCACCGTATCCCATTCCAGGTCTTCGAACCGAAGGAAGCAAAACGCATCGTTCGCGCCTATGCGGACAATTTCAAGTTTGGCCGGAAGACGAACTGGACGCACTAGGTCCGGCGAGGCGAAGGCCCCGTAGCTCAGCGGATAGAGCAACTGCCTTCTAAGCAGTGGGTCGCACGTTCGATTCGTGCCGGGGTCACCATTTTCAAACATGTGGTCGTGTCGACCGGTGCGCCGTTAAAAGGTGACACTGTCTCCTCGGCATGTCCCTGGTTTTTCCCGGAAGTCTTGGAGGCCGATGATTAAAAGGTGACAATTTTGCTCAAAGGTTGTCGCCTGCCTCACCGAACTGGTTTTGCTGATTTGCGTGCCTGGCCGCATACGCGTTGCAGTCCGTGAGGCTCAAGCCGCAGTTCGGGGCACTCACCTGCAATGGAAATCTTGTATCGCGCAGGCTCACGAGGCGGAAAAAGTCATCCGCCGAAGGTATTCACAATGTCAAGTCGACGACCGGAAAACGGGCTTGGTCATCTCAAGAACATATAGAGAACAATTCCTGCGAAAGCGATGGTCAATTTCGTCGCAGGCGGCATTTGCGAAGCGGCTGATTACTGTCCGGTCGCGGTCTGGGACAGCAGATCTTTCAGCGTGGTCACGACTGGCTTGCCTTCCTTGTCGGCGCCACGCAGCTTGATTGTCTTGTCCTTGAACAAGGTCTTCTGCAGTTCGCCGAGGAATGTCTGGAGGAAGCGCGTTTCTCCTGGCAGCGCGATGAGCCAGTGAATGTCGCCGCTGGTCCATTCTTCGGGGCGCAGGATGATCGGTTTTTCGAGGCTCGCAGTAAGCCTCGCATCCACGTCAGACGAAACCCTGGCCCACAGTGCGGCTGCGATCGGGACCATGCGTGCAGGCGGTGGCGGCACCCCGTCCTTCGGCGCTGCGACTGGCGATGTGCCGTGTGCGATCTGCCATTGTCCGGAAACGATTGGCGGCATCACCAGCCACTCGAGATCCGCAATCCTAAGGTTCCTGAACTTGGGGTCACGGATCATCAGCGCCACAATATTTGACAGGATAGTTGCGAAGCTGGCCTGCTGCGCATTGAGAGCAGCTGTAGCTTCTGCTCGCGTCTTTTCGAGGTCCTGCTGCTTGTCTGACATGACTTCCCCTGAAGCGGTTCGCGGTTTGTGAGGCGGTCATACACCGGTCCTTCCGCCGGGGCAATAAACCGGTCAGAATGCGCTGTTGGGTGGTTGACAACCCGGCGCGAATGGGCGCACGCAGGCTTTCGGGCGCTGGTGGATACACACGGACCAATGCATGGGTGAACCTTCCGTTGCGGATGACGTGATCGCCTGGCTGCGTGAGGGTGGCCCCTGGGGTGGCGAAAAGCCGGAGGTTGTCGAAACCCACGCCGCGCTTGTGTTCCTGACCGGTGAGCGCGCTTTCAAGCTCAAGAAAAGCGTCAACCTTGGCTACCTGAACTTCAGCACGCTTGAAGTGCGGCGCTCAACGCTTGAGCGGGAGCTGGTTCTGAACAGGCGCACTGCGCCATCCATCTATCTTCAAACACTTCCCGTCACCCAAACGGGCGTACAGTTCGTGCTCGGTGGTGAAGGAACGCCGGTTGAATGGCTGCTCGAGATGCAGCGCTTTGCATCAGAAGCGCTTTTGTCAAAGCTGTGGGCGCGCGGCCTGCTGACCGAGCAGATGATCGAGAAACTCGCACGGCACGTTGCGCGGTTTCATGAAGAGGTGCCCGTTGTCAATTCCTGTGACTGGGAAGCAGCCGTGGCGCGTGTTGCGCGGGAAAATGCGCAGGACCTTCGTTCGATTCAGGATGTCTTCGACGGAGAGATGCTCGAGGCCGCGATTGCAGCGCGTGAGCGGCTGATGCTTGCCTGCGGACCCGTCCTGAAGGAGCAATCACAGGACGTCCGGCATTGCCATGGGGACATGCACCTGGGGAATGTATTCCTGAATGGTGACGAGCCCACGCTCTTTGACTGCATCGAGTTCGACGATTTCTACGCGATCATTCCACCGCTCTATGATCTTGCATTCCTGCTCATGGACCTGCTGACCTGCGGGGAACATCGGTTGGCGAACCGGGCGCTGAATGCGTGGCTCAATGCGCGTGATACAAGTCACTGGCTCGGGACCATGAGCAGCCTTGCAGCCCTTCCGCTCTATCTCACGTTGCGCGCCGAGATCCGTGCGAAGACGGAAGCGCGCAGGGCAGGCGGCGCCTTAAAAGCGCGCAACTATCTGGAGCAGGCGCTGAGCTACGCATCGCCTGGCCGGGCTCTACTCGTGGCGGTTGGTGGTCTTTCCGGAACAGGAAAATCAACGCTTGCAAAAGCCATTGCGTGGCGCCTGAAGGGGCCTGCCGGGGCAGTACATTTGAGAACCGACGAGATACGCAAGCGTCTGGCGGGCGTTCCAATCGACAAGCAACTTGCATCGTCATCCTATACGCCGGAGAGTTCCGCACGCGTTTACGCAAGCATGCTTGAACTCGCCCGTGCCGCCGTTGAAGCAGGCGTGCCGGTCGTTGTCGATGCCGTGTTTTCAAAAGAGAGCGAGCGTGGGGAATTCGAGCGGATCGCCCGCGAACTGAATGTTCAGTTCACGGGGATCTGGCTGGAAGCGCCAGCCTCGGTGCTTGAAGCCCGGCTTGCCGGCCGGAAGGGGGATGCTTCCGACGCCGACGTCGCGGTTCTGCACAGGCAGTTGGCGTATGAAGTGGGCGGAATCAAATGGCAGCGCTTTGATGCATCGGTTTCGCCTTCGGACGTTGAACGTTCAGTTTTGACGCTTCTGGATCTGTGAACCATCCGCTTCAGTGGTCACCGAGCTGCCGGGTTGCGTCCAGCAGCCATCCCAGCAATGCCGCCACCCCGTAAGCGAGCAATCCCATGCCAGAGAACGTCGCAGTGTCCGCGGCGGGCGGCGTGAACCAGTTGACGGCCTGAGCGGCAAGGAGTGCGATCATGACGATCCACGGCGTGACGGTGCCAAACCAGTTCCGGGGCGTTGATGCGTTCATGTAGAGCGTGAATCCCCCGACGAGGAGACCCAGTTCCAGCGGCATCTCGATGAGCGGGAAATCCCAAAGGCCAAAACCCAATTTCGTTCCCGCATCGCCGAGAATGCCCAGATCGTGGCGATGAACTGCGAGGTCGAGCACCCAGTGTGAAGCCACGAGCGCGAAAGTGATGAGCGCGGGCAAGAGCCTTTTGCCAGCAGGTGCGAGAACGGCGATGACGCCGCCGGCGACTGCTGCCCAAATCACCGTACCCAAAATGCTGTGCGTGTAGGGCATGAAATAGAGGTCGACCGGCGTGAACCCGGTGATCGTCGGATTGGCGGCCCATTTCTCGATCCCGAAATACGAAAGGGAGAAGAAACCGACGTCGATCAGCTGGACCGCCACGAAGCCCGTGGCCAGACCCGGACTGCCCTTGACGGTTCTTAGTGCCAATGCGGGGGCGTAGTGGCCGATGAACATTGCAAGAATTCCTGTTGCTTCGCTGGCAAAGTACCTATTCATTTATTTTGTGGAAGTGGCAATTAATGTATTTCTGATATACAAAAATGTATGAGCGAGAATTCCATCGACTGGACACTGCTGCGTTCCTTCCTTGCGGTCGCCGAGCTTGGCAGTCTTTCGGCTGCTGCTCGATCCCTGCGGCTGACCCAGCCAACGCTGGGTCGCCATGTCGAGGAACTTGAGCGACAGCTCCGGGCGAAACTCTTTACCCGATCGGCTCGCGGGCTGATGGCGACAGAAGCGGCGCTTGAGCTGCTGCCCCACGCAAGGCTCATGGCGTCGACGGCATCTGCCCTTGCCCGGGCCGCGTCGGGAGAGGCCGAGGAAGAACGAGGTACGGTCAGGCTCGCTGCCAGCGATGTGATCGGTGCGGAGGTGCTTCCCGCGATTGTGACAGCCTTTCGGCTCGAACACCCGCAGGTCGAAATTGAACTCGTGCTTTCAAACCGCAATGAAAATCTGCTGCTGCGGGACGCCGATGTTGCGGTGCGCATGATCCGTCCGACGCAGCAGGCGCTGGTCGCGCGCAAGATCGGTGATGTTCCCGTTCGTCTCTATGCTCACAAGAATTATGTGAAGCGCCGCGGGCTGCCGAAAACGATCGAGGCTTTGCGTGGTCATGACCTTATTGGCTATGACAAGGTCCCCGCCGTATTTGAGGGGCTTGGCGAGCTCGGCCGCGAGATCAGCCGGAATGACTTCACGCTTCGCTGCGACAACGATCTGGCGCAGTTGGGGTTGCTGCGCGCGGGTGCGGGTATCGGTGGGTGCCAGATCCAGCTTGCGGCGCGCCAGCGTGACCTGCTGCCCGTGCTTCATGGTCGCGTGGAGCTTCCCCTGGAAATGTGGCTGGTGATGCACGAAGACTTGCGGGTTAGCCGCCGGGTGCGCGTGCTGTACGATTACATGAGTGAGGCGCTTGACACCTATGTGAAAGGCAGTAAGCGCAGCCGCCGGAATTCCCCCGTCAGAGGAAGCCGTTCAGTTCGGAAATGAAGGCATCGAATTGGTCGTGATGCAACCAGTGTGCCGCGTTCTTCAATGTCACGATGCGTGCGTTCCGGAAATGGACGGCGCGACCGTCCTTGAGCGGGTTCGATGCCCAACTCTGCTCGCCATACATGAGCAATGTCGGGCACGTGATCGCCGCCCACATCCATTCGACTTCCGATTGCGCGAGGTCGAATGGCGGGAATATGCGCATGTAGGGATCGAATTTCCAGGTATAGGTCCCATCTTCGTTCTGGCTGACGCCGTGAACTGTCAGGTGGCGCGCCTGTTCGTCAGACAAGTGATGATTTTCTTCCTTCATGCGTTTGTAGGCATCGTCCAGCGATGCGTATCGCTTGGGTGTACGGCCCGCGCTTGCGCGCTTGGCTTCGATCCAGTCGCGCAAGCGCGTGTTGACGGGCTTGGCCATTCGTTCTGCAAGCATCTTTGGGGAGGGGCCGAGGCCTTCGATTGCCACCAGCTTTTTTACGTTCTCCGGATATGTGCCCGCGTATCTGAGCGCAATGTTGCCGCCATACGAATGCGCCACGATCGTCACGGGTGCTAGCTTGAGCTGGTGGATCAACTGCGCGAGGTCATACAGATTGGCCAATGACCCATAGTCTCCGTCGGGCGACCAGTCACTGTCGCCATGTCCGCGAAGGTCCGGTGCAATGATGTGCCATTTGCCTCGCAGTTCCTGGGCCGTCCAGTCCCAGCTGCGGGAATGGTCGCGTCCACCATGAAGCAGGATCAGTGGCGGTGCGTCGGGGTTGCCCCAGTCGACGTAGCGCAGGCGCAGGCGTTGCGAAATGAAGCTGTGTGACGTCAGGCCAGTGATCATTGTTGGGGTTCTCCTGCACGGATGAGGTTGCACACGAGATCGTTCAGGGGCACGGGAATGCCGTGCTTTGCAGCTTTCTTCAGTACCACTTCATTGCGGGCCTGCCATTCCGTCGGCTGGTTGGTGATGCGGTCCACCACAATGGACGGTTTATGAAGGCTTTTTCCGGATGTCATGACGGCAAGCAACCGCTCGCCAAGTTCAGGTGACAGCTTGGCACCTTCAGCCAGACCCACTTCGATGACTTCTGCCGCGAGGGCCCGGAACAGACGTCCTATTTCAGGGTCTTTCAGAACCTCGTTGCCCCTTCTTGTCAGGACGCCGATGCCGCCACTTGCAGCATTCAGAACGAGCTTTGCCCATGCGGATGACTGCCAGTCGTCGACCGGAATGATCTGGCCGAACGAGTTTTCGAAGACGCGCCTGAAGGCATCACTTGCCGGACCCCGGGGGACGTCGAGCCTTGCCTGTCCGGTCACCTGTACGTGTCCCGGTCCGATTCGGGTCGCGGGGCAGGCCACCATTGCAGGGACAATCTGCACGCCGTCTGCGACGAGTGGTTTCAGGCGTTCGATGTGCTCGACGCCATTTTGCAGGACAGCGAGCACAGTTCCCTTTGCGCAGAGGCCGTCAAGCCAGGGCTTTGCCGCCAGGGTCTGATGAGCCTTGACGGCGAGCATGACGACGGAAAACGGACGGACCGTTTGTGCGGTAAGCTGGTGGACGGGGCCTTGGACGTGCCCATCGGGATAAGTGACGTCGAGGGATTGAACGGGCGTTCTTGCCGCGACGTGAATGTCATGCCCGGCCTGCATGGCTGCGGCGGCGAACGCGCAGCCGATTGCGCCGGGGCCAATGAGTGCAATGTCGGACATGTGACTGGCGTTTTGCCTGTGAGTTGTCTGTTGGCGCCTTCATGCCGTGATTTCAGCGCTGGTGCAACGAAATCCGGCGTTCTGCTGCGAATCGACCGACTGACTTTTTGGGAGTTGAAGGCTCGCCAATCGGCCAGGGTCTTGATATTCCTGTCGCCCTGACAGCCAGATGGAGGTTCCTGTGAGCGCAGTCCATTCGGAACTTGATGAGAAGCTGATCTCGTTCATCAGCAAGCAGAAGATGTTCTTTGTTGCTACGGCGCCGCTGTCAGCGGACGGACATGTCAATGTCAGTCCCAAGGGATATGACAGTTTCCGCATCATTGGCCCAAAGCGCGTTGCGTATCTGGATCTTGGTGGATCGGGCATCGAAACGGTTGCCCATGCACGTGAGAACCGACGCATCACAATCATGTTCTGTGCATTCGAAGGACCGGCGCTGATCCTGCGGCTATATGGCAAGGCCAGCGTGATGCAGTTTGATGAACCCGGCTACGCCGAGGAACTTGCGAAGTTTCCGGGTTTCCAGCGGGCACGAAATATCATTTTCATCGACGTCGAGCGCATTGCAGACAGTTGCGGCTGGGGCGTGCCGTTCTACGAGTTCAAGGAAACGCGCGAGCAGCTCAAGCGCGCCATTGAGCATCGCACAGAGGAGGAGTGGACCGAGCGCCGCTATGTTGCCAATGCGGAAAGCATCGATGGCCTCACGGGCCTGGTGCGCAAGGCAAGTCTTTGAGTGCGCTGGGGGTGCCCTATTCCAAACTCAGCGATGATGCCTTCCTGGTGCGACGGCGCAGTCCCCGAACCTGGCTGAACACCATCATCGACAAGAGGCCCAGTATGGAGACCGCAATTGCAGTCCAGGGAAATGATGCGGTCAGCTTGAGTGGTTTGTGATTCGTGAGGACCTTGACCGTTCCGGATACGCGGTTCGCCATGTTTCGGGTTGCAAGCTGCGCGCCCGAGGTAAACCGGGTTGTCGCAGAGCGGGCACTACCCCTCAGGTTTACAATGTTGCCGTTCTCATCCGCGCTGCCACGGAGTCCCGAAGGTTGTGTGCCCGGTTCCGGACTGGTTGCACTTCCCGTGCCTTGCGTTCCTGCAGGTGCATTGGATGATGAATGTGCGAGGCCCACAGTCACGGTGGTACCGAAACTGTCCAGGCCTGCTGCGGTCACACCATCCACGCCGTCTTGTCCCTCGCGGAGCGACGGACGCCCAGCAAGTCCCGCTTCGCCACCAGCTGCAATGTCCCAACCACCTTCATTGCTGGTCACAATTCGCGGTTGTCCGCCGCGCTGGTTGACTTCGATTTCAGAACGGCCGGCGTAGCTCACGGCTGCGTTCATGCCGGGCTTCACCAACGTCACGGCGTTGCGATCAATCGTTGCGACTTCCACGGCGCCTTGGTTGACCTGAACATCGGACCTCTCACCCGTAACCGTCACGAGAAAAGACGTGCCCTTCACGACGGCCGCGAGAAAGGGGGTGTCCACTTCGAAGTGAGGTGCCTGGCGCTTTCCGATCTTGAACCAGGCGGACCCCTGCGTCTGGGTGATGCGCGTTATGTCATTGCCCGAATCCGTCAGCACAAGCCGGGACATTGCGTGCACAACAATCTGCTCTTCACCACGGCGAATGACAGCGCGGCCGTTGCGTCCTGTCTGCAGGATTGCGCCTTCCGGAATATGCGCGCCGGGATCAAGCGCCACGGGTTGATATTCATCAGAAGTCGCGGACACTTCTCCAACTCTCTGGATGATCTGCCACTGCGCAACCACATCCTGGCCCGCCCGTGCGTTCTGGCCGAGACCAAGCACTGACAGAAGCAATAGTGAAATTGCAAAGGCACGACACATGGCGGGCTGTCCGAAATGGCATAGGCTGGGGTCAGGATGGACCAAGTATCGAAAACAAACTGAAAAGAATTTGAGTTAATTCAGCGACGCTGGGCGCGCTGCCAGAGTTGGCCTTTCATCAAGCCTAAGATTCCGTTTACGAGGCGCGAAAGTGTGCTTCGGTCCTTGCCTTTTTCCAGCCGCGCCTTCCCGGGTGCCTCACCGGCATTTTACATGCAGGCTGCCCGGCAGTACTGTGGGACGAAGCACGCCGTCGAAAGGTTGTCCCGTTGCAAGTCTTTCTGGAAAAGCTCGTCTATTTTCTGCCGCTGCTGTTCGGCATCGGGTTCGTTGCGCCGCTGACGGCCGAGATTGTCCGCGCCTGGTCGCTGCCACTGCCGACCGGGTTTGCGCCTCTGGCCGCTGGCCTTTTGCTGGGTGTTGTGTGGGGCGGCATTGCGACATGGAAGAGGCGCTGGCTGTGAGCGTGATCCTGCCTGATGCAGACACGCTGCGTTCCCTCGGAAGCCAGGAGCTCATGAAGCTCGAAGGTGAAATTGCGCGAACGCACATGGGTGGCGTGCCGTGGCTTGCGGTTGCCTGGGGGCTTGGAAATTTCGTCGTGTGGCTCTCGCTCTGGCCGCTTGTGCTGGGCGGCTATGTTCCTCTCTGGATCGCCTTTCCGATCGCCACCATCAATCTGATGTTGTGCTACCTGCCTTCGCATGAAGCCCAGCACGACATCATCGCGCGTCCGGGTGACATGCTGCGCTGGCTGAACCAGCTTGTAGGACATGTGTCGACCATCCCGCTCGTCATGCCGTATCAGTTGCTGCGGCTGACCCACCTGGAGCATCACAAGCACACCAACGATGCAGAGCTTGACCCGGATATCCATACGAAGGCTGCCGATGCATGGACATTCCTGTTCAACAGCATTGTGAACCGGCAGCCGGGTGGCGCGTCAAACGTGAACTATGGCAACACGCTGCAGCGGATTGGCACACAGGATGCAAAAGCCGCGATGGCACTGGGGCTCGCATACCAGCTTGCCTATCTGGCGATCCTGTTCGCGGTGTCGTGGAGCGGGTATGCGATTGAGGCTGCGCTGCTCTGGTGGCTGCCGCGGCACATCGCGATCACCTATATCGGATTCTTCCTGTCCTGGGCGCCGCATTTTCCAGGTATCGAAACCGGGCGCTACCGGGATACGCGCGGCTTCCGCAGCCAGCTGGGAAATATCGGCTCGATGGGCATGCAGTATCATATCGTGCATCACCTGCATCCACGTATCCCGCTGACGCGGACGCCCCGCGCCTATTGGGACCTTCGACCCGTGCTGGAAGCGCGTGGCTGCGATCTTGAGAATCTTTGAGTGATGAAGCATTCCTGCGCGCGCGTGCAAGTGGTCAAACAATGAAGGGGAATCTGGTCGGGCTGGCGTGGGTCTGGCTTGCCCTCATGCTCATGAGCGTGTCCGCGAACGCTTCAGCGGTTAACGGGTCGAAGAGTTTTGTGGCGCGGCCAAAGGTTGGTAACGCGCAGCTCAATCTTCCTGCCTCGGTGCGGTGGGACAGTTCGGTCAATCCGGACGGCTCGGTCCGGGTAGTGCTCAATGCGGATGTTGATGTTCAGCCGGTCATCACGGACATCCGGAAGCTGTCGGCAAAGGCGCTCGACCGGGCGGTTCCCTGCGGCACGCTGGTCAAGGTCAGGAATGCGGCGGCGAAAGTGACCGGACCGAGGTCGCTCAGCTATGACCTGTCTTTTCACTACTCAAAACGCATTTGTGGGGCTGGCATTCCCCTGGAGATGCCGGCTGACGTGAGCTGCTCATCGAGAATTGGCATCGCGGTGCAGGGAGCACTGGTCCTCGTTGACGTGCTTGGAGCAGCAACGCCGGCTTGCCGGATAGAGGGTGCTTATCAGGGCGTGAGCGATGCGGTGTCCCGCATGGTGGGTGGCGACGTGTTCAAGCGCCACAGGATTGACCTTGCAAGCCTGCTGCCTGCGGAATTCAAGGGCGTGGTCATCAATGTCCGTACGCTCGCCTTCGATGTTCCGCCCGCACCCGCAAAACTGCGCATCACGGGCGACAGCCAGATGACACGCGTGCAGTTCGACAAACTTGTCGCGGCGCTTGAGGCCGCATCGCCCAAAGCGAAATAGCCTGGTTCGGGGATTACGTCCCGCCGCCTTTCGTCCAGTCACGCACCAAGGTTTCAAGGACGGTCAGCGGCATCGCACCCTGCTTGAGAACGAGGTCGTGAAACACCTTCAGGTCAAACTTTGCTCCCAGCTGTGCCTTTGCTTCGTCGCGCAGGCGGGAAATGGCGGTTTGCCCGATCTTGTAGGCGCACGCCTGGCCCGGTCGCACGCAATAGCGGTCAATCTCGCGCTGTGCGGCCCCTTTCGGGCGTCCGGTCTTCTCGATCAGATAGTCCGTCGCCTTTTCGCGCGACCAGCGCTTCGCGTGCAAGCCGGTGTC
The DNA here is from genome assembly GCA_040080835.1 of Micropepsaceae bacterium. Classification (GTDB taxonomy): domain Bacteria; phylum Pseudomonadota; class Alphaproteobacteria; order Micropepsales; family Micropepsaceae; genus SZUA-430. Next base: position 9,833 of record JBEBHP010000011.1, on the reverse strand, counting down.
GACAACAAGGCGAACCGCACGAAACAGGAATGACTGCAGGAAGCCGAGCCGACCCAACGGATCCTGATCGTAGAAACCCATCTCGTCGGCGAGCATTTCAGCGTACAGCGCCCAGCCCTCGTTGTAGGCCGAGTTGCCGCCGACGCGCCGATACAGGGGCAGGTCCCTGCTGGACTGCGCAATCTGTCCCTGCAACTGATGACCGGGGAAGGCCTCGTGATAGGTGAGGGTCTTCAGGCTCCACTTCGGCCAGTCGGCCGTGTCCTTCAGGTTGATATAGTACGCGCCCGGGCGTGTACCATCGAGACTGGGTCGCTGCGCATAACCGTTCGAAGCGCCGTCCTGGATGGACGGCGGGACGCGCCTGATTTCGATTGCGGCCGTAGGCAGCGTTGCAAAGGTTTCGGGCAGGCGCGCCCTTATCTCGGCAGTTTTTTCGTTCAGGAACGCGAGCAGCTGCGCACGTCCTTCGTCGGTGTTGGGATAAAGATACTGACCCGTGCTCAGCGCCTGGAAGCGTGCTGCCAGTGTTCCCTTGGTCAATCCCTGTGCGGTGAGGAGTGGCTCGATCTGCGCGGTCAGGTCGGCAACCTGCTGCAGACCCAGATTGTGGACCTCATCGGGCGAAAGGGCAGTCGTCGTGCCAGCCTTGAGGGCGAGCGCGTAAAGAGCTTCACCGTGCGGCAGCCTCCACACACCTGCTTCATGCGTGGCCTTGCGCCGGAGAGCCGTCAGGCGATCAATCTGGCGCTGGAGTGCGGGCTTGACCACGGTGTCAAAGGTCTTTGCGGCTCCGTCTGCGTGAGCGGGCGAAAGTTTTTTCTCGGCTGCACGACGCGCGAGTGACTGAACAATCGGCGCACTGCCGGCAGGTGCGTTCCGCAAGGCGCCGAGCTGCCTGATTGCAGCGTCAAGCGCAAAGTCGGGTGCAAAGACGCTCTGCGCCGAATCGTGAGCGAGGCGCTCGCTGTTCTGGTCGACAACTTCGGCGAACGCGTGAAGGCGCGCGACATAGGCATCGGCGTCGGCTTCAGTTTCGATCGTATGCTGATTGTCCAGGAAGTCCGGCACGCTTTGATAGGCGCCCGTCAGTTGGCTGACGACATAGGGTTCCAGATTTCCCCGTGCATCGCCGTAGGTGAATGAACGGGCGTGTTCAGCTTCAATGCCAGACCGGAAGGTCGCGCTGTCAAGGCTGATGTGCGCGGTTGGCGAAAGTTCCGTCCGCTTGAACACTGCCAGGCGTTTCTGGTTCTGCCTGGCTTCGCGCCTGTCGCGGTACCAGGCGGCAAGCGAGCGATCGGTCAGTTTTGATTTGGCGGCGGCGCGCGCACCGCGGTCGATGCCCAGCGAGGTTACCTGTTCGGGCGAGCGGTCGAGGCGCTTTTCGAACTCCTGCGACAGAAACAGATCAAGTGCGCCGTCGCCGCTTGCCGGGGTTGCGGCCCAGCTATTGTCGACGGCAAGTGCCACCGATGCGGCACCGGCCGCCAGAAATGTTCTGCGATCCATGACGTCCCCCTGATGTCGGGACCATCTAAGCGCGTTGGATGCAACTCGGCAAGTCGAGGCACAGCATGTGCGGCTTTCTGCCCGTCAACCGCGGACCCAGTGCACTTTCGGGTCGTCGAAGTTCACGACGTCACCGAGCTCAAAGACATTGCGGTATCCGTAGCCGTAGAGATTGATGAACGTCTGAATGTTCAGCGCAAGCTTCACGCTCTTGAGGATGACAGGAGGTGCGTTGTTCTCAAAGTTGTTGTTGCAGTAGATGAGCACGCGCGTGTCCGGTCGCTTCAGTACCGAGGCAAGCGACTGTGCGGTGAAATCCGAAAAGCTCAGATTGATCGCGCCAGCGATGTGCCCCTTCCTGTAGGCATCTGCGGACCGGGCGTCCAGGATGATGGTGCCGGGTTCACGCGCCATGGCCTGAAACTGGGCCAGGCTGACGAGGCGATGCTCACGGTAGGCCTGAACTTCCTGCGTGAGCTCGCGAAATCCCTGGTAGTCAATTTGTTTGCCCGTATCTGCAGCGTGTGCGGGTGCAAGTGTCGCCAGAAGTGCGCCTGCAACTGAAATGCCCAGCAATGTATTTCGCATAGTGACTCCTCCTTGTGCCAGTGGGGATGTGGCATGACTCCTGAGGCGGGAATATGGCAATGCCGTGGCCAACTCTGGCGCTCACGGCATTAATTCAACCTTTCTGGAATTTCATGAAAGGGGCTCGTGCGGGGTCATCTTATTTTCGGGGACAGTTGATACCTGCGCGGACAGAGGTCGAGATTTTGCACCTGGCAGGTTGAACGCGGCAATATCTGCAGTCACCCTCGTGAGCCGGGTATTCAACGGGTTGTGTCAAATGATGCGTATCCGGTATTGGTGCCTGCGCGGAACGCTGTGTCGTCCGCCCGTTCGGGAAATCAGATCATGAAACTCGCAAAGCCCCGTTTTGATATTGGCCTCAGTACCAACAACATTCAGCCGATGTTGCGGTTCTGGCAGGACGAGATCGGCGTACCGCCTGACCAAGTGCTGAAAGTTCGACGGGGCATGGAACAGCATCGCCATGACCTGATGGGTTCAGTTCTGAAGATCAATCATATGTCCGATCTGCTGCCGCAAACGCCCGCCAGCGGCTACCGGGAGTTGCTGATTGCGCGCGAAGGTGTGGCTGAGCCGAGATACCTGACCGATCCTGATGGCAACCGTGTTGTGCTCGTGCCGCCAGGTTCTTTCGGCGTCACGCAGATTGGGGTTCGCCTCGAAGTGCCGGATGCAGACGCGGTGAACCGCTTTTATTCCGACGCTCTGGGGCTGCCAAAGGGCGATGGCGGGGCGGGCTTCCTGGCTGGCGAGAGCCTGGTGAGCATCAGGCAGGAAGCAGACGCGCCACAGGATTCCCCGTTTGAAGGGGCGGGATGGCGCTACCTGACGCTGCAGGTTTTTTCAGTCGACAGCGATCACGCGTTTGTCGTGGCGCATGGTGGCCGCGAGGCCGTGGCCCCTGTCACGCTGGGCAAGACCGCCCGGATTTCGATGGTGAAAGATCCGGCAGGAAACTGGATCGAACTGTCCCAGCGCGCTTCAATTACCGGTTCACTGGAACCGGGCTAGAGACGTCAGCCCTTCTTGACGAATTCGGTGCGCAGGACCAGGCCCTTGATCTTGTCATGTCGGCAATCGATTTCTTCCGGGTTGTCGGTGAGGCGGATTGATTTGATGATCGTGCCCCGCTTGAGCGTTTCGCCTGCGCCCTTGACCTTCAGGTCCTTGATCAGGACGACCTTGTCTCCATCAGCCAGGATGTTGCCATTGGCGTCACGCACTTCCATCTGAATTCTCCATTTTCGATGGAAGTTCATATGTAGCGTCGACAGGATGTTCAAGCGGATTAGCGGCGCTGATACGCAGTGTCACCCTTAATCGCGCGCGATCAAGCCTGTCACGGCGATAAAAGCAGCGTTTGCGCCCGGGGGGGGCCGATCAGGGGGTGGCGCCGAGTTTCTTTAGTGCCTCCTGTGCCTTTTGCAGCGTGCTCGCATCCGGATGGCGTGCAATGCCGGCCTTGTAGTCGGCAATAGCTTTCTTGCGCTGGCCGCTTCGTTCATAGGCGCTGGCGCGCAGGATGTAGGCCCAATAGTCGCCGGGATTGAGTTTCATCGCGCGGGTGTAGTCAGCGATGGCGTGGGCGGTGTCGCCCTTGTCCATGTAGAGATTGCCGCGCTGGTTGATGACCACATCGTCTTTCGGCTGCTTCGTGATGATTTCGCTGAACATCGCTATTGCTGCGTCGATGGCGCCCTCCGGCTTTTCCAGATAGGCGCACAGAATGATCCTGTCTTGTGATGCTTCCAGATCTTTCTCGCATGCCGCCTTGTCGTCATAGGCTGTGGTGCCTGGCCGGACGTCCGGGAACATTTCGACCTGGTGCCACGCTGCGCGCCAGGCGTCGTCAGCGGCGCTGGCGCCTTGTGGGCCCAATAGCAGGAGGACGGTGATGGCGGCGCGTTTCATGATGGCTCCTGGGTAATTGGGATCAAGCTAGAGCATTTGAATTTGAATGCCAAACTGGCAGTTGGCGCGCCGCACATATGTGACTCGGGAAAGAGACGCCTGGCTTCATCGTTGTCAGGGTTGTAAGCTCAGACGCCATTCCAAGATGTCACCGTATCAATTGGGAGTGCGACCGAGATTCTTCCGGCTACGATGCGGGAGCACCTGCAGGAATGACGTTGTCCTTCACCTCGCGGTCGATCCAGATCGAGTAGGGATCGATCGCGACAAATTTGGGTGCCTCTTCAGTTATGAGCGTAACTGTCTGTTTTCCGGTCCTGATCGGCTTCATCTCGTAGACGAGCACTTGTGACCTGTCGAATTTCGGGTCGGTCGGGTCAACCAGGAAGGCGCCGACAGGAACGTTTTCCTGCATCGCGGCTTCCATTTCCTTGCCCTTGCCGTCGGCGTGGAATTTCCTTGCTTCGACTTCGATGGCTACATCGAAGCGGCCGTCGGCGCGCTTGGTGTATTTGACCGAATTGGCCTTCAGCTCGTAAAGCGTGATCTTCTCGAACAGGTCGGAAATGAGTTTCGCGTGGCTCGGTCCGGCATCTGCCCGCAGGATTTCGAGGAAGTCTGTCGTTCGCGGATATGGCGATGTCCTGAACCTGTAGCGATCAACAAGTTTTTTCAACGCACCGTTGACGATGCTTTCCCCGATCTCGGTCTTGAGCCGGTAGAGGATCATCGCGCCCTTGTAGTAGTGGATGTAAGGCTGGTTCTCGACGCGCATCAGGGGCAGTTCCTCAACCGTTTCAGAGAGGCGGCCCTGCAGGTATTTGTCGCGCTGCTGGGTCAGGAACTTTCGCACCTGTTCCGGACCATAAAGCTGCTCCATGACCAGCAACGAGGAATAGCTTGCGAATGACTCGCTCAGCATCGTCGAGCCCTGGACGTCTGCGCCGAGGACCTGGTGTGCCCACCACTGGTGCGCAATCTCGTGCGCGGTGACGTAGGTTACCATGTCGATCTTGTTGGGATCGGCCTTCAGGGCGGCTCCATCCTGGAGGAAACCTATGTCTTCCGAGTAGGCAATCGTGTTGGCGAAGGACTGGGCGAAGGTCGCGATCGCGGGGAATTCCAGCACCCGCGCCTGGCGGAACTGGTAGGGGCCGAATTCCTTCGAATACAGTTCGATCGACTTCTGCATCACCGACAGCATCAGGTCCACGTTGAACGCATGCTGCGGGTGGTAATAGACGGAAAGGTCGATGCCGTTCCATTTGTCCCGCTTGATGGCATAGCGCGCAGACTGGATCGAGTAGAAATTCTGGATCGGTGAATCCGACCTGAAGTGCACCGTGCGGCGCCCGCCCGTTGTCTCGTCCGATACGACGTAACCGGGAGCGATCGGTGTCTGGTCTGGCGTCGTTGATACGGTGATGTCAGATGAAACCCAGTCGGAGTCGGGCCGCAGATAGCTGTTGCCACCGGCGGTCATGTCTTCGAGCTTGGGCATGCGCAACTGCGCGGAAAGTCCCTGGCGCCTGCGTGCAGTGGGGTCCTGCAGGAAACTGCGACGGCTGATCCCGATCACCGGGGAGACTGCGAAATTGTTCAGGAAGGTGCCGTTCTCGAGGATCGACGTCTGGTTCCCGGAGTTCCGGAAGCCCTGCTGCGCCAGCACGGTTGTGAAGCGTATGTGGCGCCGCTCGCCAATCGCCATCGGCGTATCAAAGCTGTAGATGCGGTAGCGGTAGTCCTTGTACTCCTTCGCGAGACGCGCCCCGTCAATGTCGAGCACCTTGAAGGCCGTGTCCGTCGGCAGGTCGAAATGCACCTCGGTCAGCGGCGCGGCCGTCCGGTTTTCGATCAGGTAGTCGCCGGACGTGACGGCGCGCCCCTCTGCCGGATAGAGCGCGATGCTCAGTGTCGTGCCGATGATGCGCGGCTGCGGCTGATTCATGTATCTGATCAGGGCACGCTCGCCGTCGCCCAGTTCCTTCTCGTCCTGGTCGGCGGTTCGGTACTCATTCAGGACATTGGTGTTGTAGTAGATCCAGGCGCCGGTCGTGGCGGCGACGGCGAGGCTTGCCGCGATGCCGATGCCAGCCAGTCCGGTCAGGCGCCGCCACAGCCGTGCGAAGCGCGGTGCGTATCGAACTTCGGTTCCCCGGGGCCAGACAGCGAAGGATACGAGGACGAGAATGAGGGCGATCGCGCTCCAGTAGATTTCGAGCCACGTGCGCCCGATCCAGAAATACCCCTGTCCATTCATGTCCGACAATGGGACGCCGGTCGTGGATCCGAAGAGGTAGAGCTTGTGCTCGAAGCCGAGGCTTGAGAGCGCGTTGCGGGCAACGATGTAAAGCCCCATCAGGCCCCAGCCGACATATTTGTGTGGCGAGATTGCCTGCAGGAATATGGCAAGTACCGCAAGCTGGAGGAAGCTGATGAAGGTCGGGACGACATACCAGTTCAGGTACTTGTCGAGTTCAAAATTGGTGTAGCCGCGTACGGCCTGGACGCCCACGCCGACGCCGACAGACACCAACAGGGTCAGCAGCAGCACGAAGGCAATGGCGAATATCTTGGGCGCAACAAACACCCAGTCTGGCGTGGGCGTGGCGCCAAACAGTTCGTGTGACTTGCGCTCGCGTTCGCGCCACACAAGTTCACCTGCATAGTACGCCGCAATCAGTACCGGGGCGATGGAAAAGGCCTGGCCAACGGTTTCAATCATCAGGCGGGTGACTGGCAGAAGCGTCCAGTCGTCAAGTGTCGTGCCCACCCATACGGAGGACACGGTATTTGCGATACCCAGGATCAGCAGGATGAAGAAGGCGGGACTCCGAATGACCTGCGCCATCTCGAAGCGTGTCCATTTCCAACTCTGGGCCCTCAGCGATGCCGCATCGAAGCGCGGCGAAACGCGGACGGGCACGAAAGCTGCGGCCGTGACGTCATTTTCCGGCTTGCCTGCAGAGCGCCGGACGCCGCGATCAGCGAAGCGATAGGAGGTGTGGGCTACCCAGAGCAGAACGAACGCCACGCCAACCCAGAGCAACCGGTTCTCTGCAACGATACCTCCCAACGGCGGGAACATGGTGTTCCGGTCTGATGCCGTCCAGTATTTGGTCACCTGTGACACGGCGCTTAAGCCAAAGGGATCAAACAGGGCTGCGAACTCTTCGCTCTTCAGATCGCTCAGCCACTGGCTTGAGATCCCATAGAGGATGAACAGGACAATGACGCCGAGATAGGTCAGTGTCATGGAACGTACGATGGCAGCCACCGCAAACAGGATGGCGGATGCCACGAACATGGCCGGCAGCGCGTACCCCACATAGGCCAGCACGTAGTGCTCAATCACGATCGGTCCAAGGCGTTCCTGGTCAATCCAGGGGACATGGATGCCCGCGAACAAGCCAAGCGGAACGAATGCGAAGGCAAGGGCGCTGGCAAGAAAGGCGCCGGTATACCGGCCGAACAGGTAGTCGAATTTCGTGACGCTGGTGGAACGGATGATGGGGCCGTAACCGGTGTCGTCGTCCCGCACGATGACATTGGCAACGAAGGCTGCAATCAGGAACAGCGAGAATATGCTCATGACCAGCAACGTGATGACGATTGCAAATGGTGCATTGATGTTGGTATTGCCAGTGGCACCGATGTGTATGCGTGAGCTTGCGGCCGAGCCGAAAGCGAGCAGGAAGAACACGAAGCCCGAGACCCAGAAGACTGGAGACTTCAGCTGGTAGAAAAACTCAAAACGCGCGATTTTCGAAAACATCGGTTCCCTGCGCTCAGCTGTTCTGGGTGCTGGTAAGGGCCGTGAAGTACACGTCCTCGAGATCGGGAGCGACAGGCTCAAAGCCATCGCCCGGCTTCGTGTCGGACACCACGTGGATCAGCGTGCGGCCGCCGACAAGGCGCGAGAGGATCACGTTATGGCGGGACTTTGCCTGGTCCAGTTCGCTCTTGTCGATGAAGCTGCGCCAGACCTTCCCCTTGAGTTCTGCGGTGAGGGTTGCAGGGGCGCCATGACGGACAATCCGCCCCTTCGAGATGATCGCCATGTCGGAACACAATTGGGCGACGTCGTCGACGATATGGGTGGAGAGGATCACAACGACGCTCTCACTGACGTCGGCGAGCAGGTTGAGGAAGCGGTTGCGCTCTTCCGGATCGAGGCCGGCAGTGGGCTCGTCGACGATCAGCAGTTGCGGCTTGCCGATAAGCGCCTGCGCAATGCCGTAACGCTGGCGCATGCCGCCGGAGAACCCCGCGATCGACTTGTTCCTGACACTCCAGAGGTTGGTCTGGCGCAGAAGTGTCTCGACGGTCTGTCGACGCTGCTTGCTGTCGGCGATGCCTTTCAGCACCGCCATGTGATCAAGCATCGCGTAAGCCGAGACGCGCGGGTAAACACCAAAGTCCTGTGGCAGGTAGCCAAGCACGCGCCGCAACTGGTCCGGCGCCCTGATGACATCAATGTCCCCGAAACGGACCGCACCTTTTGATGGGGCCTGCAGGGTCGCGATCGTTCGCATCAGGGTTGATTTGCCGGCGCCATTGGGCCCCAGCAGGCCGAACAACCCCGGCTTTATCTCGATGCTGACATCGTTAAGCGCCATCACCCCGCCACGATAAACCTGCGTGACGCCCTCGATTGCCAGCATAATTCCCCCATGCGGTGCCTGGTGAAGGTTATAGCGCCATTTCCCTGCGGTCTGCATCAACAGGGTGTGATCCGGATTTTACTGGGTGGGTGTCGGGGCTGACTTGATGTTGGCGTGGAATTTTGGCCTTGCGTGGCATAAGTGACTGTAAAGGGTCCAACGACCTTCAGGAGCAAGTTTGCGCTTTATTTTCGAAGTCATCTTCCAAGCGGTCTTTGAGGCGATCTTCCGTGCGATTTTCGGAGTTTCCGCGGATTGGGATGATCGCAGCCTGTTTGTTCGTGAGCGCGCGGCTGTTGTTGGCGAGAAGCGCGTGCTCGTTTACTCGACCACGTTGCGATGGATGGGATTTGTCTTTTTAGCAGTGGTTATCGGTTGCGCTCCGTGGTTCTGGTTTGAAGTGGCCCCTGATCGGACACAGCATCTCGTCATGATCGGGATCGCGGCTGTCCCGCCCCTTTGCTGGGTAGTTGAACTCTTCACGCGGCGAATCGAGTTTGGTCGCACGGGGTTTGTCGTGCGTTCGTGGCGAGGGACTTCTGCGGAAGTGGCGTGGCGATCCGTGTCGAGCTGGAGGCTAGTTGGGTGGCGCGGGATGTATGTCCTGCAGACCGAGCGTGGAACCGTTCGCATCTCGACATGGCTGAGTGGTGTGCCCGAATTTATGAATGTCATGAAGCGCAGGCGCAAGCGCGGGTAGGGGCGCCACATGTGCAATAATCCTGCTTGCAAAATTGGCTGGATGTCCGATCTGCGGGAGGAGTGCAGCTATTGAAATTCCTGCTCACCGCATAGCAATGGCTGCAGTGGGAAATGATAGTTACAACAGCAACGGGGCCAAACACCCATTTGATCCTGCGAAGCCACTCCATCCCCTACAGCAGCCTTTCGACTGCGCAGGGAATGGGGTCAGTCATCCATACAAAGTTCGGGATACGGTGAAAAGGTCCGTCCGGGAGGGCACGGAGTCAGACGCCATTCTAAGCTGTCACCGCATCAATTGGGTGTCCGACCCCGATTCTCTTGATCGTCTGGGTAAGCGCTGGCCTCTTTCGTCTGCACCCTATCTACGCCAAGGCCTCCACTTAAGCGGGGCAGAAAACTCTTGTGGTGGTCCCGGGATGGCGGGGTGTCGGGAAGAGCGGGCTGGAAGCC
>JBEBHP010000010.1:0-172668 GCA_040080835.1 Micropepsaceae bacterium | reverse complement strand
TGCGGCAGGGTCGAATTTTGGCGAAAGTCGTCGTAGCATGGTTTACCTATCTCATAACCTGAAGGTCATAGGTTCAAATCCTATCCCTGCACCCAACTTTCAAGACGAATAGCCGCTGACAATGCGAGCGACTGCCTCCATGTCTGTGTCACTGGCCGAAGCTCGGCGCATTGCGCTGCGTGCTCAGGGTTTTACGACCCAAAAAAACGAACCTCCCAAATCAACACTCTTGCTGAAGACCATCAGGCAGATCGGCCTGCTGCAACTCGACAGCGTCAACGTCGTCGTCCGGTCTCATTATTTGCCGTTGTTTTCCAGATTGGGTCCCTACGACACAAAAGCGCTCGACAAGGCTTCCTGCAGCAAGCCAAGAAAACTTTTCGAATATTGGGGACACGAGGCATCGCTCATTCCTGTCGAATGTCATCAATTGTTTCGTTGGCGCATGGACGAAGCACGCGCCGGCCGGGGCACGTGGGCCGGCCCCTCGAAACTCGCACGCGAACGGCCCGATTTCATCCGTGCGGTCCTGGACGAAATTCGGGATCGGGGCGCAATCGGTGCAGGCGAACTGACCCAGGGCGGCAAGTCGAGTGGCACATGGTGGGGCTGGAGCGAAGGCAAGCGCGCGGTTGAATATCTGTTCTGGACGGGTCAGCTTACATCAGCCGGACGTCGCGGATTCGAACGTCTGTACGATTTGCCTGAGCGCGTCATTCCTGACGCAGTGCTGGGTTTGCCCGATCCGGCACGAGATGATGCGCAGCGCACCCTTGTCGAAATTGCGGCCAAAGCATTCGGGATTGCGACTGAGGCAGACCTCAGGGACTATTTTCGTCTGTCGCTTGCGGACGCAAAAGCACGAACGCAGGAACTGGTCGAGCAGGGCGTCTTGCAGCCAGTGGCAGTGGAAGGCTGGAAGCAGCAAGCCTATCTGCACCGCGAAGCAAAGGCGTCAGCAACAGATGCGTGTGCACTCATTGCTCCATTCGATTCGTTGATCTGGGCGCGCCAGCGCACTGAACGTCTGTTCGATTTCCATTATCGGCTCGCCTTCTACACGCCCAAGCACAAGCGCACGCAGGGTTACTACGTGATGCCGTTCCTGCTGGGTGACAGACTGGTCGCCCGGGTGGACCTCAAGTCGGATCGCAAGGGCGATGCCTTGCAGGTTCTGGGTGGCCACGCCGAGCACGGCGTCGATGTCACTGAAGTCGCCCGACCACTCAGGCAAAGCCTGAACGAACTCGCCTCCTGGCTGGGTCTGGGACGAGTCACAATCAAAAGCCGCACCGAACTGGCCAACGCCGTACGCCGCGCCTGAATGCGCCCGCCGTTCAGTGCGCCAGCAGGTTTTGCGCCAGGGTCTTTTCACTGAAGCGGAATACGACATCGGTATCAGGCTTCAACAGTTTTGCATCCTTGCCCTTGTAGTCGAGCCCACTTAGCAGGTGCCTGATGACATTGAGCCGCGCCAGCTTCTTTCGGTCCGCCTTCACGATGTACCAGGGCGCAGCATCATGGCTTGTGTGCATGAGCATCGCATTGCGCGCCTCCGAGTACTCCTTCCACTTCTTTACAGCGATCGCATCGATCGGACTGATCTTCCACTGCTTCAGGGGATCCTCGCGCCGGTCTTCGAGGCGGCTTTTCTGCTCGTCCTTTGAGATATCGAGATAGTACTTCACGAGCTTGATGCCGGATCGAACCAGCATGGATTCAAACTGCGGTGCTTCCTTCAGAAAGCTGCGGTATTCTTCGTCGTTGCAGAATTTCATCACACGCTCGACACCGGCACGGTTGTACCATGAGCGATTGAACAGCACGAATTCTGCGCCTGCAGGAAGGTGCGCGGTGTATCTTTGGAAGTACCAGGAACTTTGATCTCTCTCGGTCGGCTTGCCGAGCGCCACGACGCGTGTGTCGCGCGGGCTGAGGTGTTCAATGATGCGCTTGATCGTGCCGTCCTTGCCCGCCCCGTCCCGGCCTTCAACAACAACAGCGATCTTGAGCCTTTCATCGATGAGTTGGCGCTGGAACTTCACCAGTTCGACATGCAGGGCATAGAGCTGCTCGTCATATTCCTTGTCAGGCAGCTTGCCACCATCTTTGCCGCCGTCTTTGCGGTTGTCCTTGCTCATCTCGTACCCCGTCAGTGTTTGGGCGAATGGACAGCATTCCGGCTCAAAACAAAAGGGGCCGCCGCTGGCCGCCCCTTCTTCACGATATATGGCGCTTCGCTTAGGCGCGTACGAGCAGCGCCTCGGCAATCTTGCCGTGGATGTACCCGATGACACGAGCCAGGTGCAGCGTGAACAGGATGCCGATCATGCCCGCAATGATGAGAAGCACCAGCCCTGGCGGTGTGTTGAACAGCGCGTCGAGTTCAGGATAGGAGTCGATGCGAACCACATTCTTGCCCGTGCTCAACTCATAAAACCCGCCGGCAATCACGGCGCCAGACGTTACACCCAGTGTCACGGCGGCTGTGAAATAGATGATGCCCAGCGGAAGCTGCAGGATCATGTACATCAGTGAACCCCAGGTACGGCCATCTGACAGCACGCGCTTTGTCTTTTCCCAGATCGTCCCGCCAGTTTCCTGCGTCGGAAGTCGGCGCGGCATGCGAACGCCAAGAAGAGCTTCCACGACGCGTCCTTCAACCCAGCTGATGACACGGATGGATCCGATGAAAAGCAACGCGAACGGGATGCCGATAATCAGGATCGCAAGACCCAGCGTCAGGCTGAGCCCTGTGACGGCCCAGGTGAAATAGAAGATCCCCGTTGCGAGGGAGAGCAGCATGTAGATCAGCGCACCATAGGCACGCGGATCTACCAGCACACCAAAAAGGCCAGGGCCTTTTTCTGTGCCAGCGTCGTCATCTGTTCGTGACGGAAATGGGCTGTCAGATGCTTGTTCCATGGCGATGTACTCCTGAGCCACTTCCTGTGGCGTTCCGTAGGTTTCAACGACCCGAACCAGCATCTGCTGTTCGGTTTCATCTTGGGATTCAGCGTGCTCGGCGCGCAGATATTCTTCAGCATCTGCGAGAGCGTCGAGAATGAGGGCGGGTGGCTGTCCCTTGAGACAGGCCTTCAGTGCTTCGAGATACAATTTGATGCTGATCGGCGTGACCGGTGCGCTCGAGACATTAGCCATTGGCACTACCTCGTTCGCCCGGCGCCTGCTCGATCAACGCATCGACAAAGCTGCGCAACTCTCCCCAGACCTCGCGCCAGGCTAGCAGCGCTTCGCGGCCTTCGGCGGAAATCGTGTAGTACCGCCGAGGCGGTCCCGAAACGGACACCTCCACGCGGCTCGATAACATGCCTGCGGCGTGAAGAGAGCGCAGCACGGGGTAGATTGCGCCCTGCTTGAGGAACGACGCCCCTCCGGCTTTTGCACCAATTTCCTTGGCGATCTGGTAGCCGTACATTTCATCCCCTGTGCGGTCCAAAAGGGCCAGCAACACCATGGCGGCTATGCCGCTATGAAGTTCCTTCCGGAATTTCTTCAGATGTACTTCGGTAGTTGTCACACCACTCTCCCGCTGGGTCGCCCCGGCGCAGTCCACCTCGAAGACCTTGTCCTTTCGGTATCATGCACACCCATATAGTGCGAACCTGCTACTAGTCAAGCACAGGCAGGGTTAAGGCCCAGTAGATCACAAAAATGTGGCTGAAACGCAACCCTTCCCCGAACTTTGGCCACAGAACTCTCCTTCCGATTGACGCACCGGTCCGGAAGCTTAGCTTCCTCAACCAAGGGTAGGGGAACCCGTAGGGGGAAATTGTGCGCCACGATTCGAAAGTCCGGCTGCTTAGCCGGCTGGTGGGCCTGTGTTTGCTGACAATCGTTTGCGGTTCCAATGCCTTCGCACAAAACGCGAGCCAGTCCATCCGCGTCATGCACGACGCCTGGAGTGACGCAGACGAGCGCGACTATTCCGAATTCATTCAGCGACTTGGAAACGCGCGCTGCGGTTCGATCGACCGTTGCCTGAAAAGTGCTGCCAACCCATTCGCCAGAACCGACCCACCAGGAGTCTACTTCAGCTCGGACTGCGCCGACCTCCCATACTTCCTGCGCGCCTACTTCGCCTGGAAAAGGGGACTGCCCTTCTCTTACATCTCGTCCGTAAGCCCGCGAGGTCGCACAAGCGATATACGCTACACCGCAAGCGGAAACTCCATTTCGTCCCGCCGGGACGTATTGACGAATTCGACTACCGGTCCAGCTCTTCTGTCCCAGCTTCGCGACGTCATCTCTTCAGCGATGTACCGATTGCACCCGGATATGGAAGACACCGACCTCTACCCGATCCGTGTCGACCGAAAGTCGATGAAGCCGGGTGCCGTGCTGTATGATCCGAACGGCCATCTGGCGATTGTCTACAAGATCGAAGACGACGGCCGAGTTCTGTTCATGGATGCGCATCCGGACAATTCGCTGACGCGCGGGACCTACGGAAAGAAGTTCGTCCGCTCGTCACCCGGAATGGGCGCGGGCTTCAAGAACTGGCGTCCGGTGCGCTTGGTAGGAGCTGTAGCGACACCAGATGGAACGCTGGTGGGTGGACATATTGAATTCGTCAAGAATGCCAGCCTCAAGGACTACTCGACGGAACAGTTCTTCGGAAACGTTTCTCGTCCGGCCGACCGCGAGTGGGCAAGCGGCGCATTCATGCTCGATGGCCAGGGCGTCGATTACTATGACTATGTTCGCGCGAAAATGGGTGGCGGATCGCTCGCATTTGAGCCCATTCAGGAAGTGCGCAACATGGTGCGTGCGAACTGTGAGGATATTCGCTATCGCGCCGAGGCCGTTGATCTGGCAATACGGGCCGGCACGCAGAACAAGTCGCAACCGTCGCGACTTCCGCCAAACATCTATGGAACCGAGGGCGAATGGGAAGAATTCTCTACACCTTCTCGCGATGCGCGGCTGAAGACGTCTTTCAAGGAATTGCGTGACCAGGTTCAGCGTTTCGTGGAATGGCACGCAGCCGGAGACAAGCGCATACACTATCAGGGTAACAAACTGCCTGCAGAACTGCTGGCCGCCTATGACCAGGAGGCTGCTCAGTGCACGACGACGTATCTTCGCTCGAACGGAACACCGCTGCCGCTTGGCTACGAAGAGGTGCGCAAGCGCATGTACCTGTTGTCCTTTGACCCATACCACTGTGTGGAACGCAGATGGGGCGCAAGCCAGGCCATCGAACTTTCGACCTGCCGGGATGGATCAGAAAAGGCTGAATGGTATTCAGCCGAACAGCCGTTGCGCAACCAGCTGGACCGGACCTATGACGCGCGCATGGATTTCACGCTCGCAGAACTGAAGGCAGGACCCGGACCCGGAAAGGGCGTTCCGACACCGCCGGACATCGATGTGCGCGGGTATCTCCTTGGCCAGATGGTGCCAAAAGCTGCATCCGTAGTGAGGCCGGCTCCAGCGCCCGCACGCTGAGTTTCAAGTTTATCAAGTTTGTGCGTCACAGATCGTCACCGCGCTTGCCTTTGGATCTGGGCGCAATTGCCTGCGCGCGGCTTGATCGCCAGCGGTCACCGACCTTATGCAAGCTGGCACCGTCCATAAAAAGTGTCTAACACATTGACCATTCAACATTGGACAATGGCAGGACGAACACCATGAAAGCAGCAGCGGTAAGATCCCAAGGGGCGCCAGACAAGCTCACCGTCGACACGAGGGCGGACCCCAAGCCCGCCGCCGGGCAAATCCTCGTGCGCGTCCGCGCCAGCTCGCTGAACTTTCACGACCTCGCTGTCGTGTATGGAATGATCCCTGTCGCCGACGGTCGGATACCGATGTCTGACGGCGCGGGCGAAGTCGTTGCCGTCGGCGAGGGAGTGAAATCGTTCAAGACCGGAGACCATGTCCTTTCGACATTCTTCCCGAACTGGGCTGCCGGACGCCCAACGATCGAACGTCTTGCAGGTGTACCAGGCGACCACGCCGATGGTTTTGGCGCAGAGCTCGTTGCAATGCCGGCGACGGCATTCACGCGATTGCCCAAGGGCTGGTCATTGCTGGAAGCAGCGACGCTGCCATGTGCAGCACTGACAGCATGGCGATCACTGATGGTCGATGCACATCTCAAGCCAGGCGACGTCGTCCTGACGCAGGGCACAGGCGGCGTATCAATCTTCGCCCTGCAGATTGCAAAGGCCGCGGGGGCTACAGTCATTTCGACATCATCGTCAGAAGAAAAGCTCGAGCGGTTGAAGAAGTTGGGAGCAGATCACGTCATCAACTACAAGTCGGACCCCACGTGGGGACGCACAGCCGCAGAGATCTCCGGCAGAGGCGTTGACGCAGTGATCGAAGTGGGTGGACCCGGAACCCTGAACCAGTCGATCACCGCCTGTCGAATTGGTGGACACATATCACTGATCGGCGTCCTGACAGGATGGGCAGGCGAAGTGATGACCGCGCTCCAAATGAGCAAGAGCGTTGCAGTGCGCGGGATCACAGTGGGGTCGCGCGAGGACCAGGAAGACATGATCGCGGCGATCGAAGCCAATGGAATCAAACCGGTCATAGACTCCCGCTTCCCGTTGGATGATATCTCGGGCGCGTTCGCACATCAGCGCGCGCAAAAGCATTTCGGCAAGATATGTCTTGAGATCTAGGCCTGTCAGGACTCGTCGGAGCGCAGTTCAGTTTGACGGCATGAATCGGGAAGCACTTGAGTTCGCGGGCGAATAGAACGTCTTCCTCATCAAGGAGAGCCCAATGTCTTTTCGCATCACAGGACTTGACCCTACGCCGTTCAGGGAACTGTTTGGGCTTGCAGAGGGAGAACTGGCAGCGCGCGGCGTGAAGCGATACGTCGCAGACGAAAATCCAGGTTTCCCCGATCGCGTGGAATTGCGGGATGTTGATCCCGGCGAAAACGTATTGCTGTTGAACTATGTGCACCTGCCGGTGGACTCTCCCTATCGGTCAAGTCATGCGATCTATGTTCGTGAAGGGGCCGAACGATCTTATGACCAGGTCGGTGAGATTCCAGAATGTTTGCGCGCGCGGTTGATTTCGCTGCGCGCCTTCGACAATGCCGGAATGATGGTCGATGCAGATGTCGTCGAGGGCCGGAAGCTCGAAGAGTTGATTGGCAAATTGCTCGCGATTCCCGAAGTCAGCTTTCTGCACGCGCATTTCGCAAGGCGTGGCTGCTACGCAGCGCGCATTGACCGGGTTGACCCGGAAGGCGATCCTGCCCGAACAAGCTCTCCATCCACACTGTGAAGCCGGCGTCTCTCACCCACGATGCGAATGGCGCCACCAAAGGATGGATGCCGGGATTCTATACCTTCTTGGCCGACAAGCTGTCAGCCGGTGATTGGTTGGATCGCTCGCGAAGCAGGTCGTCCATCGTGTGCGCAAAGCGGTGGGCATCCCCCGGCCATCGAGCCGACACATAATAGCCGTCGCGCACCACAAATCCGGCGTTCGGATTGGCGTCACTGTCACGCGACAGGGAGATGGGCCCCGCAACAAAATCTGTCGGGCGCGCCAGCACCGAACGAACCTCTTCCTCCACTGTCACAGGGTACGTCCGGTAATAGTCACCGAGAAATATCCGGGTGAGCTGCCATGCCGACAGTTCCATCACACGCGTCAGGGCCGTCGTCTTGTGTCCGTACAGCACAGAGCGGGCATCAGCCCGCTTTGCGCGCGCTGCCAGCACCACGCCATGACAGATGGCACCTACGGGCTTTGAAGCTTCGAAAAAAGTGCGCACCACGGACTGCAATTGACCGGATTCAAGATACTGCCGAATGCCTTTCGCATGTCCTCCCGGCAGGATGAGCCCGTCGTAGCGACCAGGTTGAATTTCCTCCCACGACATCGGCGTTGCAAAGCCCGGGCTGTTGCGCATGGCGTCATAAGCCTCCCGACCCGCCCGGTCGGCGCTCAACATTCCACTCAATAAACCCAAACCCCGTCCGGTCACCATCATCGGATCCGCTGCTGCGCGACCGCCCTTCGGTGTCGCGAATACAATGTCGTGCCCAAGACCGGTGAGCACTTTCCATGGAACGCCAGTTTCTGTTGGATCAAAATCACTGGCTGGGATCGGCATCAGGACGACGGCCATTCACGGTCTCCAGGGCACTTGTTGCAGCAATAAGGGGACAGTATAAAGTTTGCACGCAATTCACGGAGTTGCTCGCGGGCCTGTGAAAGGAGGCGACTTCTCCGCGAGGTGCTGTGATCGCACTCCCCTATGGGTTGTGTGTTTCCTCAAGTCAAGCGTGGTTGATGACGTTGGCTTCATCACTTCCCGGGTCTGCAGTGTGTGAACTGCCTACTCAGCTCGAACCGGACAGGTTACAATGCACACTTCGCGCCTTCTTGGGTCGGGCGCTTCAAGGGTTCTTTTTGGGGAAGATAAATGCCTCTGAGTTCATCAGGCTTACGCGCTGCTGTACGAGTATTTGGCTGGGCAGCGCTGATCGGCATGACTGCTGCAGGATTGGCTTCTGCCAAGCCAGCGCCGACTGCCAGTATTTCTGGCATGCCAGCGCTTGTCGCAACATCGGCGGTATCCCTGTCCAGCTGGGCTGACATCGTAGACCGGGTTTCGCCGGCAGTTGTCAGCCTGACAACAACCAAGGGGCTGGGATCTGGCTTTGTCATCGATCCGTCGGGCTACATTGTCACCAACAACCATGTCATGTCGGGCACCAACGAAGCTGAAGTGCGTTTCGCTGACGGTTCCAAGTTCAAGGGGCGGCTGATCGGGCGCGATGAAGCAACAGACATCGCCCTGTTGAAGGTTGATGCGCCGAACTCATTCCCAAGTCTGAAGTTTGATGACGACAAGCGTGTTCGGGTGGGCGATCTCGTGCTCGCCGTCGGCAACCCGTTCGGACTCAATGGAACAGTGACAGCAGGCATCCTGTCGGCCCGTGGGCGTGACGAGATCGGCAGTGGCCAATTCACGGACTATCTGCAGCTTGATGCGGCAATCAATCCCGGAAATTCTGGCGGACCGACATTCGACTCCAATGGCCGCGTGATCGGCATGAATTCCATGGGCAGGCCAGGCAGTGGCATTGGCTTTGCCATTCCGTCTTCAACAATCATGCGTGTGGTTGAAGATCTGAAGGCCGGGCGTGCGGTTACCCGCGGCTACCTGGGCGTTCAGATCGAAAGTCTAAGCGACGAAACAGCAAAGGCCGTTGGACTGCCCAATTCGAATGGTGCGCTCGTCACAGGCGTCATTGAAGGAAGCCCTGCCGCGAAAGCGGGCATCAGGCGCGGCGATGTGATCCTCGAGATCAACGGTGACGCGGTGAAGGACAACCGCGAACTCGCCCGCAAGATCGCGGCGCTTGTGGTGGGTCAGACAGCAACCTTCACCCTGTGGCGCGACGGGGCCAGGACCAAGATCAAGGTAACAGCAGCAAAGCGTGATCTGACCGCAGAGACAATTCTGCCGACCGACGGCACCAGGCTGACTTCGATGGGACTGGCGCTTCAGTCGATCACTGACACTGTTCGTAAGGATTTTCACCTGGCCGACGACGCCCGCGGTGTACTTGTCATGGGAATTGATCCGGCAAGCGATGCTGCAGCGAGAGGATTGAACCCGGGTGACCGGATCGTCGCCGTTGGAAGTGTGGATGTGACTTCGATGACTGATGTGAACCTGGCGCTTGAAAAGGCCAGGTCGCAAAAGCGCGACAGCGTGCTGTTGTTCGTTGTGACCGCGAATGGTGCAAGCACGCACACCGCAGTGAAACTGGACGCAAAGTAAGCTGGCCGATCTAACAGGCGAAGAGGCGCTCGTGTAGCGCCTCTTTTGCGTTTAGCGCTTGGTCGTTCCCAGAAACCGGAACTTGATGTTCTTGCCAAGGACAGAAAGCGTCCAGCTTTCAAAGCTCATCGCAGACGTGCAACTGTTGCCTTGTCCCTGAAATACCAGCCGGGCGTGCGCCCAGTTGCCTTCCTTGGACAGGATTCCACCGAGTTTGGCGAGACCGTGCACGCGCCATTCCTTGTAAAGCGATGGCCCGTTCGGCGAAGCAGGCTGTGCCAAACCGTGTGGATCAACGTCAAATTGCGTGAACCTTTTTGGCAAGGGAAACAAAACGGTTCCAGTGCGCCCTTTCGCATCAACAAACTCGAAGGCCCATTCCTTCGGCTTGCGGACCACATTCAATTTGTAGTCCTGGTCGAGTGGATCCTGCACACCTTCCACCGATTCCGGGAATCCGGGGTCGGAGAAAAGCCGCGCTGTGCCGGAAAACTGGATGTTGAAGAGTTCCCCGCGGGTATATTCGTCAAAATTCTGCGTCAATTCGGAACGCTGGCCCGGATCTGAACAGCACGCGCATGCTTGTGCAGCGGGTGGCATTGCCGATCCAAGCACCAAGATGGCAATTGACCAGAATGCAGGCAGAGACCGATGAGGCATGGCTGAACCCACATGTTGTGGAAGCAATGCCGAAGTATGTCGGTTTGGCGGGAGCTTACAATCGATTATTGTGCAAGAAGCGCAGAGTTTGGAACCGCACCCGCATCGGCAACCGGAATATCCTCTCCCGAAGGCGTCTTGAACTGATCCAGCGACTTGATCTCGTCCAGAGTCACAAACGTGTAGCCGTCAGCAATCAGCTGCGGCAGCATCGTGTTGACCATCCTGATTGACCGTTCGCGAATGTCGTGCATCAAGACGATGCCGCCCTTTTTTCGGGCGATTTCACGCAAATAGCCGTGCGCGCACTTGTCGGCGCTCCATTCGTGCGCCCAGCAATCCCAGTCTGCAGAAGAACGCACATTGCCTTCATCATCAAATGCAATCTGGCCACCTATGTCCCAATAGATCGGCCCGACATAATTCTTCAGCACAGGATTGTCGTTGAGCACGGCCGCATGGACGCTGCGCCAGACGCCATAGGGTGCCCGGAAATACATGCCTTGTCCGGAACGGACAAATGGTGCGATGGCATCGTTTGTGCCGCCAATCTGCTTGACCAGCAGGTCGGGATTGTTGGCGTACCTTCGTCCCAGTTGCGCGTGGCTGAACGAATGATTGGCAAGCACGTGGCCTTCGCGGGTCATGCGCGCAAGCGCTTCGGGATGCAGGCGCGCGCGGTTGCCCACCAGGAAAAACGTGGCGTGCACGTTGTTCTTCGCCAGGACATCAAGAAGTTCGGAGGTGAATGAAGATGGGCCGTCATCGAAAGTCAGCGCAAGCGTCTTCGTGCCCACGAGACCGGATGAGCGAATATTGGTCTGCTGAAAATACGCGTTTGCGTTCTCCACGCGTGATGCAGGAAACGCCAGAAAGAAAAACGCGAGCGCAAGTGTCGCCACCGCGGTCACAGCAGTTGAAGTCATCCGAAAAAGCATGCCGACCTTCCCCCAGTGAAGCGGCGCCAGTTCCCACCCCCTTACTTCGCCAGATTAGACGGCCACAAACAAGAGGTGTTAATGTTGCGAGAGACGCATCGCATGTTTCCCCGGCCCGTTGCATTGAGGGCGAAAACAGGCAGATTTCCAATGAAAATGGAACCCAGGGAGTTAAGGTTATGAAGACCGAAGGTCGCAGGCAGAGCGAGAAGATTGAAGACCGGCGTGGCCAATCTGCCGGTGGACGGCGATTTCCCGGCGGCCCGATAGGTGCCGGCGGCGGACTGGGCCTCATCATAATTGTTGTGCTGGCACTCTTCCTTGGCGTCGATCCACGCCAGTTGATCGAACAAGCGACACAAGGCGACCCGGGCGCTGCCACCGAACAGCCGGCGGGGCCTTATCAGGAGACTGCCCAGGAAGCCAAACGCCGCGAGATGATTGCAGTGGTGCTTGCCGAAACCGAAGACACATGGACAGCAGTCTTCAAAGCGGCAGGAAAGAACTATGAAAAACCAGCTCTTGTGCTTTTTTCGGGACAGGTTGAATCCAATTGTGGCTTTGCGCAGGCGGCGGCGGGTCCCTTCTATTGCCCGGCAGACCAGAGAGTGTTTCTCGATCTTTCTTTCTTCGATGACATGAGCAGCAAATTGGGAGCTGCGGGCGATTTTGCGATGGCTTATGTGGTGGCTCACGAAGTGGGTCACCACGTCCAGACGCTGCTTGGCATTTCTAACAGTGTGAACACCGAGCGACAGCAGGTAAGCGAAGCAGAAGCGAATGCGTTGTCGGTGAAGCTGGAATTGCAGGCAGACTGTTTGGCTGGAATTTGGGCAAACCGCGAGCAGAAACAGCAGGTGCTTGAAGCTGGTGACATTGAAGAGGCTGTCAATGCAGCCGCAGCGGTCGGTGACGACAGGCTGCAAAAGCGTGCAAAAGGCTACGTGGTGCCCGAAAGTTTCACCCACGGCTCTTCTGCCGATCGGGTGAAATGGTTCAAGACAGGTCTCCAAACAGGCGACATGAATCAGTGCGATACATTTGCAGGGGGAAATTGAAGCCGCTAACCAACCAAGTACCGGCAAATGCTGACAGATCATTGAATTGTGATCAGTGGCCTGCATTGCGGCAACCGGCAGTTCAGCCTACAAATTGCTTAAGTTATCTGCGGCAAGTTTCAAAACGCGGTTGGCCCGGA
Organism: Micropepsaceae bacterium; assembly: GCA_040080835.1. Classification (GTDB taxonomy): domain Bacteria; phylum Pseudomonadota; class Alphaproteobacteria; order Micropepsales; family Micropepsaceae; genus SZUA-430. The sequence continues at coordinate 160,082 of JBEBHP010000010.1, read as the reverse complement.
CAAGAACGCCCGGGTCAGGCAATCGTTTCATAGGCAAGGGGCGTCTCATGTGGTCTTGGTTCCTGGCGCGGTTGAAGGGGATTCTCAACCTCTTCGCATCGCTGATTATTTTCCTCGTGCTTCTCACCTTGATATCAAGCGTGATCGGTATCTTCACACAACCGCGTTTGCCATCAGACATGGTGCTGACGGTGGATCTGCGAAAAAGGCTCCCGGACTCCAAGCCCAATTCAATATTTGCCGATGAACACGCGGTGAATTCAGTCATCGACGTTGTGACTGCGCTGGCGTCCGCTGAAAAGGATGCTCGCGTGAAAGGTCTGTTCATGCGTGTGGGTGGAGGCGGCATTTCCTCCAGCGAAGCGCAGGAAATTCGCGCCGCGCTCAAGGCATTCAAGGCCAAGGGCAAATTCGTCATCGCGCACGCCCAGGCATTCTACTCCGGCGGCATGGGTGACTATCTGCTTTCATCGATCGCCGACGAAATCTGGATGCAGCCCGTAAGCGAAATGAGCACGACAGGCGTTTCGACTGAAACGATGTTCTTCCGCGGGTTGCTCGACAAGATCAATGCCGTTCCGCAGTTTGAACAGCGATACGAGTACAAGAACGCTGCCAATATCTACACCGAGAAGGACTACACCCAGTGGCACCGTGAGGCGACCACGCGCCTGCTTGAATCCGTTTTTGAATCGGCAACAACTGCAATTGCAGCGGACCGCAAGCAGACGCGGGACCAGGTGGTCGCACTGATCAATGGTGCGCCGTACCTCACGCAGGAAGCGATCGACCAGAAGCTGGTCGACAAGCAAGGCTATGACGACGAGGCCCAAGCGGCAGCGCTGGCAAAAGCTGGCGACAAGGCCGAACTGAAGACCCTGAGCGAGTATTTTGCGATTGCTGGAAGCCCATGGCAACACCCGGGCAGTCCTGCAATAGCCTTCATCCATGGTGATGGCCAGATCAACGACGGCAGGTCCCAGGGTGGCGGCTTCGGTGGCGATTCCTCGATTGGCGGAGATACACTCGCCAAGGCGTTCCGTGACGCCACCGAAGACGACGACGTGAAAGCCATTCTGTTCCGGGTCAATTCACCGGGCGGATCGGCTCTGGCGTCCGACCAGATCCTTGATGCCATCAAGAAGGCGCAGAAGGCTGGCAAGAAGGTTGTCGTCAGCATGGGTGATGTCGCGGCATCCGGCGGGTACTATGTCTCGCTGTCTGCGGACAAGATCTTCGCCCACGAAACCACGATCACTGGCTCCATTGGTGTTCTGTCAGGCAAGATCGTCACGGTTGGATCCTGGGCGATGCTTGGAATTGACGTGAAGTCGATTGGTGTTGGCGCCAACGCGTTGATGCAGTCCGACAACCAGCCCTTCACACCAGAGCAGCTTGACAAGTTCAGGCACGGGATCGACCAGATCTATGCGGACTTCACGGCAAAGGTTGCCGCAGGACGCAAGTTGGACGTCGAAAAAGTTCGGGAAATGGCCCGAGGACGTGTGTGGAGCGGCGCCGATGCAAAGGCGCGTGGCCTGGTGGATGAGTTCGGTGGCTTCCGCGCAGCACTCGAGGCGACAAAAGCGATGGCCGGAATACCGGCAGACTCGGAAATCAATCTCATCCGCTATCCGCGCAAGAGGTCACCATTTGAAGAAGTGGCCGAAATGTTCGGAACGTCAGCTGAAGTCGTGCGAACCATATCGATCCTCAGCGAGATCACGGGCACACAGCCTGTGTCCGAACTTCGCCACATGATCAGGGATGAGGCATCCCAGGGCCAGGCACCACAGATGCGAACTGCGGCGCAGCCAGTTCGCTGAACCGGACAAACGACATCAAGGGCGCGGGATCATATTCCGCGCCCTTTTCTTTTGCCCTGTTTGCTGGAAGCTGCCTACTTGGCGTCGTGAACGTATGACCCTGTCAGCAGGTCGTGCAGCATTTGCCGTCGCTTCGAGAACAGCGCCATCAGAACGCCAGCAAAGGCAGAACCGACGGAAACGATCTTCAAGAGGTTTCGAAGCGCAGCCCGGTTGAGATCCATTTCGTCGCTCTGGACAGGCGATACGCGGATACCCATCAGGATCTTGCCCGGCGACGCCCCCTTCATGAATAGCCCCTCGGCCGCAACGAGCAGTACGAAATAGAACAGGACCGATGCCGCGGTGAGTGGCAGCCTGAGCAATTCACCTTTGCTCTGCCCGTCGATCAGCGCTTCATGGCTCTCGATGGCCGAGGGTCTCTTGCTTGCATCGGCCGGACCCACCTCGACATCCGAGCGCTTGTAAGTCTGTGAGACCAGCCCGAAATAATTGCGTTCAATCACCGACCTGGTTGTCGTCCGGATGATCTTCCCTCCACCTTCGATGTCAGTGGATGGCAGATCGCTCGATATCATTCGCTCGGTCGCAAAGAATGTGAAGGGCGCATCAATGACAAAGACAGGACCAACCGCACCCTGGAGTCCGACGGCAAGCGCAAACGCCACCAGGCAGGCAAAGGCGCCATCAACAGCCCCAGCAGCAATCCGGAGCGAAATTGGTGCTGGCGCCAAAGTTACCGCGCGCGCAGCCCCACCCTTCCGTTGCCGGCCGTCTCCCGCAATCGGAAGGGACGGTGCTGTCTCATGCAGGACGACAAAAGTCGGGACCTGGTCAGCAATATTTTTGACCTGCTGGTTGCCCAGGAAGTTGTAGCCCAGCGCCAGCTTGTTCTTGATCTGGTCGTGAACGGAGCCCGAAATCAATATGCCGCCCGGCGGGGCAAGGCCTTGCAGCCTGGACGCAATATTGACCCCTTCCCCAAATATGTCGTGATCGTCAATCATGACATCGCCCAGGTTCACGCCAATGCGAAACGCCATCTTCTGCGAGGCATCAATAGTCTCGTTCTGCGCCTTGAGCTCGCGCTGGATTTCGACGGCACATTGGACGGACTCCACCACGCTGCTGAAGTCGGCAAGCACTGCATCACCTGACCAGCTGACCACACGCCCATGGTGGCGTTGGATGAAGGCTTCGATCAGTTCCCTGCATTGCTTCAGCCGGACGAGCGTGCCGTGTTCATCGGCACCCATCAGTTTGCTGTAGCCGACGACGTCGGCGCAAAAAATAGTTGTAAGCTTACGCTTGACAGTGTGGGTCACTAGACGGCCGTGGACTATGGAAGAAACGCCCGCTTTTATAGCGGTATCGCCTCCTTCAATGCAGCCCTGTAATGCTGAGGAAAACTAGCGGAATCAGCCACTTTGCGGGAAATAATGTCGTGACGGTTGCCTTTGGCACACGAAAAACAACGGCGGCCGATTCGCACCGGCCGCCGGAAAGGCTCATTTCAACATTGAAACAAAGACTACATCTTCGTCTTGACTGACAGGAACCAGCTGCGTCCGACCACATCGTAGACCTGAGGGTCGGTATTGGCTTGGCTGAACACGCCATTGATGGTCTGCGGCGTCTCTTCGTCGGAAACGTTGTTGACGGTGACCGTGACTGCAAGCCAGTCAACCGGCGTATAGCGCAACGCTACATCGACGTAGCTCGCTTCAGGCGCAATCGGTGTCGTGCCTGCAAAGCCGGAAATTGTACCGAAGCCCACTTCCGGCAATTCAGGAACATAGGACCAGCGAGAGTACAACATCCAGTCATCAATCGCATAGCTACCGGAGAGCACCGACTTCCAGTCGAAGATTGCAGTACCGATGGCAGCGCTTGTCGTACCAGCCAGCTCATCGCCATTGATCTGATAACTGTCAATGATCGAGTAGAGTTCGTTGATTGTAAGGACGCCGCCCAGCCCGATGTCCGCCAGATTCAGGCGATAGTCGACCTGGATGTCGATACCGTTCGTTGCGAGTTCGCCCTGGTTTGATCGGAATGTGTTGACGTGATCAATCTGACCAGTGGTTGGATCTCGCACGACACGAGCGCAGGCTTCGGCAACAAGCACAGCATCCGTGCCCGTGTAGCATGTGTTGATATAGTACTGCGCACTCAGGTCGAGTATGACGTCGGCGATCTTGATGTCATAGCTGTCAACCGAGGCTCTCAGGTTGCCGATCCCAAACCAGTCATTGCCGGTTTGCAGTACGAAGCCATACGTTGTCGTCTCTGCTGTTTCGGGCGAGAGCGCATGGTTTCCGAATGAAAACGCCTCAACCTGGGAGTTGTTTGCAATGAATCCCGGGTACTGTGCGAGCGGAACACCCGCCGCCGTGCACTCGGACAGGCTGACGCCCGGTACGTCGGGTTGGCCATCGCCGCCGACGTCACGACATGGGTCAGTGTAGCTGGGGAACCCCTGGTCGCCGTTCTGGAATGCCTCGAAGACGCTCGGTGCACGCGTAGCCTTGTTATAGATACCGCGGAACTTGAGCCACTCGAACGGCGCGTAGTTGCCGCCATACTTGTAGGTGTGCGTGGTACCGGCAATATTGTAGTCCGAGATGCGGTACCCGGCCTCTGCCGTCAGATCATAGACAAAGGGCTTGTCCTTGATCAGCGGAACGGAAATCTCCGAGTAAGCCTCATAGACGTCAATCGTGCCGGCCTGATCCTGCAACGCATTGAAGCCATAGATGTTACCGGTACGTTGTTCGTTGTCGACCTCAAATGACGCTTTCGTTGAGCGATACTCCACGCCGGCAACCGTGGAGATGGCGCCAGCGCCAGTCAGGTTGAACATGTCCCCTGAAACGAATCCCGAGACCACGGTTTCCTCGACCTGGGTTCTCGACCAGGTGTTGACCCGCAGGAATTCAGTCATCGCGTCGTGATCAAGTGGTGAGTTGCCGTAGTTTGCTCCAAACAGATCAACCTGAACGCAACCTGGTAGCGCAGCCCCGCCCAACGGCGAATCTGTATCGTCAGCAGTACCCAGAATCCCATCGAGGCCAGCCTGGCGTGGACCACGACATCCGGCCAGTCCCTGGATGAGCGCAGTCTTGTTTGCGCTGTTTTCAAGCTTCTCGACGAAATCGACGTCGGCAAATGAACCTGACAGTTCATAGTTCCAGTTCTCGCCGAACGCCCCTTCCAGGGACGCGAACAGGTTCAGGCTGGAATTCTCCTGCTTGCCGTTGCGGGTCCCGAGTTCGCTCGTACGACGATCAAGCACGAAGTCGGCGGTTGGGTCATCACGCGACTGAAGGGCCTGATAAAGGTCAGGGTGATTGGCCTGGATATAGGATTGCAGTGTCGGATTGTAGTTGACCTCGATGCCAGTGGCGGGTGTCGGAGCAAGCTGCACGCGTGTGAACGAGTCCGAGTAGATCGCGCCATAGTTCAGCGTCATGTTCTTCTGGAGGTCATAGTGACCAAACATCGACAGATTGTAACGTTCGGCAGGAAGCACAATATAGTTGTCCGGCGCGTAGTTATAGCGCGACGATCCGGCGGCTCGGTCTGGCACCAGACATGTTGTGCCGCTCCGCGCGAAGCGAGGCGTAAGCGCGCCGGCGTCGTTGAAAGACAGGTTTCCTGAATCGACCGCCTCACCTGTGGTCGTCGGGTCGCAATCCGCGTCCGCCGCACCAAACTGGCCTGGCAGAAGGGTTGAAAGGTTCTGGAACGGATTGGCTCCGTCATTTGTAATCCAGCCCCACGGCGGCGTACCAGAGCCACCGGAGATCGTCACCAGTCCGCCATTGTTGATGGCAGCATAGGCATCATCGGCGCTGTCGCAAACCGTGTACACGCCGGCGCTGTAGCAAATGGCAGCAGCCGTCTTGGAGAAGCCCTGCTTGCTTTGCAACAGGCCTTCACGGGAATAGTATTCGCCAAAGATGGTGATGTTGCCGTTGCCGCCGGCAAAGTTGCCGCCAAGCAGCGCCTGCACATTGCGCTCTTCGGCAAACCCGTTTTCACCCTGACCCGCCGAGGTGGTGACTTCCATCCCTTCGAAATCTTTCTTGAGAACAAAGTTTACAACACCGGCCATCGCGTCGGATCCGTAGACCGCGGACGCACCGCCGGTGACGACTTCCACCCTGTCGATCAGGCCGGCCGGAATGGTGTTGATGTCAGCAACACCGCTGGTCGATGACATCGGCAAGCGGTTGCCGTTGACAAGCACGAGCGTACGGTTTGCACCCAGACCGCGCAGGTCGATTGTTGCGAAATCTTCGCCGCCGGCATTGTTCGATGTAAAGGTGTTGCCAGGAACCAGCTGCGGAAGATCATTCAGCAGCTTTTCGACCGAGTTGGTCTGCGTGAGTTCGAACGTTTGCGACCCGATCGTCGTGACGGGGCTTGTCGTGCTGTAGTCGCGCTTCTTCAGGCGCGAGCCGGTGACAGTCACTTTTTCGACACTTTGAGCTTCAGTGCCGGCATCCTGAGCCACGGCTGGCAGGGCTCCCAGGCTTGAAACAGCTGCACTGGCAAGCAAATGGAATCTGAACTGGTGTCGCTGGCGATGGTTGAACACGGCTCTGCCCCTTGACGTTCGGTAAAATTTGACCGGGTCTGAAGACGTGAACGGGTGTCCGCGCACGAATCCTTACTCCCAGCGACAAGGTTTCGTTCAAGAGAGTGAACAAAAAGTTATGAAATTCGGTGGGGGAGGGAGGGCGGTTCAGTACCGTGCTCTGGGCGCATCACACCGGTATGGGGGCGGCGCAGGAAACCAGAGACTTCAGCCAACACGCGTTTAATCTGCGGATTCTTAAGCCACGACGCGTTTGCGAAGCACATCAAGGGCAGGAAACGATTGCAGCGACGTCAGATGGTCGTATGCTTCACCGCGTCAGGTTCACTTAACTCAGGAGGTCACTCATGAAATATCCAGCGTTGATGGCCGGTGCAATCGTGGCTGCCGCGGCGTTTTTTGTTGGCACTGTCGAGCCTGTTGCACACGCGTCTAACAGTGTGTGTTTGCGGATAAGGGACTTGGGAAATCTCAAACCCATTGATGACAGTACTGTCATGGCCACGTCCCGCAACCAGGGAAACTTTATCGTCAAGCTGAGGGGACCGTGCAGGGACTTTCAGCAGATCGACAACTACTACGTCGTTCGCGTCATGAGCAATCAGGAGTGTTTCGACGGCGACGATGTGCTTCAGTTCCGCTATGGCGGGCTTTGCTTTGTCCAGAGCGTAACGCCCGCGCACTAATACTTGAACATGATCACTTGAAAAGCGAGGCCCCCGCCTCTTTGGGACGGAGGCCTTTTTCTATTTGCGCACGACGTCGAGGAACCTTGTCCGGTTGACGCCACGGGCCGTGTTCATCCAGTTCAGCACATATGGCTTCACCGCCGGCCTGATATATTGAAAGCAGCACGGCGCGACCGCGACATCGTTAAGCAACAACGATGCGGCCTGACCAAGCAGCTTGCCGCGCACAACCACATCCTTTTCAAGATCGGCCTGGCCCATGACGTTGTCATAGGCGGGGTTCTTGTACCCGGGATAGTTGAGCCCTGCGTTCGAACTCAGGAACAGGAACAGCACGCTTTGGGCGTCGTTATAGTCGAAAACCCAGCCTGCATTACCCATTTCAAAGTTGCCGGTCTTGAGCAGGTCGTAGTGGATTGCAAATTCCTTGGCTTGCAGTTCGACACTGACACCTATCATCTTCCACATGGCTTGAAGCGCGATCGCATAGCGCCTCGTGTCAGGCCGGTTGATGAAGTTGTAGCTGAGCTTGAGTGGCTTGCCGGGCCCATAGCCCGCTGCGGCCAGCAATTGCTTGGCTTCCGCGCGCCGCGCAATCATGGATTTTCCCGCCCAGGGAGTTTTGGACGAAAGGTCGACATTGGTAAGGCCTGGAGGCAAAACCGAGTTTGCTGGCACACCGAATGCCCCGAAGTACACGTCACGCTGCACCGTTTCCTGGTCGATGGCTTCTCCCAGGGCAAGCCTCACCCTTCTGTCCGCCAATGGCCCGCTGCGCATGTTGAACACGGTGTAGAGCGTGCGCAGTCCGGGATACCTGCGTGCTTCCTTTGGGATGTTTGCCAGCAGCCAGCGGTTTTCAGTAAGGGGCCAGCGCTCAAGCGTATCAAGTTCTCCGGCGCGGTAGCGTTTGAACGAAGCGGCCTCATCCGCAGTCGGGTAGAAGGTGACCTCGTCGATCTTAACGGTAGCTGCATCATAAAAGAACGGGTTCTTCACGAGCTTGATGTGATCATTGGGTCTGCGCTCGGTGAGCTTGTAGGCACCGTTTGAAACCATGATGCCGGGCTTTGTCCAGTCTTTCCCGGCCTTTTCGACCACATGCTTGGGCAGCGGAAAGGTGGTGTAATGCGTCATCATTTCCGGCAGATAGGGCGCCGGATGCTCCAGCGTGATGACGAATGTCTTCGGGTTCGGCGCACTCACGCCTAGCTGGCCCGTCTTCAGTTCGCCCTTGCTGATCTTTTCCGCATTCTTGATGGGAAACATGATGCTCGCATATTCCGAGGCGATCGCTGGGTCCAAGACCCGCCGGTAGGCAAATACAAAATCTGCTGACGTGACAGGTTTCCCGTCCGACCACTTGTGGTCACGCAGCGTGAAAGTCCAGGTGAGTCCGTCTTTCGAGGTGTCGACTTTTTCTGCTGCGCCAAGGACAGCCTTGCCGTTTACATCTTCCGTGTAGAGCCCGATGAACATGTCTCCAAGAATCTGGTTCTCGGGATCACCTGAAGCCTGGTGCGGGTCGAGACCCTTGGGCTCGGCGCCGTTACCCCGGTTCAGGTATTTTGTTGCCGAAGCAGGCACCACGGCCAGCATCACCGCAATGCACGCCATGATCAGGCGCCGACGCCAGGCGGGGTTCACATTCTTCATAACTACCTCCTCGGACGCCTTCGTGCGTCCTAACTGTTCCACCAATTCGACCAGGCTTCGGAACTGAACCACGAAGTCAGCCAGCTCCAGGTGCCGCTGTCACCATCTGCGTCGGGCTCATACGACGTTTTCGAAAGCGACTTGTCGCCGATGTCCACCCATCGCGTGCGGTTCACATCCCGCGGATTATCGTACCAGTTCAGGATGTAGTTCTTCACAAGGTGTCTCTGGTATGGAAACATCAGCGGCACCGCTGGCAGGTCTTTCAGCATGAGCGCATGTGCCTGGCCGAGCAGCGTTGCACGCTTGGCCCCATCCGGCTCTCCATCAGCCGCATCGAGATATCGCTCGAACTCTGCACTGGAATAGAGCGATGAATTCAACTGCTCGGCCGCAACCTGAAACGTAAAGAAAAAATTCTTCGCATCGTTGTAGTCCAGCGCCCATGTATTGTAAGCCACCTGGAAGTCATGAACCTCAAGCAGATTCCAGTGAACCTTGGCTTCGCTGGCCTGAAGCTCTGCCTTGACCCCGACCTCACTCCACATCGACTGCAGCGCGACTGCCGCCTTCTTCACGTCCGGCACGTTGATGAAGCGGTAGGTGAACCTCAGGGGGTTGTTTTCATGAAAACCCGCAGCCTGCAAAAGTTTTCGGGCTTGCTGTCGTCGCTGATCCATCGAAGTGCCGTACCAGCTGACTTTTGCCAGGTTGTCGACATTTACGGTGCCGGGTGGAAGAAACCCATATGCGGCCTTGCCGTAGGCACTTTGCAGGACATTGTCAGCCAGCGTGTCGGCGTCGATGGCCATTGAAAGCGCCTGGCGCACGCGAATGTCATCAAATGGCTTTTTCTTGAGGTTGAATGAAACGTAGTTGATGGTCAGTTGCGGGATCTGGTTTGCTTCGGTTGGTATATGCACCTGCAGCCATTTGTGTTCCGACGTGGGCCACCGCTCCTGCGTATCAAGCTCACCGGCCCTGAATCGTTTGAGCGACGTGTTGTCATCGTCGGTCGGGTAGTAATACACCTGATCAACCTTGACATGCGCAGCGTCATAAAACTTGTCGTTCTTGACCAGCAGGATGTGGTCGTGCGGACGCCACTCCTTCAGGACATAAGGTCCATTGACGACCATCTTGCCTGCACGCGTCCATTCGCTTCCGTATTTTTCAACGACGGACTTCGGGACGGGAAACGTTGTGTAGTGGGTGAGCAGTTGCGGAAGGAAGGGGGCTGCATGCTCGAGTGTGATAACGAACGTTGAAGCATCCGGCGCAGACACACCCAGCTTCTCTTTTCTCACGCTGCCTTTGTTGAACGCGAGCGCGTTTTTTAGCGGATAGAGGATCGAGGCATATTCAGCCGCCGTCTCGGGCGCCAGAACGCGTTGATAGGCGTAAACGAAATCGTGCGCCGTTACGGGCGTTCCATCCGACCAGTTGTGTTTGCGGATCTTGAACGTCCAGGTCAGCCCGTCGCTGGACGTTTCGACGCTTTCTGCAGCGCCCAGGATCGGCATGCCATTGGCATCCTCGGTATAGAGACCAAGGAGCATGTCACCGATGATGTTGTTTTCGGCAGTCATCACCGCGCGGTGCGGATCGAGGCTGTATGGCTCGCCGCCATTGCCGCGCTTCAGGATTTTCTCTGCATGAACGGGAAAGGAAAGCGCAATGAACAGGACAAAGGCGAGTGCCATGACCTGTCTAACCCTTGCGATCAGCATCGGAAATATTCTCCCTGTCATTCAAGATTCAGGCTCAACGACTTACGAATTCCACCACTTGCCCCATGCGGCCGAACTGAACCACGACCCGATCCAGTGCCAGAAGCCGCCGCCACTGCTGCCTTCGGCGCCGGCTGTCGCCTTTGGCCCAAGTGCAAGCCAGCGCGTGCGGAACATCGCGCGCGGATTCTCGGTGTAGTTCAGCACATAGGGTTTCACGAGCGTGCGCTCATAGAGATAAAATAGCGGCGCCACCGGCACGTCCTTCAGCAATATCGCCTGAGCATCATCCAGCAGTTGACCGCGCTTGACCGCATCGGCTTCCTTGTCGGCACGCGCCATCAGGTCGTCATAGGCCGGATTTTTATATCCGGGATAATTCTGCTGGATGGTCGAGCCCTGGTACAGGTACAGCATGTTCTTCGCGTCGGCAAAATCGAACACCCAGGCCGCATTGCCAGCCTGGTAGTTCTTGGTCTTCAGATTGTCATAGTGAACTTTGGGCTCGGCAGGCGCGAGCTGCATCTTCACGCCCACCTGCTTCATCATGGACTGGATTGCAACGGCCGCACGTTTCGCATCAGGTGTGGAGATGTAGTCGTATGAAAACTCCAGGGGGTGCCCGGGTCCATAGCCAGCCGCTGCCAGCAGTTGAAGGGCCTCAGCCCGACGCGCTTCCATGCTCATCCCGGCGTAAGGCATGCGGGCGGTATTCGCGACGCCGGCAAGCCCAAGTGGCAGCATGGAAGTTGCTTCCTTGCCGTAAACGCTGAAGAAAATGTCTTTCTCCACGACCTGTCGGTCAATGGCCTCGGCGACTGCTTTTCTGACGCGAATATCGTTGAACGGCTTCCTCGTCATGTTGAAGGTCCAGTAGCTTGTCGCAAGATACGTGAACTTGCGTGCTTCACTTGGAATATTGGCCTTCAGCCATTTGTATTCGGTCAGCGGCCATCGCTCGTTGACGTCGATCTCGCCCGCGCGATACCGCTTGAGTGCGGCAAGATCATCTTCGATCGGGTAAAATGTGACTTTGTCGATCTTGACGTTTGCAGCATCGTAGAATTTCGGATTCTTTCCCAGCGTGATGTGATCGTGCGGACGCCATTCTTCCAGCACATAGGCACCATTCGAGACCATGTTGCCGGGTTTGACCCACTCACTCCCGAATTTTTTGACGATGTGTTCCGGCAGAGGGTACGACGTATAGTGCGTCAGGATTTGCGGCAGATACGGAGCCGGATTTTCAAGGTCGATGATGAGCGTCTGCGGGTCTGGTGCGCTCACACCGAGAGTCGTTACCTCGGCCTTCCCATAACTGACCTTCTCGGCGTTCTTGATCGGATAGAGAAGCTCACGGTATTCGGCAGCCGTCGCCGGATCCAGGATGCGCTTCAGCGCGAACACGAAGTCATTCGATGTGACGGGCTTGCCGTCCGACCATGTGTGCGGACGGATGTGAAAGGTCCATCGCAACCCGTCTTTCGACGTCTCGACTTTGTCAGCGGCTCCAAGGATCGGTGACGCATCGGCAGACTCCGTGTACAGCCCCAGGAACATGTCCCCGATAATGTGGTTCTCCCATGTACCCGTCGCACGGTGCGGATCGAGACTTTTTGGTTCGCCGGCATTGCCCCGGTACAGATGGCTCTCCGCCTGTGCGGTAAATGAAAGCGTCATCGCCAGTGCAACAGCGACTAGGCCACGAAGTCCGGTTCGGGCGAACGCGTTCAAATGCCGGAAGGCCGCCATTCTGAAATCTCCTTGGTGTGTCCAGGGTCGGACGTTGACCTTGGCAGGACGGAACTGAATGTGCCCTGAACAGGGGCATAAATCACCCGCAATACATAGGATTTTCGGGCAAATATGGGGACTCAATTTTGTTGTTTGGCCGTGTCGGTCAAGTCATGTAGCTTGATCGGGTAGCCTCAGGGAATGGGGCAGGGGGCACCGGTCAGGCCGCGTGCTGGGCTTGGGTCAGGTTATTGCGAGTATAACATGAGATTCTTATGGGTTGTTACCGTCTCCGCTTTGAGCATTTTGCCCGCAACGGCAAGCCCGGCCGGAGACGCACTTACTGCGGTGACGAATTGCATGGCGATTGCCGGCACGGACGAGCGTCTGCAGTGTTTTGATGCGGCCGCGGCTACCGCAAGCAAGGTATTGGACGACGCAAAAAAGCAGGCGGCGGCTCAGCAGCAGCCAGAATCAGAAGGTGGCCTCCTGTCGTGGTTTGGCTTCGCGCCTGAAGAAAAGCCGGTGACCAAGCCGGAGGACTTTGGCGCTCATCTGGTGGTCGGTCCGCAACCAGGCAGCCCGCAGGAAATCACAGAGATCTCGTCCAAGGTGATTGAGTTCGCCCAGAACGCGCATGGCAAATCGATCTTCGTGCTCGAGAACGGACAGGTGTGGCGCCAGGTCGATGGTGACACGACCGAACTCTACTACCGCGAAGCCGATGGACCGATGACGGTCAGGATCGAAAAGGCCCTGTTCGGGAGCTTTTCGCTTCACGTCGAAGGAAAGACGTCTGCGATAAAGGTCCGTCGCGTAAAATAATGCTTGTTCGCAATCCCTAGGACGGGAAGTGGCACGCGACCAGGTGCCCTTCTTCGGCTCCCCGCGTTTCAAGCGCAGGAACTTCGCTGGCGCATTTGGCCTGCGCGATCGGACAGCGTGTACGAAACACGCAGCCAGACGGCGGATCGATGGGCGACGGCAGGTCGCCTTCAAGCACGATCCGCTTCTTGCCCGATTCAATATCCGGATCGGGAACGGGTGCAGCCGAAAGCAGTGCTTGCGTATAGGGATGCCGGGGCCTTTCCAGCAGCGCCTTCGCCTCTGACAGCTCCATGATCTTGCCCAGGTAAAGCACCAGCACGCGGTGGCTCACATGCCGCACGACTGCAAGGTCGTGGCTGATGAACATGAAAGCAACGCCAGTGTCCTTCTGCAGATCAGCAAGCAGGTTGATGATCTGGGCACGGATGGAAACGTCGAGCGATGACACAGGCTCGTCTGCAACAATCAGCTTCGGCTTCAGGATCATCGCGCGCGCAATCCCGATACGCTGGTTCTGTCCGCCCGAAAACTCGTGCGGATAGCGATTGATCATCTGCGGCAGCAGGCCAACCTTCGCCATGATCTCCTGTACCCGAGCCTTGCGCTGGTCAGAAGACAGCCCCGGTTCGAACGTACTCAGCGGCTCCGCAATGATGTCGCCGGCGGTCATGCGCGGGTTCAGGCTTGCCAGCGGATCCTGGAACACGATCTGCATCTCGCTCCGGCGCGGCTTCATCTTGTCCCGCGACAGGCCGGCAATATCCTTGCCCAGCCACACAACGCGGCCTGCCGTTGGCTTGATGAGCTGCAACACGGCGCGCCCGACGGTGGACTTGCCGGAACCCGATTCACCCACGATGCCAAGCGTTTCGCCGGCGCACACATCAAACGATACGTCATCGACGGCTTTCAGTTGGCGCGTCGCACCAAACAGGCCCTTGCCCACCACGGGAAAGTGCACTTTCAAATTCTTCACAGTGAGAATGACTTCGCCGCGGCTCATCGGATCACCGCGCCCAGGCTGTCAAAGCCCTTCAGGTGGCAGGATTTCGCGCGCTCTTCGGCAAACGGTGTGAGCTTCGGGCGCTCGGCAATGCAGCGATCAAACGCAAACGTGCAGCGCTCCTGGAACGTGCAGCCTTTGGGCAACCGCTGCAGGTTTGGCGGGTGCCCGGGTATGGCGATCAATCGCGTCTCGCTTGACTGGTCGAGGCGCGGAATCGAGTTGACGAGGCCTCTTGTGTAAGGGTGCTGCGGATCGTGAAAGATCTCGGACACTTTCGCAGTTTCGCAGAACTCGCCCGCATACATGACCATCACGCGATTGCACAGGCCCGCAACCACGCCCAGGTCATGCGTGATCATGATGATCGACATGTTCTCGTCGCGGCGCAATTCCTGCAGCAGGTCGAGGATCTGTGCCTGAACGGTGACATCAAGCGCGGTCGAAGGCTCGTCGGCGATCAGCAGTTGAGGCTCGCAGACGAGGGCCATGGCGATCATGACACGCTGGCGCATGCCGCCTGAGAATTCATGCGGATACTGGTCGATGCGGCGGCTGGCATCGGGAATCTTCACCCGGTCGAGGATCTGGATCGCGCGCGCGCGCGCATCTTTCTCGCTCATGCCCTTATGCAGCACGAGCACTTCCGTCAGTTGGCGCCCGACCTTCAGATGTGGCGTAAGCGACGTCATCGGGTCCTGGAAGATCATCGTCATCTTCGAGCCGCGGATCTTGTTCAGCCGCTCGCGCTTCATGCCGATCAGTTCTTCACCGCGGAACGTCGCGCTGCCGCTCGCTTTGCCGTTGTTGGCGAGCAGGCCCATGATCGCCATGAAGGTCTGGCTTTTGCCCGAACCGGACTCGCCAACGACACCAACGCAATCGCCCTCTTCGACATCAAAACTGATCTGGTTGACGGCAGACACTTCGCCGTCAGGCGTTGAGAAGCGGACGGCCAGGTCCTTGACGCTGAGAATGGAAGACATGTCTATGCCATCGCTCCTCAGCGGTCCCTCGGATCGAGGGCATCACGCAGCCCGTCGCCGATGAAATTGAAGCAAAACAGCGTGATCGCCATGAAGACGGCGGGAAAGATCAGCATCCAGGGATAGGACTCCATCTGGTCCTTGCCATCGGCGATGAGAACGCCCCACGACGTGAATGGCTCCTGCACGCCAAGGCCCAGGAAGCTCAGGAAGCTCTCGGTCAGGATGACGGCTGGCACCGTCAGCGTCACATAGACGATAACTGGCCCCAGCACATTTGGAAGTATGTGGCGGCGAATGATGTTCATGGTCGAAACGCCTGACGCTTCAGCCGCCTCTATGAATTCCTTGCGTTTGATCGAAAGGGTCTGGCCGCGAACAATGCGGGCCATGGTCAGCCACTCGACGGCACCGATGGCTACAAACATCAGCAGGAAGTTATTGCCAAACACAACGACCAGGATGATGACGAAAAAGATGAAAGGCAGCGCATAGAGAATGTCAACGAAACGCATCATCAGGTTGTCGACCCGTCCGCCAATGAACCCGGCCGTCGCGCCATAAAGCACGCCGATCATGAGCGCCACGAAGGTGGCCACAAATCCGATGGCAAGCGAAACGCGCCCGCCCATCATGACACGGATGAAGAGATCGCGCCCGTTGGCATCTGTTCCGAAGATATGGCCCTGGCCAACCGCGGTCGGGCACATCTCGGCCTGGTTGCCAAACAGGCCGGTCATCCCCAGATAGTCAGGCGGGGGGCACGAGATGCGGTCGAAATAGGCATCATCGAAATTGTGCTGCCAGACGAATGGCATGACGATCGACATGGTGGCAATCAGGGCCAGCACGATCATCGAGATGACGGCCGCCTTGTTCGCAAACAGGCGGCGCCTCGCGTCCTGCCACAGGCTGCGACCCTGGAACTCCGATACGGGTTGGACAACAGCCATCAGTCGTACCTGATCTTGGGGTCAAGCAGGCCATAAAGGACGTCCGCTACCAGGTTGAGCATGATCACAAGCGACGCGTAGAGAATGACGACACCCATCACGAGCGTGTAGTCACGCTGCAGCGCGCCGTTGATGAAATACTTGCCAATGCCGGGCAGGTTGAAGATCTGCTCGATCACCAGGGACCCGGTCACGATGCCGGCGGTCGCGGGCCCCAGATAGCTGATCAGCGGCAGGATCGCCGCGCGCATCGCATGGCGCGTGATGACCTGGAATTCAGGCAGCCCCTTGGCGCGGGCGGTCCTGACATAGTTTGATCGCAGCACTTCGATCATGCTGCCACGCGTCAGGCGCGATATGACGGCAATCTGCGTCAGCGAGAGACTGATCACCGGCAGGATCATGTTCTGCAGCGCTCCCTCGTTCCAGCCGCCAACCGGCAGCCAGCCCAGGTTGACGCCAAGGATCAGCGTCAGGATCGGTGCCATGACAAAGCTCGGGACCGTGATGCCGATCATTGCGATCGTCATGATGGAAAAGTCGCTGGCCCGGTTCTGGCGCAGCGCCGCAATCGTACCGAGCGTCAGACCGATCACGGTAGCAAGCAGCATGGCCGAGATTCCAAGCAACGCGCTCACGGGCGCACCGTCAGCGATCAGTTCGGCAACAGTAAAATCCTTGTACTTGTATGACGGGCCCAGGTCTCCACCCAGCAGCTTTCCCAGATATCCGCCAAGGCAGCGGAATTGCCGACCCTTGTCGTTGACGTATTTCGTGCCGTCATAGGTCAAGCCCCGCGCGGCTGCGGCTGCCGGGTCATGGTTGCCGGTCAGGAACGCCGTGCACACAAATCCGTTGACGTCGATGAACTGCTGGAACAGCGGCTTGTCGAGATCATAGGCCGCAAGGATGTTCCTTTCGATTTCCGGGGGCAGTTTTCGCTCCTGGTCGAACGGGCCGCCCTTGGCCATGCGCATCAGGAAAAATGCCATGATGATGATGATGAGCATGGTGGGAATGGCGCCCATCAATCGGCGCGCAATGAAACGCAGCATGTCGTCCGTCGAATCCCTGCCTCAGCAACGCCACTTACACACTATTGATACCAGTTGGTGTGAAAAATTCCTCTCTCGAAGCACACCACCAGCCAATCGAACGCAAACTCAGTGAGACTCGCCGCAAAGTCAATGCATCGATTGGGGGATTGTCCAATATTTTATGAATAATTTCAATGTGTTAAGGCCGTAGTCGCCGAGAGCACCAGGTGCTGGTACGCCCACTCTGTCTCGAACCCTAGCGAACCGTAGAGCGGGAGTGCAGCGCTATTGCCCTGCTCGACCTGCAGCCAGGCGCGAGATGCGCCAAGCTGGTGTGCACCACCAAGCAGGGCCTTGCTGATGGCGCGCGCCAGTCCGGCCCTGCGTACCGAGCGACTGACATAGATGCCGTGAAGTCCAGCCCACCCGCGTTCCACGGCGACAGCACCGACTGCCGCGATCTCGCCATCCACCCGCGCCGAGGCCCAGAGTGTTGGAATGGCAATGGCACGATGCTGCGCTTCCAGGATGACGGCGTCATCACCAGCCAACCCACGCATCGCTGCAGAAGCCCGCGACCATGCAGGGTCAAACCGATCCGAAACTGTCACGCGCGCGTCGATCGGGAACGGTTTCACCTGCGCGACCTGAACAAAAGTGGGCGCTTCGGGTTCGTAGCCGCGCGCGGCGAGAAGACCGGCGAGCGCCGGATCGGCAAGCGGCGTGACCCGAAACACGCGCCTCTGTTTCCATCCGTCAAACAGTGCCTCGCAATAGCGGACCTTCTCTTCAAGCGGCAGCACCCCGGGCGACAGGGCGTTCGCGGAATTGACCCGTCTCGAACTGCCGCCGGTTTTCCTGATCAGCCAGCCATCATGGTGGACCGTATGCAGCGCAGGCCAGGCATTGAAGTTCAACTCTTCAAGCATCTGCACGTCGGCACGCGAATTGCTCATCCAGCACAGCACTCCCAAGGCCGCATTGTCTGCCCTTGTCTCTGGCATGCATTCTGCGCCAAATACAGCAAGCAAAAGCGCGCAGAACCGATGAACCACCCCACGCATGCATGGAGCCACGAATGAGCGGACCACTTGAAGGCGTGCGTGTGATTGACCTCTCTGCCGTGATCTCGGGTCCGATGGCAACCCAGATTCTGGCCGACCAGGGTGCGGACGTCATCAAGGTTGAAGGGCCGGGTCCTGGTGACATCGTTCGCTATCTGGGACCGATCCGCAATGGCGTGAACGCAATGTTCACCGCGGTCAACCGCAACAAGCGCGGCATCGTCCTGAACCTGAAATCGCCTGAGGGCAGGGCGATCCTCATCGAGCTCGTGAAGACGGCGGATGTGCTGGTTGAAAACTTCCGCCCCGGCGCACTGGAAAAACTGGGTCTCGGTTACGAGAGCCTCAAGGCGCTCAACGCGGGCCTCATCTACGCATCCATGTCCGGTTTTGGGGACACAGGACCCTACGCAAAGCGCCGGGTCTATGATCCCGTGATCCAGGCCACCTCGGGCTTTTCCGACACCCAGAAGAACGCTGTCACCGGCGACCCGCAACTCATCCAGACATTAGTTTGCGACAAGACGATGGCGATCACCGCGGCACAGGCAATCACGGCAGCATTGTTCGCCAAGGCGCGCGGGAAAGGTGGCAGCAGGATTGACATCAACATGCTCGACACCGCCATCGCATTCCTCTGGCCGGACTCCTACTACAATCTCAGCTTCGAAGGCGAGTTCAACAAGTCCCCGGATTTCGCAAGCTTCTATTCCATCCGCAAGACGAAGGACGGCTTCATCACGATGCTCGCCATTTCCGACGACGAGTTCCGTTCAACCTGCCGCGCCATCGGCAAGCCAGAATTCGCCGACGATCCGCGCTTCCGCACGGTCCTGGACCGCATGCAGAATGCAAAAATCATGACCGACCTGATTTCTGGAGTTGTCGCGGGCTTTGCGACCGCCGAAATAACCGCCCGCCTCGAAGCCGAAGACGCGCCGCATGCCAAAGTGCTGAAGCGCGAGGAAGTCCTCGTGAACGAGCAGGTGAAAGCCAACGACAGCATCGGCATTCTCGATGACCCCCGCGCCGGCCGCATGCGCCTAGCCCGCAACCCCGCCCACTTCGACGGCGAGGCGCTCCCCTTCCGCAGACCAGCCCCCGCCCTCGGCGAACACACCACCGAAGTCCTGCGCGAACTGAAAAAGACCGACGCCGAAATCGACGCCCTACGGAAGGCAGGCGCCATTTCCTGAACGTCACCCCCTCCCGTGCAGCAGCTACGCTGCGCACGTACTCCCCCAAATGAAATTTGGGGAAGACACCCAAATCAGGCGTCTCCCCTAAAACGCGTCAGCGTTTTGGGGGAGTACGTGCGCAGCGTAGCTGCTGCACGGGAGGGGGTGTCGCGGTCGCTGCAGACGTGTCCGGGCGCGGCAACATCGCGCACTTGAAGCTGATCAGAAGTTCCTATATTGTTCCAAAGCGATTGTCGCAAGCTCGCCTGCGAATTCGCCGTGACATTGTGAATATGTATTACGTTTCCGCTTCGTGAGCCTGTGCGACCCGGAAAAAAACCAAAACAGGTGAGTGCGCCGAATTGCGCCCATGAAATTCCCGGTTTCAGATCCTCGTCCCGACAGTCTTTTTCGCCTCTGCCCGCAGGCAACCTTCAAGCAAAATTGTCACCTTTTAACGATAGGTTCCGCCCGGTTCAGCCATTTTTGGGTAGCCACGAAAGGTGACACTGTCACCTTTTGCCCGTCGCCAGAATTTCATTTGCCCGCCCGTCGATCCGGCGCAATCACCTGGTCGATCATCGCCTCAGCGGCCTTGCGCTCGACCTGGCCATCAAGGATCAGCATCGACAGCCCATGCACGAGCGCCCATGCCCTGAGCACGGACGCGAACACCTGCTCCGGCGTCGCACGCGGGCCAAGCGCCTGGCCTATGTAGTGGCGCAGCAGCCACGCCGGCGAACCTTCCGGACTGCTCGTCTCCGGCCGCATGTGCCCCGGACTGTGGATGAAAATCAGCCGGAACAGGTTGGGGTGATTGAGTGCAAAACGCACATAGGCGCGCCCCGTTTGTGCAAAACCTTCAGTACCACCCGAGCGCGCAGCAGACTTGCGCTGCTGTTCGCCGAGAAGGGCCAGGCCGTGATGTGCCAAAGCCTTCAGCAGGTCTTCCTTGCTGGGAAAATGGCGGTAGACAGCCGTTGCGCTGACGCCAACGTTGCGCGCCACCTCGCGCAGGCTCAGGTCCTCCGGCGAACCCTTTTCGAGCAGCGCCAGGGCCTCATCGACCACAGCCGCACGCAAATCCCCATGATGGTAGCTCTGCCGGGTCATTGGAATGTTGACACTGTCATCATCGCCGCATATGTTATCACTGTAAACATTAGGAACAGGTTTCTAATGCAGGGAGAGATTTGATGGCAAGCCCCGTTGAGAACTTTATCCGTTCCACTGTGACAAAGGCAGTGGGAGCCGTTGCAGGCGTCAACCGCAGCCTGATGCGCAGTGACGCGCAAAACCCGTTCCTCACCGGCATTCACGAGCCGATGCGCGATGAACGCACGCTCACCGACCTCAAGGTGACAGGCCAGATCCCGACGGAACTCGACGGCCGCTACGTGCGCATTGGTCCGAACCCGGCAACGCCGCCCAACGCGGCTGCGTATCACTGGTTCATGGGTGACGGCATGATCCATGGCGTACGGCTGAACAAGGGCAAGGCCGAATGGTATCGCAACCGCTGGATCCGCAGCACCGCCGTCAGCAAGGCACTGGGCGAACAGGCTGTGCCCGGCCCCCGCAACTTCTTTGATACCGTCAATACCAACATCGTCCCGCATGCGGGCCAGGCTTGGGCGGTCGTCGAAGCTGGCGGCTACCCGGTTCGCGTCGGACCGGATCTGGAATCCATCGCCCATGATCCTTTCGGCGGATCACTGAAGGGCAGCTTCAGCGCCCATCCGCACCTCGATCCCGATACCGGCGAACTGCACGCGATCTGCTATGAAGGCCCGAACCTGGACACGATCCGCCACGTGGTTGTTGACCGCAACGGCAAGGTCCGCCGTGAGGAACCGATCACGGTCAAGCACGGTCCCATGATCCACGACTGCATGATCACAAAAAATTACGTGATCATTCTCGACATGCCCGTGACCTTCTCGATGAAACGCATGGCGGCGGGCTATGGCTTCCCCTATGCGTGGAATACCGACCATCAGGCCCGTGTCGGCCTGTTGCCGCGTGAAGGCAAGAGCGAGGATGTGGTCTGGTGGAACGTTGATCCCTGCTACGTGTATCATCCATGCAATGGCTTCGAGACGACGGACGGCAAGGTGATCCTCGACGTCTGCGCGCACAACACGATGTTCGCCGAGAGCACGATGGGTCCGGATTCCAAGTCCGTTCCATTCGAGCGCTGGACGATCGATCCCGCTGCAAAAAAGGTCGAGCGCAAGGTGATCGACCAGGAATCCCAGGAATTCCCGCGGCCAAACGAAAGCCGCATCGGCAAGTCCTATCGCTACGCCTATACGGTGTCGCTTGCCGCCGATGTGTTCGTGGGTACGTCGACGCGCTACTTCAAGCATGACCTCGAAGCGGGGACACGTCAGGTGCACGATTTCGGTCCAGGCCGCGTGCCGGGAGAATTCGTATTCGTCGGGCGGCCGGGCACCCGGTCAGAAGACGATGGCTGGCTGATGGGCTACGTGATCGACACAACAACCGACACGACCGACCTCGTGATACTCGACGCAGCGAACTTCGAAGGCCCGCCCGTGGCTACGGTTACGATCCCGCACCGGATCCCGCCAGGCTTCCACGGCAACTGGATGCCGACGCCGGCCTGAACCCGATGACGTAGGGAAATTCCGGCGGGCTTGCGTAACCGCAGACCCGCCGACTAGCATCACGAACAACCAACCGCTTTGGAAACACCATGTCCTTGCCGCCCGTACTGCAAAACCGCCTGTCGATCCCCGTCGTGGGTTCGCCGCTCTTCATCGTTTCGGGCCCAGAATTGGTCATCGCCCAGTGCAAGGCGGGCATCGTCGGCTCGTTCCCGGCCCTGAACGCAAGGCCGGCCGAGATGCTCGACAAGTGGCTTGAGCGGATCCGGAACGAACTCGACGACCACGAACAGAAGACCGGCAGGAAGACTGCGCCCTATGCCGTCAACCAGATCGTGCACTCGTCGAACGACCGCGTGATGGCAGACATGGCCGTCTGCGTGAAGCACAAGGCGCCCATCATCATCACAAGCCTGCGCGCCCCTGCAGAGATCGTGAAGGCAACGCACTCCTATGGCGGCGTTGTCTTCCACGACGTGATCAATATCCGCCATGCGAAGAAGGCGGCCGAAGAGGGCGTCGACGGCCTGATTCTGGTCTGTGCCGGTGCCGGCGGACACGCTGGCACACTGTCCCCGTTTGCGCTGGTGCCGGAAGTGCGCGCCTGGTTCGACAAGACGATCCTGGTGTCGGGATCGATCGCAAACGGCGGCAGCGTACTGGCAGCTCTCGCAATGGGTGCCGATCTTGCCTATCTCGGCACGCGCTTCATCGCGACGACGGAAGCCAACGCCGATCCGCGCTACAAGCAGATGCTGGTCGACACGATGGCGCAGGACATCGTCTATTCAAACCTGTTCACGGGCGTGCACGGCAACTATCTCGCGCCGTCGATCACCGCAGCAGGCCTCGACCCGGCAAACCTGCCGGAAGCCGACAAGTCCAAGATGAATTTCGGCTCGGGCGGCAACATGGAAAAGAAAGCCTGGAAAGACATCTGGGGCGCCGGCCAGGGCGTCGGCCAGATCCAGAACATCGTCCCCGTCGCCGACGTCGTCGCCAAACTCAAGCGCGAATACGACGAAGCCAAAAAGCGCCTCGCCGCCTGAAGAACCCCAGCCCCTCTCCAGCTGGAGAGGGTGGCACGCAGCAAAGCTGCGTGACGGGTGAGGAGAAGGTTGGCCGCAGCGTCTCCTCATCCGCCTCGCTGCGCTCGGCACCTTCTCCAACAAGTTGGAGAAGGGCTGTTCAATTTAGTGTTTAACCGAAGGCGGCGTATGCCACCGCCGCAGCATCTCAACCGCCAGCAACAGCAGGCACGAGAAGATGATCAGCAGCGTGGCGACCGCAAGGATCGTCGGGCTGATCTGCTCGCGGATGCCTGACCACATCTGGCGCGGGATCGTGCGCTGGTCAGGGCCACCGAGGAAGAGCACCGTCACAACTTCATCGAACGAGGCCGCAAAGGCAAACAGCGCGCCCGAGATCATGCCGGGCGCTACCAGCGGTAAAGTCACGCGATAAAACGTCGTCACCGGGTTGGCGCCCAGGCTCGATGCGGCCTTCACCAGGTTCTGGTCGAAACCTGACAGCGTCGCCGTCATCGTGATCACGACAAACGGCACGCCCAGGGACGTGTGCGCCAGGATGATGCCAAGTGTCGTCTGTGTAAGCCCGATGCTGGAATAGAAGAAGTACATGCCGGCGGCTGCAATCACGATCGGTACGATCAGCGGCGAAATCAGAAGTGCCATGAAGAAATCGCGGAATGGCATGTTGCTGCGGGCAAGGCCCATCGCGGCCAGTGTACCAAGCACGGTGGCAAGGAAAGTCGAACACAGGGCAATGATCACGCTGTTGGTCATCGCTTCAAGCCACTGCGGGTTCTCGACGATGTCTCGATACCATCGAAGCGAAAACCCTTCCGGGTTCAACGCCAGCATCTTGTCGGTAAAACTGAAATAGGGCTCGGCGTTGAACGACAGCGGCACCACGACAAACAGTGGCGCAAGCAGGAAGAACAGGACGCCGATCGCAAACCACTTGTTGAGCAGAAACTCCAGGTCGCTGAAACTGAACTTCCTTTTCGATCCGTTCATGGTCATCCCAGCCTCAGCCGGTTCAGGCCCACGATGCGCGCATAGAAGACATAGAGCACAAGCACCCCACTGAGCAGGATCCCGCCAAGCGCTGCCGCAAGCCCCCAGTTGAGTGACGTCTTCATGTGGAACTCGATCATGTTCGAGATCAGCTGTCCCGTCCGTCCGCCCACAAGCGCTGGCGTGATGTAGTAGCCTAGTGCCAGGATGAACACGAGAAGCCCACCGGCAGCAGCCCCCGGCAATGTCATGGGGAAATAGACCCGCCAGAAAGCCGTCCACGGCGTGGCGCCCAGCGAGACCGCCGCGCGTGAAAGGGAAGGCGGTACCGACAGCATCACGCTGTAGGTCGGCAGCACCATGAACGGCAGCAGGATATGCGTCATCGCGATGATGGTGCCGGTCATGTTGTGAATGAGCTCAAGCCTGGCACCTTCACCGGCAAAGGATGCAATGATGTCATTGATGACACCATTGGTCTGCAGCAGCGCAATCCATGCCGTCGTGCGCACCAGCAGGCTGGTCCAGAACGGCAGCAGCACCAGGATTAGCACCAGATTGCGGGAGCGCTCATCCAGATGTGAAATGTAGAACGCGAGCGGATACCCGAGCAGGAAGCACGCTGCCGTCACTCCACCGGCAACCGCCAGCGTGCGGGTAAACAGGATCACATAGATCTGGTCTTCCTCGGGCTTGTCGACCCAGGTGCCTTCAGCGGTGCGCGTCTTGTCCAGCGCGGCGGCGTAATAGCCGGAAGTGGTTGTGGCACTTGCATGCCGCAGCACACCCCATAATTCCGGTTCGCTCCACTGCAGGTCGATCTGGTTGAAGGCCTGCGCGTAGGGCGGCTCAAAGGCGTGTGCCTCGCGCGCAGTCTTGATCAGAAGCGAACGCATGCCAGAGCGTTCGAAATTCATGCGCGTCGCGACCTTGCCGATTGTGCCTTGCCGGTAGGCGCGATCCAGATCGTCGGCCAGCGCCGAGTAGGCGCTGAACGGCGGTCGGCCCTTGCCATTCCAGGCGCGAAGCGCGGCGGCCGTACGCGGCAGGATGTCGGCGACAGTCGAATCTTCAATGCTGCGGCTCAGCATCGAACCGATCGGAAGGATGAACGTCACCATGAGGAACGCGAGCAGAGGCAGCACAAGCAGAAACGAGCCCTGACGCGCCCGTTTGCCCGAGCGCCGGTACTGTTCCGCAAGATTGGCCTTCTGACTACTCACCCCATCCCCCTGGTGGCTGGCTTACTTGGCCAACCACGCTGCCCAGCGCTGATTGAGCTCTTCCTGGTGATCAGCCCACCAGACGAAGTCAATCTGGATTGCGTTCTTCGCATTCTCCGGCGCGTTCGGCATGTTTGGCTGCATGTCGATGTCCTTGCCTTCGAACTTGCCCACGAGCAGCAGCGACGACTTGCGCGCCGGGCCATAGGCAATCCACTTCGCCTGGTCTGCAAGGCGCTGTGTGTCGGTTGCAAACGAAACGAACTGCACAGCCTCGCTCAGGTTCTTCGAGCCCTTCACGATCGCAAGCACGTCGAGTTCCTGAAGCTGTCCATCCCAGATGATCTTGAACGGCTTGTTCTCCGAAACCTGCGCGTCGAAGATGCGGCCATTGTACGCCGTGGTCATCGTGACTTCGCCGTCAGCCAGCAACTGCGGTGGCTGCGCACCGGTTTCCCACCACACGACATCGTTCTTGATCGTGTCTATCTTCTTGAGCGCGCGGTCGACACCAGCTTTGGTGCCAAGCACTTCATAGACTTTGTCGCCTGGTACGCCATCCGCCCGAAGCGCCATCTCAAGGTTGATCTTCGGGCTCTGCTTGCGCATGCCGCGCTTGCCGGGGAAGTTCTTCACGTCAAAGAAGTCCGCCAGTTTGGTCGGTTGCCTGGTTTCGAACTTCGTCGTGTCATAGGCGACGATATGGCTGAAGAGGATCGTGGTGACCGCGCAGGGCGTGATGCCATTGGCCACGAAGTCCTGGACAGCCGGCGTCCCATCAGGAGCCGCAGGCAGCGTTCCGGCATCGATCTTCTCGAGCAGACCTTCATCGCAGGCGCGCTGGGCGTCAGCGATTTCCATGTCGACCACATCCCAGGTCACGTTGTTCGCCTCAACCATGGCCTTGATTTCTGCAATGCCGCCATTGTAGTCGATCGAGTTGATCTTGGTTCCGGTTTTGGCTTCGTAAGGCTTGTGATAGGCCTCGACCTGGCTCTTCGTGTAGGCTCCACCCCACGATACAACGACGAGCGATGCGCCAGTCGGTTTCGTACCCCCGGCGCCTGCCGTGCCATCGGCATTCGGCAGCTTCATGTCTGACAGCTCTGCATCAAGCTGGTTGACGTCTTTCTCGGTTCCGCGGCCCAGCATGAAAAGCAGCACGCCGGCAAGAATAACAACGGCGGCGGCGGCAGCGATAATGATCGTGGTTGTCCGTCCCATGCGTATTCCTCAGTAGGATGTTGGTTATGACAAGGGCATCAAGACGCGAACGCGCGCGCGGACGCAGGCTCCCAGCACAGCGTGACAGCCACGCCTTTTGCGGGGAGATGGGTGCCGCGCGCAGGCGTCTTCACATAAATCTCACTCATTCCGGGTGCCGACAGTTTCACGCGCACATGGTCGCCATGGAAGATGAAGTCTTCGATCAGCGCTGCAACATGATTGCCGCCCGGGGTCGTTTCGGCGGAAATTGAAAGGTTTTCGGGGCGCACGCAAACCACGCCAGTCTGTCCGATCGTGTCGCAATTGCCGTTCAGCGCTTTCACGCGCGACCCGCCGATCAGTTCCACGACGCACGCACCGTCCTTGATCGCAATGACCTTGCCGGGTAGCGCATTGTTCTCGCCGATGAAGCCGGCAACGAACGCGTTGGCAGGCTGCTGGTAGACGCGTGCAGGCGTATCAAGTTGCTGGATGATGCCTTCATGGAACACGGCAATGCGGTCTGACAGCGTCAGCGCTTCGCTCTGGTCATGCGTGACATATACAATCGTCACCCCAAGCTCGCGGTGCAGCCGCTTCAGTTCATACTGCATCTGTTCGCGCAGATGCTTGTCCAGCGCGCCGAGCGGTTCGTCCATCAGCACAAGTTCGGGATCGAACACGAGCGCGCGGGCCATGGCCACGCGCTGCTGCTGGCCACCGGACAGCTGGTGCGGCTTGCGTTTGTCGAAGCCTGCAAGCTCGACCATGCTCAGCGCTTTCGCAACGCGAGCTTTGATCTCGCTGCCCCGGATGTGCCGGACTTCCAGCGGGAACGAAACGTTTTCCTGCACAGTCATGTGTGGGAACAGGGCATAATTCTGGAACACAAAGCCAAGACCGCGCTTGTGCGGCGGGGTCTCGGTGAGCGTCGTTCCGTTGAGCTGTATGTCACCCGACGTCGGCTGCTCAAAGCCTGCCAGCATCATCAACGTGGTCGTCTTGCCTGAACCTGAAGGTCCGAGCAGCGTCAGGAACTCACCTCTGGCGATTTCAAGGTCCAGCCCTTTGACGACCAGGTTGATGCCGTCATAGGTCTTGGTAACACCGCTGAAGCGTACGAAAGGTGTTTCCTGCGGCGCGGGTTCTGGTTCGACTTCGATCGGCGAGGGAACGCGTTCGACTTCGGGCTCAGCTTCCTTCGCCTGAGCAGGTTCAGAAAGGCCTCCAAAAGCTTCCCGCAACTCAGGCTCAGCCTTTGGCTGGCCGCGCAACAGCGAGAACAGGCGTCCACGCGCAGGCTCTGGGGCAGGCGGTGGCTGAGGCACTTCAGCAACTGGTTCGGGTGGAGCCTGAACAGCAGGCTCTTCGGCACTCACGGATTCCGGTGCGACGGTTTCTGTTTGCGGGTCGCTCGCAGCGTCAGGCTGGGGCTCGGCTTCTGCAGGCGGCGCGGGTGTGCCGACGACTGCCTCTTCAAACTTCGCCTTCTCGGCTTTCGCCTTCTTGTCGCTGATGCCGAATGCCATCGACAGAAGCGAACGTTTGGGCGCGAGAGCCATCCCGACGCGGGGCGGCTCGTCCGCTTCCTCATTGTCATCGGCTGGCGCGGTGGCTACGGGAGCATCGACAGCCGCCTGCTCGACTGATGCTTCAGTGGCCTGTGGTTCGTCGGCGCTTTGCGTCTCGTCAACAGACGCAGCAGCCTCAGGCGATCCCTCTACAGGAATGCCAAGCAGTCGAGATCTTAGCGAAAACCCCTTTGAAGGAGCTTTTGCCGGAGCGTCTTTTGTTTCAGTCGACATATGTTAGACGCGGACGAAACCCGTTTCCCCTACCATGCACAAGGCCCTTTGATCCTAAAGTGAAGAGAGGTTAATGAAAAGCACAACCTGCTGCACGAGGTTTCTTGGATTTAGGCTAAGAACGTGGACATAACTCGCCTATCTCGGCAATCGGGCAGCACACTCCATCTGCAAGTTGTGGAAAGGGCACTGTTTAGTGTCTCGTCGCAGGCCCGGAAGCACGCAGTGCACATGTTATAAATCGCCAGTCAAATCGACAGGATACCATGCAGACATCAGCCCCGAATGCCAACGACGCCATCTGGCTGCCATTCACGCCCAATCGGCAATTCAAGTCTGCACCCAGACTGATCGCCCGCGGCAAGGGCATGCACTACTACGATCCGCAAGGACGCGAACTGCTTGACGGACTGGCGGGGCTCTGGTGCTCGCTGGCGGGACATGGACATCCTGCGATTTCTGCAGCCATTGCCTCCCAGGTCCAGGAGCTGGACTTCGCGCCGACTTTTCAGTTTGCGCATCCCAAGGTGATCGAACTTGCAACACGCGTGGCGCTGATGGCACCCAAGGGGCTCGACCACGTTTTCTTCTGTAACTCCGGATCTGAAGCGGCCGACTCTGCGTTGAAGATCGCGCTGGGCTATTGGCGCGCGAGAGGCGAGGCGCACAAGACGAAACTGATCGGCCGCATGCGCGGCTATCATGGCACGAACTTCGGCGGCATGTCAGTCGGCGGCATCGTGAATAACCGGAAGGCGTTTGGCCAGCTGTTGCCAAACGTTGACCATCTGCCGGCGACGTACGACCGCAGCAAGCAGGCCTTCACGAAGGGGGAACCGGAATATGGCGCTCATTTTGCGGACAGCCTCGAGGAACTAGTTGCCCTGCATGGCGATACGATCGCGGCCGTCATCGTCGAGCCGATGGCAGGTTCAACCGGCGTGCTGCCACCACCAAAGGGTTATCTCAAGCGTCTGCGCGAGCTCTGCACAAAGCACGCCATCCTTCTGATTTTTGATGAGGTCATCACCATGTTCGGCCGCATGGGAACATCAACGGCCGCCGAGCGCTATGACGTCACGCCCGACATGATCACCTTTGCCAAGGGCGTAACCAACGGGGTGATCCCCATGGGTGGCGTGATTGCGACCGGACCGATTTATGACGCCTTTCAACAGAAAAACGACTGGCAGATCGAACTCTTTCACGGCTACACCTATTCAGGACACCCCGTAGCCGCCGCCGCCGCGCTTGCCACACTCGATGTCTATCGCGACGAGCAACTTTTTGAACGCGGCAAGAAGATCGAAAAATGGCTCGAAGAGGCCGTTCATACGCTGAAGGGCGCGCCTTTTGTTGCCGATATCCGCAATGCAGGCACAGCCGCCGCAATCGACCTTGAACCCGCTGCCGGCGCGCCGGGCAAGCGGGGGCACGAAGCAATTTGCAGAGCCTTTTTCGATGAAAATATTGTGCTGCGCGTCGGCGGAGACACAATTGCCTTGGGACCCGCTCTCGTTGCAGAACAGAGCCACATTGAACGGCTGGTCGCGGGCGTAGAGCGCGTGCTGCGCCGCCTGTCTTAAAGAAACCAATTTCCTCAGGGGAACCAAGAGATGCTTGTCGGTGTTCCGAAAGAAGTGAAGGTCCATGAATACCGCGTCGGCCTGACGCCATCATCCGTGCGCGAACTCATTGCACATGGCCACAAAGTGATCGTCCAGTCTCTCGCCGGCGTTGCGATTGGCCTGACCGACGACATGTACAAATCCGTTGGAGCAGAAATCGCACCTGCGGCGTCAGACGTGTTCGCAAAGGCAGACATGATCGTGAAGGTGAAGGAGCCGCAACCCCAGGAGATCAAGATGCTTCGCGCAGGGCAGGTGTTGTTCACCTACCTGCATCTCGCGCCGGACCCGGAGCAGACCGAAGGTCTGTTGAAGTCGGACTGTGTTGGCATCGCGTATGAAACTGTCACGGATGCGCGCGGCGGTCTTCCACTTCTCGCTCCAATGTCGGAAGTGGCTGGTCGCATGTCGATCCAGGCCGGCGCCCATTGCCTTGAGATGGAGCAGGGTGGACGTGGCATGCTGCTTGGTGGTGTCCCCGGCGTGCCCGCAGCCAAGGTAGTCATCATTGGAGGTGGAGTTGTAGGCGCCAATGCCGCCCGCATGGCGATGGGGCTCGAGGCACACGTCACCGTCATTGATCGCAGCCTGCCGCGCCTCGCGGAACTCGACCTTCAGTTCGGCGCCATGCTGAATACGATCTACTCAACGATCGACGCCATCGAGGAACAGGTCCTGAGTGCCGATCTCGTCATCGGCGCAGTCTTGCTGCCTGGCGCCGCCGCTCCGAAACTGATCTCGGAGTCGATGGTCAAGCGGATGAAGAAAGGCTCAGTCCTCGTTGACGTCGCGATCGATCAGGGCGGATGCGCTGAAACATCGCGCCCGACAACCCATGCCCAGCCCACCTACCGCGTGGGTGATGTCGTCCACTATTGTGTCGCCAACATGCCGGGCGCGGTAGCGCGCACCTCGACGTTTGCGTTGAACAATGCCACGCTTCCATTCACCCTCGCGCTGGCCGACAAGGGGTACACAAAAGCCTGCAGGGAGAACCCGCATCTGCTCGCAGGCCTGAATATCCATCGTGGTGCACTCACCTATCAGGCGGTCGCAGACTTCCAGAAACGCGAATATACGCCACCGGAACGGGCCCTGCCGCGCTAAAGGGGCGCGCGCGTTCATCCGTCACTGACCTGCGGCCCCCTTTTGCGCTAGGAAAAGCGCCGCAGGAACTGGAAACATGACGATCCCGATTTCACGACGCCAACTGCTGTCCCTGGCGATGGCCTCAGCCCTCATTCCGTCGGCTGCACGCGCCGACACCGTTGGCGCGCTGCCGTTCGACGTGGCCAATCTGGGCGCGCCCGACCACGACCTTGAAAGGAAGGTGTCGGAACTCGCGCAGGCAGCGGGCCTCGCCAGGGTGGGCTTCGCCGCTGTTGATCTGGTCAAGGGAAGGACGGCCTTCCTGCGGGAAGGCGAACTGTTCCCGATGCAAAGCCTGAGCCATCTGCCGATTGCAGTCGCGTACATGCAGATGGTCGAGCAGGGCAGCGCAAACCTGAACAAGATTGTGCGGCTCAGCGATGCTGACATCTCGCCGGGCCGTTCGCCACTTGCAAAACGTCTTCGCGCAAAGTCGACAAACTTTACCGCGCGCCAGCTCATTGAACACATGCTGCTCAATGGCGATAACACGGCAACAGACGCCTTGTTGAAATTGGGTGGCGGTCCGGAATTGTTCCAGGCCGAGTTGAAGAAGATCGGTGGTCTCGAAGGCCTCCGCATCGACCGGTACGAGCGCGTGCGGCAGGCCGAAGCCGTGGGCCTCAGCCCAAGCACGGACTATGCCGACGCCGCAAAATTCGATGCGGCCATCATGGGTCTTGGCGAGGACAAGCAGAAGCAGGCGATCGATCGCTTTCTTCGCGATCCACGTGACACAACAAGCCCGCGGGCTATCGTGTCGCTGTACTTCAAGATGATGAGCGGACACTTGCTCGAGTTGCAGCACACTGCATTTTTGCTCGAACTGATGCGCCGGTCAAAGACAGGTGCCGACCGGCTGAATGCCGGCATGTTGCCCGGCTGGACGCTGGCACATCGCGGCGGTCAAAGCAGGACGATTCAGGGTGCGATCGCAGCCTTCAACGACTCTGGCCTTGCGACTTACAAGTCGGGAACCAGAAAAATCGCTATCGTCGTTTTTGTTGAAGGTGCGACACTCGGCGCAACGGAACTCGCCAGGTTCCAGAGCGCAGTTGCGCGACTGGTACTGGGCAGTTGGGCGTAAATCTTCCCGCAGGGATATAGGGACAGTTTTTTCCGCAACCTGCAACCGTCGTGCATTCTCAGATCGTCTGGTCTAGGTTCCGCGCGGCATCAGGCCAGCGCCATCCGGCGCGCCCCCGCCAGAATTCAACAAGGATCCCCCACATGAAAACATTCACGCGCGTATTCGCCACAGCTGCTGCTGCCATTATGCTCGCAGGCGCCGCCTGGGCCGGCAACATGGAAGCCCGCTATGGCAATACCGTCGTCGCGACAGCGCCAGACGGCACCGTCACGAAGTTTCACTATGACAAGGCTGGAACCTTCACAGTGACAAGCACCCAGCCCGGCAAGCCCGCGACAAGCTCAAAGGGCAAGTGGCGCGTTGATGGTGACAAGGTTTGCTTGACCGCCGAAGCAACCTTCGGCCCATTCGAGGCCGGCAAGGAACGCTGCGTCCCCTTGATGGGCGACAAGGTCGGCGACACCTGGAAATCCAAGGGCATGAGCGCTGACGGCAAGCCGGTCGACGTCGATGTGACGATCGTCGCGGGACAATAATCCCGTTCGCGTTGACTGCACGCAGTCCTCGCATACTATGAAGCCTCCATGCGGCGTCCCAACGGACGCCGCATTCATTTGCGAGGGTCGAATGAGCTTTCCCCGTTCCACCGGCACGCTTGAGCGCCCGGATTGCAAGATCCACTACGAGGTCACAGGCTCTGGTCCCGCCATTGTCTTTGCGCATGGCCTTGGAGGCAACCATGTGTCGTGGTTCCAGCAGGTGGCGCATTTTGCAGACCGCTACACTTGCGTGACGTTTGCCCATAGAGGTTTCGCACCGTCGTCGCCACTTGCAGGCGGACCGGATCCGAAGGAGTACGCAAGCGACCTCGCTGCGCTGGTCTCTCACTTGAAGCTCATGGATTGTCGCATCGTCGCGCAATCGATGGGTGGCTGGACCACCGTCGAATATGCCCTCACCAATCCGGCCGGTCTGAAAGCAATCGTTCTTGCCGGC
Source organism: Micropepsaceae bacterium (assembly GCA_040080835.1). Taxonomy (GTDB): domain Bacteria; phylum Pseudomonadota; class Alphaproteobacteria; order Micropepsales; family Micropepsaceae; genus SZUA-430. The sequence goes on along the minus strand of JBEBHP010000010.1, from coordinate 127,029 downwards.
ACGACTGGAACGATCAACCCGCTTTTGATCGCAGAACCCGAACGATCGCGCCTGGGCACATGGCTTCAGACCGAGTTTCCAAAAGTGCAGGGACTGTTCGCGCGTGGCATACATCCGGCAGGCGGCGAACGCATGTCACGCGAGCAACCAGCGCTGCATCTTCTGTACCGCCACATCGATGACCAGAACGCAGCGCTCGACAAAGGCGCGCTTGGCAGCAAGCTCATGGCCAGCCGCACGCGTCCGCCTGAAGACCTGAAAAGCATCGCATGTCCGATCCTGTTCATCTCTGGCGACGAAGACATCGTGATACCGCCTTTCGCAGCCGACGCTCTGGCCCGCGAGACGCCAGGTGCTAAAGTCGCGCACATCCCGGACGCTGGACACTCGGCCTATTTCGAACGGCCAGCTCATTTCAACAAGCTCGTCGACACGTTCTTCGCAGGCATCGAATGACTGATACGGTCATGATGGACGCAACCGCGCTCGGTGCCGCGATCCGCGCACGGCGTGTGTCCTGTGTCGAAGTCATGCAGGCATACCTCGACCATATCGCGCGCCTGAATCCGGCAGTCAACGCAATCATCAGCCTCCGCAATTCCGATGAACTGATGGCCGAGGCACGGGAGCGTGATGCCGAAATCGCAAATGGTCGCCTGCGCGGCGCGCTGCATGGTGTCCCGCAGGCGATAAAGGACCTCGAGTTCGTCAGGGGCATTCCCACGACAATGGGCTCGCCACTGCTCAGGAATTTTGTCTCGCCGACAGACAGTATCATGGTCGAACGCATGCGCAATGCCGGCGCGATCATCATCGGGCGTACCAACACGCCCGAGTTCGGTTTGGGTTCCCACACCTTCAATCCCGTTCATGGAGCGACGCGCAACGCATACGACCAGAGCCGCAGTGCCGGTGGCAGCAGCGGCGGTGCCGCCGTCGCGCTTGCCTTGCGCATGCTGCCTGTCGCAGACGGCGGCGACTTTGGTGGCAGTCTGCGCAATCCGGCGGGCTGGAACAATGTGTTCTCGGTGCGGCCCTCTATCGGACGCATTCCATCGAACGCGCGCGACCTCTGGCTGCCCTCGATGAGTGTGCTCGGACCCATGGCGCGGACGGTGCCGGATCTCGCCCTGCTTCTGGGCGTTCAGGCCGGCGATGACGCGCGGGCTCCAATGTCCCTTGATGGAAAGCTTGACCTGTCACCGGCAGCCCTCGAGCGTGACATGAAGGGCAAGCGCATCGCCTGGCTCGGTGATTTTGCGGGTTACTTGCCATTCGAACCCGGCGTGCTCGAGCTTTGTCGCGAGGCACTCAAGACATTTGAAAGCTTGGGCTGCATCGTTGAAGAAGCAATGCCGGAGTATCCGATCGACTCCGTATGGCGCTCATTTCTGACCCTGCGGGCCTGGATGGCTGGCACGCCGTTGCTAGATCTCTACAAGGACCCGAAGCGGCGAGAATTTCTGAAAGCTGAAGCGATCTTCGAGATCGAAAGCGGCGCGAAGCTGTCAGCTTACGACATCAGTGCTGCGTCAACGGTTCGCTCAAACTGGTATGCAGCAGTCCGCAGATTCTTCGAAAGCTACGACTATTTCATTTTGCCGACGGCGCAGCTTTTCCCGTTCGATGTCTCCATCGACTGGCCGAAAGAAATCGCTGGGCACAGAATGGAGACTTATCACGAATGGATGAAGGTGGTCATTCCCGTCACCATGTCCGGCTGTCCGGTCATCACGGTGCCGGCTGGATTCAGCAGTCAGGGATTACCCATGGGCCTTCAGGTCGTGGCACCCAGCCATGGTGAACTGGCGTGCCTGCAGATCGGGCTGGCGTATGACCGCGCCACGAACTGGGTGACCAAACGTCCACCGTCATTGCTGTCAGGAGCTTCGCGTTGACAGGCATCACGCTCTACGGAGCACCAGCATCGGGCTCCACGGCTGTGGAGGCAACACTGACCTTGCTTGGAATTCCATTCAACCTTGTTGATGGGGCCACCTGGTCTGATGACGGCGCGAGGGAACGCGTCGCACCGACCAACCCGATGCGCCAGATCCCGACGCTGGTTTTCCCTTCCGGTGAGGTCATGACCGAAAGCGCGGCAATACTGATCGATCTTGCCGACCGTCACCCTGAAGCGCGCCTTTCACCGGCGCTGAACGACCGCGCACGCCGGCAGTTCTTGCGCTGGATGCTCTATGTTTCATCTGCAATCTACGCTCTCCACTGGATCAAGCCCGACGTTGCGCGCATCGGAGCGCCCGCATCCTCTCGCGACGCAGTGGTCGATGCCGTGCACAACCGTATCGCCTTCTGCTGGAAGAACATGGATGATCAGATCAGTCCGCAGACTTATCTTCTGGGGTCTGATCTCTCGGTCCTTGATCTCTACGTGACGGTCGTATCCCGCTTCGGCCCATGGCGGGACAGGTTTTATCAGGTAGCTCCAAAGATGACCGACGTTGTAAGGCGTGTCGATGCGGACCCGCGCTTGGCAGAATTCTGGTTGAGGCGCTTTCCGGTTTGAGGGTGGCCAGAACAAAGGCAATTGCCCGCCTGCGGATCATAAAAAAGTCAACGACCATGGGGTGCTCAGAGCACGGGCATTCTGCCTGGTTCGCTTCGTGTGGAAACCGGGAGCAATGGCTTTTGGTTGGCTGAGGTCCGCATCCTGCCCGGGCACACATGATTTTTCTGTCGGTCATCAACGCCGGAAATGAAGCCGCCAACCAGGCGATCGTTGATATCGGCAAGCCGTTGAAGGATCGCCTGAAGCCGTTCGAGTGAAAGAATTATGTCAGGCGGGGCGGTTGGTCCGCTCCACCATGTCCCACTTGTTGCCATACAGGTCTTCGAACACCGCGACAGTGCCATAGTCCTCCCGGCGAGGTGGCGCCAAGAACTTGACGCCACGGGCAACGTAGTTGCTGTAGTCCCTCGCAAAATCATCAGTATCAAGAAACAGGAACACCCGGCCGCCCGTCTGGTTGCCGACGCGCATGTCCTGCTCGGGGCTGGCCGCCTTGGCAAGCAGGAGACGGGACCCGGCTGTTCCCGGCGGCGAGACAACGACCCATCGCTTTGTGGCGCTCAAGATCCTGTCTTCGACGAGTGCGAAGCCCAAAACGCCGGTGTACCAGGCAATCGCTTCATCATAGTCGCGCACGACCAGTGCGATCATCGAGATTGCTTGCATTGTGTTTGACGCCTATGGCCCGGCGAGCATGATGATGACGGGAACCATCACGGCAGCGCCAAGCCCTGCAGCACGCGAAATGTTGAACGTCGAGCGGTGCCTGTACTGAACCCAGACTGCCACCGCGATGATGACGGCCGCTGCATAGGGAAATATCACCGAGGTCGAATTCAGGTCGTAGGCAACGCCATCCAGTGCCGCGAAAAATGCAATGATTACGTAGATCGCGACAAACGTCAGGACCGCGCCCGACAGTCCAGCCAGCAAGGGAGAGTTCTGAAGGCGTGGCCAGCGCCTCGACAGCGGGACAAGCATCATCGACGAAATCGCCGGCGACGCTGCGAAGGACGAAAGCATCAGCAGGAAAAGGCCCCTGAGGCCTTCGACCATCGCCGAGCCGAGGCCGGTGAAGAAACTTGTCAACACGTCAGGTGAGGGGGCGGATTCCATGATGGTGGCCTTCCGGTGCCGGGGTGAAACGAAGCATGAGGCGCCAATCTACAGTGGAAGCCCCTGTTTCACCATGTCCCCAAGCGGCTGGCAGGAACGCCTGCAGCTAGACCTCGTCCACTTTCGCCGTATGCGCCGTCGCTTTTTCGCAGAGCTGCTTGAGCCGCTCGACCTGACGCACGTAGAGCGTCTTGGATTTGCGTTCTGCAATACCGTCGCCGGAAAGATGTGACAGCACACGCGCGACGGTCTCGCGTGTGGTCGAGGCTTGCGCCGCGATCTGCGCCTGCGTCGGCAGCGGATAGATCAGCCACGAACCCGCACGCACCGGGTCTGGTTTCATGAGCTTGAGGAGTTCGGAGTAGACGCGCTGATAGGCCGACAGCGTCGCGAGGTCCATGATGCGATCGTCACTGGTGCGTACGATGCGAACCAGCTTTTCCATGAGCACAAAGCTGACCTTTGGGTGCTGTTCAACCACATCGCGAAAGATCTGAGGTGAGATCGATGCAAGGACGCAGTCCTCCAGTGCCACGACCGTTGCCGACCGCGGAAGCCCGTCTATGGCCGCCATCTCGCCAAAATATTCTCCAGGCCCTGCAATCGCATACGCAACTTCACGCCCGGAGGGAGAATAGTTAACAATGCGGCAACGGCCCTTCACGACGAAGAACACATCGCGCGAATCGGAGTCTCGCGTGACAATGGGTTCGCCTTCGTGAACGGTCTTCCATTGGCACAGCGTTTCCAGCCGTGTGATGGCAGCCCTGTCCATCGGTGCAAGCATCTTGCTGCCAGCAAGTGTTTGCTCACCACGCAACGGCTCAACAGTCGAGTTCATACCACTCCTCGTCGCCATCAACATTTTCCCATGTATGGAGCGTAGTTTTCGATGAACGGCACATGAATGAAATGTATTAACATGCAGTCCCTAGATTGTAGCGCCCCCGTCGACAACAATTGTTTGCCCCGTCATAAAGGCCGCAGCCTTGGATGACAGGAACACGGCAGCGCCTGCGATTTCGTCCGGTTCTCCGATCCGCTTGAGCGGTGAACTCGACGTAGAGCGCTCCAGAATTGCCGGATTGTCCCACAGCGCCTTCGCAAAGTCAGTCTTGATCAGGCCAGGAGCGATACAGTTTGCCCGGACATTGTGGACGCCGTACTCCACCGCGATGTTGCGTGCGAGCTGGAAGTCCGCAGCCTTGGAAATGCAATAGGCCCCGAGCACCGGCGAGCCGCGCAATCCGCCGATTGACGACACGATGATGATGCTTCCATCCTTGCGCTCAACCATTTCGGGTATGACAAGATTACACAACTGATGGTTGGATCGAACATTCGAACCCATGATCTTGTCGAAAGCTTCGTCTGAAATCTTCGACATCGATCCGAATACGGGGTTCACGGCGGCATTGCAGACCAGGATGTCGATCTTGCCCCATTTATCACGGGTCTTTGCCACAAGCTGTTCGAGCTGTTCGCGAAGATTGATGTTGCAGGGAACGGCATGAGCGACTTCTTTTCCCTTGCCCCACCTCGCGTTGATCTCTCCCGTCACCTTATCGCACGCGTCGGCCTTGCGGCTTGAGACAACAACTTTTGCACCGTGCTCCGCCAGCCGGTGTGCGATCGCTTCCCCGATCCCCTTTGTTGACCCGGTAACGACCGCCACTTTGCCAGTCAGATCGAAAAGTTGCATGAATAGACCCCTTGCGCCGAACGATTGAGTTATGCCGGTTTCCAGTGAATGCATGTTGTGACATTCGTCAAGCTTCCTGCACTTTTCCACATTGTCACTTGAGTCTCCGCTGAAAGCGGTGTCCTCGACTTGCGTTTTCAGCTGTCTTCGGATTATCAACCCGCAGGACCCCGAGCTTTCAGAGACCGCACGGGCCTCTTAAACAAAGGATTATCAAAATGCATAAATTCATGGCTGTCGCGATAGCCGCGGCGCTCTTTCTCGGTGCGTGCCAGACTCAGGACCCGTACACCGGCGAACAAAAGACCAGCCACGCGACGCGCGGCGCGATCTTCGGCGCCCTCGGCGGCGCTGCAATCGGAGCCCTGACCAACACCTCAAGCGGCAAGCAGGCTTCTCGCAACGCGCTCATCGGTGCAGGCGTTGGTGCTCTCGTGGGCGCTGGCATTGGCAACTACATGGACAATGAAGAAGCCCGCCTGCGGGAACGTCTGCGTGGTGCAGGGGTAAAGGTGCGTCGCCAGGGCGACAACATCATTCTCGAGATGGCAAGCGACATCACGTTCCCGGTCGATGGTGACCAGGTCAATCCCGCATTCTACAACACGCTCGCGGCAGTCGGCGAAGTGCTGAACGAATTCAACAAGACAACGATCGAAGTCTCCGGTCATACGGACTCAACCGGCAACGACAACTACAATCGTGACCTGTCGCAGCGTCGTGCAAATTCCGTCGCATACGTTCTCCAGCAGAACGGCGTGATGCCACAGCGCATGTACGTGCAGGGCTTCGGTGAGGCTCATCCGATCGCCACCAACGCAACAGCCGGTGGCCGCGCGCGCAACCGTCGCGTTGAAATCCAGATCATTCCGCTCACGTCATAATCGACCGGACTGAATTGAAACCAGGCGCCGCCGGAGAAATCCGGCGGCGTTTTTGTTTGCAATGCGATATGCCACGTGCAGCTTGTGAAAATGGACGCAAACGGCGAACCGGGGAGATGCGCACTCTCCTGTTTGGAGAATTTTCGCACTGCAGCGATCACAACATGTCGACTTGATTTCAAATTGAATGGAGCACTTGTCGTTCGAGGCGTACGATTTCATTCGGTCCCGATTGGACTGGATGGGTGCCGGCAAAGTGGTTGGGGCCACGCCGGCAGGCCGAATGGGAGGAAATCATGCTCAAACGCACTTTGGTGCTATCAACTGCTATTGGACTGTTCGCGCTCTCCCCTGCTGCGGACGCGGGGCACATGAGCAAATGGTATGCCGGCATCGAAGCCGGTGCCAACTGGTCAGCGGATGCTGACATGGAAGTCGACACAACAGATCCGGTTTTTGGAGGTGGCTGGCCGTCATCAGGCGCAAGCTTTGACACCGGCTGGGGTGGCATGGCGACGGTCGGTTATGCTTGGCCGCAATGGCGGGTGGAGCTTGAGTTGGGCTTGCGAAAGAACGACTTCGATTCCTTCACCGGTCCGCCTGGCTTCCTGGGAACGGGTGACATGGAGCACTTCTCGCAAATGATAAACATCATTCGCGACTTCGACATTGGCTCTGACTGCAATCTCTCTCTCGGTGCAGGCATTGGCGGTGACAGTGTATCTGTCACCGACAGTCTGCACGTGCCGACACTGGACGGCGACGACTACGTGATGGCCTGGCAGTTGATGGCCGGCATCAGCCATGAATTGAAACCTGGCCTCGATCTTGTTTTGAACTATCGCTATTTCAACGCCAACGGTCCGGACATCACGGAAACGGACGCGCTGGCGCGGTTGCACAACAGCACCTACGACAGTCTGAGCGAGCACACGCTGACGATCGGACTGCGCTTCGACCTGTCCCCCTCTCCCTGACTGCAGGGACAGATCGAAGAAGAGGGCGCGCTGGAGTCTTTCAGCGCGCCTTTCTATTGATGGATTACCAGGCGCTGCCAATAGAAGGCGGGACGGAATTCATCATAGCGCACGTGCATTGGCAGTGCGTCGCTATAGGCCTTCAGCACCGGATCCTTCAGGCTCGCGATTGCGCCTTCGGTTCCATTGATCACGCAGGCGCGACCAACAATGCCCTGGCCGCCAAACCCGCCCTCGCCTGAATGCCAGCAAAGCGCGCCGGCGCGGCGTACGATCCTCAGTTGCTGGTTGTCCAGGGTCCGCAGTGAATCCGCGTCGCGGGGAAATGCGCCGGGTCCGGCTGAGGCGGCAAATGCCGCGCCCGCAACCAGACACAAGATCCCGATCATGAAGATGCGCATGATTATTCTCCTGAAGTTGAACGCCCGCGTTCGCCCCCTAGCGCCACCAGAGAGTATCGCATATGAACGAATTTGAACATCATTTGGTTGCGAGAGAGAAAGTCCATGGCAGGATTCAGCGAATACCGCAAACATGACGCGCTCGCACTTGCAGAACTGGTTCGAAAAAAACAGGCGACAGCTGGAGAATTGCTTGACGCGGCGCTCGCTCGCTCGCGCGAGGTGAATGGGAAGATCAATGCCATTGTGCTTGACCATGAAGCCATCGGCCGAAAGTCCATTAGCGATGGGCTGCCAGCAGGGCCGCTTTCAGGCGTGCCCTATCTGCTCAAGGATTTGGGCGCAGCGTTGAAAGGCACAGTGACGACGGGAAGCCTGAACCTCACGCGCGAAGCCGTTGCCGCCGCAGACACGACCTATGTCGAGCGATGCAAAAAGGCAGGCCTGGTGATCTTCGGCAAGACACACTCACCCGAGCTTGGGCTGAGCCCGTCCTCTGAATCACGCATGCACGGCGCAACTCGCAACCCGTGGAACCTGGGTCACATCGCCGGCGGATCGAGCGGGGGTGCTGCGGCCGCCGTCTCAGCCGGCATATTGCCGGTCGCGCACGCGACGGACGGCGGAGGTTCAATTCGCATTCCCGCATCCTGTTGCGGCCTCTTCGGATTGAAGCCCACCCGCGCGCGGACCCCGGCCGGACCCAGGCGCGGCGAAGGCTGGGGCGGCGCTTCGATCGGCCATGTGGTTTCGCGAAGCGTCCGCGACAGCGCGGCCTTCCTTGACGCAACAGCTGGTGCAGCACCCGGCGACCCCTACGCGGCGCCGCATCAGGCGCGCCCGTTTCTCGAGGAAGTGGGCGCTGCCCCGGGTCGTTTGCGCATCGCCTTCTCAACCAAGCCGCCAATTGACGCGCCCGTTCATGCGGATGCAATTGCAGCAGTGCGCGACGCCGCGAAATTGTGCGAGAGGCTCGGTCACATCGTCGAGGAAGCAGCACCGCAACTGAACGGCATGGAAATCATGGCAGCCCAGGGCGTGGTTATCAGCGCCAACGTTGCCTTCGCCGTGGACGAAGCTGCCGAAGCTCTGGGTCGAAAGGCGCGGCCGGAAGATGTGGAACGCGCAACCTGGTTTCGATTGGAGAACGCGCGCAAGACAGACTCAAGCCAGTACGCCCGTGCGATGAACACGCTTCATCTCGTCGGCCGCAGTGTCGCCGAATTCATGTTGGGCTATGACGTCATCCTTCAGCCGACCGCAACACGCGAGCCCCTGCCGATTGGCGTGCTGAACATGGAGCGCGAGGACCTGCAGTCAATGTTTCGCGAGATGATCGCGTTCATCCCCTACACCGGCATCTACAACCTGACAGGCCAGCCTTCGGCAAACATCCCACTGCACTGGAATGCAAATGGCTTGCCCATCGGCACGATGTTCACGACCCGCTTCGGCGATGAAGCCACTCTCTTCCGTCTCGCCGCCCAGCTCGAACAGGCCCGTCCCTGGAAAGACCGCTACCCGCCGCTTTAGTGGAGGCGAGGCGCCAGCATAGAAAGTGATCTCATGCCAAGCCGCGAAGCCCCGAAAAAAAAGGGTTCACGCGAAAACGCTAACAGAATGAAAAAACGCAAAAGAGTCTTACCTGGCAGCGCAATCGCGAACACACGCTTCAGGCGCGAAAAGCGCGCCTATCCTTCAATTGATTGTGCGCTGAGCCAGAAATCTCAACCTCTATTCGCGCTTTATTTCTTTTCGCGTTTTCGCGTGAACCCTTTTTCTTCGCGTCTTCGCGTGAGATATCTTTTACCCCTTCAGCGCACCCTCGATCGCCGTCTTCACCTCCGCCGCCTCCGGCTCCGTCCGCGAACCAAACGTCCCCGCAAGCGCGCCATCCTTGCCGATCAGGTACTTGTGGAAGTTCCATTTGGGCGCGCCACCTTCACCCAGTTCCTTCGCCGCCCACTGGTAGAACGGGTGAGCCGCGCCGCCGATCACGGCCACCTTGCTCGTCATCGGGAAATCGACGCCGAAGTGTGTCTCGCAGAAGGTCTTGATCTCACCCTCGGTTCCGGGCTCCTGCGCACCGAAATCATTCGACGGGACGCCCAGCACAACAAGTCCCTTGTCCTTGTAAGCCTGCCACAGCGCTTCAAGTCCCTTGTATTGCGGGGTCAGTCCGCAGGCGCTGGCCGTGTTCACGACAAGCACAGCCTTGCCTTTGAACTGCGACAGTGAAACCGGCTTTCCGTCAATGGAAGTGAAAGAGAACGAGTGTGCGTTGGTCATGTGTATCTCCACTGGTTAAGACCTTATAAACCCTTCGGACCAGACACTGCCAATAGTTAGAATCAGTCGAACTATGGGTGGTTGAATGCTCCGCCTCGATCAGTTGGTGGTGCCCGGAGTGGCCTGCATTGCCGGCATTGTCACCGCCGCGGTCCTGTACCGCGTCGGCGCGACGGGTGCCGTCGGCGGCCTGCTGGTCGTGGGCTTCATCACGATGACCGCGGCCTATTGCGACAACCTCTTCAACCAGCTTGCCGAGAACGGTCGCAACGAAGCCTCGCTGACGCATCTGAGCAAGAGCCAGGAGACCATGCGTTCCGAGGCCGAACTGACCAGGCGCGCGCTTCTCGAACTCAAGCAGCACGTCGATGACAGCATTGCCTCGCGCAATGACCGGGTCGTTACCGAAGTGAAGGTGCTTGAATCCCTGGTGCGGAGACTTGCCGAGGGTGTGGCTGACAGGGCCCAGGGGTACCAGCCCGCCTCTGACGAAGTTCTCCTGCGTGCGCCTCGAAACGAACGCATGCCTGCGGCATCGGGAAACACGCGCGACTCGATGATCGATCTCATCCGTCGTGCACTCGAGGACAATCGCGTTGAACTGTACTTGCAGCCGATCGTCAGCCTGCCGCAGCGCCGCGTCCGCTACTACGAGGCCCTTTCGCGCCTGCGTACCGAAGACGGCAAGATCATCATGCCGTCGCAATACATAAAGGTGGCCGAGCCCGCTGGTCTGATGTCGGTCATCGACAACATGCTGCTCTTCCGCTGCGTACAGGCGATGCAGACATGGAGCCAGCGCAACAAGGACATCGGTGTTTTCTACAACCTGTCACGCGAAACGCTGCAGGATCGTGGTTTCTTCTCGCAGTTCATCGACTACCTCGAGACCAATCGCGAACTCGCAGGCATGCTCGTATTCGAGATCTCGCAGGAAACGTTTGAGACGCTGACCACCATCGAAAGCACGAACCTCGCAAGGCTTGCCGACCTCGGCTTCACCCTGTCGATTGACCGCGTGACATCGCTCGACATCGACTTCAGCGTGGCCCGTTCCCGCCGGGTACGTTTCATCAAGGTGCCCGCGCCGCTCATGCTGGGCGATCCGGAAGAGTCCGGCGCACGCATTCATCCGGCCGACCTGAAACAGCTGCTGATGCGCTATGGACTGAATCTGATTGCCGATCGCGTTGAATACGAGCGGGAAGTGCTGGGCGTGCTCGACTATCACGTCGATTATGGCCAGGGTTTCCTGTTTGGCGAGCCCAGGCCAATTCGCGATATCATTCAGGATCAGGGTCTGCCGACGAACGCGCCAAAGCCACAGCCAGGACAGGCGCCGCGGCCGAAGCAGGTCTCGACAGGTGGTCGGGCTGCATGAGCCCCTCACTTCGTTGACGAACAGCCCCCGATCTGTCACTTCGTGCGCTCATGTCAGCTGTTCCGATCATCCAGGGCCTGCGCACTCTGGCCCCGCGTTACCAGGTTCTGCTTTGCGATATCTGGGGTGTCGTTCACAATGGCCGTCACGCCTTTGAGGGTGTTGTCGATTGCCTGAAGTCATTCCGAAAGTCGCATGGCACAGTATTGTTGCTTTCCAACGCACCAAGGCCAGGCGCGCCTATCCGCGAACAGTTGCAGGGCTTCGGTGTGCCGCCCGACGCCTACGATACCATCGTGACCTCCGGCGACCTGACACGCAAGCTGCTGGCCGAGCGCTCGACAGGCTCCGCCTACAGGATCCATCACGTCGGCCCCGATCGCGACTTGACACTGTTTGAAGGGCTGAATGTTTCGCGCGTAAAGCTGGAGGATGCATCGGCAATAGTTTGCACCGGCCCCTTCGACGACAACATCGAAGGCCCGGACGACTACAAGACATATTGGCAGCCTGCGCTCAAGCGCAAGACTCCATTCCTCTGTGCCAATCCTGACCTCGTCGTTCAGCGCGGCGACCAGTTGGTCTACTGCGCCGGCGCACTCGCAGAAGATTATGCAAGACAGGGAGGAAACGTCACCTTCCTCGGCAAGCCGCACCTGCCGGTATATGACTTCGTCGCAGATCGACTGAATGAAATCACTGGCGCAGCGCTGCCAAGATCCACGTGGCTCGCCATCGGTGACGGCCTGAAGACCGACATACTGGGCGCGAAGAACGCAGGCATCGACGCGCTCCTGATCACCGGCGGCATCCACGAATCCGAACTCGCCGATGCGACGGGCCGTCCCGATTCGTACAGGATTGAAGCCGTCATGCGCGAAAGGCACTTGCGTGCCGTAAGCGCAATGCGTCGCCTCGTGTGGTAGTGCCACCTTCTGCCGCCCTTGTGACAGCACAGACTGCCCGCTAGATTGCAGACCAACGGACACACTCAACATCGGAACATCCTCGCATGACAGCGAAGACCGGCTTATGCATTGAAGACCTGACAGTTGGCCAGTCGGCCACCTATACCAAGACCGTGACCGACGCGGACATCGTCAAGTTTGCCGAAGTCTCGGGGGATGACAATCCCGTTCACCTCGACCAGGCTTTTGCCGAAAAGACCATGTTCAAGGGCCGCATCGCGCATGGCATGCTGTCGGCCGGTTTTATCTCCACCGTCATCGGTACGAAGCTGCCAGGTTATGGCACGATCTACATGAGCCAGACCCTTCGCTTCAAGGCGCCGGTTCGCATCGGTGACACCGTGACAGCTGTTGCGACTGTGACCGAAATCATCCCGGACAAGCGCCGCGCTGTGCTCTCGACAGTTTGCAAGGTTGGTGACAATACCGTCATCGAGGGTGAGGCACTCGTCATGGTGCCTTCGCGCGGCAAGTAGCGCACGCCCGATGCAGATCTTCCGGCACTTCGAACAATTGCCTGAAAGCGCGCGCGGCGCTGTCGTCGCGATCGGCAATTTTGACGGCGTGCACAAGGGTCACCGGGCCCTGCTGGCGCACGCAAGGGAGTTGGGCGGCAAGCTAGGTGTGCTTGTGCTCGAGCCGCACCCCCAGGAATTCTTCAAGCCCGACGCGCCGCGTTTCCGCCTGACACCTTTCCGAGCCAAGGCCCGCTTGCTGGAACACAACGGTGTGGACCTGCTGTTTGCGCTTCATTTCGATGCAGCCTTTGCGGCGCTGTCTGCCGACGAATTCATCGAGAAGGTGCTGGTGACGGGCATGGGCGTTCGCCACATCATCGTGGGCGAGGACTTCTGCTTCGGCAAGGGCCGCAAGGGCAACCTTGCACTGCTGCAGCAGCGTGGGAAAGAACTCGGCTTCGCCGTCACCACATTTGAGCTGGTGGGCGAGGGCGAGGCTTCCAAGATTTCCTCGACCAGCATCCGCGAGGCATTGCGTGACGGAAAGCCGGAAATCGCGGCCTCGTTGCTGGGCCATCCCTGGACCGTGGAGGGCAGGGTGGAAACCGGCGACCAGCGCGGTCGCACGATCGGCTTCCCGACCGCCAACGTGTCCCTCGAAGGCTATCTCGAGCCGGCGCTTGGCGTCTACGCCGTCCGCGTGGAGCTTGCCGGCAAGCAATACGGCGGCGTCGCCAACTTCGGCCGCAGGCCAACCTTCGACAAGAAGGACGTCCTCCTCGAAGTCCACATCTTCGACTTCCAGGGCGACATCTACGGCCAGCAGATCGTGGTCTCGTTCATCTCTTTCCTGCGCCCCGAAATGAAGTTCTCAGGCCTCGAAGCCCTCAAGGCCCAGATCGCGAAAGACAGCGAAGCCGCGCAAAAAATCCTCTTCCTCACGAAGTGAGGAAGTACCTGCGCACCGAAGGTGCTGCAGGGGATGGAGTAACCACGTCAATGATCTGCCTTCCTTCCAGCCGCAGCAACAACATCTTGTTACAATTTCAAGCTTTGAGCTCTTGGCTAGTTGTGTTTGCTTTTGGCCATGAAAGAAATGTCCACCCGCCAATACGCCCGCCACATGCGTCAGAGCATGAACAAGGCAGAAGTCCTGCTCTGGATTCGCTTGAGGCGGCGGCAACTCAATGGCCTGGGGTTCCGGCGGCAGTATCCGATTGGTCCCTACTTTGCCGACTTTGCCTGTCCAGTTATTCGGCTATCGGTAGAGGTAGACGGCGCAACACATTGGACCGACGAGGCTCAATCATATGATCGGCTTCGGCGTGGTCATCTCGAAGAAGCTGGTTGGAAGGAACTCCGCGTCGTGAACCAGGACGTTTACGACAATATCGATGGTGTACTCGCTTTGATCGCCAGTGCGGCGGCGAAACTCCCTCGTCTGCGGCAGCGCTAGCGCGCTGCGCAGCCACTCCCTCACTGCGTGAGGGAGACGAGCGTACTCCCATCTTCCTCACGCAGTGAGGAAGTACCTGCGCTCCTCCGACTTGTCCGCCGTAGCTCGGAGAGCGAAGGCGGAAGCTTTAGCGTAGGAGGGCTGCAGGGGATGGAGTTGCAACTCATTCGAAAAGATCAATTTCAAGAGTGTTGATTGACAAAGAATCTGTAGAGCACAATTGCCAGCCGCCTTGTAGTGTGGGCTCCGAACGCAATGGCCAACATCATAAAATAGAAGTCGATCCAAAACGCAGCATGAACGAACAACTTGTCCTGCGCAGTCATCGGAAGCACGCCGTAAGCGCGATAAAATCCAACCAGACCGCTCAGTGACATCGCCGTGGCGGCTGCCAACGCAACAACCGGCAAGTCCGTCCAGCGCCGGACCGCCAACCCTCCAATGACTGACACCAACAATGCCAGCATCGCAAGGCTTTGATCGTATGGACCGCAGTACATCCCGCCGAAGCAGGATACTGGAATGATATCCGGCGACTCAATTGCTGACAAAGCGTTTGGTTGCACTGCTCCTATCATGACATCGCCACCTCTTCAGTTCTTCAACCGATACCCCGTCTTGAAGATCCACCCCACCACACTCAGGCAGATCAGGAAGAACACCAGCGTCGCAACAAGGCTCGTCACCACCGGCACATCACCGATGCCGAAGAACGTCCAGCGGAAGCCCGAGATCAGGTATACGACCGGATTGAAATAGGCGACCGTCTGCCAGGCGGGTGGCAGCATGCTGATCGAATAGAACGCGCCCCCCAGGAATGTGAGCGGCGTGACCACCAGCATCGGCACAACCTGCATCTGCTCGAAATTGTTCGAGGCAATACCGATGATGAACCCGAACAGACAAAAGGTGGCGGCGATCAGCACAAGGAACGCAAGCATTGCGAGCGGATGCTCGATATGGATCGGCACAAACATCGATGCAGTCGCCAGGATCACAAGCCCGAGCACCACCGACTTTGTGGCCGCAGCCCCAACATAGGCAAGCACGATCTCGAAATGCGACACCGGCGCCGACAGCACTTCGTAGATTGTACCCGTGAACTTCGGGAAGTAGATGCCGAAGGCCGCGTTGAAGATGCTCTCCGTGAACAGCGTCAGCATGATGAGGCCCGGCACAATGAACTCGCCATAGGTCACGCCGTCGACCGCTCCCATCCGCGAGCCGATCGCCGAACCGAACACCACGAAATAGAGTGAGGTCGTGATGACCGGCGTCGCAAGGCTTTGCCAGATCGTCCGCAGCGCCCGGGACAGTTCGAACCGGTAGATCGCCCAGACACCATGGGTGTTGAATGAAGGCGCCTTCATTTGCCTGCTCCTTTGTTTTCATGCACGAGGCTGACGAAGATGTCTTCCAGCGAACTCTGCTGTGTGTTGAGGTCCTTGAATGCGAGACCGACTTCGTCCATGCGCTTCAGCAGTGCGGCGATACCGGTATTCTCCGCATTGGCATCGAACACATAGTCGATGACATGTCCGTCATCCCTGAGCGCAAGGTTCCATTCGGCAAGCGCCGCGGGCAGCACCTTGATCGGATCCTGCAGGTGAAGCGAGAGCTGCTTCTTGCCAAGCTTCTTGATCAGGGCCTGCTTTTCTTCAACCAGGATCAGTTCGCCCTTGTTGATGACGCCGATGCGGTCGGCCATCTCCTCGGCTTCGTCGATGTAGTGTGTTGTCAGGATGATGGTGACACCGTTATCGCGCAGTCTCCGCACGAGCGCCCACATGTCCCGCCGGAGTTCCACGTCCACGCCCGCTGTTGGTTCGTCCAGGAACAGGATGATCGGCTCGTGGCTCAGGGCCTTGGCGATCATCACGCGGCGTTTCATGCCGCCCGACAGCGTCTGCAGCTGGTCGTTCCGCTTGTCCCACAGCGACAGGTCGCGCAGCACGGACTCGATATGCGCCTTGTTCGGTGGTCTGCCATAAAGGCCTCGGCTGAATGTGGTCGTGTTCCACACGGTCTCCCAGCGGTCGCTGGTGAGTTCCTGCGGCACCAGTCCGATCTTCATGCGCGCGGGCCTGAAGTCCTTCTGGATGTCATGACCGTCAGCGATGACTTCGCCGCCCGACGGGGTGACGATACCGCAAATGATGCTGATCAGCGTTGTCTTGCCCGCGCCATTGGGACCGAGCAGCGCAAAGATCTCGCCGCGCTTGATGTTGAGATTGATGGGCTTGAGTGCCTGTAGCCCCGACGCATATGTCTTGGTCAGGTTTCGGATGATGACAATGTCGTTCATGGGGCAGAAATCGTAGCTCGTTTGGCTTGTGTCGATGTCGTCGAGACCAGTATATGATCCGCACGGGCGTGGGTAGGTCTCTAAGGCCGACATCGGCCAAAAAAGGGAGCATTCAATGGTCACAGCAATCATATTGATTGTCGTATTTGTTGCAGCCGTGTTTGCCTCGGTCGCAGTCCGCCCTGGTGAATTCCGCATTGCCCGCACCTTGTCAATGAAGGCACCCGCACAGGACGTCTATGCGATGGTCGCGGACCTGCGCAAGCTGAACACGTGGAATCCCTTTGCGTTGCAGGAACCCCAGCTGAAGCTGAACTATTCAGGAGCAGACAGCGGCAGGGGAGCTGCCTATGACTGGGATGGCCCGAAGGCAGGCATTGGTCGCATGGAAGTGACCGAAGTGGACCCGCCACGCAGTGTTGCGATGAAACTCGACTTCTCGAAACCATTCCAAGCACATAACCAGGTCCTGTTCACGTTCCAGGAAATCGGCGGCACGACCGCGGTCACCTGGGAGATGCGCGGCACGCAGAATATGATGATGAAGGTGATGAGCCTGTTCTTCAGCATGGACACGATGGTCGGCGGCGAGTTCGAAAAAGGGCTCAACACACTCAAGTCACTCACCGAACGAAAGTAACAGTCAATGACACTGCAGGTCGTAGGCGCCGGCTTTGGCCGGACGGGGACACTATCAATGAAGGCGGCGCTCGAGCAGTTGGGCTTGACGCCGTGCTACCACATGGCCGAAGTGATTTCCCATCCGCACTTCGCAGAACACTGGATGACGGCAGCTAGTGGCCAGCCCGTGAAATGGGATGTCGTCTTCCACGGCTACAAGGCAGCGGTCGACTGGCCGGCCTGTTCCTTCTATCGCGAGCAGGCCGATCACTTTCATGAGGCGAAGGTGATCCTGACCGTGCGCGATCTAGAGACTTGGTACGAAAGCTGCCAGGCGACGATCTTCAACGTCATGAAGGCGCCGCTTGAAGTGATTCCGCCCCACATGGCGCATGTGGCGAAACTCGCGCGCAAGCTTGTCGCCGAGAACACATTTGGTGGCAGGCTCGACGACCGCGAGCACTGCATCGCGGTTCACAAAGCGCACATCGAGGAAGTGAAACGCGCAATCCCCGCCGAGCGCCTGCTGGTGTTCGATGTCAAGCAGGGCTGGGAGCCGCTCTGCAGGTTCCTGAAGGTGCCTGTCCCCACAACCCCGTTCCCCCGCGTCAACGAGCGCGAGAACTTCGGCAAGGACCTGCCTAGGGGCGCGAGCAACTAGCGCTGGCGCCGCAACTCCCTCGTCTGCAGCAGCGCATTCGCGCTGCGCAGCCACTCCCTCACTGTCGTGAGGGAGACGAGTGTGCTCCCGTCTTCCTCACGAAGTGAGGAAGTACCTGCGCACCCCGATAGGGGTGCTGCAGGGGATGGAGTTCTACGCAAACACCTCTTTCAGAAACGAAGCCGTGGAAAGCGCAGACCGCTTGTCGGCGTTCTTGTCATACTTGATGCCACGCTCAGGTGCGTTCGCACCCTCCGCCGTGAAGGCATGCATCGTGTGACCATAAGCGTGCAGCTGCCAGTCTGCACCAGCGTCAGTCAATTCCTTCGCGAGCCCCAGCGCGTCCGCGGGCTTTGCCATCGGATCATCCCAGCCATGCAGCACCATGACCTTGGACTTGATCTTCGCCTGCGCTCCAAGTCCCGGAGGAGCAAAGATCCCATGCAGGCTGACCGCACCCTTCACATCCGATGTTCCGGACCGAGCCACATCAAGTGCGCACAATCCGCCGAAGCAATAGCCGATGACCGCGATCTTGCTGGCGTCAACGTCAGGCCGTGACTTCGCGGCCTCAACAGCCGCGAGCAGGCGCGCCTTCAGCTTGCCGCGGTCCTGCAGGAACGGCCCCATCAGCGCGCTGTTGTCACCCATCGGATCGCCGCGCACACCCTTGCCAAAGACGTCGATCGCAAAACCGACATAGCCCGTGTTGGCAAACTCTTCAGCCTTGGCGCGCTCCTGATCCTGGATGCCGGCCCACTGATGGGCAATCAGCACGCAGGGCTTGCGTCCCGGCTTCCCATCCGTTGCCACAAACCCCTCACAAACCGTCGCCCCGTCCTTGTACTCAAAAGTCCCTTTTTGCATTGTCTTTTCCTCGTTCCGGTTTCGTCGGCACCTATAGCAACGACACGTAGCTTTGACGAGAGCCCAATCCCCTGCTAGACAGCGCCCGTGCCCTGGGTCCCGAGGGGGATGGCAATGGAAGTGACGATGACACACGCAGCAATACGACTGGCCTGCTTCATTCGAATTAGCAGCGCGATCGCCTGACGGCTCGATCGCCTGACGGCTCGATCGCCTCGAAGCCCACGCTCGACACCGCGCGGCAAGCGCCAGTACCAATCCAGTCAAAGAAGAGCCTCAACATGACAACGACCGATTCAGCAGCGGCAACACCGCGCGAATACAAGGACACACTGTTTCTTCCCGACACCGAGTTCCCGATGAAGGCGGGCCTGCCGAAGGCCGAGCCCGAGTGGCTCGCATGGTGGGACAAGATCGGCTTCTACAAGCGCCTGCGCGAGACCGCGAAGGGCCGCCCGATGTTCATCTTCCACGATGGCCCTCCCTACGCGAACGGCAACATCCATCTCGGTACCGGCATGAACAAGATCCTGAAGGACTTTGTCGTGCGCAGCCAGGGCATGCTGGGCAGGGACGTTCCTTACATCCATGGCTGGGACTGTCATGGCCTGCCAATCGAATGGAAGGTCGAGGAGAAGTACCGCAAGGCAGGTCAGGACAAGGACCAGGTCCCGCTGATCGAGTTCCGAAAGGAATGCCGCGAGTTCGCGAACCACTGGTTGAACATCCAGCGCGGCGAGTTCAAGCGTCTGGGCGGAACCGGCGACTGGGACAATCCCTACACGACCATGAACCCCGCGGCCGAAGCCATCATCGTCGGCGAGATCCAGAAGTTCGTCATGAACGGCGCGATGTATCGCGGCTCCAAGCCTGTGATGTGGTCGGTCGTTGAAAAGACCGCGCTCGCTGAAGCCGAAGTCGAGTACCACGAGAAGGTTTCATCCACGATCTTCGTCAAGTTCCCGGTCCGCGTCGAGAGCGTGCAGGGCAAGCCCGCCGATGTCGCCAATGCAAAAGTCGTCATCTGGACCACGACGCCTTGGACGATCCCGGGCAACCGCGCGATCTGCTATTCGCCAAAAATCTCCTACGGTCTGTTCCGCGTCACTGCGGTTGCTGAGGGCGCGACGACGCCCGTGGGCGAACTCCTGATCCTTGCCGACACGCTGGCCGAGAACGCACGCGGCGCGGCCAAGATCGAATCGTGGGAACGCGTTTGCGACGTCGACCCTGCAGGTCTTGTCTGCTCGCATCCATTCCATGACCGAGGTTACGACTTCCCCGTGCCTCTCTTCGCGGGCGACCACGTTATCGACGACACCGGCACGGGCTTCGTGCACACAGCACCCGGCCACGGCGAGGAAGACTTCGAGATCTGGATGCTGAATCCAAAATGGCATCCGAGTGAAGGACCACCGATCCCGTTCACAGTCTCCGAAGACGGCTCGTTCTACCCGCACGTGCCCATCTTCGCTGGCAAGAAGGTGCTGACCGCTGACGGCAAGGACGGCGACGCGAACGGCGCCGTGATCGGCGAACTCGTGAAGGCCGGTGCGCTTCTCGCCAAGGGCAAGCTGCGCCACGACTATCCGCATTCCTGGCGCTCCAAGGCGCCCGTCATCTTCCGCAACACGCCGCAATGGTTCATCGCGATGGACCGCCCGATCGCAAATCTGGGTGGCAAGACATTGCGCGAGCTGGCGCTGAAGGCGATCGACGACACGAACTTCGTGCCGGCCCAGGGCCGCAACCGCCTTCGTGCAATGGTCGAGAAGCGTCCCGACTGGGTCATCTCGCGCCAGCGCGCCTGGGGCGTGCCGATCCCGATCTTTGTCGCCAAGGATGGCGGCGAGATCCTTCGCGACGCGGAAGTCAACGCCCGCGTCGTCGATGCGGTGGCAAAGGGCGGGACTGACGTCTGGTTCACGACTGAGCCGCAGGAGTTCCTGGGGAACAAATACAAGGCCGCCGACTTCGACCGCATCGACGACATCATCGACGTCTGGTTCGAGTCCGGCTCGACGCACGCCTTCGTCATCGAGAAACAGTATGGCTGGCCAGCCGACCTTTACCTCGAAGGCTCGGACCAGCATCGCGGCTGGTTCCAGTCGTCATTGCTGGAAGGCTGCGGCACGCGCGGCCGCGCGCCGTTCAAGACCGTGCTCACCCACGGCTTCGTGCTCGACGAAAAGGGCTACAAGCAGTCCAAGTCGCTGGGCAACACGGTAGAGCCACAGAAAGTCGCCGAGCAGAACGGCATCGAGATCATGCGCATCTGGGCCGCGTCCTCGGACTTCACCGAAGACCTGCGCCTGGGTAACGAGATCCTGAAGGCCAACGTCGAGACCTATCGCAAGCTGCGCAACACGATGCGTTATATCCTGGCGAACCTGAAGGACTGGAAGGACGACGAGCGCGTCGCGGTCAAGGACATGCCCGAGCTTGAGCGCTGGATCCTGCACCGCCTGAGCGAGATCGACCAGGTCGTGCGCAACGGTTATGCCGCCTTCGATTTCAACCGCGTCTTCTCGACCGTGTTCAACTTCTGCACCACCGACCTGTCGGCCGTCTATTTCGACATCCGCAAGGACACACTCTATTGCGACGCGACCTCGTCGGTTCGCAGGCGCGCCGCCCGCACCGTGCTGGACCACCTGTTCAGCCACCTGACGGCGTGGCTCGCGCCAGTGATGGTCTTCACGATGGAAGAAGTCTGGCGTTCACGCCACAAGGGAGAGCATGACAGCGTTCACCTGCGTACGTTCCCGCAAGTGCCGGCCGAATGGTCCAACAAGGCGCTGGCTGACAAGTGGCAGCGCATTCGCGAACTGCGCCGCGTCGTGACAGGCGCACTCGAGATCGCGCGCCGCGAGAAAGTCATCGGTGCAAGCCTCGAGGCCGCGCCGACGCTATACGCCGCTGCCACTGACGTGACCTTGCTGAAGGACCTCGATCTCGCAGAGATCTCGATCACGTCGGCAGCACACATCTCCGGGACCGAGGCGTCGCAAGGCGCATTCAGGATCGAGGAAGTGGCTGGCGTGGCGGTTGCCTTCGCCAAGGCGGACGGGACCAAGTGCGCCCGATGCTGGAAAGTCCTGCCTGAAGTCGGCAAGAGCAAGGCGCACCCGCACCTGTGCCTGCGCTGCGAGGGCGCCGTGACGGAGCACGACCGGAAGTGAAACAGCTGTTTCAACGCCTCAATGCCGTTCAGCTTGGCCTTTTGATGGCGGCTCTGGGCCTCGTTTTCGACCAGGCCTGGAAGCTCTGGTTTCTGTTCGGCGAGCGCTGGGTCGATACCCTGGGACCTGTCCCCAACGGGATCCGCTACGAGGTTCTGCCGTTTTTTGACATTGTCATGGTCTGGAACTACGGGATTTCCTACGGCCTTCTGTGGGCCACAACGGATTTCGGCCGCTGGATGCTGGCGCTGGTTGCCATCACGGTGACCGGGTTTCTGGTGTGGTGGTTGAGGTCGGTCAAGGACTTGCGGCTGGCAGCTGCAATAGGCTTAATCATCGGTGGAGCATTGGGAAATGTGATCGATCGCATAATTTATGGTGCGGTTGCCGACTTTTTCCTCCTCCACGCCTTCGGATATAACTGGTATGTTTTCAACATCGCCGACATGGCCGTCGTGGGTGGGGTCCTTTTGATGGGGCTCGATTTGCTATTGAACGAGTACAAGGCCAAACTCGGCGGTGCCAAGGAGGATAATTCGTGACGCAAGTGAAGCGTAATCTTGTTGTGGCTGCAGGCCTGGCACTTGTCCTGGCGAACTGCACGGGCATGAAGGAATCCATGGGAACGGCCAAGCAGGCACCCGATGAAACGGCCGTGACGGCGCGCGCGCCTCTGGTCGTGCCTGCAACCTTTGCGTTGAAGACCCCTCAGCCGGGCGCACCGCGTCCGCAGGATGCTGACGCCGCGACCGCGGCCCAGCGCGTGCTTGGCGGAGCGCCCAAGGCAACGCCTGCCTCCCAGGGTGAGATGGCTCTTCTGTCCGCCAGCGGTGCGGCCCAGGCCGACCCGAACGTCCGCCAGGAGTTGCGTTCTGAAACCATCAAGCAGACACGCCGCAAGTCCTACGCCGACACAGTGTTGTTCTGGCGCGGCCACAAGGGCGACAGCGGCGAGCCTCTCGACGCACACGAAGAGTCGGCTCGCATCAGCACGGCAGGTCCCGTGACACCATCGACCCCGGCCCAGAGCGCACCGGTCATCGAAAAGGGCCCTGAGCCCGCGAAAGAGCCGACGGCCGAGGAAAAGCAGAACGCCGACAAGGAAAATTCAGGCGGCTGGTTCGACTGGTTCTAGGAATCAATACAACTTTCGTCAATTCGACATGTCATTCAATCGCGCGGATCACTTCCGCGCGATTTTGTATTTGGGGCGCACCTGACGCAACTCATGCGAAAACCCAAGCCCCGGAAAGCAAATTCAGCTGTGAAGCCGGGAGAGGTGAACTTGTGGCACAGGGCCAAATCAGGGATAAGGAGCCACGCCCCGGGCGGCGTGACGGAGTATCAAGCACATGCACAGGACGCCTCTGAAGTCGATGAGCGCGATCGTGGCCCTCGCAGCCTCGGTTCAGGCGGCAGGTGCAGCTGGAAACGTGAGCACCTCGGATGCCTGGGTCCAGTTGCCGATGCCTGGCACCACCATGACGGCGGCTTATGTAAATGTCCCCAATGCAGGCGATGTCGACGACCGCCTGCTGTCGGTTTCTTCGCGCTGGGCAGGGTCGGTCGAGATCCACGAGATGCGAACCGGCGACGACGGCATGATGGGCATGCGCGAACTCATCTATGGCGTCAGGATTCCTGCAGGCGAAACGACCGGGCTTACACCATCCACCACGCATTTGATGTTGCTGAACTTTCGACGGCGCCTCGTGGCTGGCCAGAACGTTCCAATCCAATTCCACTTCCTGCGCGCCGGCACGCTGACCGTATCCGTTCCTGTCCGTGCGACCGGCATGCCGCCCGCGTCGCATCACCACTGATCCCGTTCATTTTGCAATACGCCCCAGGAGACTCCCATGAACAACCCGCTCAGTCGCAGATCGATTGTCACAGGCGCCGTGGCCGTTGGCACGCTCGCAGCAGCCAGCACGCTTGCCCACGCGAAGAAGCCAATGTCGGGAACAATGCCGATGCCATCGGGCGGAATGGATCACTCCCGGATGGACCATTCGAAGATGGATCACAGCATGATGCATGGCGAGGCCGACTTCGAACTCACCCGCGATGAAGAACGCGTCGTGCGCGCGCTGTCAGCGTGCCAGTCCGCCGGCGAAGTCTGTCTCAGCCTGTGCATCGAAATGCTCGGCGCCGGCGACACCGACATGGTCGCCTGCGCACGCTCGGTGCGCACAATGCTTGCCGTCTGCCGCGCGGCCCAGTCACTCATCCAGGCCCATAGCGGCTTTGCCGGCCAGCAGCTTGCCCTCTGCCGCGACGCCTGCAGCGCCTGCCAGGCCGAATGCGCCAAACACCGCGGCCACCACGAAGCCTGCCGCACCTGCGACAACGCCTGCCAGGACGCCATGCAAGCCATCGATCGCCTGCTGGGGTAAGTCGAACGAACCGGCCAGCCGAAGCGATGAAGGGCTACCCACCACTTGTTTTGAAGTTTTGAAGAGCTTTTTTGAACCACCAAGAACACCAAGCCAGCGTGCGGACCCGGTCACGTTAGCTCGGTTTCTTGGTGCACATGCGCGCAGCCCGTACACTGACCCACTCCACCTTCACTCCACCTTCACTCCATCATCTCCCACCCATGCCCCCAAACTTCCGCTCCCGGGATTTTCTGCTCGCTCACATCCGCCACACGATGGCGTTTTATGATTCGCGCTGTGTCGACGAAAGCGGTGGGTTCTTTCACTTCTACAAGGACGATGGCACGGTCTACGACCGCCGCACGCGCCATCTTGTCTCGAGCACGCGGTTCGTCTTCAACAACGCGATGGCGTACCGGCATTTCGGGGACATGGAATATCTGCGCCGCACACGCCATGGCCTGGCCTTCCTGCGCGATGCTCACCGCAACGCTGAGACCGGCGGCTATGCCTGGGTGCTGCGATGGAACGACGGCCGAAAATCCGTCACCGACGGCACCAATCACTGCTACGGTCTCGCTTTCGTACTGCTGGCGCAGGCGCATGCGCTGCTCGCAGGTGCAGACGAGGCGCATGCCGAACTGCGCCAGACGTTCGACATGATGGAGCGCCACTTCTGGGAGCCGGCGTATGGCCTTTATGCCGACGAGGCAAGCGAAGACTGGGCCACGACCAGCCCCTATCGGGGACAGAATGCAAACATGCACGCCTGCGAGGCCATGCTGGCGGCCTTCGAGGCGACCGGCGACACGCACTACCTTCTTCGCGCTGAAACAATTGCCCACAACATCACGGTGCGTCAGGCGGCGCTGTCCGATGGCCTGATCTGGGAACACTATCGCGCGGACTGGTCTGTCGATCCTGACTATAACCGGCAAGACAAGACAAATATCTTCCGACCCTGGGGTTTCCAGCCAGGACATATGACCGAATGGGCGAAGCTGCTGCTCATCCTCGAGCGCCAGCAGGCACCACCCGGGAACGAAACCGCCTGGATGCTTCCACGCGCCCGCGAGCTGTTCGATGCAGCCATGGCGAACGCATGGGACAGCGAGCAAGGTGGCATCTTCTATGGTTTTGGTCCGAGCGGAGACGGTTTGAACATCTGCGACAGCGACAAATATTTCTGGGTTCAGGCCGAAAGCCTTGCCGCTGCCGCTTTGCTGGCGGCGCGAACGAACGACGCGAAATACTGGAGCTGGTACGATCGCCAGTGGGACTATTGCTGGACCCATTTCGTGGACCACAAATATGGGGCCTGGTTTCGCATCCTGAATGCGAGGAACGAGAAACTGACAGATGAGAAAAGTCCCGCCGGAAAGACCGACTACCATACGATGGGGGCTTGTTACGAAGTGCTGAACGCGGTGAGGGATTGAGGTGAACGCACCAGGTCGCCAGTTTCCGGCTTTCGTATCGGCGGGCGAAGCGCTCACCGATCTTGTCATCGAGGATCAGGTCTCACAGCGCTGGATCGCAAAGTCAGGAGGCGCTCCGTGGAATGTCGCGCGAGCGATGTCTGCACTTGGGGTGCCAAGCGCGTTCGCGGGCGCCATCAGCACCGATCCTTTCGGTGATGCCGTGTGGGAAGCGAGCCGCGCCGCAGATCTTGACCTGCGCTTTACCCAGCGCGTTTCGAGATCGCCACTGCTGGCCGTCGTGCACCAGACACAGCCGCCACGTTACTTCTTCATCGGTGACGACAGCGCCGACCTCTACTTCGACCCGACGCTTCTGCCGGTTGGCTGGCAGCATCATGTCCGCTGGGCGCACTTCGGTGGCATCAGCCTCGCGAGGCAACCACTTGCAGGTCGCCTCGCCGATCTTGCGGTAACCCTCAAACGCGATGGCGTGCGCATAAGCTATGATCCGAACTTCCGCGACCTGATGGACGAAGCCTATGACCCCATGTTCAGGCGGATGGCCGAACTTGCAGATCTGGTGAAAGTGTCGGACGAAGACCTCGCAGGCCTGTTCAGGACCGAGCATATCGAAAATGCCCTCGCCACCATGCGTGGATGGAACCCCAGTGCGTCCGTGTTTCTGACCCGAGGCCCGGCGGGAGGCTCACTCTATGTCGGTAAGGACCAGTTCACGGCACCGTCACCGCACGTGGTGGTGGTCGACAGCGTGGGTGCAGGCGATGCCAGCATGGCGGCGCTGCTGTACACCCTGATGCAGCACGCAGATCGCACGCCGCCGGAGCACCTGCGCTTTGCACTGGCCGGGGGCGCGGCTGCGTGCACCACAACAGGCGCCAGCCCGCCGGATCTGACATCGATTACTTCACTGTTGTGATGGCAACGCTTGTGTCCCCGTCGCGCTTGTCCCATGCTGGACCTAGCAAAGGGAGAGCACAATGCCGCTCAAAATTGTTGGTTCTGGCCTCGGCCGGACGGGCACGAAATCGATGCAGACTGCGCTCACGATGCTGGGCTTCGGCCCATGCCATCACATGGTCGAGGTCTTTGCGCATCCTGAAACGGTTCCTCTTTGGATTGCTGCCGGCGAGGGAAAGCCCGAATGGGACCGGATCTTTGCGGGATATAACGCAATGGTCGACTATCCCGGTGCCTACTACTGGCGCGAACTCGCGGCACACTATCCGCAGGCAAAAGTGCTTCACACCGAGCGCCACCCGGACAAATGGTTCGACTCGACGCAGGCAACGATTTTTGCTCCCGGCTCACCGACAAGGATGAGCGAAGGCCCGATGGCCACATTCTTCGCAAGCTTCCTGAAGGAAATCGGACCCCACCTCAGTGATCGCACCTTCATGACGGCTCATTTCCGCAGGCACAACGAGGAAGTCCGCCGTACGATCTCGCCTGAACGCTTGCTGGTATACGAGCCCGGACAAGGCTGGGAACCACTCTGCAGGTTTCTGGGCGTGCCGATTCCCGATGCGCCATACCCTTCGGAAAATTCAACCGCCGAATTCGTCGCGCGTGCCGCCGGGAGAGGTGTCACTTGAAGAGGGCAGCCCCTTGCATCACCTCTTCACCGCAGCGGCCTTCGCCACCATCCCCGTAAACGGCAACAGCATGTCGCTCATCAGCTTGGCAAGCGGCGGGCTTGTGGTTTCCAGTGTGCCTCCTGGCACGGGGGGCTCGGGAGCGTATTCGGCCTGAAGCCGCAAGGCCTCGGCATATCCGGCACCACGCAGCAACGCGACAACAGCGAGCGCAAAGTCCAGACCCGCTGAAACCCCAGCACCCGTGATGACATTGCCGTCCGTCACGATGCGCTTGTTGACAGGCGTGGCACCAAAAAGTTTCAGACTGTCGCGCGCAGCCCAGTGCGAGGTCGCGCGCTTGCCCTTGAGCAGGCCTGCCTGCCCGAGAATCAGGGATCCCGTGCAGACACTTGTAATCAGATGCGCGCGTGACCCGCGGTCTGCAACGAAGTCCATCGTCTCCGCGTCCATCATGGCACCTACCGTGCCTTCAGTGCCCCCGGGTGCGAATATCGCCGTGAGGTTGGCGGGACAGTCTGTCATGCTGACGGTGGGCGTGATCGCGAGTCCGAGATCGCTCGGGACCGGTGCGAGGTCCCGCGACTTCGTTACGAGATGGACCTTCGCGCCCATCATGCAGGCAAAAAAGTAGTGCGGCGCGACGAGATCAAGCGCCGTGAACTTCGGGTAGAGCAGCATGGCAATCTGTTCGTCGCCATGCATTCTGAAATTCGGCAGGTTCGCGCTTGCGTCATGCCCGTGCGGCATTGCCGACTGGTCACCGCTGTTCGCGGCCATTGCCTGGTGCAGGTAAAGCAACGGCGCAATTGCCGCCATGCCACCCAGTAGCGTTCGTCTTGTGTTGTCCATTTCAGTTCCCGGTTTCGGAGGAATTGGTCATCGTTCGAGTCGCTTCGGGAGAAACCGGTAGGCCAGGAGGGCAAAGCCGGTAATGGTAAGGGCAAATCCACCAAGCGCAGCAACGATCACGAGCCAGTGGTTGAAGTCCTCACGACTGCGATAGTCCATGATGTGAAGCGACCACAGAAAGTCGTAGGTCCGCCAGACATCGCTGCGTCTCGCAGCCACCTTGCCCGACAGTGGCGACAAGTAAAGATGGGTGTTGGACTCGTCATTGAAAACGATTTGCCAGACGGGCAGCGCACCCCGGTACTCGATCGGGGCATCGTTCGTGATAAGGCTGGCGCGCACAATCGTTCCAGCGCCAGCAAAGTCCGCTTCGGCAATCAGGCGTGCCTGGGCTTCGCCCAACGGTGAAATGACGTCACCACTTGCAGGGTCAATCAGTACGGATGGCTTGCCGGCGACATCGACACGCCACACTGCCCGACCATTCATTTCGCCGAGTTCAAGCCGTGTCACCTGGCCTGAAATTGACTTGATGGCCTTGTCCGGGACTGAAACTTCATGCAGCGCACGCAGGTCAAGCTCCGGAGGTTTGCGAACGTTGTGTTCGCTCCTGACTTGTTCGATCGGCACATATGTCATGTACAGGCCGGACACCATCCATGCCAGAATCTGAATGCCGACAATGAGCCCGACCCACTTGTGTACGGCGTACCACCAGCTGCGTGTGCTCATGCTCAGCCCTCCACGGTGAAAGTGTAGTCCCCGCGCGTCCAGTGGCCGTCGACGGAAAACACCCGCCAGCGCACCGAGTACGTGCCCGCAGCAAGCGCCGACTTGAAGCCGCGAATGACGGTGGTGCTCATGCCCGTCTGAAGCTCGGGCGCGACGAGGGCAAGTTCAGTGCCGCTTGGTGCCGTGACATGGAGTTCCATCTTGCTCAGATCAACTTTGGTGCTGAACTCGATGCTGATCCCCTTCGGCGGCACAGACAGTGTCTGCCCCGCCGAAGGTGAAGCATGCAAAAGGGCCGCATGTGCGAACGCTTCGCTTGCGGAAAGTGCCGCAAGGCAAAGCACGATGGCGAGAGCCGCCGCCTTGCCGAGCCTATTCAAAGAGGGGCTTCCCGAGTGAGTTGGGAAACAGGTCGTCCAGGTAGAAGTGCAGCTGCACGGCAAACCCGACCGATTCTCCGCTGTCGCGGTTGATCGGGATCACGGCTTCGGCACCGATCTGGTACCCCTGGCCGGACCAGATCAGGCCCGGGTTTATCGAACCCGTCGTCCGTTCGTCACCTGCAAGCGGCGAGTCAAGGGACAGCTCGATCACGGGTGTGATCTGGTTTGCCCAGTCTGGCAGTCCCGTGTCTTCGACGTTCGCATGCAGGTAAGCGAGGCTGTATTGCAGTGTGCCTCCATAGACTGCATGTGTGACATGACGCTCTTCTTCCGTGACCGGGTCAAGCGTATCCGGATCAATCGTTTCGAAGCTTGTCTTGCCGCGCGCCGGAATGGAAAGGCCCGCAAAGGCCGTGACCGCGAATGGTTTGACCCAGTTGGCACCGGCTGAGCCGAAACCCTTGCCGACATAGACCGTTGCCTCATACGTGTTGAAGTCTTCAACACCCATGTGTTCGGAGCCGGTACCACCCAGCTCAACGCCGGCGCCGATGGACGCAACGAATTCGTCATCTTCGTCGAGGACAAGCTGATGTTTGACGCCAACGCCCAGGTTGCTGAACCCCTCGACCTTGCCTTCTTCACCGCCATGCTCGCGCGACCATCCGCCTTCGATGGAAAACGCAAGCAACGGTGTGATCCGCTTGGCGAATTCGAATTCGAATTCGTCTTCGGTCACGCCTGGTTCCTCTCCGCCCTTGCGGTGCGTGTAGGTGGGCAGGGCGAGTTCATCGGCAACAAACGGATCCTCGACCAGGATGGTGGCTGTGAAAAACCGCTTGCCGGCATAACCGTGGCCGGCGGCCGACAGGCTGCAGCACATGGCGGCGACAGCTGCAAACGGCAAAATCGGGACAATACGCATGTGTTTGGTTCTCTCTTGGCGCTGCGCTAGTGTTGGTGTCCGCCGCCCATGGGCGACGTTTCGATGTAAAGATCGACCTTGATTGTTAAACCGCCCCGAAAGGTCAGGGTCATCGGCTCCATTTCTTCAACCTCGAGCGTTTTCCTCAGCCCCAGAAGCATCATGTGCAACCCGGATGGGCCAAACGAGATTTTTCCCCGGGCCGGGATCGTGACGCCGCCGGCAACGGGCCGCATGCGCATGATGCCGCCATCCATCGACATGGAATGAATCTCGACCTTGTCAGCAATGGGAGAACTCACACCCAGCAGCAAGACCGGTACCGGTGCCGCGTTGCTGATCGTCATGTAGGCAACACCGACCGGGGTGCCGGTTCGGGTGGCCGGTGCCCAGGGATGGTCAATGGTAATCGTGCCGACGCGGTAGCTGTGTGCTTGCGCGACACTGATACACAGCGGCGCAGCAACCGCTGCGATGAGCGCAAGCGCGGCGAGAGTGAACTTGGACATTGTGAATTCCTTGAGGCGTTGTCGTCGAATGAACTTTTGCAAAGTCGAGATCGGCGCACGCGTCTCCCTCCACTCGCTTCACAGCCAAGCGCGACATGCCAGTGGCATCCCGCGCTCAGGGTACTCAGACGGGGTGAGCGGGTGGTCCGGTTGACGGAGGAGGCGGCGCAGTCAGCCCGCGGCCGGGCGCAGCGCCCTGGCTGGGCAGAGGCACGAGAGCGGCGAGCTCGCGTGGCGCGTCAAAAACAAAGTTCGTCGACGGCGGTGCAACTTTTGCGATTGCCGAGAACGCACAAGGTGCATCATCCTTGTCCGAGTGATTTGACGGGGCCTTCTTCTCGAAGGAAACCTCGCCGGTAACCGGGTCAACTTTTGCGGCCAGCAAACCATGCGCTGAGCAAAGCACAACCATCACGCCACTCTCGGGCGTGGAGTTGATCATGTAGCCGGAGGGGATAATGGCTCGAACCGCAAACGCGAGCAGCACCAGGGCTCTCAGAACCCGGCTGCTGCGCAGTGTCTGCATCATGGCCATCGGCAAACGATAGCATGGGTCCTTTGGCAAGCGATGTGACCAATTTGCCGTTCAGGTGCTGTATGGCGTGGTTACTCATGGCGTATTCCAACGCAGGAATGCCCCGACTGCCGACTGTGGAAAAGCAGGTTTGAACCGGATATCAGCCCACGCGCGTTATGTACTACACTCGAATTTCGCCAGGGCAGGGCCGATAGTAGATTCCATGAACCAGTACAACCACGACATCTCAACTGCTCTTGCGCAGCCCGACTTGAGCGCGGCCTTTGCCCGCCGGAAACCCGAGGCAGATCAGGCGCTGAAATTCTGGTCCACGACAAAGGACAGGAATTTTCTGGCATTCAGGCGCTCGCTGGAGCGTGAAGACGATCTCGATCCAGCGGCGACAATAGTCAGGCACATCTCCAGGGACGCGTCGGATGTCGTGATTCTGGGCATAGGTGGTTCAAGCCTGGGCGCACAGGCAATCGCCCAGCTGAAGTTCTGGGGTACACCTGCCTATCGGGCGGCGACCGGTTCTCCCAGACTGCACATCATCGACAATCTTGATGGCGCGACCTTTGCAAGGTTCTTGAACACGGTCGACTTGAAGACGACACGCTTTCACGTTGTCTCCAAATCCGGCAGCACCGCCGAGCCCCTGCTGCAGCTGCTGGCCGTCATTGCTGCAATTGAAAGCGCAGGCGGCGGCAAGTACCTCAAACATCACTTCTCCGGTGAAGCCGAGGCAGGCAAAAATGCATTGCGCTCAATCCTGACCGGAATTGGCTCCCCCATGCTCGAGCATGATCCGGACCTGGGCGGCCGCTACACGGCCTTCAGCACAGTAGGCCTTGTCCCGGCCATGCTGGCAGGTGTTGACGCGGCTGCTTTTCGGGCCGCCGGCCGCAAGGCCCTCGACGCCGGGATGCAGGGACATAGCAAAGCTGTTGCGGGCGCTGCCCTGTCGGTCGCGGCCCGCGACATTGGACTCTCTCAGCAAGTGATGTGGTGTTACTCGGATCGCCTGGAGCGCCTTGCGAAGTGGTGGCGCCAGCTATGGGCAGAAAGCCTTGGCAAGCAAGGTCATGGCACCACGCCGGTCGACGCGCTCGGTCCTGTCGACCAGCACAGCCAGTTGCAGCTCTATCTCGACGGTCCACGCGACAAGTTGTTCACGCTCATCGAGGCACCGGCGCCCAGCGAGGCAAAGGCAAGCCTCGAATGGGCGACCAGGTACAAGCTGGACCTCTACGCCGGCAGGGATTTGTCATTGGTTGCCTCGGCGCAAGCCCGCGCCACGGCAGAGACGCTCGGCAAAAGCGCAAGGCCCGTGCGGCGTATCACCTTGCAGCACCCGCTGGATGAAAGCGGACTGGCAAATCTGCTGGTGCACTTCATCCTTGAAACGCTGATCGCGGCAAGACTCTGGAATGTTGATCCGTTCGGACAGCCAGCAGTTGAAGAAGGCAAGATCCTGACCCGGCAATATCTGGAAAATGGCTCGTGAAGATCCGCCGTCTCGCCGAAGGCACGATCAATCGCATTGCAGCCGGTGAAGTGGTCGAAAGGCCTGCTTCGGCCTTGAAGGAGCTGCTTGAAAACGCGATTGACGCCGACGCCCGCAATATCGAAGTTCTTGTAGCCGGCGGCGGTATGTCGCTGATGAGGATCGTTGATGACGGCTGCGGAATGAGCGCCGCGGAACTGGAACTGGCGATCGAACGGCACGCGACGTCAAAGCTCCCGCGAGACGGTGCAGGCAGCGACGACCTGACATCGATCCAAACGCTTGGATTTCGGGGTGAGGCGCTTCCGTCGATCGGCGCCATAGCAAGGCTGTCAATCGTCACGCGCGCAACAGGCGCCGGGGACGCCTTCGCAATATCCGTCGAAGCAGGACAGGTGGGTTCCGTTACGCCGGCGTCGTTCGATGGCATGGGCGATCATGGTACCGTCATCGAAGTACGCGACCTGTTTTATGCGACACCCGCACGCCTGAAGTTCCTGAAGTCCGAGCGGGCAGAATTGGCCGCCGTCGTCGAGACCGTGCGCAGGCTCGCCCTTGCGCGCGCCGATGTCGGTTTTCGACTTGTTTCAGATGGGCGCCTTGTGTTGCGCACGGCTGCCGAACCGGGTGATCTGTTCGATGGCCGACTCCGCCGATTGGGCTCGATCCTGGGCGACGACTTCACCGAAAATGCCATGCGGGTTGATGCCACGAGAGAGGGCGTCAGGGTCACTGGCTACGCAGGCCTTCCGACCTTTTCAAAAGGAGTGGCCTCGCACCAGTTCCTGTTCGTGAATGGC
This sequence comes from Micropepsaceae bacterium, assembly GCA_040080835.1. GTDB lineage: Bacteria > Pseudomonadota > Alphaproteobacteria > Micropepsales > Micropepsaceae > SZUA-430. The sequence goes on along the minus strand of JBEBHP010000010.1, from coordinate 93,594 downwards.
AGGCCCGTACGCGACAAGCTTCTGGTTGGCGCCGTGCGCGGAGCCTATGCCGATGTGCTTGCTAGGGATCGCCATCCGGTTGTCGCCCTGTTTCTTGAGTTGCCCTCACACGAAGTCGACGTGAACGTGCATCCGGCCAAGACGGAAGTACGTTTCCGCGATTCCAACCTGGTGCGTGGCCTGATCGTAAGCGCCCTCAAGGCTGCCATCATGTCCGGCGCGAACCGCGCTTCAACGACAATCGCCGCATCCACACTCGAGAGCTTTCGCGGACAGTCCCAGGCCCCCCGGTTTTTTGAGCCCCGGCCATCACCCCACATGTTGGCTGAAGCCGCCGCATTCTACGCCCCACCTGAGGCGCGCCAGGCAAGTTTCATAAACGGGCCGCCAATGGCGAGACCCTTGTCGGAGCCCCAGGAAGTCTATTCGAACAATCGCTTTCCGCTTGGTGTCGCCCGCGGCCAATTGCACAATACCTACATTGTCTCGCAAACAAGCGACGGCATGATCATCGTAGACCAGCACGCCGCACACGAGCGACTGGTCCTCATGAAGTTGCAGCGCGCGCTTGGGGCGCAAGGCGTGGAGCGCCAGTCGCTTCTGATACCGGAGGTCGTTACTCTCGACCCACTGCATGTTGACTTGATAGTGACGCGGGCCGCCGACTTGTCCGAACTCGGCCTGACAATCGAATCCTTTGGCGCGGATGCGGTTCTTGTCCGCGAGGTGCCCGCACTGCTGAAGGGTGGGGACATAAAGGGATTGATTCGCGATCTGGCGGACGAAATCTCGGAGTTTGGCAGTGGTTTCTCGCTCAAGGAGCGACTTGACGAGATTTGCGCCACGATGGCGTGCCACGGTTCAGTCCGTGCCGGACGGAGCCTGACACTTGAAGAAATGAATGCGCTGCTGCGCGAGATGGAATCAACGCCCTTGTCGGGCCAGTGCAACCATGGCCGCCCCACATATGTCGAATTGAAGCTCTCGGACGTGGAGAAACTGTTCGGTCGCCGCTGATTCACCGCGAATCAAATCGCCCGAGTCGGCGTCAGAGACTGCGAAGCAATCGCACGGGCGGAAATTGCACCGTGTCCCCGCGGTTGCCCGGCCGACGGGCAGATTGTCGCTCTGATTCGATGTTGCATTTCAGCAAACAAAACAATTTGCCCAGCACTCAATCAGCAAAAGTATAGGCGCGAACAATACAAGTAACTAAAGGGCTAGGATTTCAGAACACGGGCCGGACGCTGAAACGCAGCTGAAAACTGTTTTGTCATTCTGTTGTAATGCAGTCTGCCAGAACTGATCCGGTTCTCGAGCGGCTTGGCCGCGCCTTGCGATCGTGAACACTAGGCTCTTATTCCACTGCACCAGATGAAAGCATCTGATTGTAGCAAAAAATCAACAATCCACAGGAATTGAACTCAGGAATTTGAGGCCTCTGAGTGCGTTGAAAAATATTCCCTATGATTACAACGAAATTACAATGCTCAGAAGACAATCACAGGTTGTAGAAACCTTGGTCTGCGCCAATTTAGGGAATAATGGAATGCAAAGAAGACATGGCCTGGCGATCACGCTGATATTCGCTTTCTGCGCTGGAGCCTGTTCGCAAATTGCGGCTGCTTCGGGGTTTGACATTCCAACAGGCGCGTCGCCAAGCCCTTTATACAATGCTCAACCCTTCACGCAGGAAGTTCTGCTGTTTGAGGAGTTTGGCACGCAGGCAATTCCTCCGTCCGGTTGCGCAGGCTGTACACCCATGCCGACGGTTCAAAGCTGTTCGCTGGCACCGGTGTCTGCGTCCATTGACGCGTTTTTGAAACAGCCATTGAAGTCATTGCCCACACGCCTGGCCAACCGCACGCAGACCAATCCTTGGCTGAACCAGGTTCGGAATTGCGTTGCACCAATCAATTTCAGTCCGGCCGAGGGGCGCCCCGATGGCGAGTGGTTCGCTCATCAGCGCTGGAACGAGTTTCTGCCGAAAGTGTACTTCCAGAGTGCCCAGACAGGAGCCAGAACAAACAACGGCTTGCGGGATACGTGGCAGCGTCACCTTTTCAAGGTCGGTGAGTTTGGACCAGGCGGCCTGTACTACAGGGGCGGCACGAACAAGAATATCAACGTCCAGTTCCATCCAAATTTCCCTGTTCAGCAGCCGAACTCAGTCTGGACTTTCGACGGTACCATGCCGCCCAAGCTGTTGATGGCACGTTACGGCGTCCCGATACTTTTTCGGCATTTCAACATGCTTCCCATCAGCGAAGCCGCAAACAACGGCTTCGGCATGCACACGATCACGACGCACGAGCACAACGGTCACAACCCGGCGGAAAGTGATGGTTTCACGGCGGCTTATTTTTTCCCGGGACAATACTACGATTATCGCTGGCCCATGACGCTGGCCGGATACGACTCGATAAACACCCTCAAGACTGATGATCGTGCAGGATATCCGGGAGACAGTGGCGGCATTGTCCGGATCCGGGGTGATTGGCACGAAACCATGAGCACGCACTGGTTCCACGACCACATGCTCGATTTCACGGCGCAGAATGTCTACAAGGGCAACGCGGCGATGATGAACTACTACAGCTCAATTGACCGCGGGCGTGAAGGGGATCGTTGCAACTACAGCAACCCTGCAGACGCAAACCTGTGCCTTCCAAGCGGCACGGCGCTTCAATGGGGCAACCGGGACTACGACGTGAATCTCGTCGTTGCCGACAAGGCCTGGGACGCAAACGGCCAGCTGTATTTCAACATATTCAATACGGATGGCTTCCTGGGTGACCAGGTCCTCGTGAACTTTGCCTGGAAGCCGTACCTCAAGGTCCGTCCGCGCCGCTACCGTTTTCGAATTCTGAACGGCGCAGTCTCGCGTTACTTCAAGATCGCTATAGTGAACCAGGCAGGTCAGCGCGTGCCCTATTATCTGGTCGCAAATGACGGCAACATCATGGAGCACGCGGTTGCGTTTCCAAACAGCCAGAGTGCGGATCTGCCGACACAGGGCATAGCTGAACGCTTCGACGTCGTTGTGGACTTCAAGGGTCTTGCCAATGGCACCAGGCTGTATCTGGTCAATACGATGGAGCACGCTGACGGCAAGGGACCAAAACGTATTGTACCCCTGTCTGACATTCTCAGCGGTGCATATGTCGGAGACCCCGCGGTCGGCAAGTTCATGGAACTCCGCGTCGATACCACAAACTACACCTACAAGGATCTCTCGATGAATCCTGCCGACTATGTCGAAGGAAGGAAGCAGATGATCCCGCTGCCGGCGATTTCGGCCGCGGAACTGGCAACTGCCCGCGTTCGCGAATTTGAGTTCGGCAGATCGGGCGGCGGCACTGACTCGTCTCCCTGGACGATCAAGACGGATGGAGGTCAGGGCCTGGCCGCGGACCCGCACCGGATATCCGCAGCGCCTTCCGTCGGCACACTGGAAATTTGGCGCCTCAAAAATGGCGGCAACGGCTGGTCCCACCCGGTGCACATCCATTTTGAGGAAGGCCGGATAATGAGCCGCGACGGTGCGCCACCACCGATCTGGGAGAAATATGCCCGTAAGGATGTATACCGCATCGGCCCTTCAGAAACTGAAAGCTCAACTGTGGTGGAGCTGGCGCTTCGGGTTCGGGAGTTTGCGGGAACCTACGTCGAGCACTGCCACAACACGCAGCACGAAGACCACGCGATGCTGATGCGCTGGGACGCGCTGAAGCCAGGACAGACGGTCATGATTCCAACTCCAAGGCAGACCTGGGAAGGAACATTCTACGAGGACTCATTCAGACTCGCGCAGGGGCAATAGGACCCGAAGCAAAATCAGGCGCAGCCGGAACACATCGCTTGCGCCTGATTTATTGTACAGCCTTCAGCAGCCTCATTGTTGTGTCGCCATAAATGCGTTCGTCGCAAACCGCGAGCGAAGCGGGCCGGACGAAAGTTTCGCCAGTTGCTGTTTCAACAGCAATGAGCGCGCCAGGCGCAAGCCAGCTTCCCGAGAGTGCACTCTGCAGCGCCCGCTCCGCCAGGCCCTTGTGATAGGGCGGGTCAAGAAACACCAGGTTGAACGGTCCACCTGCATTTGCGGGCATGTCGCCGAGGGCAGTGGCGTCGCGACGCCAGATTTTCGTCGATCCCGTAGCGTGCGCGGCCTCGACGTTTCGCCGGATCAGGGCGCGGCTTTCAAAATGATCGTCGACGAGCATCACGTACGCCGCGCCGCGTGACAGGGCCTCAAGACCAAGAGCTCCCGTGCCGGCAAAGAGATCAAGCACGCGCGAACCATGCAGTGAGAATCCGATGTCGAAATCATTGTGAGCCAAAACGTTGAACAGGGCCTCGCGCACGCGGTCGGAAGTGGGCCTCACGCGCTGATCCTTTGGCGTGGCGAGCAAAAGACCCCGGAATTTTCCTGAAACGATGCGCATGGTGTCCGCCAGAGTGCCCTCAGACCATCCCGAGCTGTTCACGAATGACCTTGAGAGGCACCTCGTCTACGCCGCCTTCTTTCAGCAATCCAAGGTGAAATGGTCCAAAAGAAACCCGAATCAGCCGGTTGACCTTTACGCCGATGAACTCCATGAGCTTGCGAACCTCCCGGTTCTTGCCTTCCTTGAGCGCGATCGTAGCCCAGGCGTTGCCACCCTGTTGCCGGTCCATCGAAGCCTCGACCGGACCGTACGACACGCCTTCGATGACGACACCCTTCTTGAGCTTGTCGAGGTCGGCTTGTTCGAGCTTTCCAAACACGCGCACGCGATAGCGCCTGAGCCACCCATTCGACGGCAGTTCCAGCTTGCGCGCGAGTTCCCCGTCATTGGTCAGCAGCAAGAGGCCTTCCGAGTTGAAGTCCAGCCGTCCCACGGAAATCACGCGTGGCAGAGATGCGGGAAGATTCTCGAAAACGGTCGGACGCTCTTTTTCATCCTTGTGGCTTGTGACGAGGCCGCGCGGCTTGTGATAGCGCCACAGACGGGTCCGTTCGGCACCAGCCACCGGCTTGCCGTCGACGGTTATGCGCGCGCCGGGTGGCACCTTGAACGCAGGCGTGTCCAGCTTCTTGCCATTGACGATGACGCGGCCTTCCGCCACCAGTTTCTCGGCATCGCGACGCGAGCAGATGCCGGCGCGGGCCAGCACTTTCGCGATCCGCTCGCTCTCGTCAGTCTTCTTGTTCTCTTCCATAATCGGGGTTGTACCAGAGCCCACCTCAGGGCATACGGAAATGATGACGCAAGCCGACGACCACTGGATGCAGGTAGCCTTAACGGAGGCGCAAAAAGCGGCCTCGCGTGGCGAAGTCCCTGTTGGCGCGGTGTTGCTGTCACCGGACGGTGCCAGTCTCCTGGCGTCGGCGGGAAATACGATCGTCGAGGCACGGGACCCGACCGCGCATGCCGAAATGCTGGTGATCAGAAAGGCCGCGCAGATTCTGGGAAATGAGCGGCTGGTCGGAACCACGCTCTACGTCACGCTCGAGCCATGCGCTATGTGCGCAGGGGCAATCGCAATGGCTCGCATATCCCGTTTGGTTTTCGCAGCCAGCGATCCGAAGGGTGGGGCAGTGATCAACGGTCCCCGGTTTTTCGAACAGCCAACCTGTCATCACCATCCGGTTGTGGACAGTTTGCAGGGCGACCTCTCTCTGGCATCCGCCGCGCTTTTGAAGGATTTTTTCCGCTCCAGGCGTTGACATAGGTCCTAGCGGCAGGTTCAGGCCCGGGCTAAGGTTTGCGCATCGCTATTCAATCTTGGAGGAAATCAAATGAATTTCGACTACACGCCCCGCATGAAGGAATGGATCCGCCGCGTTGGCGAATTCATGGACAAGAACATCTACCCAGCGGAAAAGGTCTATGAAGCCCAGATGGCTGAAGCCCGTGCCAAGGGCAACCCGTGGATTGTCGTGCCGGTGGTTGAGGATCTAAAAGCCAAGGCAAAGGCGCAGGGACTGTGGAACCTGTTCCTGAATGAAAGCTCCCACGGCGCTGGCCTGACCAATCTCGAGTATGCGCCGCTTGCGGAAATGATGGGTCGCATCGGTTTTGCATCGGAAGCTTTCAATTGCTCGGCACCAGATACCGGCAACATGGAAGTCATCGAGCGTTTTGGTTCAGAAGAGCACAAGGCCAAGTGGCTGAAGCCTCTCCTGAACGGTGAAATCCGTTCGGCCTTCATCATGACGGAGCCTGAAGTCGCTTCATCGGATGCGTCGAATATCAGGACGCGCATTGAGCGCAAGGGGGACCACTACATCATCAACGGCCGCAAGTGGTGGTCGTCAGGCATGGGCGACCCCCGCTGCAAGATCATGATCGTGATGGGCAAGTCGGATCCCGACGGCGACAAATATCGCCAGCAGTCCCAGATCCTGGTTGAAACGAATACGCCGGGCGTGAACATCAAGCGCATGCTGCCAGTCTTTGGCTATGACGACGCGCCACATGGCCATGCAGAAATCGTGTTTGAAAATGTCAAGGTGCCGGCAGAGAACCTGATCCTCGGTGAAGGCCGGGGCTTTGAGATCGCGCAGGCCCGCCTTGGGCCAGGTCGAATCCACCACTGCATGCGCTCGATTGGCGCGGCCGAACGCGCACTCGAACTCATGTGCAAGCGCCTCATGACGCGCGAGGCGTTCGGCAAGCGCATCTCGGAGCATTCGGTGTGGGAGCAACGTGTGGCCGAGGCCCGAATCAACATCGACATGTGCCGTTTGCTGACTCTCAAGGCAGCAGACATGATGGACAAGGTTGGCAACAAGGTTGCTCGCACCGAAATCGCCATGATCAAGGTCGCTGCACCACGCATGGCGCTTCGGGTGATCGACGACGCTATCCAGGCTTGGGGTGGCGCAGGCGTGACGACCGATTCCGGGCTCGCCAGGCTCTACGCAGGTCAGCGCACACTGCGTCTCGCGGACGGTCCGGACGAAGTGCACAACCGCACGATAGCGCGGCTTGAGTTTGGGAAATATTCCAACCAGATGCGCCTGGAAGCAGCCGAATAGGTGTTATGCAGCAGAAGTAGCCCTGCTGTCGGGCGACAAAGGAAGGGTCACGGTGACTTCGGTCCCGTGGCCCAATTTGCTTTGAACATTGAATTCGCCGCCATGAAGCGCGATCAGCGACTTCACCAGCGCGAGCCCCAGGCCCGACCCGCCATGGGTTCGAGCGGGGTCATTTGATGCCTGCTCAAACGGTTGGGCGATACGGGGCAGGAACTCCGCCGGAATGCCAATGCCGTTGTCCCTCACGAGCAACTGCACGCCTTTTTCGATTTCCGACGCACCAACAAATATCTTCCCGCCAGGGTTCGTGAATTTGACCGCATTGGATACAAGGTTCAGCAACACCTGCTTGAACACACGACGGTCGGCGCGCACGCACAGATTCTGGGGTGCTACCTGTGTGGAAATCTCGATGCCCTTGTCCTGCGCTCGCGTGCGCAGCAGCTGCAGGCCCGTGTTCAGGGCTTCATCCGCGTGGAACGTCTCAAAGTGAAGCTCGTACTTGCCGGCTTCGATCTTGGACATGTCGAGAAGATCGTTGATCAGGTCAAGCAGCAGGGCGCCTGACTCATGCACGAGATTCGCATACTCGGCATAGCGCATGTTGCTCATGGGACCGAACATTTCTCGCACCATGATATCCGAAAAGCCGATGATGGCATTCAGCGGTGTACGCAACTCATGGCTCATGTTCGCAAGAAATCGGGTCTTGGTGTGATTTGCCGACTCGGCCCGTTCACGTGCCTGCAGCAGTTCATCTTCGAACAGCTTGCGTTTCGAAACGTCACGCGTCACGGAGATGGCCCCGCCGTTTTCACTTTCGTTATCGCTTTCCGCAAACCTGACTGTCGATTCAAGCCAGACGTAGTGACCAAGTTTGTGGCGTGCACGGTACATGTATGTAATCGGCTTGCCGGTTTCTTTCGCTTCCATGATTGATGCCATGGTGCAGGCAAGGTCATCCGGATGGGTATGCTGAAAGGGGGCCGAGCCCAAAAGTTCTTCGGGCCGGTATCCAAGTATGCTTTCAACTGCATGCGAGATGAAGACTGGAGCGCCATCCGGGCGATGCCTGACAATGATATCCGTGGCGGCTTCCGTCATGAATCTGTACGTCGCCTCCCTTTCTTTCAGTGCGCACTCGCGATCCACTTCTTCGGTCACTTCCCTCACAACACCGAGCACGGCAACCACCCGTCCATGTGGGTTGCGCTCGACTTCACCGTGGGTTTCAAACACCCTGACTTGTGGGTTGCTGCGACTGGAATGCCGTGTTCGGTAGCGAAAGGACTTTCCCGTTGCACGCGCTTCTGCGATGAGGGCCGTTGACAACCTCTGGTCGTCCGGAAGCATGTAGTGAAGCAGAATTTCAAAGGATGGCCTGGCGGTCAACGGATCCGCGCCCACGATGGCGAACAGGCCAGGAGACCAGTGCAGGACATCAGAATCGATTTCGTGTCGCCAGTAACCAATGCGCGCAGCGCGCTCCGCAAGCGCGAAATGCGCGCCGAGTTCGATCAGATGTCCGACGGCGGGCGCTGATGCATCAGCCTGTTGCCCATGTCTGGAAAATGTTGAAGTCGCCATGGCCCGCCTTAAAAGTGTCCTTGTCGGGATGAGCGCTATTCTTAGTGCTAAAGCAGTAACTTAAGGTTGATGCAGCGCATGCCCGAAGTGCTAACGGTCCTTTAACGGGGACGCCTTGACGCGAATAACCGACAGTGGACAGGCATCCCGCTAGCACAAAATAAACCCTGATCCCGGCTTGGGCGGAAGAAGAGACGCTGCAAAGCTTCTTCTCACGTCAGCCAGTTTCTGCTGCGCGCCATCCGCTCCGGCAAGAACTGAGAGAGCTTTCTGCCAGGCAGGAATGGGTCGATCCAAGCCTGGTTTTCGAGCGAGTTTGGCACAAAGGCTGTGACAAGTTTTTTGGCTTTCTTGTACGGAAAACATGCAAAAAGTGTCACAGGGTAAGGGGGTGTTTTTTCAATTTGCACCGCCGGTTTGTCATCAAAAACTGGTCATCGAAAATCGGCCAGAGTCCGGGGCACACACCCCGCAATTCCTTTTCGCGCGGGGCCCACGAGGCGGTCACCTGGAGAAAAGCGCCAGATCCGCCGGTAGATATTCAATTGTCAAGTTGACGGCAGCCGGGGCTGGCGCCGAAAAGAACATAATACGAACATTGGTGTTGAACAAGAGGGTCCGGTGCGACATGTTGGGTGGTGTGGTATGGTTCAGGCGATCACGTTGGTCGGCGCGGACGGATAGGTGGTCAGGGTGTTGGTGTTTGGAAGTCTGATTGGGCGTGCGTTCAGCAGGCAACATGTCCCCGTTTGCTTACGGCGCCTGTACCCGATTCATTCAGAGGCACAAAGGGAAGAGGGAATGAAGCGCATTCATGGACTGATATTAGCTTGTGCGATATCTGCGGTTTTGGGTGTTGCTGCGGTGCTTATGGGCGATGGATAGTTGCTACTCCTTTCCCTCGTTGTGTTTACTGCTGTCGGCCTGTTAAGATATCTATTGCCAATGCAGTAGGCTCTTGGGGTCCCAACCTCCTTTATCAACCCTGGAGCTACGACGGCACCAAGAGACCGTCATTGAAAAAACTGCGAAGGGTGGCCGGGTTGCGATAGGCAAGAATGAGTCCAGAAGACGATGATCGACTATCGTATCGACGACCCGACCACGATCTCAGATCAGGACATCGAGACAATCCTGCGTGAAGGACCGGTGCATCCTGTCGTGCAATTCTCCCGGCCAGTATACACGCCCGCACTGTTGCGAAGCATCAACAGCCTGTGCGCCACTTTTGGCGCACGTTTGGAAGTCAGGTTTTATGGGTTTGGACATCCATTCGATGCGACGGTGCTAGAAAACTTGCCAGATGTCCGTCATCTCTCGATCGACTGCCTGGATGAAATCAGAAATGAGGACAAAATCGGGAAGTTGCTGCAACTTGAAATTCTCAAATTCGGCGTATATCGCTTCAACAAACCTAAATTCCTCGGCAGCTTGAACATCGCAGCGCTGCGGGAGCTTGTCGTCGGGGGCACGGCCTCGAAGAACATCGATCTGGCGCCCATCGAAGCCGGTGGTTCGCTGGAGACGCTCTTCATTCAGGGTCATACGAAGAATATTGAGGCGTTGGCAACTCTGCCAAAGCTCAGGCACCTGGGTTTATCGGGCATGCCGAAGGGTCAGTCGTTCTCCTTCGCCAATGGCATTCCGCTTTTGCGAACTCTCAAAGTCATGCTTGGCAGTCGATCCGACTTCGATGAATTCGCACACGAGCACCTTGAGGAATTGGAGATTGTTTGGGTTCGAGGCCTTGAGAGTCTAGGCGACTTGCGCAGGTTTCCTGCTCTTTCTCGCTTGAGCATTCAGGATCAGCTGCAGCTGCGGTCCATAACGCTGGCCGGGTCAAGGCTGCGCACCCTCTTCGTGCACAATTGCAGGAACCTGACAAACATCGCAGGGCTGGAGTCACAACCATGCCTGGAACACTTCAGGACTTCGCGAACGAAGCTGGACCTGAACGCACTGATCAGCCTTGATTGGCCAGCGACGATGAAGAGCGTGTCCCTCTATTCCGGCAGTAAAAAATGGAATGCGCATGCACGCACCGCACTGGCGAAACGCGGCTACACCGACGGATTATCACTTCACTCGGATGCTTCATCTGCCTGATCATCGCGCACTGACAACGCAGTCAAACCCGAACGCTCTGAATGGCCCTTCTCCACGCAAGTGGAGAAGGTGCCCTCGCGACAGCGGGGGCGGATGAGGAGACGCTACCGCGGCGCGTTTTCTCCTCACCCGTCACGCAGCTGACGCTGCGTGCCACCCTCTCCGGCGGGGCCGGAGAGGGGCTGGGCATGAAAGTCAGGCCACCTACGCCAGCCGCCACGCATTCTGCGCCAGGAACTGACACGAGTTCCCGAACGTCGCGGCGTTTTCCGAGCTCGCGTTTCCGTCAAGTCCGCGCTTGTAGACGCCCTGCGAGATCGACGCGAGGCGGAAGACGGAGAAGCTGAGATAGAACGACCAGTGTTCGATGGCCCCGCGTCCCGTGCGCTTGCAATAGCGCGAAACATAATCCTGCTCCGACGGAATGCCCGTGGCCGCATAGTCAAGCCCGACAAGCCCACCCTGTCTGGGGTTCATCACGTGATAGCCCATGCAGTTATAGGCAAGATCCGCCAGCGGATGACCGATGGTCGACAGTTCCCAGTCCAGCACCGCAATCATGCGCGGTTCTGTCGGATGGAACATCGTGTTCTCAAGCCGGTAATCGCCATGCGCGATCGTGACACTGTTCTCGACCGGCACGTGGGTTGGCATCCACTCGATGAGTTGCTCCATCTCCGGGATCTGGTCCGTCTGCGCCGCACGATACTGCGTGATGAAGCGCGCGATCTGCCGCTCGTAGTAATTGCCGGGACGTCCATAGTCCGACAGGCCAATCGCATCGATGTCGACTTTGTGCAGCCGCGCCAGCACGTCGTTCATGCTGTCATAGATTGCGGCCCGTTCTTTTGGCGCGACGTCAGGCAATTGCGGATCACGGAAGATGCGCCCCTCGAGATATTCCATCACGTAGAACGCAGTCCCGATGATCGCTGGATCCTCGCACAGCACAACCATCTTCGGCACCGGAACATCGGTTTGTGCCAGCGCGCGCATGATCCTGAACTCGCGGTCCACCTGGTGCGCGCTCTTCAGCAGCTGACCTGGCGGCTTCTTGCGCAGCACAAAGCGCGAGGTCCCTGACGCGAGAAAGAACGTCGGATTGGACTGCCCGCCGCCAAACTGCTGCACGGTCAGCGGCGCAGAACCGATGGCCCCCTTGTCACGCAGATAGTCCGCGAGCACGCCTTCATCAAATCGGTGCGCCGCGCGCACGGGCCCGGGTTCAAAGCTCATCGTTGCAGGTACACCGCGCCACTGCGCATGACAAACCCAACCCGTTCCATCACTTTGATGTCCCGCAGCGGGTCCTCCGGAACAGCAATGATGTCAGCAGCCTTGCCGATTTCAATTGTTCCAATGACGGCCGACAGGTCCAGCAGTTCAGCAGCGTTGACCGTCGCTGCGCGCAGGGCTTCCACCGGCGACATGCCAGCACCGGTCATCAGCGTAAACTCTTTTGCATTTTGCCCGTGCGGCGACACACCGGAGTCTGTTCCAAAGGCAATCTTCACACCCCCGAGATAGGCTTTCTTCAATGCGGCCTGGATTTGTGGACCTACCAGCAAGGCCTTGGCCTTTTGGGCTGCAGACAGGAAATCACCGATTTTGGCATATTGGGCCGCTGTCACGCCGGCAATCACGGTTGGAACGAGATAGGCACCACTGCGTCGGAACATCGAAATGGAATCGCTGTCGAGATAGGAACCATGCTCGATGGAATCAACACCCGCGCGCAACGCGGCGTTCAGGCCTCCGGCGCCGTGGGCATGTGCAGCAACCTTGCGGCCCAGGCTGTGCGCCGTCTTGACGATCGATGCCATCTCGTCGTCAGTGAACTGCTGTTCAACGCCGGCCTTGATATCTGACAGGACGCCGCCGGTAGCAACAATCTTGATGACATCCGCGCCGCGCGACACCTGCAAGCGGACAGCGCGCCTGCAGTCTTCCACGCCGTCGCACACACCCGACGATGCAAACAGCGCATTGATGTCTTCACGATATCCATAGGTCTGGGCATGCCCACCGGTCGGCGTGATCGTTGAACCCGCAACAACAAGACGCGGTCCCGCAACCATGCCTTCGTTGATGGCGCGCCTGAGAGCGAAGATCGCGCCCGAGCGTTCACCGAGATCCCGCACAGTTGTAAATCCAGCCCGCAGGGTGCGCCAGGCATGCAACGCGCCCCGCAGTGCAAGCATCGCATCGCTGTCTTCAACGGTTTGCAGCTTCGACTTTGGCCCAAGCTCATTGAGAATGTGAACGTGACAGTCAATGAGGCCGGGTAAAACGAACTGGTTCCGAAGGTCAATCACCGTAACGCCAGCCGATGGCCGGACATATCCTGGAGATACGCCGGCAATTTTGCCGTCCCTGACGACGATCGTTTGCTCCCTTAGCGGGTCCTGGCCGGGAACGGCATAAAGTGTCCCTGCATAGATCAGCTTTGTGTCCGCAAGGGCAGCAGACACTGACAAAAGGGCCAGCAGCGTGCCAATAAAAATCCTGATCATGCTGGTGCCCCCGCCTTCAGGGCGTACTGCCAGCCAAGTTCCCCCAGCGGGCGGACTGCGGCGGCCATGGTGGTCGCATGAGAACTGGCAGCAGTTCCATCACGCACCCGACCCATGATCCCCTGAAGAATGCAGGCGATACGGAAGAAGTTGTAGGCAAAATAGTAGTCGAGATTTTCGATGCCTGTCCGCCCCGTTCGCTTGCAGTACGTCTGCACATATTCCGCTTCTGTCGGAATGCCCAATGCCTTCAGGTCCTGTCCCGAAAGGCTTCCCGTGCCGCCGCCGGTACCGCCAGGCGGCATGCGCCACTGCATGATGTGATACGTGAAGTCGGCAAGCGGATCGCCAATCGTTGAAATTTCCCAGTCGAGCACCGCAAGAACGCGCGGTTCGGTGGGATGAAGGACCATGTTGTCCAGCCGATAGTCGCCGTGCACGATCGAGTTTCTCTCACCCGGCGGGATGTTTTGCGGCAACCATTCCATCAGCTTGTTCATCGCGGGAATGGATTCCGTTTCCGACGCCACGTACTGCTTGCCCCAGCGCGAAATCTGGCGCGAGAAGTAGTTGCCAGGCCTTCCAAAGTCTTCAACACCGAGCTTGACGAAGTCCGTCTGGTGAAGTTTCGACAGCGTGTCATTCATCGCATCATAGATGGCGAAGCGCTGCTTTGGTTCCATGCCTGGAAGCTGTGGCTCCCAAAGCACCCGCCCTTCAACGCATTCCATGACATAGAACATTGTCCCCGCGATGCTTTCGTCTTCACACAGCACGTAAGGTCGTGGGACAGGAAACCCGGTCGGGTGAAGCGCCTTGATGATCCTGTATTCTCGGTCAACCGCGTGTGCCGATGGCAGCAGCTTTCCAGGCGGCTTGCGACGAAGCACATACTTCATGCCCGGCGTGACCAGCTGATACGTCGGGTTCGACTGGCCCCCCTTGAACTGACGCAACGTGAGAGGGCCTTTGAAACCCGGGATCTTGTCGCTGAGATAGTCTTCGAGCTTTTGGACATCGAGTGCGTGTTGTGGCGCAACGTCTTTCGTTCCGCTGAACTGTTCTTGTCGTGATTGCTCTGCCATCGTTCCGCCCAGTTTCCAAAAGAGTGCCACATAGCCGTCGCGTAAACCGCGGACGCAGATGTACGTTCCTATTCCGGCTCACGCGCAATCGCACGCCATCCTATGTCCCGCCTGCAAAATCCGCCGGACCAGTCGATCAGGTCAACAGCCTGATACGCGCGTCGTTGCGCTTCCGCTACGGTTTTGCCCTGCGCGGTTATGTTCAGCACCCTCCCGCCATTCGCGGTCAGCTGCCCGTCGGTCATTTTGGTCCCGGCATGAAAGACCTGTACGCCTTCAAGTCTGGCAGCGGCTTCAACACCTTTGATGACGGTGCCCTTCTGTGGCGCCTCCGGATAGCCTTTGGCAGCCATCACAACAGTAAGGGCGGCGGCGTCTGCAAAACGTGCATCGACATTGTTCAGGTTCTCGTCCGCCACTGCCAACAGCAGCAGCAGCAGGTCGGACTTCAGGCGCAACATCTGCACCTGGCACTCGGGGTCTCCGAACCTGCAATTGTACTCGATGAGTTTGGGTCCGGATGCCGTGAGCATGAGGCCCGCAAAGAGGACACCTCTATATGTCCGGCCTCGCGCCTGCATGCCGCGAATCGTGGGATGGATGATCTGTTCCATCACGATCTTTTCGAGGGCGGGTGTCAGTGCGCCTGCAGGTGAGTACGCCCCCATGCCGCCGGTATTGGGTCCGACATCGCCGTCGCCAACACGCTTGTGGTCTTGCGCGGCACCAAATGCCATGACGTGCTTTCCATCCGACAGCACGAAGTAGCTGACTTCTTCGCCTTCGAGGAATTCCTCGATTACGACAGAGTTGCTCGACGCGCCGAACGCGCCGCTGAACATGGAGTCGATGGCCGCAGATGCTTCTGCGCGTGTACTGGCTATGATCACACCCTTGCCCAGCGCCAGACCATCTGCCTTTATCACAAGGGGCAACGGATGATCCGAGGCATAAGCTTTGGCATCCTCAGCATTCGAGAACCGCTTGTAACCCGCAGTCGGAATGCCTTCGGCATGGCACAGATCTTTGGTAAAGCCTTTCGACCACTCAAGTTCAGATGCTGCCTTTGTCGGACCAAAGTGCTTGATGCCTGCGGCAGCCAGGCGATCTCCAAGCCCCCCGGCGATCGGATTGTCCGGTCCTATGACCACAAAGTCGATCGAATTGGCTTTGGAAAACTGACAGATTCCGTCGAAGTCCATGACATCGATGGCGACGCATTCTGCGTCGCGGGAAATCCCCGCATTCCCTGGGGCGCAGTAGAGTTTCGTTGCAAGCGGAGACTTGGCGATGGCCCAGCAAAGGGCGTGCTCGCGTCCCCCCGATCCGATCACGAGAATTTTCATGCAGGAAGTTCCAATTCAGCCTCTGCCATAACGACTTGTGGGCTTGTAACATGGCCTCATGGTCAGTGAAACGGATTCGGCGCCCGATACACAAGCCGGCGCGTCAGGTAAGGCGAATATTCCGGAATTCAGCGTCAGCGAGCTGTCGGCAGCCCTCAAGCGGACGGTCGAGCGCGACTTTGCATTCGTGCGCATCCGGGGAGAGGTCTCGGGCTTCAGGGGCGTCCATTCATCCGGCCATGCCTATTTCGCCCTGAAGGAAAACGACACCAAGATCGATGCGGTCTGCTTCCGGAATGTTTTCCCCAAGGTCCGCACCAAGCTCAGTGAGGGTCTTGAGGTCATCGCTTCGGGCAGGATTTCAACATATCCCGGCAAGTCATCCTATCAGATCATCGTCGAGAACATCGAGCCTGCCGGTGTCGGCGCTCTCATGCAGCTGCTCGAAGAGCGGCGCAAGAAACTTGCAGCCGAAGGCCTGTTCGACGAAGACCGCAAGAAGCCGATACCTTATCTGCCGGAAACGATCGGCATTGTGACGTCACCCACTGGCGCCGTCATCCGGGACATTCTGCATCGGCTCTCTGAACGGTTTCCCAGGCGAGTTCTGGTCTGGCCTGTCGCGGTCCAGGGTGAAAAATCTGCTGCAGAAGTCAGCATGGCGATCAGGGGCTTCAACGCTATCAGGCCTGGCGGGGGCATACCGCGCCCCGATGTCATAATTGTCGCGCGTGGCGGCGGTTCAATCGAGGACCTTTGGCCTTTCAATGAGGAAGTTGTGGTCCGCGCGACCTCAGACAGTGACATTCCGATCATTTCTGCCGTCGGGCACGAAACGGACACGACCCTGATTGACTTCGCATCCGACAGGCGCGCGCCAACACCCACCGCCGCTGCCGAAATGGCAGTCCCGGTCCGCACCGAACTGGTCAGGCAGGTAACCGTTCTGGCGACACGCACGCAAGGCGGGCTGCTCAGAACCCTGACCCAGGCCAAGCAAAGGCTCACAGACGTTTCGAGAGGCCTTCCACGGGCACAGCGATTGCTGGAGACGCCGCGTCAGCGCCTTGACTTCGCCTCATCGCACCTGTCGAACTCGCTCACCCTCCTGGTACAGCGCCAGCGCACCAGGCTCGAACGGGCAGGGGCCGGACTTTCCGTTGGGCCACTCAAGCGCAATACGCAACACCAGCTGGGCAGGTTGCAGGACCTGGCACATCGCATCGGTTTGGCAGTGCGACGCCGAACCCAGGACAGCGCTCGCAGCCTCCAGGAGCACGCCCGCGTGCTGGAAACCTTAAGCCATCGGTCCACGCTTGCGCGCGGTTTTGCGATCGTAACGGGTGGGGGCAGCGGACTCATAACCAGCCGGGAGCAGGTGGCATCAGGCGATGAGCTGCAGATCACCTTTGCGGACGGTTCTGTTCCCGTCGTCGCAGCCGGCGGCAGCGCAGCGCAGAAAACCAAAGCGAAACCCAAACCGCCGGGACAAGGCGACCTGTTCTAGCCCTGCGCCGCGCAATCTGGTACGCTCCGGGCAACGTTGAAAGCTGCACAAATGAACTACATGGAACGCAATATGCGAGGCCCCGCCGTCATCAAGTACCTCGACGGGGACTACAAGATCGTAACGCCTGGTGCCTTCGTGGTGTGTGCGGTGACAGGCGCTCAGATCCCGCTCGAGGATCTGCGCTACTGGAACGTCGACCTGCAGGAAGCCTATGTCGATGCTAACGCCGCATTCAAACGCTTTCAGGAAGCGTCAGGCCGGTAAATTGAAAAGGCTCGCTAGCGTGCTCAACCGCCGAACCATCCTGCAATCCGGACTGGCAGTCGCAGCCTCGGGCGTTTTCTTGCGGCACGCACAGGCCGCAACTGCATTGTCAGGCAATGTCACGCAGGGCGCGCTCATCCGCGGTCGCGTGGACGCAGGAACAAAGGTGACGCTCGACGGTCGGACACTGAACCTGTCGACGAACGGTGACTTCGCATTTGGCTTTGGCTATGACAGGCAGAAGCCGGCCCAACTGAGGATCGAGAAGCCTGACGGCTCCACGGAAGAGCAAACGCTCAACCCGACAGGCAGGGAATACAAGATCCAGCGCATTGATGGCCTGCCCGAAAAATTTGTCGACCCGCCGGCCTCGGTGCTGCAACGCATCGAACGCGAGAACGCGATCATCGGCACGGCGCGGGCGCGAGACACGGATGAAGCCTGGTTCGCTGACGTGTTCGATTGGCCAGTCAAGGGGCCGTTGACCGGGTTCTATGGCAGCCAGCGCATTCTCAATGGCGTACCCAAGCGCCCGCACTTCGGTCTGGACATCGCCGCCGGCGAGGGCAAGGCAATCCACGCCCCAGTTGGTTCCATCGTGTCGATGGCCGAAAAGGATCTTTATTTCACGGGCGGAACCGTCATCCTCGATCACGGCCGAGGCGTATCATCCAGCTACCTCCACATGTCACGTATCGATGTGAAGGTGGGCGACCGCCTCGCGAAAGGGGACACAATTGGCGCGATCGGCCACACTGGCCGCGCGACAGGCCCGCATCTGTGCTGGAGGCTCAACTGGTTTCAGGAGCGTCTGGACCCAGCGCTCGTTTTGCCAACGGCGTGACCTAGTTCTTGGGCCACCTGTTGTGCAGCCACAGCCAGTTCATCGGCTTCTCGCGGATGCGCGCTTCGAGGAACTGGTTCAACCGCAACGACAGCTCATACAGGTCCTTGTTCGCGTCACCTGTATTGGGGCGCGGAATTTCCGGATAGACAGTAACCCGGAACCGCTGGCCGGGCAGGCGTTCGCACCAGGCGGGCACGATAGGTGATCCATGGCGTAGCGAAAGGCTTGGCGCTCCTGTTGGCGTCATCGCATCCCGGCCAAAGAACGGCACTGAAATGCCATTGTTCATTTTCTGGTCGACAAGCATTGCCAGGAAGCCACCATCCTTCAGCGTCTTGATGATCGCGCGTGCGCCCTCTCCACCTTTTGCGGCCAGGGTCGGCAGCCCAAGGCGTCGCTGCCTGGCGATCCAGGCGTCTACATACGGATTGTTCAGTGGCCGATAGACCAGCGTTCCTTTCATGCCGTAGTCGCGAATGCACGGTGGCATCAATTCCCAGTTGCCACAGTGTCCGGAGACAAACAGGCCTCCCTTGCCACGCGCGATGGCGGCCTTTGCGTTTTCAAATCCCCGCACCTCGACCCGGGAGTCCGGACCGTTTGAGCTGAATTGGTCGAGAAACGCGTACTCCGCAAACGTGCGACCAAGATTGTCCCACATCTCGAGGATCACGCGCTCGCGCTGCGCTGCATCGATTTCGGGAATTGCGCGTTCAAGGTTGCGTCTTGCCCGTCGTGTCACCGGAATATTTGGGCCAAGCGTGCGGGCAAGCCACCCGCCCAGGTCGGATGCGCGTTGCAGTCCGAGAGCTCGGAACAGTCCCATCGCGCTCGCAAACAGCGCATACTCCAGTGCATACAGCACCGTCATCAGCACAGGTTTGCGCGGCTTCTCGGGCTTCTTTAGTGCGCGCCGGAATCCGGTGGGTTGAACGTCTTCAGACATGTGTTGATGAAATTGTCCAATTGAGTGGTCGATGCTTGATCAAATTCTGCCGCCACTTTCAGGAACTCGACTTCGCGTCTGGCGTTCGTGGGCAAGCGGAGCCAGTCCTTCTCCGTGGTCAGCAGCTTTGCGTTGTTTGCCTTGGCAAGCTCGCGCAACTCCGCGAGGTCGTCATCGGAATAGGCGAAATGATCGGGATAACTTTTGCTTGCCTTGACGCTCGCGCCACAGCTTGCAGCCGTATCAAAGAACTTTTGTGGCAGCCCGATGCCCGCAAACGCGACCACCGCCTGATCCTTCAATCGCTGTGCTTCACCCGCTACGGGCACAAGCTCCGCGCGCAGGACAGGCTTGCTGTCAGGAAGTTTGGCGTCTCCTGTTCCCATGAGGATCAGGCCGTTTGCCCGTCCCAGGCCATCCTCGACGCGTTCACGAAGCGGTCCCGCCGGGATGACACAGCCGTTTCCGAAGCCCTTGGCAGCGTCGACCACAACGAAGCAGAGGTCTTTGGACAGTGATGGGTTCTGGAAGCCGTCATCCATCACGATCACCTGCGCCCCGCGAGATACGGCAAGGCGTGCACCGGCGGGTCTGTCAGGGGACACGACGGTCATTGCATACTGCGCGAGCATCAGCGGTTCATCGCCAACGTCCGAAGCGAGGTCCTGCGAACCATCAACAACCATCGCGCCAGGCACATCTGCGCCGTAGCCGCGAGACAGGAATGCCACCCGCAGGCCGCGCGCCTTCAGTCGCTCGCCGATCGCGATCGCAAGCGGCGTCTTGCCGGTTCCGCCAGCAGTGAGGTTGCCCACACAGATGACGGGCACGGTGGTTTTGAATGGCGTGGTGAACAGATGGCGCAGGCGCCCGACAAGCGCATAAATCCAGCCCAGGGGCCTGAGCACAAAGGCGACAGTGTCGTCGGGATTGGCATACCAGAAATCAGGTGCCTGAAGCCGCATGCAAATTCCTCAAATAGGGCGCGAGCAGCTCAAAGGTCCTGATCAGAGGCTCTTTGGTTCCTGCAGCACGGGCGGCAGCCTCGCCGCGCCGGGTCAATTCCAAATCATCAGTCAACAATTGGCCGGTACGTTGCGTAAGCTGGTCATTGGATGCAAGCACTTCTGCACCGCCCGCGGTCACCAATATTCTGTAGATATCGCGGAAATTGCCAATATGCGGTCCGCTCAATACCGCGACCCCAAGCCGCGCCGGCTCAAGCGGGTTCTGCCCACCATGTGGCACAAAGCTGCCGCCCATGACGGCAAGTGGTGCAAGGCGATAGAAGACGCCAAGCTCACCAAGCGTATCGGCGATGTAGAGCTCGGTATTCGCGCTCGGCAGTTCGCCCGCGGATCGGCGCGCGACGCGAAAGAGAGGCATCAGGTTCTGCGCCACTTGCGGACCACGTTGCGGATGACGCGGCACCATGATGGTCAGCAGGTTGGGGATATGTGCCGCGAGGTCGCGATGGGTGAAAGCAGCAAGTTGCTCCTCGCCGTCGTGACTTGAGGCGAGCAGCCACACCGGCCTGCCACCGACGGCTGCCCGCAGCGAACCAAGCACGCCCGCATCGAACGGCAGCGGCTCTCCAACCAGTTTCAGATTGCCCGGAGTCTCGACATGAGTTGCACCAAGCAATTCAAGTTTTGCAGCCACGTCTTCGTCCTGCGCAAGGCACAGGTCAAACGTGCCCAGAAGCTCGGCGGCCATGGCCTTTGCCCGGCGCCAGCGCTTGAATGAGTTGTCGGACATGCGCGCATTGATCAGAATGACCGGGATCTGCCGCAGCTTTGTTTCATGCAGCATGTTCGGCCAGAGTTCGGACTCGACCCAAAGCGCAAGACCTGGCTGCCAGTAGTCGAGGAAGGCGCGGACAGCACTCGGCGTGTCCACTGGCACAAACTGGTGAAATGCATTCGGCGGCAATCGCTCGCCCATCACACGACCCGATGTCACGGTGCCAGTGGTGACGAGAACGGTGGCATCCGGACGCAGGCGTCCTAGCTCGCGGATCAGTGGCAGGATGGAGACCGACTCACCGACACTGGCGGCATGGATCCAGATTATTGGTCCTTTGGGGCGCACGCGGCCCGGTCGCCCAAGGCGCTCGGGAAGGCGATCGCCGTCTTCCTTGCCGCGCGCGAGACGTTGCTGCAGCAGGCGCGCCGCAAGTGGTTCAGCAAAACCTGTTGCGGCCCGGTACGCCGAGAGGATCCGTGACGGCTTCTTCACAACCATCACGCAGGCACCCCTTCCATATCGGGTGCTACCGTCTCAACGCCCATTGCCCTGTCTGCAGCCTGGGTGACACCGGTCAGTGCAGTCTCAACCGACAATTTCGCGGCAGCAAGCGCTTTCGCATCAGCGTCACGCGGCACATGGATCGGATCACCCCAGATGATCACGCCCGTTGAAAACGGGAGGGGCAAAACGAAACGGTCCCAGGTGTTCAGAACCACGCGGGACCGGCAGCTGAAGCTGCAAGGCATGATGGGGACACCGGCCATGCGCGCAACAGTCACGACGCCGTCGGTCGCTCGCATGCGCGGTCCGCGCGGACCATCAGGCGTGATGCCCACATACTCGTTTGCCTTTAGCGCCTTGAGCATGCCGCGGAGGGCTGCTGCACCTCCCTTGTCTTTCGCCGAACCGGGCTTGGCAGCTGAACCGCGGACTGTGCCATGCCCGAAATACCCGATGGCACGAGCGATCAGTTCGCCGTCACGATGCATGGAGATCAGCATGTGCATTTTGGCACTTGTCGGCCACATGCACGGAAGGATCAGCATGCGACCATGCCAGAACGAAATGATGAAGGGTTGCTTTTCGCGCCAGAAGTTTTCAGCCTGTGCGCCGTTGCGGACTTCCCAGCGTCCTGTGGCCCACACCAGCCGGATATACTGGGCTAGGATAAAGCAACCCGCCTGCCTGAGGCCGTCCGACTTCTTGAACTGTTTCCACCAGCGGCGCAGCATCGGTCTACTCGGCCACGGCGGCAGAAGCGGGTCTCGTCTCCGAAAACTGGGTCCGGTAGAGGCGTGCATACAGGCCCGACCGCGCGAGCAGTTCGCCGTGCGTGCCCTGCTCGGCGACGCGCCCTGCATCCAGGACAACGATCCTGTCTGCGTCTGATATCGTCGACAGGCGGTGGGCGATGACCAGTGTTGTCCGGTCCTTCATCAACCGCGTGAGGGCTGCCTGCACTTCCTTTTCACTTTCGCTGTCCAGCGAAGATGTTGCCTCGTCGAGGAGCAGGATGGGGGCGTCCTTCAGGATGGCGCGCGCAATGGCGATCCGCTGGCGTTGCCCACCCGACAGGCGCACGCCGGCTTCGCCAACGAGCGTCTGATAGCCTTCTGGCAACGATTTGATGAAGTCGTGCGCCGCTGCTGCCCGGGCAGCCGATTCAATATCGGCCTGCGTCGCACCCGGTTTGCCACACGAGATATTGTCCGAAATCGACTCGTCGAACAGGAATGGTTCCTGAGTGACGAGCGCCATCGAATCCCGCAGCGAGGCAAGCGTGATGTTGCGAATGTCCTGGCCGTCGATTTCGATTGCACCGGCTGTCACGTCGTAGAAGCGGAGGATGAGATTGAGAATCGTGCTCTTGCCCGCACCGGACGGGCCAACCAAGGCAACGGTTTTGCCCGCGGGGATTTCAAAATTTGCCCCGTCCAGCGCTCGCGCACCAGCCTGGTTGTATTCAAAGGCAACGTTCCTGAATGAAATCTGCGCGCGGCGCGGCACCGGATTGAGCTTGAGTGGTTCGCTGGTGCGATCAATGACGACTGTCGGCGTGTCGAGGATGCCATAGGCGCGTTCCGCCGCTGCCGATCCTTCGCTGAGAGCCGTGTACAGGTTCGAGACCGAACGGATCGACTGGTAGGACAGCATCATTGCTGCCGAGAACGACGTGAAACTGGCAATGTCCATTCCGCGGTAGGATGCATACGATATGACGGCTGCGATGCCGACGCCGGCGAGGACCTCCGCCGATGGCGTCGCCGCAGCCTTGGCCATTGCGCCCTTCATCATGAAGCTCATGCGCTCAGTAACAATGTGAGTGGCGCGTGCAACCGCGTGATCTTCCATGCGGTAGGCTTTCACAACCCGCTTGCCGTCCAGGATTTCTGACAGGTGTGTCGCGAGGTCGCCGGTTGACGCCATTCCCTTCGTCGCCGCCTTGCTGGTTTTGCGTCCCAGATTCAACGTGAAAATCCCGGCAATCGGCAGGACGCTGAACAGGATCAGCGCCAGAAGCCAGTCCTGCACGAACATTACAACGCCCAGTGCAACGATCGTAAGGCTGTCGCGCACCAGGCCTTGCATGGAGCGGGTGACACTTTCGCGAACCAGCAATGCGTCATTGAGAAAGCGGGACGCAAACTGTCCCGAGTGCATGTTGTTCAAGCGAGCCAGATCATAGTGAGCAACCTTGGAAAACATCGCAAGCTGAAGGTCGTTAACGACGCTCTGCCCGACGCGCGCAAGCGACACACTGCTGAAGTACGAAACAATGGCCTTGAGCGACATGATCACAAGTAGTGCCAGCGGAACAACCAGCAGCATTTGTGGGTCGCGCGCTGGTGTGAAAAGCGTTTTCACGACAGTCTCAAGAAAATAAGCCATGCTTCCGGTCAGGGCCGCTTCCGCCATCATCAGAACAATGATGAGCACCGCCGTATTGGAGTAGGGTCGCACGAAATCCAGTGCCAGCCTGAGTAGCGGGCGAGTTGTGCCAGAGGCCGGATTGGTCGGTGCGGTGTTTGCTTTTGACATCAATACAGGCCTGCAAGCAGGGCCCATCTCAAGTTGCGGGGGCAGAAACTAACACGAGGGGCAGGGCTTAACCACAACCTCTGCACACTCACGGTTACTTCTGCGCGCGCCGTTTTCCGGACTTTCCGGCAGGCTTGATAGCTTTTTGTGGCGACTTGCGCTTTCGAGCAGGCTTAACGCCTGAAGTGTCGGCCGAAAGCTCCGGCTGTAGCAGGCGATGAAGGTGCACGACGAAGTACCGCATATGGGCATTGTCCACTGTCGACTGTGCAGCTGCCTTCCAGGCTTCGCGCGCTTTGGCAAAGTTTGGATAGAGCCCCACGAATTCAACGTTTTTGAGGTCCCTGAATTCGACGCTGTGCAGCGCAGTCAGCTCACCGCCAAATACCAAATGCAAAATCTGTTTCGCCATGCGTCCCCGCGTCTGACATGTTACGGCAATACGATTTTATCCGTACGCATCATTATCGCCCGATGCAATTGTGGACCGGCGCAAACAAGGCTTCGGTGCGTCGGAATTTCCTGGTTGTAGGCAAGCTTCGCGCCAGTATGTGACGTGGCGAGGCCGCCTGCTTCCTGTACAAGCAGTGTCCCCGCCGCCGAATCCCACTCATGTTTGGCGGAAAGTGCCATCATCCCGTCAAAGGTGCCATTGGCAACAAGCGCCATGCGATAGGCAATGGACGCGCGCTTGCCAAGCTCCATCTCGGGCCACCGCGCGGCCCAAGCCGGGTGTTCGATCACATCCCTGGCGACCATCATGCGGCATCCGTCAAGTTCCGCCCTGTCACTGACCCGGATCGGTGCACCGTTGAGGTAAGCACCTCCGCCGGCAATCGCCGTGAACATTTCGTTGGTCAGGGGATTGAGTATTGCACCGGCGACCGGAACGTGGCTCTCGACAACTGCCGCGCAGACTACGAACTCGGGCTTGCGTTTGATAAACGCCAGCGTACCGTCGATCGGATCGACAACGAAGACACGCGCCCGTTCAAGCCGCTCACTGTTGTCGGTCGTCTCTTCCGAAAGCCAGCCATAGGCAGGCCGCGCGCCGCAAAGTTGTTCGTTCAGGTACCGGTCGACAGCCAGATCGGTTTCCGTAACAGGGTTACCCTTTGACTTTTCCCAGCTGCGTTGCGTTCCATTGTAGCCTTCGCGCGCAATTTCTCCAGCCGCGTAAATCGACGCTGTGAGCAGTTTGAGATCATCGACATCAATCGCCCGCAATGGTCATGCTTTCAATGCGCAAAGTAGGAGCATTGACCCCATAACGGAAGATCAGGTCATTTGCGGGAGTCATGTCGGCGAACATCGATTTGAGATTGCCAGCGATCGTGATTTCATTCACCGGGAAGGTGAGTTCTCCATTCTCGATCCAGAAACCTGTTGCTCCGCGGCTGTAGTCGCCCGTGACACCATTGACGCCCATGCCGATCAGCTCGGTGACGTAAAGTCCCTGCTTGATGTCAGCCATCAGGTCCTTCGGCGTAAGCTTGCCGGGGACAAGATAGACATTGCTGGTCGAAGGTGAGGGCGGTCCGCCAGTCCCTCGCGCTGCATGACCTGTCGTTGCAAGTTTCAGCTGTCGCGCCGACGCGCTGTCCAGCAGCCAGGTTTGCAGGACACCATCCTCGATCAGGTTCATGGTCTTGTTCGCAACACCTTCTCCGTCAAATGGTTTGGAGCGGATGCCGCGAACGATATGCGGGTCATCGACGACACGCATGCCGGATTTGAAAAGGCGCTGTCCCATCTTGTCCTTGAGGAACGATGTTCCGCGTGCGATCGAAACACCATTGATCGCACCGGCAAGGTGTCCCAGCATGCTGTTGCCGGCGCGGGGGTCGAATATGACAGGCACGGACTGCGATTTGACGCGTCGTGCATTCAGTCGTTTCAGTGCCATCGCGGCAGCGTTGCGGCCGACTTGCTGCGCGTCGCCAAGGTCGGCGACATGCCGCGAAGACGAAAAGTCATAGTCGCGCTCCATGTTGGTGCCTTCACCCGCGATCACGCTGACGGAGACCGATATGCTGGTCGTCGCATAGCGGCCGGCGAATCCGCCGCTTGTGACGAGTGCTACCGCACCGCGTCCCCAACCTGCGCTCGCACCTTCGCTGTTCGTGATGCCTTTGACTTCGCGCGCAGCACCTTCACAATTGCGCGCCAGTTCAACGAGACGCGAGGACGACGGTTCCACTTTGTCTTCGAGGTCGAGATCCCTGAATGATTTGGCGAGCAATTCACGCGGTGCCAGTCCGCAAAAAGGGTCTTCCGGAGTGGTCTTCGCCATGGCAACGGCACGTTCCGCCAACTGGTCCAGTGCCCGCGAAGACATGTCAGTCGAAGCGACGGCCGCTTGCCTTTTGCCGATAAAGACGCGAAGGCCCAGATCGTTGGACTCCGAGCGCTCGACTTCTTCCAGCTTTCCCAGCCGGTATGAAACGTTTGATGAAACGGAATCGAATACAACCGCATCGGCGTCCTCGGCACCAAGGCGTTTGGCCTTTGCGATGAGGCTCTCAAGTAATGAAATCCGGTCACTCATGGGGATACCTGTATTTGAAGGAGGGAATGAAACGACCGGCAAGCCATTCGTCAAGCGCGGCACTTGCGCAAATCAGGCAAAACTGGTCCATATCGCCGGAAATGGACCAGGCCTGCACACTTTTTACGACCGCGATTGGTACTTGCGCCGTGGCGTGGGGACCAAAGGGAATCATTGGGGTTAGCTTGCCCGCCGATGACAGCGACGTGACGCGCGCCTTCATCTCGCGTCGTTTCCCTGACGCGCAAGATCAGACTCCCCCTGTTGAAATCGCAGCCGTCATAGCCGACATCCAGTCGCTGCTCGCTGGCGAATCGCGCGACCTTCTGAACGCGCAACTCGATCTTGATGCAGT
This sequence comes from Micropepsaceae bacterium, assembly GCA_040080835.1. Classification (GTDB taxonomy): domain Bacteria; phylum Pseudomonadota; class Alphaproteobacteria; order Micropepsales; family Micropepsaceae; genus SZUA-430. The sequence continues at coordinate 66,675 of JBEBHP010000010.1, read as the reverse complement.
GCCCGAATTCCACCGCCGCGTCTACGAGGTTACGCGGCTCATCCCTCCCGGGCAGACGATGACTTATGGCCAGATCGCTGAAAAATTGGAAGCACCTGGTACGTCGCGCGCCGTTGGCCAGGCACTGGGTGCCAATCCGTTTCCGATCATCGTGCCCTGCCATCGTATTCTGGCATCATCGGGCGGCGCGGGCGGGTTCTCGGCACCAGGTGGCCTGGATACGAAGTTGAAAATGCTGAACATCGAACGCCTGCATGCGCCAGAAGACTCGTCTCTGTTTGGCAGTCTGCCGCTCGCCGTGGCGCCACGCAGACCGCGTGGGTATTCCGGTGGAAGGCGTCGGCTAAGCTGAAATGTCATTTGTAGCTGTTGTCCTTGGCATTTTCTATGTATTCGCTGGAGTTGTTGCCCTGCGTGTCATCGCACTTGGCAGTGTCATGGACAGTTTGCTGGAAGCGCTGGATGGCAGCAGGACAAGCGCCACTGAGTTCCTGAAAACGCGGATTCTCACGATTGGCGCCTATCTGACAGCCGCAAGTGGCGCCGCTCTGTTGACCCTGAGCTGTTCCGCAGTAGCGCTCTTTGCAGCCAACAGTCTCGTTCAGGGTGGCTATCTTGCCTGGGCATCCAGGGCACTCGTCCCCGAGGACGATGCTGATCGACGCGGCCGACAGCAGACTGTCAACGCGTTCGTCATCTACGTTGCGGCGACGGCGTTTGTGATCTGGCTGTTCCTCACAAATGGCCTGCGTGCGTGGCCAACCGACGCGGTAGGTCAGATGAAGGAATTGATTGCACCCGCTGTCGCAATGCTTGGAAGCTGGGCCTCGATTCATGTCCCCATGAAGCGCCTCTCCACATCTGCAAGTGGTCAGGCCCCAGCCTGCACACCGGAACCTCAGGGTACGCCTGTCAATCTGAGGCTCCAGCCTGACTGGCAGTGTCATCCGCTGTGGGATGCCGACACCGGCGATAATGTAAGCCAGTATGCACTCGAATTGCCTCACGAACTAATGGACCGGATCGAGCGTTGGGACGATCTCTTTCAGGACACGTATGATGGCGACGACCCTTCATCAAGTGGCTTCAAGTCTGAGCACGAGCGTCAGCTCTATCGCGAAGAGGGCAAGGCGATCGCCGCCGAGTTGGCAAAAGTCTGGCCGGGCAGTCTCGAGGTTCCTGAGCAATTCAGGTAGGCGCATTCATCAGGCAGACGTAACACGCCATACCGTGGTGCGCCTGACTTCGCGGTCTTCCAGTTCGCGCGTTGTCTTGATGTCATAGACAATCAGTTCATGAAGGTGCGAGCCCGGCAGGTAGTTGCGCCCTGGATCGCCCATCAGCACAAGCGCACCGCGTTTTGCGAGGGACTGCAGCCACGCAAATAGGCGCGCCGACATCTCCTTCTCATAGCAGACGTCGCCCGCAATCACGACATCCCAGCCACGGTCGTGGCCGATGATATCGTCAAATGTGCACTCAATCGAAACACCGTTGACTTTACCATTCAGTTTCATGGCTTCGATGGCGAAGTGATCAATCTCGGTTGCAAGCACATGTGAGGCGCCAGCCTTCGCCGCCGCAATCGCCGAAAGGCCTGAGCCTGAAGCAAAGTCCAGCACGCACTTGCCGGCAACGAGATCAGGGTTGTCGATGATGTAACGCGCCAGCGCTTGTCCGCCTGCCCACGCAAATGCCCAGAAAGGTGGCGGTATGCCCTCGGCCACCAGCTCTTCCTCGGTCTTCTGCCAGATCGGCACGAGCTCAGTTGCAAGGTGGAGCCGGATCTCCGGCGTGTGCGGAGGAGCCAGCAACTCCGTGTTGGCCAGAATGAAGTCGCGCGGTGTCAAAGTGAAATCAGTCCGGGTTTCGCGAGCGCAGCGATGTGTTGAACGCAGCGCCAATCTTTGCGCCGGTATCGCTCTGCGCCGTCAGGTCGCGGATTGCAGGCTTTGCACCAGGAATCCGCGATGTCGCGAGTTTAAGCACGGTGATGTAATCCGGCTGGATTTCCATGCGCGGTCCAAATCCCTTCCTGAGGAGCAGTTTGTGGAACGCAGGCAGATTGTAGCATGGGATAAACATCAGCAGGTGATGCTCGACGTGATAGTTCACCCAGTAGGGTGCCACACAAGCGCGCCACAACAGATTGGCTTTCGTCGTTCGCGCGTTTCTGAAGTCATCATTGTTGTCAGGGACCACGGCGTGCTCTGCGATGTTGCGGATGCGCGTGATCATCGGAAACCAGATGAAGAAGGGTGCGACCCACAAGGCGAAGAACAGCCACCAGTAACCAAGTGCGGCGAGGACGGCGAACAGTGCAAGGTTTACAGCGATCGGTCCGCCGAGACGCTCAAGCCCATTTTTGAAACCATCGAGAGCAGTTCCCCCCTTCACGGTGAAGGCGCTTTGGAACTGGCCGACGCGTTGCTTGAACGTGGTCTGTCCTGTGAGGTCGCGGATGAGCTTGCGTCTGAAGCTGTCGCGGGTGATCGGGAAGGGGGCAGAGAGCGAAAGATCCGGATCTTCCTTCTGCTGTGTGTGCCGATGGTGCTGGAGATGATAGGCACGATAGAAATGCAGGTCACTGATCATCGGCCAGGCGCAGACATACTGTCCCAGGAATTCGTTCAGCTTCCGGTCCCTTGTCAGGACCCCATGCGCTGCGTCGTGCATCAAAATGGCAAGGCCCAATTGGCGTGCGCCGACCAGCACAATGCCGACAGCCCATACCATCGGATTTGGAAACCACGCCAGGGCAGCCATCGCACCGAAGATGACGAGCCATGCATGAGAAACGCACCATAGCCCTCTGAAATCGGAACGCCGCCGCAACGAGGCGAGCTCGTCCGGCGTCAGGAACTGGGCAGCAGCAAGTGTCATTTCAACGGCGTCCTAGAATGGAAGAACGAAGCCCGAGGCACGAAGGTCAATTACCGCAAGGCCGAGCATTGCCACAACCTGTACCAGATAGGCCAGGAAGCGCAACATGATGACGGCCTGCAGGCCTGAACTGATGTGAAGTAGCGACTGGGCGATGCGCGCAAAAAGCACGACCGTGGCAAGCGTCTGGAACATTGGTTCCTGCACGTTCAATACAAGCCCTGCCAGCACGACGGTTGCAAAGACGGGAAGGTTTTCGACGGCGTTCATGTGCGCACGGTTCAGGCGCCAGTAGGTGTCGCTGCCATGCTGCGTTCCGGGCTTGAATCCGCCTTGTGGCACGCTGCCCGTAAGCAGTTGACCGACACGCCAGACACCAATCAGCGAGACAATCAGAATGGCCCAGATGGCAAACAGCACGAGTGCTGCGACAGGCGAGATGACTGGAAGCGCGTCCATTCTGTTCCCCTCAGAGTGATACGATGCCGCCGACAATAGCGAGGAACATGACAAGTCCCAAGTCCCGATTTGACTTGAACAGTCGCAGGCAATTGGCGCCATCGTTGATATCGAGACGGTAAACCTGCCAAGCGAGATGTGCGCCCGCAGCCGCAACCCCGGCATAGTAGACGAAACCAAGACCCGCAAGCCAGCCCGATGCGGTCAACAGCAGCCATGCCATCAGGTAAAAGCCGCCGACCCAGGTCTTTGTACTGTCCCCGAAAAGCTGCGCTGTGGAGTGCACGCCGATCAGCGCGTCATCTTCCTTGTCCTGATGCGCATAGATCGTGTCGTAGCCCAATGTCCAGAAAAAGCAGCCGAAGAACAGCAGCATGGGAGCGAGTGCCAATCCTCCCAACACAGCCGACCAGCCAAGCATGGCTCCCCAGTTGAACGTGAGCCCCAGAAACGCCTGCGGCCAGTCCGTGATGCGCTTCATGAAGGGATAGATTGCAATTGGGATCAGCGATGCGGCCCCGAGTGCAATCGAGAAATTGTTGAGGCTGACAAGGATCAACAGCCCGATCAGCAACAGCACGATCAGGAACGACCACGCGGATTGCAGCGTCACCTGGCCTGACGGAATGGGCCTGCCGGCAGTACGCGCGACTTTCGCATCGATATCGCGATCGACAATGTCGTTGTAGACGCAGCCCGCGCCGCGCATGACAGCCGCACCCAGCGCAAACAGCACCATCAGCTTGAGAATGAACGCGGTCAGCCCGACATCCGACACTGAAAGTTCCTTCACGGCCTGGGGTGAAGCAAGTGCGATGCTCCACAGACTTGGCCACAGCAGCAGCCAGATGCCGATCGGCCGGTCTGCGCGGGCAAGCCTGAGATAGGGACGGACGCTGGCCGGCACGTGTGTGTCGACCCAGGTCACCGGACTGGCGTCTGCGGGACGCGCCTCTTCGGTTGCGCTCATGCGCCAATGTGTTAAGTGGAACCGGCATTTTGAACAAGGCCGCCAATGGCGCAAACCACAGAAGATCTGACCTATCCAGGTGGATTGACCCGTCTGTTTGTCGACGTGGCGCTCTGCGATGGCGCTGAAGTTGAGCTGGGTGACGACCAGGCTCATTACCTCGCCCATGTGATGCGCGCCAGGTCCGGTCAGTCGCTTCGCGTCTTCAATGGACGCGACGGCGAGTGGCTTGCAATCATCACGGCAATCGCCAAGCGTACCATCACCCTTTCGCTGCAGGTCCGCACAAGCGTGCAAACCGGCGTGCCGGACTTGTGGTTGCTGCTGGCGCCGATCAAGAAGACCCCGCTCGATTATATCGTGCAGAAGGCAACCGAACTTGGCGTCGCGCGGATTCAGCCTGTGATCACGCGCCGGACCATTGTCGAACGTGTGAATCTCGACCGCATGCGCGCAAACGCGACAGAGGCAGCCGAGCAATCCGAAAGACTGACCGTCCCGGACATTGGCGAACCCATAAGCCTCGAGAAGTTGATCCAGTCCTGGGACACGACGCGCCGTCTTGCCTTCTGCGACGAGAGCCGCGATGCGCCGCCTGCCGCGCGTGCTTTTGCATCTGCGAAGCCTGGGCCCTGGGCAATCCTGACTGGTCCTGAAGGCGGCTTCGATCCGGAAGAGAGGGAGATGATCCGAACACAGGATTTCACGCTGCCGGTAGCCCTCGGGCCGCGTATCTTGCGGGCCGACACTGCATCTCTCGCAGCCATCGCAGTCTGGCAATCTACATGTGGCGACTGGGGTTAACACCTTCACCCCTTGCACAATGGGGTATTGCGCGACTACATGAGTGCACGGGCTGAGAAACCACCGCACGCGAAGCGCCGAATTCCGGCCTTTCCCGCGACCCGCGGCGCATGAGGCCTGAAGAACTGAGGTCCTTTCATGTCCGTACCGCAAGCCGGCGGTGGCCCCATCACTTCCAAGGCTGACCTGGTCGAGTCGCTCTCGAGCGGCTCGAAACCCAAGTCCGATTGGCGCATCGGCACCGAGCATGAAAAGTTCGGTTTCGACCTCAAGACCCTGTCGCCTTTGCCATACGACGGCCGCCCCGGCGTGAAGGCCATGCTGGAAGGCCTCAGGCGCTTTGGCTGGGAGCCCATCAACGAAGGCCCGCACATCATCGGCTTGAAGCAGAACGGCGCTGCGATCAGCCTCGAGCCAGGCGGCCAGCTCGAGCTCTCGGGTGCACCTCTGAAGAGCCTGCACGAGACCTGCGCCGAGACGAACCTGCACCTTGAACAGGTCAAGGAAGTCGCGACCGAGATTGGCGCAGGTTATATCGGTCTCGGCTATCACCCGACCGCGCGCCTCGAAGACGTGCCGGTGATGCCAAAGGGCCGCTATGACATCATGCGCCGCTATATGCCGCGCGTCGGCGGCCTGGGCCACGAGATGATGTTCCGCACCTGCACGATCCAGGTGAACCTCGATTTCTCGTCCGAAGCCGACATGATCAAGAAGTTCCGCGTCGGCCTCGCGCTGCAGCCGATCGCAACCGCCATGTTCGCAGCCTCGCCGTTTCGCGAAGGCCGCCCCAACGGCTTTGTCTCGTACCGCGCCCACGTCTGGACCGACGTCGACAACGCACGTTCGGGCATGCTGCCGTGGGTGTTCGAGGATGGCATGAGCTTCGAACGCTATGTCGACTACGCGCTCGACGTGCCCATGTATTTCATCTACCGCGACGGCAAGTACCACGACGTCGCCGGCAAGTCGTTCCGGGACTTTCTTGCCCGCAAGTTGCCAGGCTTCGAGCATGTCGAACCCACGATGGCTGACTGGGCCGATCACCTGACCACCATCTTCCCCGAAGTGCGCCTCAAGAAGTTCCTTGAGATGCGCGGTGCCGATGGTGGCCTGTGGCGTCGCATCTGCGCGCTGCCAGCCCTCTGGGTCGGCATCTACTACGACCAGTCCTCGCTGGATGCAGCGTGGGACATGGTCAAGGACTGGACCGCAGAGGAACGAAGCGCGATGCGTGAAGCGGTTCCCAAGCTCGGTCTGAAGACCCCGTTCCGCAACACGAACGTTCAGGCGCTGGCGCGTCATCTGCTGACGATCTCGAAGGCAGGGTTGCGCCTGCGAGGCCAGACCGACTCCATCGGCGGCACGGAAGAGGGTTTCATCGAACCCCTGTTCCAGATCGTCGAGAGCGGCAAGACCCGTGCCGAGGACCTGCTGGAACGCTTCCACGGGCCCTGGGCCGGCGACGTCCGGAAGCTGTTCACCGAACACGCCTATTAGAACGACCAACCGAAACCAGGGCACTGGTCTGGCAAGGTGACACTGTCTCCTTGTCCAACCCGATGTTTTTCGCCGTCACCTGCCCCTCGCATGCTTAAAAGGTGACAAAAATGTACGAAGGTTGCCACCAGTTGACTCACGGCTTCGGTCGAGGTCAGGCGAGCACACTCTTGCAAAAATCACTCTCCGCAGCCGGCACAATTTTGCCTGGCTGACCTTATATCAGGTCACTTTCCGGATCAAGAACAATATAAGAACATTGTGACGCAGACAGGCTAGCGCCCTTCCTGCTCCAGCTGCAACAGCAGCTTGCGGAGAAGGCGGCACAGCTCTTCATGTTCGCCGGGTGACAAATGCGCGGTCAGCCTGTTCTCAACTGCCATGTCGGCGACAAATGCGGCCTCGATCTTCTTGCGGCCGAGAGCGGTCAGTTCGACCAGTTCGCTGCGCTTGTCTTCTTCGGACGGACGGCGGCGAATGAGCCCGCGTGCCTTGAGCCTGTCGAGCCGGTCCGTCAGGCCGCCCGAGGATATCATCAGCGCGCGATAGAGTTCCGTCGGCCTCAGGGCGTAGGGCGCGCCAGATCTGCGCAACGTCGCGAGCACATCGAACTCGCCCGTATCAAGTTCGAAGCTCTTGAACACGGCTTCGATCTCGGGCCTGACGAGCAGCGTGAGCCGCCGCGCGCGCGCCAGAATCCGTGCACCGTTCGTGCCGATCTCCGGCATATCGCGCTGCCATTGCGCATAGACATCGTCAATGTGGTCGGAGACGCCGGAGCAGTTGCTTTTCTTCATGCGATCATGGTGCCACAAAAGTACCTTGACATCAAGATAAATGAAAGTATCTTGATATCAAGATAAATGACCACGGCCTGACAGGGGCAAAAAAAGGGAAATCACATGACAATCAAACTGGCCAATCCGGTATCCGCTGCAAACCTCTCGTGGGTCCCTCTGCGCCAAGGCATATCCTTCAAGCCACTGCACTTCGCAGCCGACGGCTATAGCCTTCAATTGCGCGTGGAACCCGGAAACACGATTCCGCTTCACCGCCACACCGGGGAGGTGAATGCATACAATCTCTCCGGGCACAGGGAAATCGTAACGACGGGCGAGCAGGTGGGACCGGGCGACTTTGTGTACGAACCCGCCGGCAATGTCGACAGCTGGCGTTGTGTGGGTGACGAGCCCTGCATCGTCCAGATCAGTCTGAAGGGTCGCGTCGAATATCTGGACGAACGCGGCCACGTCACAAGCTACACCGATGCTGCAACGGCGCGCGCGGCCTATTTCGACTGGTGTCATGCAAACGCTGCTACACCATGCCCCTCTCTGGCGGGAGAGTGACGTCCATGCAAATTTGCCTTGCCTGCGGCACGGAATTCAAGTCGGCGCGCAACGACTGTCCCGTTTGCACCGATGACAGACAATATGTGGGCATTGGTGGGCAGAAATGGACGACCCACGAAGAGCTGATCCAGAAGTTCCGCATACGCATTGAAGACGACGCCGGCCTGATGGGCATTGGCACCGAGCCCGGCTTTGCCATCAATCAACGGGCGCTTCTGTTGCCGACGAGCGCTGGCAACATTCTTTGGGAGTGCACGAGTCTCGTCACAAAGGAGGCCGTCGCGGCGCTGCGGCAGCGTGGCGGTGTCGACATGATCGTGATCTCGCATCCCCATTTCTATGCCGCAATGGCGCGCTGGAGCATGGCACTTGGCGGCGTGCCGGTGTTGCTGCATCAAGCTGACAGCGAGTGGGTACACTACCCGCCCGGGAATTTGCACCACTGGAGCGGTGACACATTGCGCCTGTCGGACGACGTCACGCTGATCCGCACCGGAGGGCACTTCGACGGCAGCACGGTTCTTCACTGGGCGGGCGGCCCGAGGCCTGGAGGTGCCCTTTTCCCTGGCGACGCACCACAGGTGGCGATGGACCGAACCCATGTCGCCTTCATGTACAGCTACCCTAATGCAATCCCGATGGCATCGGCAGACGTGGCGGATATTCAATCGCGCATGGCCGGACTTTTTTTTGCCGACATTTATGGCTTCACGTGGGGCCGAAACATACTGGGAGATGGAAGCGAAGCTGTGTCGCGCTCAGCTGTTCGCCACCTGCAAAGGGCCGGCTGGGCGCGACAGGCGTGACGCGGTGGCTCAGGCCGTACCCACAATGCCGCCATCGCTGGCGATGACCTGTCCGACCACATAATTGCCAGCACGCGAGCACAGGAAGATCGCAAGGCCTGCAATGTCTTGCGGCGTGCCGACACGCCCGCTCGGATTGTTCTTGCCGATCACGTCCCAGTCCACATCGTCCGTCTTGCCGCCAAAGCCGACGCCGGTGCTCAGCATCCAGGTCGGGTAGGGGCCGGGCGCGATCGCGTTGAAGTTGATGTGCTCCTTCGTCAGGTGCGCGGCCATGAAGCGCGTGAGGTGATGCACGGCAGCCTTCGATGCGCCATATGAGAACGTAGAGAAGATCGCAGCCTTCAGTCCGTCGATCGAACCGATATTGATCACGCGGGCAGGGTCGTCTGCACTCGCCACCGCGCGCAACAGCGGCAGCACCTTCTGTGTCGTGAAGAAAACGGCCTTCACGTTCGTGTCCATGACCTTGTCCCAGCCCACTTCCGGAAACGTCTCCAGCGGCGCTCCCCAGGCGACACCCGCATTGTTGATCAGGATGTTGAGCTTGCTCTCTTTCTTCGAAAGGCGCTCACTGAGCGACTCCACGCCCGACATCTGGGAAAGGTCAGCCGGCAACGAAATGCATTCGCCCTTGTAGGTTTCCGACAAGCGCTTGGCCGCCGCATCGCACGCCTCGGCCTTGCGCGACGAGATATAGACCTTCGCCCCATTCGCAAGCAGCCCCGCCGCAATCATCTCGCCAATCCCGCGCGACCCCCCGGTCACCAGCGCCGTCTTGCCCTTGACTGAAAACAGGTTCGTGAAATCAGGCTGCATGAATTCTCTCCCTTATGATTCTGAATTGTTTTGAGAACCGTTCCCCCATTCTTCGCACGCTCCACCCAGACTCTCAACACCCGCCACACTTCTTTTCCTTCCGCGCTCAAGCGGACGGGGCTCACCTCGGAGCCTTTTTCTTACCCGCCAGCTTCCCCCCAATCACCTTCATCAGCTCATCATTGATGCGCGTCTGCCATCCCGCCCCTCGTGCCTTGAAGTGCGCGATGATCGCCGGATCAAGCCGCAGCGTCACCTGCACCTTTGCTGCTTCGCCTTGTGTAGGCCTGCCGCGCTGCCTGAGATAAGCTTCGACAATGTGCGGCACCACCTCCCGAGCAGGGCGCGCTCGACGAAAAGCCGCCGCCGTCCACTCGGGATTGTCTGGGTCAGTGATGCGTTTTCCGGATTTCCTTTGCATAAAGTCTGGTCTCCCTTGTCGTCGCGCGCCTGAGTGAGATGACGCGTATCACACCATCTTCCGGTTCCGTGAAGGCAAGCGCGTACCCCACGTCGCCGATCGGACCAGAGGCGAGCCAGCGTTGTTCAAAGTAGCGCTCGCGCAGGCCTTCGAACACAACCGAGACAGCCCAGTTGAACCTTTCCATCTCGACAAAGTCTACACCATGCTTGCGCAGGTTCCGCTGCCGCTTCGCCTCATCCCATTCATACACGATCGCCGCCTGTTATGTAACTACATAATTAAGGGAAGCGAAATTTCGCGGATCCGTCCGGCAGAATTGCGTCTGACTTGTAACAACCTGTCGCAAGCGGTGGCTGAATGGCTAAACTTTGTTTTCCTCCCCCGCTCCAGCGGGTGAAGTGGCTGCGCTTAACGGACCGCAATGCTGCAGACGAAGGGTGCAGTCTGCGAGCATTCTGACAAGTAGCATCACTCCCAGAGCGGAGTATGACGAGGCTAGATCCAGCAACAAGTCACTTCTTCAACACCGAGCTAAAATATATCACTGCCACGAACAGGGCGCCCACGAGAGAACCGAACATAGTCGCGTCATGAGTGGTCAACGCGACAATGCCGGTAACAATCATGAGCGGCCATACTACGAAACGCCCCCAAAAAGTTCTGCTCCAGAAATCAGACTTCTGACGCTCATTCCAGCCTTCGTACGTACGTCGTTTGATGAGCCAAGAACCCCAAGGCAACTTTTCAGGTGGGTTGAATATGTGTCGAAAATCAACGATCGAACCCCAGACTAAACAAGCTGCGATTGAAAAGTACAAAACATCCAAAAGTTCAAAGTTTGGAAATGCCATATTCCATATTTCCCGATGAATAGGGTTTCAGCAAGACGCTGAGTAAAATGGCGTGTCTCCAACGGTCCTGAAGATAGTAGTTTGCCTCTACATGTTTCCAAACTCGACGGCGTGCGCAGGATCTATCGGAAGACGGTTGTCGAATTCGAAATATGCAGCAGTTGGGACTGTTTTCGAAAGAACGAAGCCAAGGTCATGAGCTTTTGTATACAATTCCTGCTTCACCGGCAAAACACTCCTTCCCCAAACCCGTGACATTGGTACTCGACACGAACGCGAATTCGCAGCCACATGTTGCGATCTGGAGGCAAAAAAAATGTGGTTCCTGAAAAGCGCACTGAAACTCTTGCTTGCGATAGCGCTCACCATCGGCGCGCTCGCCATCTGGAACGGCGCCTTCTGGTCTGGCTTCCGCGGAAAGACACTCATCCTGGCGCACCGCGGGCTGGCGCAGACTTATCACCGCCGCGGACTGACTAACGAAACCTGTACCGCGGCCCGTATCGACCCGCCCGAGCACCCGTACCTCGAGAATACCATCGCCTCGATGCGCGCGGCATTTGCCGCGGGTGCCGATATCGTCGAATTCGACATCCATCCAACCACCGATGGCCAGTTCGCGGTGCTGCATGACTGGACACTCGATTGCCGGACGAACGGTCACGGCGTCACGCGCGAGCACAGCATGGCAGAGCTCAAGACGCTGGATATCGGTTATGGCTACACGGCCGATGGTGGCAGGACGTTTCCGTTTCGCGGCAAGGGCGTTGGCCTTATGCCCACGATGGACGAGGTGCTCTCAATGTTTCCCAACCACAGGTTCCTGATCAACATCAAGAGCAACGATCCGGCTGAAGCAGATCTGCTTGCGACACGACTGCGTCAATTGCCACCCGGGCAGCAAGCCCTTCTCATGTCCTATGGCGGCGCGCGACCCATTGCACGACTGCTTGAGTTGATGCCCGGCATGAAGGTGATGTCCAAGGACACGCTGGTTGAATGCCTGACGCGCTATATCGGCCTGGGCTGGTTCGGCATCGTGCCAAAGGCGTGCGAGAACAGCCTGCTTCTCATTCCGCGCAACGCGACATTTCTGTTCTGGGGTTGGCCGAACCTGATGCTCGAGCGCATGCAGCAGCACGGTGCATTTGTTTTCGTCACGGGAGACTACGCGGCAGGCGATGTGGGCGCGTCAGGCATCGACACACTCGAAGCCGCCCAACAATGGCCAGCGGACTTTCCAGGCGGCATCTGGACCAACCGCGTGGATCGCGTGGCGCCTTACTTCAGACGTACGCAGCATCCACCGCCCGAATAGCGCAAGCCCCCCCCGTGCAGCAGCGCTTCTGCGCTGCTACACGGGGGGATCCGCAGGAGATGGGTCCTGATTGCCACCAACCTCGCTTCCGTGTCATCGTTCCGCACATCAATCCACCCCGAAAGCCCCACCTTCATGCATCTTAAAGACCGCATCATCGTCATCACCGGCGCCGCCAGCGGCATTGGCCGTGCCATGGCGTACCGTTTCCACAAGGAAAAGCCGAAGCTGATCGTCTGCTCGGACATCAATGAGGCGGGCGCCCACGCGACCGCGCAATCCATTGACGGCGTCGCGATACAGGCAAATGTCGGCAAGGAAGCAGAGCTCAAGCATCTGATCGAGAAGGTAGAGGACGAGCACGGGCCGATCGACCTGTTCTGCTCCAACGCTGGCATCGGCATCCATGGCGGCGCCGAAGTGCCAAACGATGGTTGGCAGCGCATCTGGGACATCAACGTCATGGCGCATGTCTGGGCCGCGCGCCACCTGATCCCGCGCATGACAGCGCGAGGCGGAGGCTATCTCCTGAATACGGCGTCGGCCGCAGGCTTGCTGTCTCAGATCGGTTCTGCACCCTACGCCGTCACCAAGCATGCCGCTGTGGGGTTTGCGGAATGGATCGCAATCACGCATGGCGACGAAGGCATCAGGGTCTCGGTACTATGTCCCCAGGCCGTGCGCACGGCGATGACGGCGAACAACCAGGGTGGAGTCGCCTCGATTGACGGCATGATGGAGCCCGACGAAGTGGCTGAAGCTTGCGTGCACACGATCGAGGTCGAGGATTTTCTCGTGCTGCCGCATCCGGAAGTGTTGGAATACATGCGTCGCAAGACCGGCGACTATAACCGCTGGATTGGCGGCATGCGCAAACTGAACCGCAAATACCGGAGCTGACATGAGTTTCGACACAAGGATGGTGATTTCGGGTCCCTTCCGCAAACCGAGGCAAATGCTGGCCGAACAGGAGTATGGTGGTCACTCGTCGATCCACGATGACGAGATGGCGGCGAAACTGGGCTTTCGCGCAGGTCCGATCGAAGGTCCTACGCATTTCAGCCTGTTCCCGCCACTGCTCGCACAGATCTGGGGACATGGCTGGTTTGAACGTGGCTGCATCTCCTCCCACTACCAGAACATGGTGGTTGAAGGTGAAGCCGTTCGCGCCTTCGCCGAGGTGCCGCCCCACGGCGCCGCACGAACAAAAGTATGGGCCGAGAAGGAGGATGGCACGCCGGTGCTCGAAGCCAGCGCCAGCATTGGTCCAGGCCATGGTGCAACGTTGCTGGAAGAGCGTTTGGCGGCGCTGCGCCCGACTGGGAAACTCGTCATCCTTGAAAACCTGAAAATAGGCATGAAGGGCGCCGAGGATGAAATCGTCCGCATGGATCCGGAGAGCCACATGGGCGCGCTCTATCCGTTCAGCTTGAAGCAGAAACTCGCGGTCATCACCGAGAACTCGCCATGGTACAGCGACGGCAAGTCTTCGCCATGGGGCAGGGCGATCATCCCGCTCGAAATGGTGAGCGTGCTTGCCGAATACTCGAGCACCAAGGCACGCTTCCCCGTCAAGGGTCCGGCGGTGGGACTTTTCGCTGATCAGGAAATCCGCATGATCGAAGGTCCGCTGTTCGTCGGCGAGGACTACCTGATCCGACGCGAGATCGCGGCCGTGTCGGAAAGCAAGCGCACGGAATCCTATTGGGTACGCACCCGCATTTTCGACAGGGCTGGCAAACGCCAGCTCGCCGAAATGCTGCTCAACCACGCCACAATGAAACAGTCCTATGCCAGTTATGACGCGGAACTGGCCGCAATGAAGTAGCTTCACTTGCGCACGGACTCCCCCCGCTAAAGCGGTGGGCGAACCCCACTCAGTTTTCTTCCACCCGATTCATCGGGGGAAGTGGCTGCGCAGCGAAGCTGCTGCAGACGAAGGGGGAGCTCGAAAGAAGTCCTCATCCAGCTTTGGAGACTTGACCGAGCGCGTCCCGCAGGGGCATGCGTTCAAATTGCGAAGCGCTGGAAATGGTCAGCTTTCCAGCCAAAAGCCCGCCGTAGATGCGACTGGGTCCGAGATACACCATGATGCCCTCAACAAAGCGGGCCGGGCTGTCGCCAATGTTTACGACCTGGCGCATCCAGTAGGAAGAACGTTCCTGCGCGCATGTCTAGTAGGTGTTCATCACCTCTGCGGCCTTGGGACCATGAACGAACTCGTGCAGGTGTCGGCCGGAAAGCGCCCTTCCAAAAATCGTGTCGAGAGAAGTTCCCGTGAGTTTGATCTTGAACAGTGGCGTACCAGAGCCTTCGTCCGTTTCAATGTCCAGCACATAGACATGTCTCAGAAGGGCCGGGATCGCCATCGGCTTGAAGTCTTCTCTGGTATTGCAGGACGTCAGATATCTTGCAAGTTCGGTCAGAGTCGGATTCATGCATGCGAGTCCTTTCTACATGTGGGCACCGTTCGCACACGCAATGCGTGGCACAGGGTCCGGAGCTTTGCATCCGCACGCCCGACTCACGCCTCAGCGTTCATTCTCTGCGCCTTGCGGCTGCTGCACCAGTTGTGCTCAAACTCTTTTTGGCGTCCGAGATATTGACATGGCAGGCGGTGATGCTGTTGACCGCTGCCAATGCGGAAGACATTGCTTCCAAAATGCTTCATGTGGCGGCGTATTGCTCTTCAACAACGCTTGTCGATGCACCAGCAACTTCAGCACGGCAGGGGCTACTCCAAATCGTTTGCACGAAACGACGCGACTGTTTCTCATTAGCGTAAACGAGCCTTTAACCCGTGTCAGACTTGCACAATTCATCAATGCACCAGTTCGCGTTGTACAAAACCAAGGGGCGGGATACTCGCGGGTAACTGCGCAGTTCTGTGCACATTTTGAAAAACGGGGACAGAGGCAGCCTCCAGAGGCAGTTCCAGGCCCTGTTGACTGTGAAGGCGAGAAACGACCGGATTTGACCCCGAAATCGCGAGTCAGCGGGTTCAAAGACGCCCCGGGTATTGCCTTCTTGGACCACACTTAAGGGTAGTTTTAGCCATCTCGGCTAGCATTCGCGCGATCCACAACAGAGCCCGAAACAAGCATGACACAGCCCTCAAGGCCTCCCGTCCAGGCGACAGAACTTGCCGCGCTGATCGAAGAAGCCGTGCACGCCTTGTCGAACGGGTTTGCCATCTTCGACGCTGACGACAACCTGATTTTTGCAAACGAGCCCTCTCGCAGGAATTTCGGGCGCACCTTTGGCGCCATGGATGAAGGCTTGCCGTATGAAGAAGCGCACTACCGAACCGTGCGGCATACGCTGCCGCATCTCAGCGAAATTGAGTGCCGCAAACTTGCAGACAAACTCACCAAGCGGATGCGAGAGGGAAAACCAACACTGCTGACCACCGATCAGGGTCGGGTTGTACAAACAGTCTATCGCACGATGCGCAACGGCGGAAGAGTAGCCGTATCGGCGGATATTACTGCTCTGCGCGAGAAGGAAAAGGAACTGGAGGACGCAAAATCCAGGGCTGAAGCCGCCAGTCGCGCAAAGTCCGATTTTCTTGCCAACATCAGCCATGAAATTCGTACACCGCTGAACGGCATCATGGGAATGGCCCAGGTCCTGGCGTCTGCGAGCCTGACACGCGAGCAAAAGGAGCAGGTCGACGCAATCGTGGACTCGGGCAAATCGCTGATGTCGATCGTAAACGACGTGCTGGACCTGTCCAAGATTGAAGCAGGCCAGCTAGAGATCGCGCCGATCGACTTCGACCTCAGCCACCTGCTGCACCGCGTGCAAAAGTTGTGGAGCGTGCGCGCGGACGAAAAGCGCATCAAGCTGATCGTGGCCACCGATTCAAATCTCGCGCCACACCTGAAACTCGATCCGGTGCGGGTGCGCCAGTGCATCAGCAACCTGATTTCGAATGCGATCAAGTTCACCGAGCGTGGCATGATCACGGTTCTCGCGTCCGTGCATGAAACGCACGGAGACGAAGTGACCATCGCGATCCGTGTCGAGGACACAGGTATTGGCATGAGCGAGGAAACACTGGCAAAGCTGTTTCAGCCATTCACGCAGGCCGACGCTTCAACCTCGCGCCGCTTTGGTGGCACGGGCCTTGGCCTGTCAATCTCTCGCAGGCTGGCCCGTCTGATGGGTGGCGATCTGGTAGCCGAGAGCACAATGAACCGGGGCTCAGTATTCACGCTTACGTTCAAGGCCAGGGCTGCAGAGTCTGCTTCTCGCGAGCGCAATGCCGAGCGGGAGCGCCCGATACAGGCGACAAAGATAAACGGCATTTCGGTGCTGATCGTCGACGACCAGCCTGTCAACCGAAAAGTGGCGCGTCTGTTCCTCGAGCCGCATGGCCTGAAAGTATCGGAAGCAGAAAACGGCAAGCAGACTCTCGATATGCTGGCGAAGGAAAGTTTCGACGTCGTGCTGCTGGACGTTCACATGCCCGTGATGGATGGTCCGGAAACCATTCGTCACATCCGCTCATGCGGACAAGCCTGGGCCAATGTCCCCACGATTGCACTGACCGCAGATGCAATGTCCGGCGAAAGGGAAAAGCTGCTGGGCATCGGCATGACCGGTTATGTCTCCAAGCCCATCGATCAGCGCGAGTTGATTGCCGAAATCGCTCGCGTGTACAGTGAGGCGCGCGCTCGAAACGCGGCAGCGGCCTAGAGTCCGACCTCGGCGGGCTGCGCTTCGTTAAGGAGCGCGTCTCCGGCGCGATAGCGCCGCAGGTTTTCCAGGAAAAGTGCGTCGCCTCGCTCAAGTACTTGGTTGCCGGCTGCTGATGTATGCGCAGACACGCGAACCTGAGGGTGGTTCCAGAACCATGCATCCGCTGGCAGGGGTTCGGTTTCGAACACGTCGAGGACGGCATGCGCGGGCTGTGAGCGATCGAGACCGGATTTCAGTTCGGCTTCGTCGACAAGCCCTCCACGCCCGATATTGATGAGCAGGCTTCCCGGTTTCATCGACCCGAAGAACGCTTGGCCCGCAAGACCGCGTGTTTCCGCATTGAGTGCGCAGGCGAGCACAACGACATCGCTTTGCGGCAATAGCGAGATCAGGTCACCTGTGTTGCGCACCTCCGCAGCAAGTGGTTCTGGCGTGGTGTTTCGCCTGATGACAGTGAGGTGCGCGCCAAAGGGTTGCAGCCGCAATGCAATCTCGCGCCCGATCGCACCAAATCCCACGAGCAGCCAGCGCAACGATCCAATTTCCCGAAAGCTCACGTGCTTCCATTCATGCGCGACCTGCGCGTCACGCACATCAGCGATCGGATGCAGCAGGCTCAGCGCATGGCACATCACGTACTCGGCAATGGCCGGTGCCTGCGCACTGCTTTTGGTGAGGCGCAGGCCCTTCTGCATGATCCGGGTGAATGCGACATTGTCGATGCCAGCCGAGAATGACTGAGCCCACTTGCCGCGCGTGCCGGACAGGATCTGACCGAAGAAGGCGGGCAGCTGTCCCGAGCGATAGAGATCGAGACTGAGCCAGAACACCTCTGGATCCACGTCGCCGGGTTGAACCGGCTTGCCTGATCTCGCCAGCTTGCCCGTGCCATCAATGGTGATGACTTCAACCCCCTCGGTCGGCAGGCGCCCGGCCACGCGCACAAGGCCAGCTTCAGACATGAAGATTTGCATGTTCACTCTCGGTTGAAACGCCGTTGCAATAACAGCACGTGTTTCGTCGCACTGCCAAGCCATTTCCGGGCGTGTGTTTTCCCGGGCGGAAGTCGGCCTGTCTAGATGAATGGAGAATCGTGGACTAGAATGCAGCGCATCAGAAGTCTGCCAGGGAGAACAACATGTCTGCAGAAACACTCGTGATTTGGCTGATCGTCGGTGCCGTGGCGGGTTGGCTGGCCGGTCAGATTGTCAAGGGGTCAGGCTTCGGACTCATCGGTGACATTATCGTTGGCATTATTGGTGCCTTTGTCGGCGGTTGGCTTTGCGCAACGCTTGGCATCAGCATTGGGGCAGGACTTATCAGTACGATCGCTACCGCCACGTTGGGCGCGGTCGCACTACTGCTTGTACTGCGCGTAATCGGGCGGTAGGGACAGTTTGCTCTGCTGGCACGACGCCCAATGCTCACGCCGCCGCCCGCAGGCAGCACGCGGTACCTATGACCCAGCCTACCTGAATTACACAGTGGGCAAGCTGATGATCAGAACGCTTCGCGACGACTGGACCGCAACCCGTGGTGGCCAAAGCGCCTGGAAGGAATTCCACGATCACTTCCTGAGCTATGGCAGGCCACCAATCCCGCTCGTACACAGCCAGATGCTGGGTGGCAAGCCGGAAGCGAAGATGTAAAGGGCGAAGGTAACTTCGAATTCTGCTTGGCGTTCAGCCTTTTTTGGCTGCGCGCAATAACCTTACTTCAGTTCGTCAAGTGACTTGAACCCAATTACCGTGAGAATAGGCTCAGGGGAGTACGGCGGGAGCAAGCAGCTGCCGCGCCGTACGCGTTTGTCTGGGTCAAATGTCGAGCAGCGCCGATCAGAATCAGGAAGGCAGCGAGGTGGTTGTGCCCGAAGCACAACCCGTTCGCGCGGCCTTGCCGCCTCCAGATACGGCATCGCAAGCCGATCCGAAGCAGGGCGTATTCGACCGCGTCGTTTCCTTCATCGAGATGCGTCCGGTCATCGCGACGTCACTGATCTTCGCGGTCCTGATTGTGACTCACGTGGCAATCAGTGACGCGGCCGGTGTAATGTCTGGCGTCTTTGCAGGGCAAACAGTCTTTGCGCTGACGTCCCAGGGATTCATTGACACGCTCGTGCTGGCACTGATTGCGTACAACATCGTGCTGCCAACCTTTCTCGCCCGAAGTTGCCTGACCGCATTTGCTGATACGGCAGGCGCGCTGAGCTGCAGCGATCGTGTCTATGATGAACATCTGACGGCACTGGCTGGTGCGCACGCGCTGGTGCGTCTCGTATTCGTCGGCTTCTGGGCGGCCGTGCTCACACCGGTGTTTGGAGGTCTGTTGCAGGTCACCGTTCCAGGAGCTGGCGCAGATGAGATGATGCTGACGCTCTGGATGTACGCAAGGCTCGCGATGATCTTTGGCCTTCTCGGTTCAAGCCTGTCATATGTCGCTATGCTGCACTATCGTTTCAGCGCGGCATTGGGCGAACATCTGCGTGTCGATCTCTTCGACATGACGCCGTTGCAGCCACTCGCCCGCTATTCCCGCAATGCCGTGTTCTATCTGTCAATTCAGGTCGCGATCGCAGGCCCGATTATCGCAAGGCCCGAAGCCGCCACCGCCAGCGCAACACTTCTGGGATTGGGTGCCCTTCTTGTCCTCGGCGCCACATTCGGTGCGCTCTGGGGAGCGCGCCGCAACATCATCGCCGCAAAAGAGCTCGCACTGAACGAGCTGCATGCATACGCGCGCGAGATCTGGCGACGGGCATATGCAAACGGTCGTATCATCGAAGCCGTCGCGCTGCCGGCCATGGCCGCGATGCTGACGATTCGGAACCAGATTGCACGCATGGCCGACTGGCCCGGAGGCTGGACAAACATCGCGCGCTGTGTTGCCATCGCGACGTTGCCAGTACTGACCTGGTTCGGTGGGCTGATCGTATCCTTCCTGCTGTCCGCGATCTGGCCGTAGATCAGATTGCTGACGCCAGCAGCAACCCAACACCCACGAGCACCAGTGTCATGCCTGCCAGTTCGCGCCACGTTGTGGATTGCGAGAACACGCGACGCGAAACGGCCTGCGCAAACAGCACTTCGACGAGGCCCAGCGTGCGCACATTCGCAGCCGACGTCAGTGAAAATCCCAGGAACCAGCACTGTGAAGCGAACGCGCCCATGAGGCCGGCAAACAGGCTCTGGCGCCAGACCGAGAAGCTCAGGAAGAATGACGCACGCTGAAATGCCAGCATCCATCCACCCAGCAGGACCGACTGGATCGCAAGCGACCAGACAAGCGTTGTCGAAGCACGCACAAAATAGGCACCACTGTCGAGCGCGAGTATGCCTCCACGAAAGCCGACGGCAGCTATCGCGTAGAGCCCGCCCGAAGCAATGCCGTAAAGTGCAGGACGCAGGCTGGCGCGCGTGAGTTTTTCACCCGGCTTGAACGCGATCAGCAGCACGCCCGCTGTCGCGACCACGATCGCAACCGCGCGCATCCATGAAAGTTCATCGCCCAGGATGACAAGACCAAACAGAGCAACCTGCACGGCTTCGGTTTTAGTGAATGCGGTAGCAACCGAGAATGAGCGGTCCCGCATGGCGGCCAGCAGGCAAACGGTTCCCAGGATCTGCGCAATCGCCCCGCTCGCGGTAAAAATCAGGAAGCGCGCGCCTGGCGCCGGAACTGCTTCTCCACTGAAAGCGACGACGGCGGCAAGGAACAACACTGAAAACGGAAACCCGTAGACAAAGCGTACCTGTGTTGCGCCGAGTGTCCCCAGTTTTGCCGTCAGGCTGCTCTGCATGGCGTTGCGGGCGGTCTGTCCGGCTGCGGCGGCAAGTGTCGTAAGGACCCATAGCAAAGTGCATGACCTTCAAAGTTGGTTCGAAAGAAGCTGCAGTGAAGTTCGGTCGGGCCAGTTCATGCCAACAGGGTTCTCTCCTGGCGTGCAAGACACTCCCACAAATGCCTGAATCCGCGCTTCGGTGCTTGGTGTCAGGACACCAAAACGCCGCGTGACACCGAATCTCCCGCGCTACAACGCCAATAGATTGCAACGGGAGGGGGGCCTCATGCTACATCTCAGCCCTGACCCCAGAGGAGCACGCAATGTCATCCAATCTCCATTCCGCCAGCGTTGGCGTATTCGTTCAGTATCTGACAAGCCTGTCCACAATTCTCACCAAGGCAGCAGCCAGCGCCGAGGCGAGGAAGATCGACCCGTCTGTCCTGGTAAACGGGCGCGTGGCGCCGGATATGTTCCCACTGTCACGCCAGGTCCAGATTGCAACCGATCACGCCAAGGGCGCTTCTGCGCGGCTGGCAGGAGTCGAGCCACCAAGCTTCACCGACACGGAAACAACTTTCGCGGAGCTGCAGCAGCGCATCCAGAAGACCGTCGACTACATCAAGGGATTGAAGCCTGCGCAGTTCGACGGCGCCGATGTGCGCGACGTCACGCTTACCCTGGGTGGACAGAAACACACCTGGAAGGGCAGCGTGTATCTCAACCACTTCGCTCTGCCGAATTTCTTCTTCCACGCGACCACCACTTACAACATCCTGCGCCACAACGGCGTTGAGATTGGCAAGCGCGACTTCCTGGGTTCGATCTGAAGTGCTTCGCAACATCATCGCCGTGGTCGCTGGATTTGTAACCGCGGGCGCGGTGATGATGGCATGCGAGTACATCAATTACCTGATCTACCCGTTTCCAGCCGCCATGGACACCAACGACATTGTCCAGGTGCGGGCCTTCGCGGACACGCTACCTGCACAGGCGCTGGTGCTTGTCGCATTCGGCTGGATCGCGGGATCGTTCGCTGCGGGGTTTGTTGCAACGAAGGCAGCAACAGCTTCCTCTCCAGTGCCTGCGCTGATTGCCGGTGTCCTGCTTACGGCAGGCGCCGGCGTGAATGCCTGGATGATCCAAAGCCCGCTCTGGTTTCACATTGGCGGGTTGCCATTATTTGTGTTGTTCACAATGGTCGGCGAATACGTCGCTCGCAGCACCGCCCGAAGCTGACGCAACCGGACTTTTCGTTTGGTGGGAGACTATTTCTTTTGCACCAGGCCATTGAGCATCACATCGATCGACGCTTCGATCAGCAGCGGTGTCGGGGAAAACCCGAAATCATCATGTGTGATGACAAGCGCCACCAGCCCGTGGCCTGCTGACCAGACAACTTCTGAAAGGGTTGCAACGTCTTTCACGCGTGCGCGCTTTGCCTTCACGACATCAGCAACGGCTGCTTCAAGCCGCGCAAAGCAGGCCATGCCCATGAGAAGTTCGTCAGCCGGGATCGACACGCCGCGGCGCAGCTTTTCACGGAAGGCTTTCATTTCCTGACCGCGGCGCAGCCGAGGAACCGCCGTCATGAATGTCAGGTGGTAGGCGCGCGGATTGTCAATTCCGCATGTCACATAGGCCCGCATCAGTCGGCGAAGGCGTTCGACCGGGTCGCAGGCCTCGCACGTGGCGGCATCAAGATAGCCAGCCAATTGTATGAAGAAGGCTTCGCCGATCGCTTTCAGCAGGTCTTCCTTGCTGAGGAAATGCCGATAGAGAAGGGTGGCCGTTACCCCAGCACCAGACGCGATCCGCCGCATGGACGTGTGGTCAATCCCTTCGTTTATGAAAAGGTCGCCAGCAACACGCAGGATCTGTGCGCGACGTTCCTCGCCGGAGATTCGCCGCTTGGGCTTCTTCTCGACCTGGATACGTTTGACAGCTTTCCTGCGCAGGGGTGTCATGACCGGAGCATTATCACCGATGTGATTGTGAAATGCGTAAATTTTAAGCAAGAAGCCCGCTGCAAGTTGACACTGTTCACTTATATGTTAAAAGTGAATCAAGTGTACACTGTTCACTTGTGACGGGGCTTCTACCATGAGTTGGCGTTCGCAGGCACTGATGGTCGCGACATTCGCGGCCTTTCTGGCCTTTTTGCTGGTGAAGGGCGATCTGCGGGCAGAACCAAAGGTACCGGCCGACGCGCCGGTTCCTGTGCGCATTTCGGTCGCTGGTCCGTCGGCCGTCGCGGGCCAAATTCGCGCGACCGGTACATTGGCATTCAAACGCGAGATGTCACTGGCATTCAAAGTCCAGGGCATCCTGTCCGCCTTTGATGTGGACTCGGGCGATCACGTGAAAAAAGGGCAGGTGCTGGCCCGCATCGATCCAACCGAGGTTCACTCTCGTGGGTCGGATGCCCAGGCGCAGCTCGATCTGGCACAGACACAATTGGCCCGTGCAAAAGGGCTCTTTGAAAAGGGCTTCGCTTCGCAGGCGCGTGTGGAAGACGCACAAGCCGCGGTGAGGCGCGCACGCGCGGCGCGCACCACAACCAGATTTGATGAATCAATGGCCGTGATCGTGGCGCCAGCTGACGGCGTGATCTTGTCCCGTCTGGCAGAGCCCCACCAGGTGATCGCGCCTGGCATCCCCGTGCTTCTGGTGGGAGACGAGGCAAGCGGTCTCGTACTGAAGACTCCTCTGACCGACGGCGATGTCACGAGGGTTCGCGAAAACGACTCCGCCACTTTGTATTTCTCCGGGCTTTCCCCCATCAAGGCGGGTGTTTCGCGCATCGCGGCGAAAGCAGATGCACGCACGGGCTCGTTTGACGTGGAATTGATGTTGCGAACGACAACGGGCGAATTGCGCAGTGGACTGGTTGGTGAAGCGCGGATCACCCCAACGGTCGCAAGTGAGCGATCGCGGGCACTTGCCATACCGGCCCTCGCGTTGCTCGAAGGTCGCGGTGATCGGGCGGCTGTATTCATCATCGACAAGTCGGGTCGGGCGCAACGTGTCAGCGTGCGCACCACAGGTTTCGTGGATGCCTTCGTGCTGATCGCCGAGGGTCTCCAGCCCGGAGACAGGGTCGTGACCTCGGGCGCACCCTATCTGCACAACGGCCAGCTGGTGAATATCGTAAGCGACGTACCCGCATCGTGAGTCAGGTCAGCGCGTTCTTTGTTCGCAACTGGCAGTTCACGCTGGTTGTCTTTGCGGGGCTGGCCATGTTTGGCCTGAACTCACTGATGACGATCCCGCGTGCCGAGGATCCTGCTTTCCCGATCCCGTTCTATATCGTGCGCGTGGTTCTGCCCGGCGCCAGCCCGGCCGAAATCGAAAAGCTGGTTGTCAAACCCATCGAAGATGCCATCGACACACTCGAAGACGTTGTCACCATCAGGTCGACAGCGGCAGACGGCTTCGCCAACATCAGCGCCGAGTTCTCGTGGAGTATCGACGTCGACAGGAAGTTTGACGAAGTCGTACGTGAGGTCAACGCACTCAGGCCAACCTTGCCCGCAGGTGTATTGCGCCTTGAAATTGAAAAGGCCTCGACCGCGCAGACCAACATCATCCAGATGGCATTTGTAGGCGAGAAGGCGTCGTACCGCGAACTGGAACATGTCGCGGAAGATTTGCGTGACATCATTGATCGTATGCCAGGGGTCAAGGAGTCCCGCGTCTACGGGGTCCCAACCTCGGAAGTCCGCATCGCGGTGGATATGGGCAAGCTTGCGACCTGGTCGATCCCGCTTGCAACGGTGTCGAATGCATTGAAGGCCGAAGGCATCGATGCGCCGCCGGGGGTCGTTTATGCCGGAGATCGACGCTTTAATCTCAAGGCCACCGGCGCGTTCGATTCACTGGAGGAAATCAAGGAAACCGTAGTGCTCGCTTCACAGGGGCGCACCGTGCGCGTCGCAGACATCGCCGAGGTGTCCTGGGCCTACGATGAGCAGCGACACGTCGCGCGCTGGAATGGCAAACCTGCAGTATTCATCGCGGCGAACCAGAAGGAAGGCGAAAACGTTTTCGCCGTCCGCGATGCAATCTATCAGGCCGTGGATGCTTTCGAGAGGGAGCTGCCCCAGGGCATCCGCATCGAGCGCGGATTTGACCAGTCCAGAAATGTCGACCACCGGCTGTCCGGATTGTTTCGGGATTTCGCGATTGCATTGGCGCTGGTGCTTGTCACTTTGCTGCCATTGGGTGTGCGCGCGTCGCTGATCGTCATGATTTCGATTCCCCTGTCGCTGGCAATTGGCGTTGCTGTACTGAAAATGACCGGATTCACGCTGAACCAGCTGTCAATTGCGGGCTTTGTTCTGGCACTGGGATTGCTTGTCGATGACTCGATCGTGGTGACGGAAAATATTTCGCGTCACCTGCGTGCAGGCATGACGCGGCGCGACGCCGCTATCGCCGGGTCCCAGCAGATTGGCGTCGCCGTCATCGGTTGCACTGCAACCCTCATGCTGGCGTTTACGCCGCTGCTCTTCTTGCCCGAGGGCGCAGGCGCCTTCATTCGCTCGCTTCCGGCCGCTGTGCTGTATACCGTCGCCGCCTCGCTCTTTGTGTCACTGTCGATCATTCCGTTTCTGGCAAGTCGACTGCTGCCGGAAAAAGAGGATCCGGAAGGCAACTGGCTCCTGCGAAAAATCATGGCGGGCATTGAAGCGTTTTACCGTCCGTTGCTGCGGGCTTCCCTTGGCGCACCGAAATCCGCTCTGGCAGTATCTGCGGTTCTGTTTGTGCTTTCGCTGATGCTGGTCCCGCGATTGGGATTCAGTCTTTTCCCTCCAGCGGAAGTTCCCGAAGTGCTGGTCAATATCGAGCTGCCTGATGGTGCAGCGATGACCGAGACCGACCGCGTTCTTCGCCAGGTCGAAAAGATTGTTGGCCAGTCGCCGCATGTGAACTGGTTCATGTCGAATCTGGGGCATGGCAATCCGCAGATCTTTTACAATGTCCGCCCCGAGCAGGAAAAGGCAAACCACGCTTCGATCTTTGTTGGACTGAAGGAGTGGAATTCCCGCGAGACGCCGACGGTCCTCGACGCCTGGCGCACGCAATTCGCGAAAATTCCGGGCGCACAGGTGATCGTGATCGTGTTCGAGAATGGCCCGCCGCTTGAGGCGCCAATCGCTGTCCGCATTTCCGGCAAGGAGATGTCGACGCTCAAGGACCTCGCTGCGCGCGCGACGACACTGATCGAGTCGGTTCCAGGGGCCCGCGATGTGGTCAACCCGCTCCGCCTCGAGCGAACGGACCTGAATCTGGGGCTGGATGCCGGAAAGGCTGCGGCCCTCGGCGTGCCTGCCGGTGCTGTAGACCAGACATTGCGTATCGCTTTGGCTGGCGAAGTCGTTGGGAAGTACCGACAGTCCGACGGAGAGGAGTTTGATATTGCACTTCGGCTTCCATTTGGAGCGAGGCACGAAATATCCGACATCGACCGGATTTATGTACCAAATGGATTGGGGGCAGGGATCCAGCTGAGCCAGATCGCCAAACCCTACATGCAAAGCGAACCCGCCCGCATTGATCGCCTGAAACGCGAACGGACAGTCACCATCACCGGTCGGACCGGCAGCGGGTTTCTCACATCGAGAGTGTCACAGGATGTCTTCGAGAAGCTGAAGGCACTCAAGCTTCCTCCCGGCTATCACCTCTCTGCCGGTGGACAGGCCGAAGCCCAGGCCAAGAGCTTTGGTGGCCTTGGGGGCGCCGTCATGCTGGCCCTGTTTGGCATCATGGCTGTACTCATCCTTGAATTCCGGTCTTTCAAGACGTCGAGCGTTGTTGCTGGTGTGATTCCGCTGGGCATTATCGGTGGCCTGTTTGGATTGTGGGTCACAGGATACCCGCTCGCCTTCACAGCGGTCATCGGGTTCATTGCGCTCATCGGCATCGAGATCAAGAACTCGATCCTGCTGGTCGACTTCACGGAACAGTTGCGCGAGAAAGGCGTTCCATTGCGCGATGCGATCGAGCAGGCGGGCCACATCCGGTTCCTGCCGGTACTACTGACCAGTGCAACAGCCATCGGCGGGCTGCTTCCTTTGGCGATTGAAGGTTCCGGTCTCTACTCGCCGCTCGCCATCGTCATCATTGCAGGACTGATATCCTCGACACTGCTGTCACGCCTCGTGACGCCTGTCATGTACCTGCTGCTGGCCGAGAAGGACTAAAGCGGTGGCATTCTCCAACTGCCGATGAAACTAGATCTCCAGCCTGTACGCATCTCCATCCCGCACGACCCGACCCGCGGTCGCACCCGCAAAGTGCGTGCCGATCACGAGTACAGGCTTGCCTGCCAGGTTGCCGAACACCTCACGCCGCGTTGCCGTCGACGCCTTTGAATCATAGTCGACTGTGGCGGCCCATTCAGGATGCGCCATCTGGCAGGGGTGGTGAACGAAGTCACCTGTGATCAGCGCTTCTTCGCCCTTTGAGGAAATGCGAACGCTCACATGCCCCGGTGTATGCCCAAGCGTTGGCACAAAACTGACCTCCGGCGAGATCTGGTGGTTCGTTTCGACCAGATCAACCAGGCCCGCATCAAACACCGGCTGCACCGAATCCGAGAAGATCAGATTCTGCTCGTGGTTCGCCTGCTGGTCGCGCCAGTGCTCGAACTCGGTACGCCCCATCAGGTAGCGGGCATTGGGAAACGTGGGCACCCACTTGCCGTCAACCTTCATGGTGTTCCAGCCTACATGATCGACATGCAGGTGTGTGCACATGATCGTGTCGATCGTCTCCCGCGCAAATCCCGCCGCTGCAAGATCCTTGAGGAACGGACCCGAAAGATTGTTCCAGCCCGGCACTTCACGGCCCTGCTTGTCGTTCCCCAGGCACGTATCGACAATCATCCGCCGTGTCGGTGTTTCGATGACCAGCGCATGGATGCTCATCTTCAGCCGTCCTTCCTCATCCATGAAATGAGGCGCGAGCCACGGAATCTGCAATGAAGCCTCGCGGGTTGCCAGTGGAAGGATAAAGCGCGTGCCTCCCGTGGCCTCGAGCTCGACAATCTTGGTGACGGTGACGTCACCGATCTTCCAGCTTTTCGTCACGCGCCGAACAGTCCCTTCAGGTCACGTTTCACGATCTTGCCATTTGCGTTGCGCGGCAGCGTTTCCGGCAGGAACAGGATCTTCACCGGCACCTTGAAGGCCGCAATTTTCTGCGACACGAAGTGCCGGAGTTCTTCCTCGGTTGCTTTCATGGCGGGCTTCAGGTGCACGGCAGCCGCCGGCTCTTCGCCGAGCGTGCGGTGCGGAATTCCGATGACGGCCGCATCCATGACAGCCGGGTGATCGTACAGTGCGTTTTCGACTTCGACGCAGTAGATGTTCTCGCCACCGCGGATCAGCATGTCTTTCGCACGATCCACGATGTAGACGAAGCCTTCCTCGTCGATCTTTGCGAGGTCGCCTGTCTTCACCCAGCCATCAATGAACGTTTCAGCGGTGGCCTCAGGCTTGTTCCAGTAGCAGCGCACGACGATCGGGCCGCGATACCAAAGCTCACCGACTTCATCGACGCCCAGAGTTTTGCCCTTGTCGTCAACGATTTTCACGTCGCCCGTGGGTGAAGGGACACCGCAACTGGATGGCTTGCGCTCGTAGTCCTCTGCGAAGTTGCTGGTCGCAGTGGCTGAGGTCTCGGTCATGCCCCAGCCCTGTCCGGGCTTCAGGTTCGGAAAGCGCTCCTTCATGCGGCGCACAAGTTCCGGTGCCGATGGCGCACCGCCATAGGAAATCGTTTCAAGCGACGACAGGTCGAACTCGTGGAACCGGGGATGTTCGATGATCTGCCAGGCAATGGTGGGAACGCCACCGGCTTGCGTGATGCGTTCCCGTTCGATCAGTTCCAGCGCCTGGTCAGCGTTCCAGCGCCGCTGCATGACAAGTTTCGTGCCGCCCATGACGGCAGGGATCATCACGGCAAAACAACCCGTGGCATGGAAGAACGGTACCGAGATCAGGTTCGCCTTCTGCACTGTGGGGTCCGGGACTGGCAACGCCTCGCCGCGTCGCAGGAATGAACGCGCCTGGGCGCACATGGCGTTGAAGAAGTTCGAAATGATGTTGCGGTGCGTGATGACAGCACCCTTGGGCTTGCCAGTCGTGCCGGACGTGTAAAAGATTGTCGCGTCATCCTCCGGATCAAGGTCAACCTTCGGAAACTCACCTTCGGGAATTGACGTCCATGTGATCGGCGCGCCGATGACATTCTCCAGCTTGTCGACACGCGGATCAGCAATTTCGTCGCTTGAACGGCTGACGTAGATCTTCTTGAGGTCAGGACAGTTGTCGACGTGCTCGCGCAGGCGCTCCCAGCGCTCGGCATCCGCAATGGCAATTTTCGTGCCGGAGTCGGTGAGCCCGTATTCAAGTTCGGGTCCGGTCCACCACGCGTTCAGGGGCGTGACGATGGCGCCCACGTGAATGGCTGCCCAGAACGCAACCGACCATTCCGGCAGGTTTCGCATGATGATCGCAACGCGGTCGCCCTTTTTTATCCCGTCTTTCACCAGTTGCTGTGCAAACCTGGTGACCGCACGCCGATGGGCGTCAAACGTCACGCGCTCGTTTTCGTTGACCATGTAGACGCGATCAGCAAACGGGCGGCTCAGTTCGAACACGAGAGGCAGCGACGGCGGCGCATTCTTCCACGTCTTGATCTTGACGCCCCGGATCTCTCGTACTTCGATTTCGAAGGGTGAAGCCGGCGCTGACACCAGCATCTGGTGCGCCTGCTCGATCGACATGGCTGGAAAACCCGCGGGCAGGTTCGGGGCGGCATTGGACATCAGGCGTTCCTCGTCAGTTTGGTTTTCTTGGTTGTTTTGGACTTACAGGGTCTGGCTGAACCACTCAAGACGCTATACCGTCGAGATGCCTCTTTTGATCCAGGGTTGCGCCATGAATGCTGTCCTCTGCGCGTGTTGCGCCCCGCCAATCCAAAGCCTGTTTTCTCGAGGAAGTGCTGCCCGGCGGCGGAAACTGCATGCGCTCGCCGGTCCGGTGTGCCAGCCCGTCTCTGCGCCAGGTCCGGTGCCTGACATGATCATCCTGGCGTCAGCAGTAAGGACGATGAACCCGCTTCAGCCCGTTGCAGAAGCAATCGCAATCAAGTCCGGGCGCATCACAGCCGTTGGATCCCGGGGCGAGGTATCGGCGCTGAAAGGCAAGGGCACCGAAATTATGGAAGCCAAGGGTGGCGTCATGCTGCCGGGATTCATCGATCCGCACGTTCACGTCATCATGGGTGCCATGCTGGGAATGTTCGTCGATGTGCGCGCACTCGTCTGCGACTCCATTGAGGACGTGATGTCCCGCTTGAAGGCGGCGGCGGCAAAGGCCCAACCCGGTGAGTGGGTGATGGCGCGCGGTTTTGATCCATCGCTCTGCAAGGGCAATTCAAACATCACGCGCGTCGACCTCGACGCTATCGCGCCCGACAATCCGGTTTTCATGCTCAACGCTTCAGGGCATCTCGCATATGTGAATTCAAGGGCAATCGCACTGACGGGCGTGAACGAGCAAACCCCGGATCCAGGTTCGGGTGGCCACTATCTCAAGGGTCCTGACGGCACGTTGTCGGGCGTGCTTGCTGGTGGAACCAGTTATGCGCCCTTTCTGCGCGTTGCTCCCAAGGCCAGTCCGCAATCGCTGATCGAAGCGGCGGCAAAGGAACTTGATCAGGCAGCCAGGATGGGTTGCACGATGTTGGTCGATGCCGGCCTTGGCGCGTTCGCGGGTATCGAAGAACTGGCGATCCTGAAAGCGCTGACATCGACCCGACGGTCACCCGTGCGCCTTGCCGCCATGATGACGTCGGCACGCATGGATGACTGGCTGAAACTGCCGGACGCCAGATTGGATAACGGCGACGACTGGTTCAGGTTGCTCGGCTTCAAGTTCTGGGCCGACGGCTCCAACCAGGGCAACACCGGCTTCCAGCGCGACCGCTATTTGAATGTCGACAGCAGGGGCTTTCTCAGCTTCCCGACAGAACAGCTTGCCGCCGGAATCAAGGGCGCCCACGACGCGGGCTGGCAGGTCGCGGTTCACGCCAATGGCGATGCCGCTATCGATGTCGTGCTCGGCGCTTACGAAAAAGTGCTTCGGGACAGTCCAAGGAAAGACCATCGCCACCGCATCGAGCACTGCTCCATCGCCTGGGAAGAACATTTTGCCAAGATGGCGGAACTCGGCGTGACACCATCCTTCCTGATCGGCCACGTGCATTACTGGGGCCGGGCCTTCCGCGACCGCATCTTCGGACCCGAGAAGGCCGCCCGCCTGGATGCCACCGCCTCTGCGAGCCGCGCCGGCGTACGCTACACGCTTCATTCGGACTTTGATGTCACCGAGATCGGCCCGCTGCGCTGCATAGAGAACGCCGTGACTCGCGTCATGCGCGACGGCGGCGACATCCTCGCCCCGGACGAACGCATCCCGATCGAGCAGGCGCTCCGCACCATGACCATCGACGCCGCCTGGCAAGCCCGCATGGACCACGCTGTAGGTTCAATCGAAGTCGGCAAATACGCCGACCTCGTCGTCCTGGACGAAGACCCGGTGCAGGTCAACCCCATGCGCCTGAGCCAGATCGGCGTGCGGGAGACATGGGTCGAAGGCCAGCGCAGATACGGATAGAGATACAGGTGAGGAACCCATCGGTGAATTCAGTACTACGCCGGCGATTCAAACCGGAAGATGTCGAGACCTGGCGTCGCGAAGGCGTGGCCCTGATCCCGAATGTCTTCACTCAAGTCGGCGGGGATGCCGTCCGGGCAGACTTCGAGAAAGTGTATGGGCGCATCGCAGGCAGTGAACAGGCGCTCGACAAGACGAAGGCGGACCAGGTCGGGCGCTTTCACAAGACGCAGTTCCAAACCCTGGACGCCATTCCCTTTGAGGGGACGCCCGCGCGCTATCTGATTGGCGTGCATCCGACGCAGATTGCCTTTGCGAAAGCCGCTGTGCGTCTGGCTGGAAGTCGGAGAGAAGGACCTCCATGCCGACGACCCGGAAGAGACCTGGCACAACTGGCCTCTCGCCAACCAGCGCATGGCCGGCGCCCTCGCTGCGAAAGGCTACGACTACCGCTTCACACTGTCCCTCGGCTACCGCCACTTCGACCAGCGCGTGCTCGAGAAGACATTGCCGGGAGCTGGTGTGGCTTTGGGAGGGACGGAGTCGATGACGTATGAGGAGTTCAACGCGTTTTGTGGCGCGCTACCGGCCACGACGAATGTTGTGCAGTGGGGCGGATCACACGTGTGGAAGGTGGGCGGCAAGGTGTTTGCCGTCGGAGGCTGGGACAGCGGCGCAGCAGCTGTTTCATTCAAGGTGAGCGACGTCGCTTTCGAGATGCTCAAGGACCGCCCGGGTCTTCGTCCCGCGCCCTATCTCGCCTCACGCGGCTTGAAATGGATCCAGCACTACGCAAAGCCGGGCCTCGGGAAAAAGGACCTGAAGGACTACATCCGCCAGTCTCACCGCATAGTGGCCGGTGGCTTGCCCAGGAAAAAGCAGATCGCGCTTGGATTGGCGGACGCTGCTGCGAAGAAATAGCGCTGCGCCAGATCGCCAACTAAAATATCACCGCAGCGTCAGCCCGAACATCGGCTCATGATCCGGTTCCGTCGTCACGCGCCCAACCGGCATCACCGGTCGCGCGCCCGTACCGAGCCCATAGCGCTGCAAAAGGTGCGCCAGCACGATCTGGGCCTCTGCAAGCGCGAAGTTCAGCCCGATGCAAATTCGCGGGCCGACGCCGAAAGGAACATAGGCCGGAATTTGCACCCAGGGCGCCGACTTGCCGGCAAAGCGGTCGGGCATGAAGGCGGTGGGGTTCTCCCAGAACTTCCGGTGCCTGTGCATGACCCAGGCACTGGCCCAGATCTGGTCACGCGGCGCGACATCGAAATCAGCAATGCGGTCCTTGCCAATCGCCTCGCGCATGATGTGGGGCAAGGGCGGATAGAGGCGCAGTGCCTCGTAAAGCAAGTTCTTCAGGCGCGGCCAGTTGTCGAGGTCCTTGAGCGTACGGATCCGGTCAGGCGGATGCGCCGCAATCTCAGCCTGCACGCGTGCCTGCTCGTTGCGGTCAAGCGTCAGGAGGTAGCTCGCCCAGAACATCAGACGCGCCGTCGTTTCGGATCCGGCAAAGAACATGGTGGCGCATTGGTCGCGTACCTCGTCGTCCGCAAGTGCTTCACCGGTCTCGGCATCGCGCAGCGCCAGCAGGTGGTCCAACATGTCCCCGTGACCCGCGCCGACGGGCTTCGCGCGTCGTGCCGCCACAATCGTATCGATCTCGCCAAACCAGGCGCTCTGGAAACGCCGCCGTTTGCCCAGTGCAAACGCAAATGACGTTTCGGTGCGTGCAAAGCCATCAAAGAGGCCAGGCCGACCGGGCCCGTTGACGAAGTCGCGCACCAGACGGCTGAGCTTTTGCCGGGCCGCGTCTTCCGGTAGCGAAAAAAGCGCCCGGAAAACGGCTTCGAGCGCCGTATCCTGGAACGCCTCGGAAAGGTTTGTCTGCGCCCGTCCGTCGAGGGAACGAAGCAGGTGAAGCGCGGCCTCGTGGAAATGCGGCACCAGGATGTCGAGGCTCGACGGCGCGAAGCTGGGTGCAAGGATCCGTCTCTGCCGGCGCCACTCTTCCCCCTCTGCAAGAAACAGCCCGCTTCCCCCGACAGGCAAGGCGACGCGTCGGACCGTCGAAGGACGCCGATAGTTCGACGCATTGGTGATCAAGACGTGGCGGACCCAGACCGGATCACTCACCAGCAGAGCCGTCAGTCCCAATGTCGTGCGCTTGTTGACAAGGACGTCGAAAGCATAGTCCGGCCAGATCGAAAGATTTGATCGCAAGGTCGCTGCGACGAGCTGAAGCGCGGAAAGATCCTTGGCCGGAACGGGAGGGGCGGGAGGCCTGACGGGAAGCGCATTCCATGTGGGAAAAGCCGTCGCGGATGACACGACCTCAGAACCCGACCCTTGGCTTCGCCGGCTGCCCCGCTTCGCTCACGAACGACGAATAAACCATTGTCCTCAGCTCGCGGCGGATCGAATAGAAACTCGACGGCAGCAGCTGTGTCATGAAAATTGCAATCAGGTCTTCCTTCGGATCGATCCAGAAGCTGGTCGAGGCCGCACCGCCCCAGGAATACTCACCGACTGAGCCCGGGATCAACGTCTTCACTGGATCCATGGTCACCGAGAACCCAAGTCCAAAGCCGATGCCGTTATAGGCCACCTCACTGAACAGCGAGCGCGAAAGCGCAGGCAGGTCCTTGTTGTCAGGCAAGTGGTTCTTCGTCATCAATTCGACGGTCTTCGGGCTTATGATCTGCGTCCCATCAAGCGAACCACCGCTGATCATCATGCGGCAGAACTTGAGATAATCGCTCGCAGTCGAAACAAGGCCGCCACCACCGGACACAAGCGCGGGTGGTTCAAGATAAGGACTCTTCGCAGGATCGTCCTGCAGGTCCATACCGCCTTTCGGGCTCACCGAATAGCAGGCGGCAAAGCGGCTTTCCTTGCCCGCGTGAACATGGAAGTCGGTATCGCTCATTCCCAGCGGCTTGAAGATTTTCGTTCGTAGATAGTCTTCGAACTTCATGCCGGAAACCTTGCCGACGATGTAGCCCAGGATGTCGGTTGACACCGAATAGTTCCAAGCCGAACCCGGCGAAAACTCGAGCGGCAGTTTCGCAAGCTTGGCAACCATTTCATCCAGTGTGCCATGCTTTTCGATCTCGCCGACTTTCACTTTGCGGTAGGCGGCATCCACATTGGTGGATTGCTGGAAGCCATATGTAAGGCCGGACGTATGCCGCAACAAATCGACAACCAGCATCGGACGTTCGGGACGCTTCGTGCGAAACGTCTCCATGAAGCCGCCATTGTAGACACCGAGGTCCTTCCATTCGGGAATGAACTTGTGAACCGGATCGTCAAGCGCGATCAGTCCCTGTTCGACAAGCATCATGAAGGCGACCGACGTGATCGGTTTCGTCATGGAGTAAATGCGAAAGATCGTGTCTTCAGCGAGCTTCTTCTTGCGTTCGACATCGGCCATGCCGATGGCCGAAAAATGCGCGACTTCGCCCTTGCGCCAGACCATCGTCAGGGCGCCGGGCATGCACCCCGTATCGAGGTATTTGCGTTTGACGAAGGCATCAATGTTCTCAAGACGCGTCGAGGACAGGCCAACGGCTTCGGGGCGGGCGCTCATGTATCAGTTTCCTCTGCTATCGATTGCTGCTGAAAAGTATTTCTGGAACCAGCCAACGCCGGCCTCGTGTTTGGGCGACAGCACCCCGGTGTGATAGATGCCGGCGTCAATATTGACCTGCACCTTCTCGCAGATCCACTTGTCTTCCGCCGTGACAATTGCCGAGGTTTCAATAATCCGCTGCTTTGCCTGTTCGTTGGACGCCACCAGTTCAGGCAGATAATAGTCATAGACCAGCCGGGTCGCGTCGGGGCCCATCGGCAACATGCGTTCCATCATCACGCCGGCTTCGCCATACGAATTCACCCCCAGATGGGGCAGGGCGAAAGCCCAAACGCCATCATAGACGCTCGCGTCCTTTCTCCTGGGTGGCGAATTGTGAAAGCAGATCGCGCCTTCGACGGTTACTTCGTATCGCTGGGCATCAACCTGAGCATTGAGCATCGGGTGCACATTCGGGATGTGATAGCCCTCCAGATAGTTCTCTACATAGATCTTCCAGTTGCACGCAATGTCGTGCATGCGCCGCTCGGCATGCACCAGATGCTCGAACTTTCGGTCGCCCAATTTCCTGTCGAGAGGAGACAGCGCTGTCATCAGCGGTGCCGCCTCAAGGTCCGCGTTGACAAACACAAAGTTGCGCCACGTCTCGACCACAAGGGGCATCAGGCCAAAATTGCGCGGGTCAAAGCCCGCCGCGGCGCCGAAGTCGCGCGCATTGCGCAAGCGGCCATCCAGTGTGTACGCCCAGCCATGATACTTGCAGACCAACCCGCCGCTGCAGTTGCCACGGTCCTGATCCATCAGTGGCCCGGCGCGGTGCCGACAGACATTGTGAAAGCCCTTGATGCCCTCACCGTTCCGCACAACGAGCAAGGGAAAGCCCGCAATCGTCGCCGTCACGACATCGCCTTCGCTTTGCAGTTCCGACGTGTGTGCCATGAACAGCCATGAGCGGCCGAAGATCGACGTTCGCTCTCGCGCATAGCGCGCAGGGTCGCGGTACGAAGCCGCCGACGCCGTTGTCTGCAGGACGGGTAACGAAGTCATGCAGCGGTTCCGCCCACTGTCAGGCCCTCGATCAGCAATGTTGGCTGGCCGACACCGACGGGAACGCTCTGGCCATTCTTGCCGCAAGTGCCGACGCCGGTGTCGAGTTTCAGATCGTTGCCGATCATCTTTACGCGTGTAAGTGCATCCGCGCCATTGCCGATGATCGTTGCGCCCTTCACGGGCGCGCCGACCTTTCCGTCTTCGATCCTGTAGGCTTCCGTGCAGCTGAAAACGAATTTGCCGTTCGTGATGTCGACCTGTCCGCCACCGAAGTTCACGGCATAGAGGCCGTTCTTCACGCTCTTCAGGATTTCCTGCGGGTCAGAATTGCCTGCAAGCATGAACGTGTTCGTCATGCGCGGCATGATCGAACAGCCATATGACTGGCGCCGTCCGTTGCCTGTCGCCTTCATGCCCATGAGGCGCGCGTTCTGCCGGTCCTGCAGATAGCCTTTCAGAATGCCGTCTTCGATCAGCACGGTACGGCTCGTCGGCGTTCCTTCGTCATCAACCGAAAGAGAGCCGCGACGTGAGTCGAGCGTTCCATCGTCAACGACTGTCACGCCCGGTGAGGCGACACGCTGTCCCAGCAGGCCAGCAAACGCACTGGTCTTCTTGCGGTTGAAATCACCCTCAAGCCCGTGACCGACGGCTTCATGCAGCAGTATGCCGGGCCATCCCGGCCCGAGCACGACCTGCATCACGCCGACGGGCGCCGCGACAGACTGCAGATTGACCAGCGCCTGACGCAGGGCCTCGTCCACGGCGCCCTGCCAGGTTTCGGGTTTGAGGTACAAGTCCAGCGACGTGCGGCCACCCATGCCATGCGAGCCGGATTCCTGGCGATCACCTTCTCCGGCAACGATCGAGACATTGAGTCTGACAAGCGGACGCACATCGCGAACGGTCATCCCGTCAGGCCGCAGGATTTCGACAGCCTGCCATTCACCATAGAGCGAACAGGATACCTGCCGGACGCGCGGATCCTTTTTGCGGGCATAAGCATCGATGTCGGCCAGCAGTTTGGTCTTTACATCGAACGGCGTCGATTCAATCGGATTGGCATCCGAATAGAGCTTTACGTTACTGCGTGCAGGGCCCGCGGCCCACGAACCCGTGTGCCCGCTTTTCACTGCCTGCACTGCGTCAGCGGCTCGCCGCATGGCAGCCTCGCTAAGCTCTGAGGCATGCGCGAACCCGATGGCTTCTCCGGCGACTGCACGCAAGCCGAAACCCTGCGTCGTGTCGAAACTTGCCGATTTCATGCGACCATCATCGAAGACAAAGCTCTCCGACAGGCGGTACTCCAGAAAGAGTTCGCCATCGTCGGTGCCTTTCAGGGCATCTCCGGTGATGCGTTCAACCTCAGACCGGTTCAGTCCCGCTTGTGTGAAAAAGAGATCGCTGCTTGCAGACATTGACTACTCGCTGGCTGAATTGGTGATCATCCAGCGTAAATCTGTTTTATCCAAAGTGGAAACCGGAATTGGACAATTGCACCGGTATCAGTGGGTGGTTGGTATGCGTGCTCTGATGCGGCCGGGACACATTCAGTCCTTCGAGCGCGACCTGCCATTTTGCGGCGCTCGTAGGTTTCGAATTGATCTCGCGGCGTTCCACAATTGCGTGTTCGCTCGGATCGCGAGGAATTTTGAGCATTTGGCGTTGATCCAAGTGCGATCAAGTGGCACGCCGCAGTGTGTCTCTCCGCCATATTGCACAGCCTTGAAAGTATTGTGGCATAAGGTCGCAATGACTGTGCGTACCCTCCGCCGCTAAATCCCGTCCTCTAAAATCGTCTTCATGTATTCCTGAGAGGCGATTCTTCTTGGGATTTTCCAAATCTTTCGGCTGAAACGGGGCTGTTGAGGCGCATGCGCGCATTCTTGCGAATTGGATTCACGGGTTTATCGGCGCTCACGGCGTCGCTTTTGACCTCGACTGTCGGTTGGGCTGAACCAACCGAGGGTGGCTATGCGGTTGATCGTCAGATCGATCTTATGGCTCCCGCCACCGATCACATGCAGCACATTCATGATTTCCATCAGTTCCTGATGGTGATCATCACTGGAATTACGCTGTTCGTGCTTGGCCTGCTTCTGTGGGTGATGGTCCGCTACAACGCGAAGGCCAACCCGAAACCTTCGAATTGGTCTCACAACACGCTGATAGAGGTGATCTGGACAATTGTTCCGGTCATCATTCTGGGCCTGATTGCGATCAGGTCGATCCCGCTTCTGTATGAAGGTGAAGTGATCCCGGGAACGCCCGACATAACTGTGAAGGCCATTGGTCATCAGTGGAACTGGTCCTACGAGTACCCTGACCAGGGTGTGGAAATCGAACTGGCCGAAGCTGCATCCGACGAAGAAGCCAAGGCAGCGGACGAACCCCGTTTGCTTGCCGTCAAGGAAGGCGGCCGGGTTGTTGTTCCTGTCAACAAGGTCGTCCGCGTGCTGGTGACATCGACCGACGTCATCCATTCGTGGACGATCCCGGCCTTCGGTTTGAAGGTCGACGGCGTCCCGGGTCGTTTGAACCAGACGTGGTTCAAGGCTAACCGTGAAGGGGTGTTCTATGGCCAGTGCTCGGAACTTTGCGGCGTACGCCACGCCTACATGCCCATCGTCGTTGAAGTCGTCAGCCAGGAAAAGTTCGACGAATGGGTCGCTAACAAGAAGAAATCAGCTCAGCTCAGTGGCGCGTCTTCCGCGCTCGCTTCGCGCTAAAGCATTGGGAGTTTGAAATACTATGGCGAACGACAAGCACGCCGACGACCACGCGCATCACCCGACCGGCTGGGCGCGATACGTGTATTCGACAAACCACAAAGACATCGGCACGATGTACATCGTCTTCGCGATAATCGCGGGGCTGATCGGCGGTGCCATGTCGGTGGCAATTCGCGCAGAGTTGATGGAACCGGGCGTTCAGTACTTCTCCGGTGACCCGCATCTCTACAACGTGTTCGTAACAGCCCATGCTCTGATCATGATCTTCTTCATGGTCATGCCGGCGATGATCGGTGGCTTCGGGAACTGGTTCGTGCCTCTCATGATCGGCGCGCCTGACATGGCGTTCCCGCGCATGAACAATATTTCGTTCTGGCTGCTGCCGTTCTCATTCACCCTTCTGGTCCTGTCCATGTTCGTCGAAGGAGATTCTGGCGGTCATGGTGTCGGCGGCGGTTGGACGATTTACGCACCGCTCTCGACCACGGGTTCACCCGGACCTGCAATGGACTTCGCAATTCTGGCGCTTCACCTTGCGGGTGCGTCTTCGATCCTTGGCGCAATCAATTTCATCACGACGATTTTCAACATGCGCGCGCCGGGCATGACCCTGCACCGCATGCCGTTGTTCGTCTGGTCAATCCTGGTCACGGTATTCCTGCTGTTGCTGTCGTTGCCCGTACTCGCGGGCGCGATCACCATGCTGCTGACGGACCGGAACTTTGGAACGACCTTTTTTGACCCGGCCGGCAATGGCGACCCGCTGTTGTTCCAGCATCTGTTCTGGTTCTTCGGCCACCCGGAAGTTTACATCCTCATTCTCCCGGGCTTCGGCATCGTCAGCCAGATCGTATCCACGTTCTCGCGCAAGCCCGTCTTCGGTTACCTCGGCATGGCCTATGCCATGGTGGCAATTGGCGTCGTCGGCTTCGTCGTCTGGGCGCACCACATGTACACTGCAGGTATGGGCGTAAACACCGAAGCCTACTTCCTTGCAGCGACCATGGTCATCGCGGTTCCGACCGGCATCAAGATCTTTTCCTGGATTGCCACGATGTGGGGCGGTTCAATCGAGTTCAAGACGCCGATGCTGTGGGCGATCGGGTTCATCTTCCTGTTTACCGTGGGTGGCGTGACCGGCGTCGTGCTCGCAAACTCGGGTGTCGATACATCGCTGCACGACACATATTACGTGGTGGCGCACTTCCACTACGTGCTGTCACTCGGTGCCGTGTTTGCAGTGTTTGCCGGCTTCTACTACTGGTCTGGCAAGATGTGGGGTTACCAGTACAGCGAGTTCTGGGGCAAAACGCACTTCTACCTGACATTCGTTGGCGTGAACCTCGCATTCTTCCCGCAGCACTTCCTGGGTCTTGCGGGCATGCCACGCCGCTATATCGATTATCCGGATGCCTATGCCTATTGGAACTATGTCTCGTCCGTAGGCTCGTTCATTTCTGCCTTTGCCACACTCATTTTCATGTGGGTCATCGTTGAGATGTTCATGGCCAAGCGCAAGGTTGCGGACAATCCGTGGGGAGCAGGGGCAACAACGCTTGAGTGGACGCTGCCATCGCCGCCTCCGTTCCACCAGTTCAATACGCTGCCCAAGATTACCGACAAGGGGCATGGCCATTGATCGCCGCTGGCGCATCATCTGAATTCGAAGGGGCTCGCGCATCGCTCGCGGGCCCTTCCGACTATTTGGCGCTTCTGAAGCCAAGGGTGATGTCGCTCGTGGTTTTCACCTCTCTGGCTGCAATGATTGCGGCGCCCGGTACCATCCATCCCGTCATTGGCATCATTGCGCTTCTGTGTGTGGCGGTTGGCGCGGGGGCATCAGGTGCCCTGAACCAGTGGTATGACGCAGACATTGACGCGATCATGCTCCGCACCCGGACACGCCCAGTTCCTTCAGGCCTGATCTCGCGTCAGGCTGCGCTGGAATTCGGGTCAACCCTGTCCCTGTTCAGCGTGCTCGCGATGGGCTTTCTGGTCGGGTATGTGCCGGCCATCCTGCTGGCCTCGACGATCGCGTTCTATGTGTTCGTATACACGATGTGGCTGAAGCGCCTGACAGTGCACAACATCGTCATCGGTGGCGCCGCCGGCGCGCTGCCACCCGTTATTGGGTGGG
Organism: Micropepsaceae bacterium; assembly: GCA_040080835.1. Classification (GTDB taxonomy): domain Bacteria; phylum Pseudomonadota; class Alphaproteobacteria; order Micropepsales; family Micropepsaceae; genus SZUA-430. The sequence continues at coordinate 25,802 of JBEBHP010000010.1, read as the reverse complement.
CGGCTGTCAGCGGCAATGCATTTGATCCCGCAGCCTGGTCACTTTTCCTTTTGATCTTCCTCTGGACGCCACCGCACTTCTGGGCCCTGGCGCTCGCAGGAAGCGAAGACTACGCCCGCGCTAAAGTTCCCATGCTTCCGGTTGTGAAGGGTTCGAGGGTGACCCGCAACCAGATCCTGTTCTATTCGGTGGTCATGGCTGCGTCCGCCGTGTTGCCTTACGCGCTCGGTTATTTTGGGCCAGTCTATGGCTCGGTTGCAGCGCTCCTCAGCGTTGCGTTTGTTGGTTTCGCAGTGGTTCTGTGGCGTGCTGATGCGTCGGGCGAGCGCAAGCACGCCCTTCAGATGTTCGCCTTTTCCATCTTCTACCTTTTTGCTCTGTTCACGGCGCTCGCAGTCGAGCGTTTGATCGGAATGTCCCCTCTGGCATCGTGAGCACACAGATGGAACTCACACCCGAGGAAAAACGAAAGCTGTCGCAACGCAATTGGGCTGTTGCCATCATGCTCCTTGTATTTGTGGCGCTGGTGTTTGTCGTCACCGTCGTGAAGCTGGGCGGCAATGTCGCTCAGCATTCATTGTGAGGCGGGCGCCGATGCACAAATTCAGCCGCAATGACACAGTCCTCGCCCTATGCCTGGTAGTCTTTTCGGGAATGATCGGACTGACATACGCCTCCGTGCCGCTATACAGGATGTTTTGTCAGGCGACGGGCTTTGACGGCACGCCGAGAAGGGCAACGCAGAACCTGACGTCCTTGTCCGCCCAGACGATAGAGATTCATTTCGACGCCAATCTCGGCCAGGATCTGCCGTGGGAGTTCAGGCCCAAACAGGTGTCGATGAAGTTGCACCTCGGCGAGAACGGCGTCACGAGCTTCTACGCCCGAAATCTGAATTCGCAGGACTTGGTCGGATCGGCCACCTTCAACATCACGCCTGAAAGCGCCGCGAAATATTTCAACAAGACGCAGTGCTTCTGCTTCAACAGACAGCCGTTGAAAGCCGGAGCGTCTGCGGACCTCGGTGTTGCCTTCTATGTGGATCCAGCCATCGCAGTGGATCCTGAAACAAAACACATCAAGGCTCTGACCTTGTCCTACACTTTCTTTCCAGCCAAAGGCGAAACTCAAAACGTCGCCGCTTTGAAAACTCCCTAGGGGCCGTAACAATGGCAAATGAACCAGTCAAACACGATTATCATCTTGTAGACCCGAGCGCGTGGCCGATCGTTGGATCGCTCGCTGCGTTCGTTACGGCGATTGGCGCGATTACGTACTTCCAGACTATGAAGGGTGCTCCCGCTCTGTTCGGCGTTCTTTCTGGTCCTTACGTGATGGTCGGCGGTTTCGCGCTTCTCATTTACACATTCGTCGGCTGGTGGCGGGATGTCGTAAAGGAATCTGTCGTCCGCGGCGATCACACACCCGTGGTCAAGTTGGGACTTCGCTATGGCATGATCCTTTTTATCGCTTCAGAGGTCATGTTCTTCGTGGCCTGGTTCTGGGCGTACTTCAATGCATCCTTGTTTCCTGCGGACATAGGTCTGGCAGGTTGGCCGCCGGCAAACATCGCGACGTTTGACCCCTGGGAAGTGCCCCTCTTGAATACGCTGGTCCTGCTGACGTCGGGCACGACTGTCACCTGGGCTCACCACGCCATACAGACCGGAAACCAGAAGGACGCTGTGCGCGGTCTCGCACTGACGGTTCTCCTGGGAATGCTGTTCACTTCCCTGCAGGCATTTGAGTACATGCATGCCGGGTTCCCGTTTTCAGGAAACATTTACGGCGCAACATTCTTCATGGCGACAGGCTTTCACGGCTTTCACGTGATCGTCGGCACGATCTTCCTGCTCGTGTGCTTCTTCCGCGCCCGCGCCGGACACTTCACGCCAGAGCGCCATTTCGGCTTCGAAGCGGCAGCCTGGTATTGGCACTTTGTCGACGTGGTTTGGCTCTTTTTGTTCGCCTCCATCTATGTGTGGGGAGAAGGCGCTCAAATTGCTGGTGCGCACTAGATCGACATTTAACTTGGAAACATGCGGCCGCGGCGCGAGTATGCGCTTCGCGGCCGGGACAGATGACTGCATCCGTCACAGCACCATTCGACTCGATTCAAGCTCCTGCAGGTGACAGATGCCGAAAATGCGCGTGGCCCCGTTGTGGCGTTCGGCGTTGTTGTGCCGATGCCCCCGTTGCGGCCTTGGACGCATCTATTCGGCGTATCTGAAAATCGCACCCAAATGCACCGTGTGCGACCTTGATTACACGTTTGCTGACGCGGGCGATGGTCCGGCGGTCTTCGTCATCCTTATAGCCGGCACAATGATTGTCTCGTCTGCGGTGACGGTGGAACTCAAGTTCTCGCCGCCATTTTGGGTTCACGTCGTATTGTGGGGTCCACTGACGATCCTGCTGTGCCTCGGCATGTTGCCATTGTTCAAGGCACTGCTGTTTGCAATGCAATACCGGTTTCGTCGGGACGAAGGAAGGCTCGAGTAATGACCTTTCGGCCCATGCCCGGATTGTCAGTCGCCGCGCTGATCTCGCTGGTGATCTTGTTGGGACTTGGTACATGGCAATTGCAGCGGCGCACCGAAAAGCACCTTCTGCTCCAGCAGATTGAGACGCGACAGAACCTGGCGGCTGCGCCGGTGGAAGACCTGTTTCCTGTCGGCGACTACGCAGCTTTCAGACACGTGACTGCTGCAGGTGTTTTTGATCACGCCAGTGAAGTCTATGTATTCGACCCGCGCACCGAGGATGGCCCGACCCGACCGGGGTACAAGGTATTGACGCCCTTCACGCTGATCGGTGGAGACGCGATACTCGTGGACAGGGGCTGGGTGCCGGACGACAGGCGCTTGCCGGACACCCGGACAAGCGGACAGGTCAGGGACCAGGTGCAACTGAACGGTGTCTTGCGCCGGACAGGAGCCGGATCAGCTTTCACACCACCACCTGACATGGCGAAGCGAATTTTCTACGCGCGGGACACTGCCACAATCAGCAAGGCATTTGGTCTCAGGTTGCGTACGCGACTGCTGTTCGAAGCGACATCATCCGAAAAAGGGGGGCCACAACCCGTAACTACGATTGGCAACATTCCCGACAATCACCTGAACTACGCTCTCACGTGGTTCTCTCTCGCCATTGTTCTTCTCGTTGTCTATCTAAGGCTTCACTACACGTCCGGTCGGCTCAGGTTCACTCCATGAAATACATTTCCACGCGCGGCGCATCGCCGGCAATTTCATTCGAAGATGTTCTCCTCTCGGGGCCAGCGCCTGACGGCGGGCTCTATATGCCTGAAGCATGGCCACAACTCGACTTCCGCCGCTTGCACGGCAAGCCCGGCCTGACCTACAGCACGATCGCTGCCACCATCCTTGCCCTGTTTTCTGGATCACCGGACTGGTACGCTGTCATCGATCGCGTGACGAAAGAGGCTTATCAGAAATTCTCCGATCCCCGCGTGGCGCCACTACGCGAAATTGGTCCGCATAGATGGTCGCTCGAGCTCTTTCATGGGCCGACACTGGCGTTCAAGGACTTTGCCCTGCAGGTCCTGGCACCGCTGATGAACGAGGCGCTGACGCGCCGCAATTCGCGCGCGCTCGTGATCGCAGCGACTTCCGGGGACACAGGTGCGGCAGCGGTTGATGCGCTTGGCAATCAAACCAACATCGACCTCATCGTCCTGCATCCCAAGGGTCGGATCTCCGATGTGCAACGCCGTCAGATGACCACCAGCCGGGCGCTGAACGTCCGCAACATTGCTGTCGAAGGTACCTTTGACGACACGCAAGCCCTGGTGAAGTCTCTGTTTGCCGATCACGCGTTCGCAGCCGAGCACCGACTTGCTGCAATCAATTCCATCAACTGGGTGCGCATAGCAGTGCAGGCGGCGTACTACGTGGCGGCCCAGATTGCACTCAGCAAGCCCGATATCTCCTTTTCCATTCCCACAGGGAATTTTGGTGATGCCTTTGCGGGCTTTGTGGCAAAAAAACTTGGCACGCCGATGGGCAAGCTGATCATCGCCACGAACGAGAACGATATCGTCGCGAAGGCGATCCAGACGGGCGTCTATTCCCGTGGCCGTGTGCACGCGACCATGTCGCCAGCCATGGACATACAGGTGGCCAGTAATTTTGAGCGCCTGTTGTTCGAATTTTACGATCGCGATGCTGACAGGACAAGAAGCCTGATGCAGCAATTTGAGCAAACCGGATCCCTGACGATCGATCCTGCAGTATTGTCCAGGATCCAGTCGATGTTCATTGCAAACCAGGTTCTGGAAGGCGAAATGCTGACAACAATCAAGATCGTCAACCGAGAAATTGGCCTCCTGCTTGACCCGCACTCCGCCGTCGGATTCACGGCGACGCGTGCAGCCGGTGGTACCGACGACGTCGTATCGCTGGCAACAGCCCATCCGGCAAAATTTCCGGAAGCGGTAGCAAGTGCCACCGGCCTCCATCCGGTCCTGCCGGAGCATTTGCGCTGGATCCTGCAGGCTCCAGAACGATGCGACACGCTGCCAAATGACCTCGCGGCTCTCAAATCCTACATTGAAAAGAAGCCGTCGGTGCACTGAAAGCGCGGTAATCCGCCAATAAATAACGCCTTTCGCCACATGAAAACGCGGCGCACTTGCTTTATGTATGGCGGCCCAATCGAAAGGTTCAAAGTTGCCCCAGGCCATTACCAAGCTTGCCAACGGACTAACAGTAATCACCGATCCAATGCCGCATATCGAGACCGCAGCGGTAGGCGTCTGGGTGGACGCGGGCGCGCGGAACGAGACCAAATCCACCAACGGCATCGCACACATGCTCGAGCATATGGCGTTCAAGGGCACGAAAAAGCGCACGGCGCGGGGAATTGCGGAAGAAATCGAGCGCGTCGGCGGTTTCATCAACGCCTACACAGCGCGCGAACAGACTGCCTACTATGCGCGCGTCCTCAAGGATGATGTGGCACTGGCTGTCGATATCCTCGCGGACATCCTGCAGGACTCCATCTTCGACGCCGAGGAACTGTCGCGCGAAAAGGGTGTTGTCATTCAGGAAATCGGGCAAGCCGAAGACACGCCGGACGACATCATTTTTGATCACCTTCAGTCTGAGGCGTTTCCCGATCAGCCATTGGGAAGGCCAATCCTCGGTACAGAGGAACTCGTCCAGTCTTTCACGCGTGAGACACTGACGAAGCAGATCAAGACATACTACCTGGCCCCCAGAATGCTGCTGGTCTCTGCAGGTGCCGTCGAACACGAGACGATGGTGGAACTCGCAAACAGGCACTTTTCAGGTTTGCCCGGAGGAACGGCACCCGGATCGAGCGGCGCATCGTATCGCGGCGGCGAGTTTCGGGATGTCGATGATCTCGAGCAGGCGCACGTGGCACTGGCTTTCAGGGGAATTCACGCGCGCGATGAAAACCTCTATGCGCTGCAGGTCTATTCGACGGTTCTCGGCGGCGGCATGTCATCGCGCCTCTTCCAGGAAGCGCGTGAAAAACGCGGCCTCTGCTACTCCATCCACACCTTTGGTTCGAGCTATGCCGACACTGGCCTGTTTGGTGTCTATGCCGGCACGAGCGCAAAGGACGCGCCCGAACTGGTGTCCGTAATCGCCGGGGAAATGAAGGCCCTTGCAGCTGGCGCCGGCGAAGATGAAGTCGCGCGCGCCCGCGCGCAGATCAAGTCCGGCCTTCTGATGGGGCTTGAGCAGGCTTCGTCGCGCTGCGAGCAGATGGCAGCGCAATACCTGACCTATGGACGCTTGATCGACACCAGGGAGCTGATCGACAAGATCAACGCGGTCGACACGAAGGCGGTAGCAGGTATTGCTGCAAGCCTCCTGAACTCGGGCCCGCTGTCACTGGCCGTCATGGGCCCTGCAGGCGATCTGGGCTCCTACGACAAGATTTCGCAACGGTTTTCATAAATGCCACTGACTGGGTCATTCACCCGTTCGAAATCGCCGTCTTACCTCGAAGGCAAAAGGGTTCGACTCCGGTCACCGGTTTCGACGGATTTTGCCGCTTGGTCCGCGTTGCGGGGCGCAAGCCGCAGTCACCTCGAGCCCTGGGAGCCGACCTGGGCGACGGATGAACTCACCAGAGAGTCCTATCGCCGGCGCCTCAGGCGCTACCAGCAGGCTGAGCGGGACGGGACGGGATATATGTATTTCATCTTTGAAGCCGACAGCAACGACTTTGCAGGCGGCTTGCAGATTTCGAACATTCGACAGGGGATCGCACAGTCCGCAGCGACGATGGGATACTGGATCGGCAAGCGATTTGCAGGCAAGGGCTTGATGACCGATGCCGTCGTCACCGCCGTCAATCATTGCTTCGGACGCATGGGATTTCACCGTATCGAGGCAGCGTGCCTTCCATCCAATGTGGCTTCGAGACGCGTTCTGACCAAGAGCGGATTCACGGCCGAAGGCACGGCGAGAAAATTCCTGCGCATAAATGGCGAGTGGCAAGATCATTTGCTATTTGCTGTAATCAGTGGCGATCCGGTTCCAGCACCAAAAACATAGTTCAGAGACTAGAATGACCAACCCACTATCTCCCCTCTCGCGATTGAGCAGGCTCAGCACGCCAGTGAAGGCCGCCTTGGGCGGTGGCATTGCATGCCTCATGCTCAGCTTGGCTATTTTCGCCCCGGGCGGTTTGCTGTCCGCGCTGACCAGCCCAAGCGAGATTGAAGCGCCTCCAGAAGACTCACTTACACAACTCAACCCACAGGAGCCGGAAATGCCTGCAGAACTCAGCGAAGAAAAGAATGAAGCCTTTCTGGCAACCAATGCAAAGCAGGATGGTGTGAAGGTCACGCCAACCGGCCTGCAATTCAGAAGCCTCAAGGCAGGTACCGGCAAACAGCCGGGACCCACGAGCAAGGTCACGGTCCACTACACTGGCAAGCTCATCAACGGAAAGACTTTCGACTCTTCGTCAGGCGGAGATCCAATCAGCTTTCCATTGAACCGCGTCATTCCTGGCTGGACCGAAGGCCTGCAGCTGATGAAAGAAGGTGAGAAGGCCGAGCTCGTGATCCCGCAGGATTTGGGCTACGGCGAGCGGGGTGCGCCGGGTGCCATCCCGCCCTATCAAACGCTTGTTTTCGAAGTCGAGCTGATCAAGGTTCAATAATAATCCGTGAAGCGGGTTTCGCGCAGTCTCTGGATTGGCGCGAAACCTGCCTTGGAAGGCAAGCGCTGAAACCCTGGATTGGTATTTCATTAACCGCAAGATCATGGGTCCTGCTCTAAGATGGACCCACGAAAAACCAACCGCCAAATCCCCACTTTGCCCGGTAACATGCGCATCATGCAGTTCGTCGCCAGTTGGTATCGCAGTTCGCGATCGCACCGGTGGCAGTGGCGCGCCTTGCTGGTGGCCATTGCTTGCACAATTTCCGGATCGGCTTTTCAGGCTCTTGCAACCGCCCCAGTCAGACTTGAGCGTGATGTCACTGACGTTTCGGCCTGGCTTGAAGACTATAAGCCAGCCGAGGAAACGGCCGGTGATGATGCGAAGACAAGGGGGCAGTGGCACTCGATCGAGATAGCAAACCCCAAGAAGGAAATGCTTCACCGCATCATCATCGTGGATGCCCGCGACGACGGAATACTGCAATTTCTGTCGCAGGGCGGAACGCGCAGGATCACCGCTGTGCAGGCCGTGGGTGATGGCGCACGCATACAGATCATCAGCATCGACGGCACCAGGGCCGCGGAGCTATTTCTCGAGCCACTGGCCAAGGCGCGTTTTGCCGTCAAGGTCGAGGAAGGCACGGCGCCCGCCCCGTGGAAGTTCTGGAAGCCCGAAGCCCTGGCCGCGGCGAAGCGCACCGAGACACTCGTGATGGGTCTGCTCTCGGGCGCGTTGCTTGTCATGGTTGCCTGGTTGTCCGGCCTCGCCGTGCTCCGCCGTTCGCGCGAACCGGCATGGGCTGCAGCGTCATTGGGCTGTCTCCTCTTTCTGATCCTCGGCCAGTCGATCGCTGAATTGCCGGATCAGGTCTTGCTCGGCCTCGCGTGCCTGATGTTTGCTTGCGGACTGCGCTATGTCATCTACCACCTGTCCTGGGAGTTACACCGCCGTCGTCTCGCCACACTGACTGACGGATTGGCACTGGCAATCATTGGCTTCGGCGCCGAGGCCGCCATTGGAATTGGCTATGCGTGGCCCGCTCTGGCAACCGTTCTCGTTGCAGCCCCGGTCCTTGCGGGCACCGCGGCCGTTCTTGACGCGATGCAGCCCGGATCACGCGCCCGGGCGCTTCTGCCCGGCATCATAATATTGGCGTTGGCCGCACTGGTACCCTGGCTGCTGGCAGATGAAATTTCGTCGCTGATCAGCAATTTCCCGCTATTCACGGACGCACTCGTCACCTCCGGGATGCTCGCCCTGAGCTTCGCGGCAGCGGCCCCTCCGGAACCCGATCTCGACGAAGCGACCCGCGAACAGCTTTCTGAAGAGGGTCGCAAGGCACGCGAATCCGAATACCGCTATGCGTTGGGGCTTGCAGCGGCCCACCAGGGTCTGTGGGATTGGAACTTTGAAACCGACAAGCTATTTGTTTCTCCTTCTGTCGAGGCGCTGCTGGGCCTTGATACCGGAACGCTCGCATCGTCCGAACGCAAATGGGCCGATCTCATCATGCCGGAAGACATCCGGATCTATGCCGACACATTGAATGCGCATCGCAAGCAGGGCAACTCGTCGTTCACGCTGGAAGTCCGCATGCGCCACGCGAAGGGCGGCGCACGCTGGGTGCAGCTGCGCGCAAGCTGCGTGGCTGACAGCAAGGGCAAGGCCATCCGCTGTATAGGTGTTGTAAGCGACATCACCGCCCGCAAGAGCCAGGAGTCACAACGAACGCCGGATGATGCGCTCGACTCCGCAACGGGTCTGATGCAGCGAAACGAATTCCTCAAGCAGCTCGATGCCATTCTCACATCAATGAAGGGCGGCAGGGCGCGTCGGCACGGAGCCGTGCTCGCTATCGACGTGGACCGCCTGCGCGCGGTCACCGACAGTATGGGACATGATGCCGGCGACAAGTTTCTTTCCCAGATTGCCCAGCGTCTCGACCATGCAGTAGGCCCAGACGATGCTGTCGCGCGTCTGGGAGCAGATGAATTCGCAGTGCTGGCACTCGGGTCGCAGGGCGACGAAGACGGTGCGCAGGTGGCACAGCGCATTCGGGACGCGTTGACCCAGCCCGTCACGGTGAGCGGGCGCGAAATCTACCCCGCTGCCTCGATTGGCCTGGCATTGATCGAACCTGGCCACCGCCATTCCGGCGAAGTGCTGCGTGAAGCCGAGCTCGCGATGTATCACGCCAAGCGGGCAGGGCGCGGAGGTTTCGAAATCTACCAGCCGCAAATGAAACCGCGTTCTCCCGACCGCCTGACCATGGACACCGACCTGCGCACGGCACTCGAGCGCCAGCAAATTGAAATTCACTTCCAGCCCATCGTACGTCTTGAAGACAATTCGATAGCTGGTTTCGAAGCGCTCATGCGCTGGCGGCACCCACAGCGCGGCATGCTTTCGCCAGCGGAATTCATTCCGCTCGCAGAAGAAACCGGCCTAATCGTTCCACTTGGAAGCTATGCGGTCGAACGGGCGGCAGTTGAACTGCGCCGATGGCAGACCAACTTCCCAAGCCGCGAACCGATCTTCTGCAGTGTAAACGTTTCCGCACGGCAGTTGCTGCGCAGCGAGTTCTTTGACGACGTGATCGACATCCTCGACCGGCAGCAGCCGGCGCGTTTGTCGCTCAAGCTCGAATTGACCGAAAGCGTCATCATGCAGAACCCGGAGTCGATGGCCGAAGCGCTGGCGCACCTGAAGGAATCTGGCGCAGGCCTCGCCCTCGACGATTTCGGAACGGGATTCTCATCGCTGGCCTATTTGCAGCGCTTCCCGTTCGACACGGTAAAGATCGACCGCAGTTTCATTACCGACATGGCGCACAACAAGGAGACGCCGGTTGTGCTTCGCTCGATCATCAGGCTTGCTCACGACCTTGACATGTCGGTGGTCGCTGAAGGCGTCGAGACCCAGGTCGAAGCTTCGAACCTGCGCCAGCTGCAATGTGAGTTCGCGCAGGGATTCCTGTTTGGTGCACCGATGACTGCAAACGCCGCTTATAATCTGATTGCATCAACCTCACGCGGGATTCCGCCATCGAGGGGATTGCCGGCATCAAGAGGTTTGCCGCCGTCGAAAGGTCTGCCGAGACCAGGCGGTGGATCAGGATCAGGCCCTGCCCGTGTCCCGCGAAAGTTGTGAGGGCGAGATGCCAAGTTTGCGGATGCTGTGTTCCCACTTGTTCTGGTAGTGGCGTCCAAACAGAAGATAGTCATCAGGCGGGCATGTGAGCCAGGCATTGCGCTGGATCTGGCTTTCAAGTTCCCCGGCACCCCATCCGGCATAGCCAAGTGCCAGCATTGAAGCGCGTGGTCCGCGGCCCTCTGCGATGGCTTTCACGACGTCCACGGTCGCTGTCAGACCCAGCTGACCGCCAGGTGCTCCGATCTTCATTGTGCTGTCGCCCGCCGAGTAGTCAGGAGAGTGCAGGACGAAGCCGCGTCCCGTTTCAACCGGACCGCCGAACTGTACTGGCACACCCTCAATCCGCTTGCTGGGGGTCATGATCCTCAGTTGGCGGAGCAAATCAGTGAAAGACATGTTGCCGACGAGCTTGTTCAGTACGAGACCCATGGCGCCGCGCTCGGAGTGGGCGCATAGGAAAATAGTCGCCTGTTCCATCTTCGGGTCAGGCATGTTCGGCATTGCGATCAGTACCTGACCTTCCAGGTAACCCGTCGCTCCACGCTTCTCTTGTCGTGATTTGCGGAATAAGCCCATGGGTGGATTGTAAACTGCTTCGGTTAACCCTGAAAGGTGCAAAGACACAAGATTCTGACTAAGCTGCTTTTTTTCTCACGGAGTTTTGACTGCATCCAGGTGGAATTAGACTGTCACACGTGGCAATGCATTCAGTAGACTGATCGTTCCATGTACCGCATACACATTTCAGCCGTTTTGTTTTTGTTCCTGCTCGCAGGCGCTGCCGGTGCGGACGAACTTGCGACGGTGTGGAAGGAAGGCGGACCTTCAAACAGCCGTATGATCGTCGAAAGCGGTCGCCTCGTGCCGGCTGGGTTGAACCGCGCCGGCATTCAAATACGGATGGCGCCGGGCTGGTGGACGTATTGGCGGGCGCCCGGAACGTCAGGAATTCCGCCGCAATTTGACTGGTCGGGCTCCAAAAACCTGGCGGGCACACCCGAGCTGATCTGGCCGGTGCCGGTCAGGGCGGTGGCCTACGGAGAGTCCCTCAATCTCTACCGTGACGAGATCGTCTTCCCCGTTGCGTTCAAGGCGGCCAATCCAAGGGAGCCGGTGATTCTGAAACTGAGACTCACTTACGGCATCTGCAAGAACATGTGCGTACCGGCGACAGTTGAACATGAAATCAGCGTAGGCCCGACAGGCAGGCCGGCGCAGGTCAGTAGCCCAAACGCGCGTTTGATCGCGGCCTACTCGGTCCGCCAGCCATCAGCCGACCCATTTTCCACAGGGTTCGAAATTCGTGAGGTCTGGGAAACCAGCTCCGTCCGTCGTGCGTCCCTGGGTCTGCGGATCGAAGGGTTGAGGCCTGCACGCAAGCCGCTCGTGCTGGTTGAAGGGCCGGGTGTATTCCAGGCTTCCGAGATAACGCCCCTTCCGGCAAACGACGAACAGCAAAGCACGTTGATCGTGCCTTTGGGTAAGGCCACCGACCTTCGCAGGCTGACGGGCAAGCGCATTCGCATCACGATCATTGATGGCGCCCGGGCACTGGAACAGGTCTGGGTCGTAGGTACTCAGTCAAGTTCCGCTGTAGGCGTGGGGTTGACGCCTGTATCCACGGGACCAGGCGAAAGCCCGCAACCCTGAACGCATTGGGGTCCGGAACAACGGCCACCCTTTCCTTGGCTATCCAGATCGCATACATCCACTTCCGAAACTTCGCACATCATCGAAAGAGGTCCAGCTATGACTATCAAAGTGGGTGAAAAAATTCCGTCCGTAACCCTGATGCACATGACCGAGAAAGGTCCGGCGCCAGTGACCACCGACGAATTGTTCGGCGGCAAGAAGGTCGTGCTGTTTGCGCTGCCGGGCGCCTTCACGCCAACCTGCTCGGCGCGGCACCTTCCTGGCTACATCGACCACAAGGCCGACTTCACCAACAAGGGCGTCAGCGACATTGTGTGCCTGTCAGTAAACGATGCCTTTGTCATGGGAGCGTGGGGCAAGGCTCAGAACTCCGACGGCAAAGTGCAGATGGTCGCTGACGGAAACGGCGAACTGACAAAGAAGCTCGGCCTGGAAATGGACGCGTCAAAATTTGGCATGGGCGTCCGCAGCCAGCGATATGCAGCCGTCATCGACAACATGGTCGTGAAAAGCCTGGAAGTCGAAGAAGCCGGCGCCTTCAAGGTATCCGCTGCAGAGCACATGTTGGGCCTGCTCTAGTCAATAACGCATTCATGCCAGCTAACGAATTGGCCCCCGGCAAAACCGGGGGCCTTTTTTCAGTCCGATACCGTTCAGCTCATCAGAATGAATGGCTGACCTTGATACCACCGGTTCGGGGCTGCATCGGGGTGTCGTACTGCATGCCGCCACAAACGCTGATGGCACATTCTGTCGAACGGCCGACGATGGCCCGTTCATCAAATGCGTTGGTCAGGTAGAAGTCGATATTGAACTTCTCCACGTCAAAGCCGGTCGAGAAATCGACCAGCGTGTAGGCAGGCAGGCGTCCGATGATGGCCGCCTCGCTTGCCCGCAAGTCGATGCCTGCATCGCTGGAATGCACGATGCTGGCTTGCGCATACGAGTCGAGGTTGAAGAGCTTGTACTCGTATCGTGCGGTGGCATTCGCCTTGAAGCGCGGCGAAACGGGCAGTTCGGCAACGGCCGTCGGGAAGCCCGGACCACCGGTGAATTCCGTCTCAATCCACGTCGCGGAACCCGACAGGTTGAACTGGGTTGTTGGTTGCCATTCGACCTGGCTTTCAATCCCGCGGATGTCGGCCTGTCCGGCGTTCTGTATCTGCGTCAGGCCATTAAGTCCCAGGAACGAGAACTGAAAATCCTTCCAGTGTTCGAAGAAGATGGCACCGTTGAAGCGTACCGTGTCGTCTGCCAGTGTCGTTTTCCAGCCCACTTCGTAGTTCGTCAGAAAGTCCGACCCATAGGGCGGCAGACTTCCACGCCGGTTGACACCACCAGGCCGATAGCCAGTCGACCACGTCGCATAAATCATTTTCTTGTCGTCGATCTTGTACGACAGGTTCAGTTTGTGCGTGTACCCGTTTTCGTCCGTTTCCTTGTTCAGGTTCGTGCAAGGCGCTTTGTCCGTCGTCGCCGGGCCGAAACACGACCCCATGCCGAGCGTCGGCACGCCGTAGTCTGCTCCAAACACATCCGAGAACCCGAAGAAGCCTTCCAGTGAGTTCTCCGATTTGAAGAAGCGCACGCCACCCGTCGCCGTCAGCTTGTCCGAGAGGTCATATGAAACTTCTCCGAACACCGCCTTGTCGATGTCGACGCGCAATTGCGACGTCAGCCAGATGGTGTCTGGCAGGCCAGGAATATCATAACCGTCGAAGAAGCCGTCCAGGCGGTAGCGCTGGAAGATCTCATGCTCCTGGCGCTGGAAGAAAATGCCGCCGATGAAGCGCAGGGGCTTGTCGGTCGGCGTCGCAATGCGCAGCTCGTGGCTCTGCTTTGTGTAGCCATCGCGCCCGTTGATGTATTGCGCCGGGTTGATGACCGCAGGCGAGCCAAACGGATCACCGTTGGAGTTGAAGTAATGCCCGTAGCCAAGGATGGTGTCATAGAAGAAGCCGTAATCAGCGTAGTCCGAATTGGAATCCACCACGCGCTTCAGGTAACCCGACGCCAGCGTCACATCCAGATTGCTGATCTTGCCTTCAACCGTCAGCGCGGCAAGCAGCCACTGGTCATGCGAGTTCTCGGGAAACCAGTGCGTGACTTGCAGGTCGCCGATGGATGGCGAATAGGCAAAGATGCCTTCAGTCTTTTCGTCCTGTGCCATGACCATTGGTGTTACGGTCCAGTTGTCATCAAGATCGATCTGGAGGGCGGCACGGGCACCATAGGTGTCCACGGTGTTGTAATTCTTCTTCACCCGGTCGGCGTTGTCATCGACAATGCCCGGAGCGCCCAGAATGGCTTCCTGATAGTTCCTGGTGCCGAACACGTTGTCGATGTAGCCGGCATCATGCTGGTCCCAGCCAACGATACGAACGGCGGCGTTGCTCGCCAGGGGAACGTTTACAAAGCCTTCCGTGCTGTAGCCGATGCCACCGTGGTCTACCGCATTCACTTCCACGGTTGCACTGCCATAAAATTCAGTCGTGTCGGGCTTGTTCGTGATGATGCGGATCGTTCCCGCCTGTGAGTTCGCGCCATACAGCGTGCCTTGCGGCCCCGCGAGCGACTCCACACGCTGGATGTCATAGATGTGCATGTCCAGGGCACCCTGGATTGTCGTGATTGGAATTTCATCGACATACATGCCAACGCTTGGCGACGGACCCGAGTGGTTGCGGTTCTCGCCGCTGGCCACGCCCCGCATGTAAATGCCAACAAACCCTGGGCTCGAAGGTTGGATCGTAACGCTCGGAAGAACTTTGCTGTAGTCGTTGACGTCCGAGACCTGAAGGTCTTCCAGTTTCTTCGTGGAAATGGCCTGCACGCTGGCAGGAACTTCCTGAAGTTGCTGTGAGCGCTTCTGCGAAGTGACCGTGATTTTCTCGACGGTTCCCTGCTGCGGCTCATCCTTGTCCTTCTTTGTGTCCTCGGCCATGGCCGGCAACAGGCTGCTCAGGGCCGTGGTGGCCAGCAGCAGGCTTGCCAGTCGCATACGCCGACGAAGTGTACCTTTCTCAGATTGTCTCACGATAGTATCCCCCAAAAATTACTTGCTAAATTGCCCCCAACATCAGTAGTCAGGATAGTCTTGCAGGGCTGGTCCCAGTGCCTTTTTCAGAGGCTCCAGCCATGTTTCAAAATGCTTCCAGTGATCGGTCGCGCCCGTGTAGATCGGTTGGCGCACCTGTTCGGAACTTGCCGTTCGCACGGCCCGTTCATTCTCATGGAACTTCAGGCACGCCGCTTCAAAGTCCAGCCCGCAATAGGCAAGCAGGCGACGCACTTCGCCATCGGTATCCGCAACCACGCGCTCGTAGTGCACGCGATGAACGCACCCCGGCAGCACGTCATCGAAATGCGCCATGAGCTCAACGTAGTCCCGATAGTATGTCCCCAGGTCTTCGAGGCTGTACGTAAACGACTGCCCGCGCGCGAAATGCTGCTTGAACGCCGAGACGCAGGCGCCCATCGGATGTCGGCGCGCATCGATGATCTTCGCATGCGGCAGCATCAGGTGAATGAGGCCAGTATGTGCAAAATTGTTCGGCATCTTGTCGATGAAGTACGGCTTGCCGCTCTTGCGATGAATGCGCGTGCGCTCGATGTATTCCGCGCCCAACGCCCGCAAGGCTGACGCGTCGAGATGTCCCAGCGTCTCCGGGTATTTCGACTCGTCGGATTTCAGTTTCATCTCGCTCAGCTTGCGCGCCAGGAACGGGACGTCAGGAAGTTCCATCGTGCCTTCGACCAGCGAATGGCTGGACAGGATCTGCTCGACCAGCGTCGAGCCGGAACGTGGCAGTCCAACAATGAAAATCGGAGCAGGGTCATCATGGCCCTGACCCTGGCGCGCCTCGAGGAATTCCCTGGTGAACAGCGCTTTTGAGCGTGCCTTGTGGCTCGTGGTCTCGTCGGCACGGTAGTTCAGTTGCGACCTTCGTAGGCGATTGCCTTGCGCATAGTGTTCGAACGATTCCGCAAACGCGCCTTCGTCTTCAAGCGCCTTTCCCAGGGCAAAATGCAGATGAAGTCGGTCCTCGACCTGCAGCTGTGGCAGGGCGAGCGTGTTCCGCATCACCTCGACGTCATGCGCCCCGAAACGGAAGGTCTTGAGATTGGCAAGGCTCCAGTAAGCCTCGCCAAAGCTTGGCATCGCCGCAACACACTTGCGATAGGCCGTGATGCATTCCTGCTGTCGGCCCGCAGACCGGAGCGAATGGCCCAGGCTCAGCCAGATGCGCGGATCGGAAGGAAATTCCTTCGTCAGCTGCAGGTATAGCGGAATGGCTCTTTCATATTCGGCGAGCCTCGCAAGCGATGCGGCTTTGAGATTGCGATACTGGGCATTCCTCGGATCTCGCACCAGCAGCCAGTCGATCTCGCGCAGTGCCTCGGCCATCTTTTGCTGGCGGTAGAGCACGATGGCATGGTTGTGACGTGCCGCTTCAAAGTCAGGGGCAAGTTCTATTGCCCGTTCAAGCAGCTTCTCGGCGTCCCCGTGCCGTCCAAGCCTCGCGCCGGTTTCAGCGAGCATGCGAATGGCCGCAACATCGGTCGGTAACAGTTTCAGGTGCGCGCGCAGCAACCGCTCGGCGATCGGCAGGTTGTTTTCACACAATGCCGCCGCAGCCTGCATCAGGCGCGGGTCCTTGGTCGACGCCTTGATTGACTCTGCATAGGCCCGTGCAGCCATGACAGTCTCGCCGGTGAGGGTGAGGCGGTCCCCCAGGGCACGGTAGGCCGATGCAAGCAGGGCATGTGCCCGTGCATTCCCCGGCGAAACTTTCAGGATTTCAAGGATTTGTTCGACCGCAAGCTTCGGGTTGGTCGCACACAGGCGCTCCGCGTTTGACAACGCAGTCGCGAGCGTCCCGAAGTGATCGGCCGCAGCAGTCCCCATCCCCCTCGGGCCCCCAAACCCGAAGCAATAGTTTCAGCCCATTTCGTCTCCAAATTCAACCGCTGGCAGTAGCGTGCAATGGTCCGCATATCGTTTCCCAACCTGATGTGTGTCTGCGCAGAGACTCTCGAACATTGAAAGTGCCGGGAAATCAGCCAGCATTGCTTGTGCTTTGTGCACCGCAGCGTGGCCCCGCTTCATCTTTCTGGCTTGCGGATTTCTGGCCTGAAGGTTTTGACAGCGGGAATACGGAACCGGTGCAACAAAATCCGGGAGAGCGTTTCCCCGGGCACAGATTCCTACATTATCCAGTTGAGGCGCCGAATAGAGCCGAAAGCGCCGAAAACAAAAAGAGAACAAATTGACGCAACCAGCACTTGGGGCTCTAACGGGATTGGCGCTCCAGATGTAGGTACGCCAGTCGGATCCTCATGCGCCTGGCACGGCCGCGCGCGCGAGCGCGTCGGCCTGCTCGTTCATCTCGTGGCCATCATGTCCCCGCACCCAGCGCCACGAAATCTTGTGTTCGCCGCAGGCCGCATCAAGCCGCTGCCACAGGTCGATATTCTTCACCGGCTTTCGGTCAGCCGTCTTCCAGCCCTTGACCTTCCAGCCCTTGATCCACTTGGTGATGCCGTCCTTGAGATACATGCTGTCCGTATGCAGATGAACCTCGCAGGGGCGCTTGAGCGCTTCCAGGGCCGCAATCGCCGCCATCAGTTCCATGCGGTTGTTCGTCGTCAGGGTCTCGCCGCCCGACAGTTCCCTGCGCGTCCCGTTGAAGAGCATGATGGCACCCCAGCCACCAGGCCCCGGATTGCCCGAACACGCACCGTCCGTATAGACCTCGACGTGATTCATGCCGGCCATCCATAGGACGCGGTACCGGTCGCACCCTGGTGGAAACGTATTTTGGTGACATATTCAACAGGATCCTTGGCGTTGACCAGCGCCGTCGGATCCCGGTTGATCCAGTCAAAAAGCCTTGTCAGCAGAAACCTGAGCGCCGCGCCGCGAGCCAGAGTGGGCAGGGCCGCAACCTCGGCGCCCGTCAGCGGCCTGATGGCACGATAACAGCTCAGCAGCGCGCGGCCCTTGGTGATGTTGAAAGCGCCATCAGTCTCAAAGCACCAGGCATTCAGCGCAACAGCAATGTCATAGGCCAGCGCATCGTTGCACGCGAAGTAGAAATCAAACATGCCGCTGACGCGCCCGTCCATGAAGAACACGTTGTCGGGAAACAGGTCGGCATGGATAAGGCCTTCAGGAAGCCCGCTGGGCCAGCGTTGCTCCATCAGCCTGAGTTCCGTTCCGATCAGTTGCGCAAGCCCCATGTGCACCGAGTTCGCCTTCGGCTCGCAGGCCCGTACAAGCGGCTTCCAGCCAGCAACTGAAAGCGCGTTGGGCCGCTTGAGAAGATAGTCAGCGCCGGCGAGATGCAGCCGCGCCATCGCGGCACCAAGCTCCCCGCATTGCGACGCATCGGGTTTGCGCGGCGACAACCCGGTCAGGTAGGTGACGATGGCCGCAGGCCTTCCGTTCAGCATGCGCCACAACTTTCCATCCCGCGCCCGCACGGGCAGCGGGCAGGGAATGCCTTTGACAGACAGGTGCTCAAGCAAGCCCAGGAAAAACGGCAGGTCCTCTTCCTTCACGCGCTTTTCATAGAGTGTCAGAAAATAGGAGCCGCGTTCAGTGCGCAGGTAGAAATTCGAATTCTCCACGCCCTCTGCAATGCCCTTGAAGGACAGTGTTGAGCCGAGGTCGAACGCGCTCATAAACGCGTTCAGTTCCGTGTCGCTGACTTCAGTGTAAACCGCCATGCGCCGAGGTCATAATGTGCTTCGCTGAAAAGTACAAACCCCGTCACGTCCCCAGTCACATCACCGCGCGCGGCAGTCTGAACTGCACGGTTTCACGCGCTGTCTCGGCTTCCTCGACTGTCACGTCATAGCGCGCGCGAAAAGCCTCGATCACCTCCGTGATCAGGACATCAGGCGCAGACGCACCAGCCGTCAGTCCGACAATC
This sequence comes from Micropepsaceae bacterium, assembly GCA_040080835.1. Lineage (GTDB taxonomy): Bacteria > Pseudomonadota > Alphaproteobacteria > Micropepsales > Micropepsaceae > SZUA-430. Next base: position 6,885 of record JBEBHP010000010.1, on the reverse strand, counting down.
TTCGCACCTTCGATCATGCTCCAGTCAATGTCGCTCGCACGCTGAACCAGCGCAGCGCGCTTCACGCCAGCACGCGAGGCCACCTCCACGAGACGCATCGAGTTGGAAGAGTTCGGCGCGCCGATGACAAGCACGACGTCCGAGCGCGGCGCTATGGACTTCACGGCCTCCTGGCGGTTTGTCGTGGCATAGCAGATGTCCTCCTTGTGGGGGCCTGCGATAAGCGGAAAACGCTTGCGCAGCGCCCCGACGATTTCGATGGTGTCATCAACCGACAGTGTCGTCTGCGTGATATAGGCGATCTTTGACACATCACGGGGGATGAACGACTCAGCGTCGGCCAACGTCTCGATCAAGGTCACCGCGCCAGGCGGCAGCTGACCCATGGTGCCAATGACCTCGGGATGGCCGCCATGTCCGATGAGGACAATTTCGTGACCGGCCGCGAAATGCCGCTCGGCCTCGACGTGAACCTTTGAGACTAAAGGGCAAGTTGCATCCAGCGCCACCAGTCTCCGATCGCGTGCATGCATGGGCACGGACTTCGGAACGCCGTGGGCGGAGAATACGACAGGCGCCCCTTCGGGCACGGCGTCGAGTTCCTTCACGAAGACAGCGCCCTTGCGCTCAAGTCCTTGAACCACAAAGCGATTATGCACGATCTCGTGACGCACATAGACGGGCGCACCAAACTTCTCCAGCGCTCGTTCAACGATCTGGATCGCCCTGTCTACGCCGGCACAAAATCCGCGCGGTGCTGCAAGCAGGATGGTCAGCGGTGTCTTCGCGTGTGCCGTCAAGGAAGCTCTCTGGTACCAAGAGTTGCAGGGTCAACTTACCCACAAATATAAGGGTCCTGACACCGAAATACCATGCGGCGTGATTCGTTAGGGATGCGGGTAGACGTGATCAGGATCACCTCTTAGGGTCGCGTCCAATCCCATCCCCAACTTCGTATGAAGGACAAAGGCGTCTCATGTCTAAATACGCAATCCTCGCGGCAAGCTTCGCGGTGGCCCTCGCAGCTCCCACCGCAAACTCCAAGACTCAGGCTCGTGTCGGCGCGTGTCCTTCCATCAGCATTCTGGCAGACGCGACAAGGCTCGCGGTCATGCAGTCCGGGCAGGTGGATTTCGCGGCTGAAATCAGGATGCCGGAACTGGACTGCAAGGTCGCAGGCTCAACCGCAAAGTCGAGCCTCAGCTTCTGGGTGAAAAGCGCGATCTCGCCGACCGGCCAGGTCTCCGAGCGTTCGGTACCCTATTTCGTCGCCGTGATTTCGAATGGCCAGGTCATCGACAAGAAAGTCTTCGAGCTCAAGCTTCCCTTCTCGAACGGTGAGCACAAGGTTCTGGTCAAGGAAAGCGTGGCACGCATCGACATCCCGATCGCCAGCGGCAAGCAGGCGGAAGACTACTCGGTTACCATCGGCTTCCAGCTGACCCCCGAGCAGGCGGCGTATAACCGCACCGCGCAGCGCTAGGCAGCGCCGCTCCTCACCCGTCCCGCAGCTGACCCTGCGATCCACCCTCTCCACTTTCGTGGAGAAGGTGTCGCGCCGCACAGCCGTGCGGCGTGACGGATGAGGACCAGCGTCTCTACCCCACAACCCCTTTCTTCCATCGCTCATCCACGCTAAACCCCCGCCACAATGGCGACACTCACCAAGATCCTCTCTGAAATTGCAGCCGAAGCCTTCAAGGCCGAAGGCCTCGACCCCGCGCACGGATTCGTCACGTCATCCGACCGCCCGGACCTCGCACAGTTCCAGTGCAACGGCGCGCTCGCAGCAGCGAAGGCCGCCAGGGCCAACCCGCGTGCGATTGCAGAAAAAATTGCAGCCCGCCTGAAAGCCGACCCGCGCTTCGCGAAGGTCGAGATCGCAGGTCCCGGCTTCATCAACCTGAGCCTCTCTGACGAGACCCTGTCGGCCCATGTCGACAGGCTGCGCGGCGACGAACGTTGCGGTGTCCCCGTGACTGCGGCGCCCAGGACCGTGATCATCGACTACGGCGGACCCAACATCGCAAAGACGATGCATGTCGGCCACCTGCGCTCGCTCATCATCGGCGACGCAATCAAGCGCCTTTACCGCTTCATGGGTGACAAGGTTATCGGTGACGTGCACTTCGGTGACTGGGGCCTGCAGATGGGCCAGCTGATCACCGAGCTCAGGCGCGAGCAGCCGAACCTGGCTTACTTCGACGAAAAAGTGACGGGCCCGTACCCGAATACTTCACCAGTCACGATGGACGATCTCGAACTTCTCTATCCGCGCGCGTCGGCCGCGTGCAAGGCCGACCCCGAGCGCCTGGACGAGGCCCGCAAGGCCACCGCCGAACTGCAGGCAGGTCGCCCGGGCTACCGCGCACTTTGGGAGCAGTTCCGCGCGGTCTCGTTCGAAGGTGTGCGGCGAGAGTTCGGCGCACTAGGCGTGCACTTCGACTGGTGGAAGGGCGAAAGCGACGTTGACAGGATCGTCGCCCCGATGGTCGCCGACCTGCAGAAGCGCGGCCTGGCAGAGGAAAGCCAGGGCGCGCTCGTCATCCACATCGGTGAATCCGGTGACAAGAAGGAATTGCCGCCACTGATCGTGCAGAAGTCAGACGGCGCAGCGCTTTATGAAACAACCGACCTCGCGACGATCATCGACCGCGTGCATACCGCGAACCCCGACCTGGTTCTCTACGTCGTGGGCCAGCCCCAGCATGATCACTTCGAGAAAGTCTTCCGCGGCGCGCGCAAGGCGGGCCTGAACGGCAAGGCCGAGCTGGAGCATGTAGGATTCGGCACGGTGAACGGCCCGGACGGCAAGCCCTTCCGCACGCGGGCTGGCGGCGTTGTGAAGCTTTTCGACCTGATCGAACAGGCCAAGCAGGAAGCAACGAACCGCCTGAACGAATTCAACCTGGCCCTGGATTATCCGCCAGCCGAGCGCGAGGAAATCGCTCGCCAGGTGGGCCTCGCCGCGATCAAGTTCGCAGACCTCTCGAACCACCGCCTGACCAACTACATCTTCGACCTCGCGCGCTTCACAAAGTTCGAAGGCGAAACCGGCCCCTACCTCCAATACGCCGCCGTCCGCATCAAGAGCCTGCTGAAGAAAGCGGAAGAGCAAGGCCTCGCATCCGGCCCCATCCTCGCGTTTTCCTCCCCCGATTCAGTGGGGGAGGGGGACCATCGCAAAGCGATGGTGGAGGGGGCAACCCTCTCCCAACCCGAACGCGACCTCCTGCTGGCTCTCGACCGCCTCCCCACCGCCATCGAGCAAGCCATCGCCAAACGCGCCCCAAACCTCATCTGCGCCTTCGCCTTCGAACTGGCCCAGGGCTTCAGCCGCTTCTACTCAGCCCACCACATCCTGAGCGAAGACAACGAAAAGCTCCGCGCCTCCCGCCTCTCAATCTGCCGCCTGGCGCTGAACGAGGTGGAATGCCTCCTCGACCTCCTCGGCATCGAGGTGCCGGAGAGGATGTGAAGGAGATTTCAAGCGTTCTCCGATGCTAATGACGCATCGTCAATGCCATTGTGGCCAAGTTCTTGATGTGAGTAGAAAAGGCCCTGAAATAGTGAGTGCGCGCACTTTCCGTGTCTCCCTGATTGAACAAGATTCCTAAAAAATTGTTTGGCGCGCGGCCCAAATAATCCCAACCCAAAAATCCAAACAACAAATATGATACGAAACTTACCTGCAGTTCGGTATCAGGAGCTTGATTAAGGGGCCGCCACACTACCCAAATCGCTACGCAAGCGAGAATAATCTTCGCGATTCGAAATCCCCATTCCCACACTTCAAATGAACGCCTTATCTTCCAAAGGCACGTAGTCGAATATCGGTCGACGTAGTCCGCCCGCATGGCGTACCAAAGCGCAACCATGGAAGATTTTCCCGCCCAATCCGGCCATGTCTCTGCATTTTCGATCACGCTCATTGTGCTCGCGACATTTCGACATTCGTTGACCAGCTTCGTGTGTGCAGCCTTCAGGTTGGCGCGCGCCACCAAAACGTAAGGCTGGACGACCAGAAACAGGACTCCAGTTCGAACAACTATGCGTGCGATGAAGTAAAAAATCGCGGCGAGAAATACGTCACCGAATTGGGATGCTGAAGCATCGGACGGAATCGAAAGCTTCAATTTTATCAGCGCATCCTTCGCAGTCCCAAACCAGTTGAACAATTCAGGGGAAGCAAAAGTCGTTCCATTAGGCGCTTGAAAAATATTGAGACAGGCAATCGTGTAGCAAATGAATGTCAGCAACGTAATGAAACGCATGGCCACAACTCGAAAGATAGCAGAGTTCTGCATGTCGTCAGCGATTTGATAAGTAAATTGCTCATCGGGAAAGAACCTTCGCGAATCGCTTTTGATCTGATGTGTAAAATGCCGAATTTCCTCGCCAACCACGCCGAACTGGGACTGCGCAATGAACCGTTCAACTTCCTCGAGTTCATTCTGATACGGGTAGGGCCTAGACGTGGCTGTGTGAGAACGATCTGCGCCAGCAGACATCGCTGTAGGAGTTTTTTCCAGCACGACGGGGTTTTGCGGTTCGACACTCTGCCCGAGTTGATTTTCAATTCGCATCGCTCACTAGCCCCAAAACTCACGTGCAAGATCACAGTTCGCACGTTCCACAAACAGTCGTTCGAATAAAGCGCTTCGCCGCCATTGATGGCAACTACATTGAACCTGAGCTGCTAACTTTACGCCTGAATGGCGAATGTCTTGACTCCGTTTCTCCCAATTGGCAGGTCAGGTTCACTTGCGCACCGCAGTCCTCAGCCATGCGTCAAAAACCTTGTGAGTTCAGGCGTGCCAACAATTGCCCGCTCGGCTGGAGCCACGCCAGACGTTAGAAGAATGCGTTGCAATTTGTGCTCAGCCATTTGACTCAACACCTCGCCCAACGGGCTCGATGCGCTGGTCGCCTCTGATGTTAGCAGGGCTTGTGAATGCGGGCTTTTGCTAAGCATCATTCCTCGCACCAAGCTGACAATTCGCGCTATTGTTTGCTTCTCCCCAATGCTCAAAGCTCTCCGGAAGGCATCGCCGATCAGCTCACTCTCGTCATTCGGGTCTGCGACTGTGTGAGTTAGTAGTACTCGGAGCTCTTGCCCGGTGCCGTAACACAGCAAGTTCGCCTTATCATTGCGTTCCATTCGATAGACAAAGAAAAGGGAGTCATCGAGAGACAAGTTCGCCGAGTTAAGAATACTCTCCAGCCAATCGATCCTAAAATCGTTAGGAGCAGATCCAAAGGGCTCATCTTGCACAAGGATTCGAATGCGCGCCTTGTTGCTTCCCTGTTGATTTACAAATGGCAATTGCCTACGAAAGCTGTCCCTTGAGACATCAATTTGCTTGGGATAGAGCAGGTCCAGTGAGGCGTCCTTTGGCGCCGCCCCGGATACGGGTTGACGGAGTCTTCCAGCAACCAATTTTTGCGGAACTGAATACCCCCTCACCGATATGAGTTCGTTCAACTTGTCGACAATCAAACCTCCTGAGGCTACTGCAGCGGTTCCTGCAGAGAGCGCTGTCAATGTAGTGTTGATAGCGTTTGCCAGCTCGGCAGCAGCGCCAGGTGAGTGGATTGCTCCGTCAGCCACAGGCAATCGCAACACCTTTAAAATTGCGCGGAAGAGAGCTCCATTGTCGATCAGCAAATACGAAAGTGCGGGTGAGGAAGAGATCAAAAGTGTTATTGCAGCTGCCGAAAACACCATTGAAAGTGTGAGCAAAGTGAGCAGATGAATTTTGGTTGTCTCGTCAATGTAAAAGCAAACAAAAGCAATTAGAAAAATCGGGGGCGCTAATCCAAACAAAAGGACACGCCATTCCTTCAGTTGCTCTTGCAAGGCACCAAGTGGATGAAGTTCCGCCAACACCGCTAGTGCCGCATACAAAAAGCAAACGCAAACGCCGACCACACAGACCTGAAATGCAGAAGGCGCGATCCATGAACCGCCAGGCTGAGACCGCGCTCTGGGACTGCTCACTGAAGGCAAAATTGCTTGCAAATCTCGTCCGTAAGCTATGCCGACGATTAAGATCATCATTGCCGACAGTAACAAAACAATCTGCGGACCCCGATCACTAGACTTGCTGAGCTGTTCTGCATACAACGCGCCTTCAACGCTCATCCAGAGCACGGAAAGAAACGTGCCACCGAGTACAATCACCTTGCTCACTCCAACACCAAGTCGCCAAAAACGGTGCCACCATGATTTGAGCGCTGTGTCGTCGATAACAACGGTGTGAATTGCGAGCATTGATCTCATTGAATGCGTCCCCAATGAGCCGATGATTGAAATACGGCAGGCAATTGAACAAGCCAGAAGTGGCAAACGCCTTCCAATAGTTGCCAACTATTTGAGCAACAGTGATTTAATTGCCCTTCATTTCACCGTTTGAGAGAAGAGTTTTGATGGGGTTCGTCCAAATGGCGAATTCAACTAGCGCGCGCCAGATTTGGTCGGCATGCACCATGGTTGATGCGACGTGCGAGCAAGTGGATTAGCGCGCGCCAGATTTGGTCGGCATGCACCATGGTTGATGCGACGTGCGAGCAAGTGGATCTTTCGTGGATTCGCATTATGACCGAATGCGGTTTAAGGGCGGGGCACTCGATTTTTCGATGAACACCGGTAACAAGTGGGCACCATCGAGGACGTTCGCTGATTAGATTTGGCGTATTCTTTGGAAGCGTGTCCGTATCTGAGGCCTGGGGTCCGAGTACTCAGTTCAAAGCATTGTCTAACCCAGCAAATCGAATGCAGCGGGCGCCTTCCTTTTGATTTCGCTTTTCCGCAGTTATCAGCCAATACGGTCAAACAAGTAAGTTGACTCGCCCCCCATCCCCCGCCACCATCCCTCCAACAGC
>JBEBHP010000009.1:0-185409 GCA_040080835.1 Micropepsaceae bacterium | reverse complement strand
ATTCGGAAGGGGTGGCCACCCCTTCCGAATATCCGCTCAGCATCAACCGATTCGGACTTTCCGAACATGCAAGGTGGATCGGCGCAACGCGCCGAGCCGGATGAGGAGAGACGCTTAAAGTGCGGGTGTCGTCTGCTTCAGGCGGCCGCCGATGCGGACGGGTTCGATGCGGGCGGCGAGACCGGTAGTGTCGCTGGTCTCGACGAAAATGCCGCAGACGGTGGCGGGGCCCTGGGCGGGGTTGTAGCGGCCCGACGATATCTTGCGAATGAAACGCTGAAGCGGTTCGTGTTTTTCCATGCCGATCACGCTGTCATAGTCAGCACAGGCACCGGCGTCCGTCTGATATGCCGTACCGCCGGGCAGGATCTGCGCGTCAGCTGTCGGCACATGGCTGTGGGTACCGACGACAAAGCTTGCGCGGCCATCGCAATAGTGACCCATCGCCATTTTTTCCGACGTTGCTTCGGCATGCATGTCGACGACGATTGCGTCCGCGCCCTCGCCCAGCCTGCACGACTCAAGTTCGTGGTCGACGGCGGCAAAGGGATCGTCAAGCGCATCCATGAACACGCGGCCCATCGCATTGATGACGAGCACGCTCTTGCCGCCTTGCGTTTCGTACAGGCCCGTCCCCCTGCCCGGCGCGCCCTTCGGATAGTTCAGGGGACGCAACAGGCGGCGTTCCGTATCGTAGACATCGACCTTGTCGCGCTGGTCGAAGGCGTGGTTGCCGGTCGAGACGCAGTCAACACCTACTGCAAACAAGGCGTCACAGATTTCCTCGTTGATGCCAAAGCCGCCGGCTGCGTTCTCGCCATTCACAATGACGAAGTCGAGCGACAGCTTCCTGCGCAGCTGTGGCACCGCCTCAACGACAGCAATGCGCCCCGCCCTACCAACAATGTCGCCCAAAAACAGAATTCTCATGCGCAAACTTTCAAAACCGAAGGCTCAACCTAGCAGCTTTTATTCCCTTTCAAAGCGGATGACCTGCGCCTCAGTGACCACGGCGTCGAGCTTCTGGTCAAAACTTTCAAAGGGAATTTCTTCAACCTGCTGGCCGGCATAAGCAATTCCGACGGCACGCACGCTGCGTTTGGCCCTGTGCTCTTCCAGATAGCGATCATAGTAGCCGCCACCGTAGCCCAGGCGGTAACCATGCCTGTCGAAGGCCAGCACGGGCACAAGGATCAGGTCTGGCCTGCGCTCCTTTGCCTTCGCGTCTGGTTCTGGAATGTTCATGCGGCCGACGACCATTGGATCGCCCGGCTTCCAGGCATGAAAGCTCAGCACCTTGTTGTGCGCGCGCGGAAGGCACAACGGATGTCCGTTGCTTGCGAGCGCGGCCATCAGCGGAAACGGATCGGCCTCGCCGCCAATTGCTGCGTAGCCCGCGATGATTGCGCCTTTCATGAATACGAAGTCGCCCAGCACCCGGCGTGCGATGAGCAGAGCGGCTTTGGGACCGGCAGCTTCGGCGGCGCGGTCACGTTGGGCGAGGGCTTGAATGCGGAGAGTTTTTTTCAGGGTGGCGTTGTCGGGCAAGGGAAGTGCGTGGCCTCGGGGAGGTGGTCCGCCTTCGCGGACCATGACGGTGTTAACTGGGTAGTCGGCCTAAAGCCGACCACAAGTGGGCGGGACCGCCAAAGCCGTCGAATGCTCGAATCCTCATTGGGCCTGCTTAAGCAGGTGGGCGCCATTTGATCGGGACCACGGTCCCGGCCAGAGACAGCTCCCTTAGAGGTCTGATTACGGCCCCTGGGTTCTTGATTCTAACGCGCGAGGCAGTACCCGCCCGTACCCAAGGTAAGCTCACCGAAGCCTTGCTGCAATGTCTTCCATGCGGCGAGCGGCTTTTTCGAGCAATCCAGTCAATTTATCGGCATCCACGCCATTGCGCGGGCGCGGCGGCAGTTCGGCGTCGGGCTCAAGGAACTCACCCTTAACGCCAGCAAGTGACTCTTCGAGTTCCTGGATGCGCTCATTTGCGAGTTCCAGCTCATCGGCAAGCAGGAGTCCCGCCATGAGGAGAAGCAGCGGTTCGCCGGCGGACTTGACGTCCTTGCGGATGTCGGCGATGCGGGTGTCGATCAGCTTGGCCAGGACGGTCAGATGGCCTTCCTCACCGTCATCGCAGGCCAGCGTGTAGGTCTGGTTATTCACAGAGACGGTGACTTGAGCCATGAATGCGCTCCGTTAGTGCGCGAGAACTGCGCGGATTTCGCGAATGGCGCCTTCAAGCCGGCCAGCCACTTCGTCGGTGAACCCTTCGAGAGCAACCTTTTCGACATTCAGGCGGGTGAGTTCGTCGGCAAGGCGAGCGCGGTCTTGCTTGAGGGCGCTGAGTTCCACCGAGATTTCCTGCTCAAAGGACTGCGATGCGCTGGTCGTGCCTGCACCATCGTCCTTTTGTGCCGCGGTTTCGAGGCGATCAAGGGCGGAAGTGAATCGTTTGATGGCCGAATCAAGTTTCTTCATGGCGAATCTCTATACGCGAATTTGGGCTTAGCGTGATGTCTTAATTTAAGCTTTCCCATGAAGAAGGGTCGCCAAGTGATGCATGGATGCCATTGAAACGCTGCAACCAGCACTCGCGCGGGCCCACATCACAACCACTTTGACGATTTCACGACGCTTCGCTCAGTAAAGATTCCATGAGCAGGTTTGCAGACTTCGCAAGGCGTCGGAGCATCTCGATGTCCATGCGTGAAACCGTGATGAACAGAGCCCTTTTATTTTTTGGGGACATGATGATGTAGTTCATCGTGCGCACGCCGCCGCCGGTCTTCTGGATCACAGGTTCCCCGCCAAGCGTCATGTGCAGCCAGCCCCACCCGATCGCTTGCGTGTGACCGGCAAAGTCGAGCGCGCGCAGGCCGCGCAGGCTTTCTCGCGTGACAATGGGCTGAAGGCTCGTGTGGAATGCTGTGCCTGGCATTGCGTTCATCAGCGCCTGCATCCAGCGCGCCATGTCGACTGATGTCGAATAGACACCCCAGGATGCCGCCGTTGTGGCCGACGCATCGCACGACGCATCTGATGCCGCCAACAGTCGCGCGCATTGCCGGTTGTTCGGTGCGAGCGTTGTCTCGCCCAGCTGCACGGGGTTGGTGACGAATCTCTGGAGCAACTCGGGATAGGGTTCGCGTGCCGCCTGCTCCATGGCGTCGCCCAGAAGCAGCCAGGCGACGTTGGAGTATTCGGCGATGAGACCGGGCGCGCGCACAGGCCGGTTCGCCGCGAGCCATGACCAGCGACTGTCCCCTGGCGCTCCGCGCTGGCGCCACAACGCCTTTGGAAGATCGCGTGGTAGGCCGCTCGTGTGAATCATGAGGTCCCGAATGGCGATCGCGGACGCACCCGGGACGGTGGGCACGCGACGTCCTGCGGGCGCATGGCGCTGCAACGTATCGCCGAGAGAGATCGCGCCCTGGTGCGACAGGCTGGCCAGAATCTCGCCCGCCATCAGTTTGGAGAGCGAGTTCAGGCGGACCAACGTGTGCTCGTCGGGTGTGGTGCTGTTGGTGGCGTTCGTCCGCCCGAAGCCCTGTGTGAAGACTTGATCTCCATCGACGATGGTCGCGACCATACCGGGGGCTTTGGAAGCTGCGAAGATTTTCCCTAGCGGCGTCGCGTAGCGCGCTGGCATGGGTTCGGCGTGGGTGGGTGTGAACCACGACAACGCAAATGCAAGAAAAACAAGCAATACAGATCGAAACATCATGCCTTGAGTTTAGCCAGGATTAGGGCAGGATTGTGGGGACAGCCGTTCCCGCTGCAAACACAACGCCTTTCGATTGCATGTATCCGCCGTTTGGTGAAGGATTGCCAGGATATGCAGCGCTCGCGGTACTGATCATTCTTGAAATGCTTTTAGCGGTCGGTATCGCGAATCTACTCAATCGCAGTTTTCGATCGGATAACGGTTCACACGATATTCCTGTTGCCAAATAATATCATTTTTGCTATATATCAAAAATGCGCTGGACTGTTGAGACGCTGAATGAACAGGTGGATGCGGAACTTTTGGCGCTGCCCGAGGACATGCAAGCACGGTTTTTCCGCATAGCCGAACTCATCGAAGTCAAGGGATTACCGGGCGTACGTGAGCCGCACGTCAAACATCTGGCGGGCAAGATCTGGGAAATGCGCATGAGCGGCCAGAGCGGAATTGCAAGAGCGCTTTACGCAGCCGCGAGCCCCCAGCGCGCCGTCGTACTGCGGGTCTTCATCAAGAAGACCCAAAAGACGCCGCAATCCGAGATCGATATCGCGCTCGTCAGAGCAAAGGAGATTTGAGCATGACCGCATTGAAGCAACTAAAGGCCAAGGCATTCCAAAATTCCAGGGTCAAAGCGGCTTATCATGCACTCGCGGGCGAGTATGCGCTGGCGGCATCACTCATCGACGCACGGATGAAAGCCAAGCTGACGCAGTGTGAACTTGCCCGGCGCATGGGAACGACGCAAAGCGCCATCGCGCGGCTGGAAAGTGGAAGATCCGTGCCTTCAGGCGCCACGCTTCTCAAGCTTGCGAAGGCTGTGAACCGAACGCTCAGGGTCGAATTTTTGTAAGCTCTCCGAAGGTTTCAGTTCATTACAACTGAAACTCCCCAAATGCCGCAGATTTGTGCGGGTTTACGGGGTTGACGACGGCTTGATCGGTCGGGCATTAGTCCGTCGCGCTTTTTCCCAGGCCTGACGCCCATTTAGGTCCTAGACCTCGTCCCCGGTGCGGATGAGGCGATCTCATGCGGTGACGGCCCAAAAACCGGACACTCATGGCCAGCCCCACCAAGCCTGACGTTACATCCCGCGACATGGCAAATGCCATTCGCGCGCTTACCATTGATGCCGTTGAAGCTGCCAAGTCCGGACATCCGGGGATGCCCATGGGCATGGCTGATGTCGCAACCGTATTGTTCTCGCGTTTCCTGAAATTCGATCCGCGCAATCCGAAGTGGCCTGACCGCGACCGGTTCGTGCTGTCGGCCGGACATGGTTCGATGCTGCTTTATTCGCTGCTGCACCTGACGGGTTACAAGGATTTCTCGCTCGAGGACATCAAACGCTTCCGTCAGCTTGGCAGTCCCTGTGCCGGTCATCCCGAGTATGGACATGGTGCGGGCGTCGAGACGACGACGGGGCCGCTGGGTCAGGGCATTGCGACGGCTGTCGGCATGGCGCTGGCTGAACGCATCACAGCCGCGCGGTTTGGCAACGACCTGGTCAATCACCACACATTCGTCGTGGCGTCGGATGGCGACCTGATGGAAGGCATCAGCCACGAGGCCATCAGCCTTGCGGGACATTTGCGGCTTTCAAAGCTGATCGTGCTGTTTGATGACAACGGCATTTCGATCGACGGCCCGCTGGCGCTTTCGGAGTCGGGAGACCAGCTCGCGCGTTTCGAGGCTGCCGGATGGTCGGCCTCGCGCGTGGACGGCCACGACCAGGAAGCGATTGCAGCTGCCATTGAATCTGCCATGGCGTCCGAGCGGCCTTCGCTGATCGCGTGCCGCACGATCATCGGCTATGGCTCGCCGAAAAAACAGGGCACGTCGAGTTCGCATGGCTCGCCGCTGGGCACCGAGGAAGCTGCCGCAGCCAAGGCCGCCCTGGGCTGGACGCATGGAACTTTCGAGGTTCCTGACACTATCCGCGCGGCCTGGCTTGCAGCCGGAGAACGCGGCCACGGCGAATATGAGTCATGGTTCAAGCGTTTTGTCGCAACCGAAAAGGATGCCAAGGCGTTGTTTGAAAAGGCGATGGAAGGAACCATCAGCCCTTCCCTGTGGCCTGCCTTGTCCGCGTACCGCAAGGCGCTTGTCGACAAACCGGTAACCGTCGCCTCGCGCAAGGCTTCAGAAATGGTGCTTGAAGTGATCAACGCCCATGTGCCGGAAGCCATCGGCGGGTCGGCAGACCTGACGGGCTCGAACAACACCCGCACGAAGGGCATGGAAGCCATCGAGGCCGGTGACTTCAAAGGCCGTTTCATCCACTATGGCGTGCGTGAGCACGGCATGGCTGCGGCCATGAACGGCATGGCGCTGCATGGTGGCGTCGTTCCCTATTCGGGCACATTCCTTGTGTTTGCCGACTATTGCCGGCCGTCGATCCGCCTTGCGGCGCTGATGGAGCAACGCGTCATCCATGTCATGACACATGACTCGATCGGGCTTGGCGAAGACGGGCCGACGCACCAGCCGGTGGAACACCTGTCATCCCTGCGTGCCATTCCAAACCTGAACGTGTTCCGTCCTGCAGACGTGGTTGAAACTGCCGAGTGCTGGGAGATTGCGCTGCGCACGAACAAGACGCCGAGCGTGATCGCGCTGTCGCGCCAGAACCTGCCGCAGCTGCGCCTGAAACATACGGACGAGAACCGCTCGGCCAAGGGTGCCTATGTGCTTTCGCCGGCGACTGCCAAACATCACGTCACGATCATCGCCACGGGTTCGGAAGTCATGCTCGCGGTTGAGGCGCAAAAGCAGCTTGAGGCACAAGGCATCGGCGCCAGCGTCGTGTCCATGCCGTGCATGGATATATTTGCAGCTGAGCCTTCGTCCTATCAGGACCGCACGATAGATCCGAAAACCGTGCGGATCGCGGTTGAGGCGGGTTCGCGCCAGTGCTGGGACCGCTGGATTGGACGCGACGGCGCATTTGTTGGTATGAACAGTTTCGGGGCCAGTGCACCTTATGAAGTGCTGTACAAGAACTTCAACATCACTGTGGAACACATCGTCCGCGCTGCACGGCAGCGCCTGTAATCGGGAAACGAGGAGAGAGACATGACCATCAGAGTTGCCATCAACGGCTTCGGGCGCATCGGCCGCCTTGTGCTGCGCGCCATCGTCGAGACAGGCCGCAAGGACATCGACATCGTCGCAGTGAACGACCTGGGCCCTGTCGAGACGAACGCGCACCTCCTGCGCTATGACTCGGTGCATGGACGCTTTCCAGTCAACGTGAAGGTCGACGGCGATCTCATGATCATCGGCGGCCACAAGATCAAGGTCACCGCGATCAAGGATCCGGCGCACCTGCCTCACAAGGAACTTGGCGTCGATATCGCCATGGAATGCACTGGCATCTTCACGTCGAAGGAAAAAGCTTCGGCGCACCTTACGGCTGGCGCGAAGCGCGTGCTGGTTTCGGCTCCGGCCGACGGCGCGGACCTCACGGTGGTCTATGGTGTCAATCACGCGAAGCTCACGAAGGAGCATATCGTCGTTTCCAACGCTTCGTGCACGACGAACTGCCTCGTTCCCGTTGCGAAGGTCCTGAACGACACCGTCGGCATCGAACGCGGCATGATGACGACAATCCATTCCTACACGAACGACCAGCCATCGCTCGACCAGATGCACAAGGACCTCTATCGCGCCCGCGCTGCGGCGCTGTCGATGATCCCGACGTCGACTGGTGCGGCGAAGGCCGTTGGCCTCGTGCTGCCGGAACTCAAGGGCAAGCTCGACGGTATTTCCGTCCGCGTGCCAACGCCGAACGTGTCGGTCGTCGACCTGAAGTTCCTTGCCAAGCGTGCAACCACCGTTGCCGAGATCAATGACGCGATGAAAAAGGCCGCGGCCAACGAACTCAAGGGCGTGCTCGACATCGTCGACGCGCCGCTGGTGTCGATGGACTTCAACCACAATCCGGCGTCGTCCTCGTTCGCTCTCGACCAGACGAAGGTCATGGATGGAACGTTTGTCGGCGTCCTGTCCTGGTACGACAATGAATGGGGCTTTGCGAACCGCATGAGCGACACAGCCGTTGCCATGGGCAAGCTGATCTGATGCCAACGTTCCGCACCATCGACCAACTCGATGCCAAGGGAAAGCGCGTGCTTGTGCGCGCTGACCTCAACGTGCCGATGAAGGATGGCGCGGTTACCGACACGACGCGCATCGACCATGCGGCCATCACGATACGCGATCTCGCTGCAAGGGGCGCGCGCGTCGTGGTGCTGTCACATTTCGGCAGGCCGGACGGCAAGCGCGTCGAGTCGATGTCGCTTCGCCAGATCGTGCCTGCGCTCGCCAAGGCGGTGGGAAAGAATGTCAGCTTTGCGGATGATTGTGTAGGCACGGTTGCGGAAACTGCGGTTGCCCACCTGAAAGACGGTGATGTGCTCCTGCTCGAGAACACACGGTTTCACGCGGGTGAAGAGCAGAACGATCCTGTGCTTGTCGCTTCGATCGCAAAGCTGGGCGATGCCTATGTGAATGATGCGTTTTCGGCGGCCCACCGTGCGCACGCGACGACCGAGGGGCTTGCACACAAACTGCCGGCTTATGCGGGACGTGGCATGCAGGCCGAACTCGAGGCGCTTGAGCGCGTGCTGGAAAAGCCGCAACATCCTGTGGTCGCCATTGTGGGTGGCGCGAAGATTTCATCGAAGCTGGACGTGCTTTCGCACCTGATCACCAAGGTTGATGTGCTCGTCATCGGTGGCGGCATGGCCAACACTTTCCTGAAGGCGCAAGGGCTGCCGATCGGAAAGTCGCTGTGCGAGCCTACCCTTCTGGACAAAGCGCGCCAGATCATGGCGGCGGCGAAAGCCAAGGGCTGCAAGATCGTGCTTCCCAGTGACGGGGTCGTCGCCAAAGAGCTCAAGGCCATGGCTGCAGCGAAGACGCTGCCCGTGCACCTGACACCCGATGACGGCATGATTCTGGACATTGGATCGGACACGCTTGCCGATATCGCCGCCCAACTGGAGGCAGCAAAGACCGTCGTATGGAACGGACCGCTTGGCGCCTTTGAGACGCCGCCCTTCGACATGGGCACGAGTTCAGTCGCCCGCCATGTGGCGATGCTGACGAAGGTCGGTGCAATGGTGTCGGTTGCAGGCGGTGGCGACACGCTTGCAGCGCTTGCCCAGGCCGGTTGCGAGGACGGGTTCACCTATTGCTCGACGGCGGGTGGCGCGTTCCTGGAATGGCTTGAAGGAAAAGAGTTGCCGGGCGTCAAGGCGCTTGAGGCTTGAAGGTTCAAGGAGAGAGACATGTCTATCGCCGAGTTGGAAAAGATTGCGCAGAAGATGGTCGCGCCCGGCAAGGGAATTCTGGCTGCGGACGAAAGCTCGGGAACGATCAAGAAACGCTTCGATGCGATCAACGTCGAGTCGACCGAGACCAGCCGCCGCGACTATCGCGAGCTGATGTTCCGCACACCGGCGATGAAGGAGTTCGTGTCGGGTGTCATCCTCTATGACGAAACGATCTGGCAGGATGCGGCCGACGGCACGCCGCTTGTCAAAGTCATCGCGAACGCCGGTGCCCTTCCGGGCATCAAGGTCGATGAGGGAACGGAAGCGCTGTTCAACTCTCCCAGGGAACTGATCACGAAGGGGCTCGATGGCCTCTCGAAGCGCCTGCCGAAATATTATGAGCGCGGTGCGCGCTTTGCAAAATGGCGCGCGGTGATCGATATCGGTGCAGGGATCCCGACCTATAACTGCATTCATGCCAATGCGCATGCGCTCGCGCGATATGCAGCGCTGTGCCAGCAGGCCAACATCGTTCCGATCGTCGAGCCTGAAGTGCTGATGGACGGCGAGCACGACATCGACACCTGCTACGATGTGACGGAATGGGCGCTGAAGGAAACCTTCAGCGAGCTCTACAAGGCGGAAGTGGCCCTGGAAGGCATGGTGTTGAAGCCCAACATGGCGATTGCCGGCAAGAAGTCTGCGAAGAAGGCGAGTGTCCAGGAAGTCGCCGAGAAGACCGTGAAGATGCTCAAGAACTGCGTGCCGCCGGCTGTGCCTGGCATTGCATTCCTTTCAGGCGGTCAGTCTGACGAGGAAGCGACGGCACACCTTGATGCCATGAACAAGCTTGGGCCGCTGCCATGGAAGCTCACGTTTTCGTATGGTCGTGCGCTGCAGGCCGCCCCTCAGAAAGCCTGGGCCGGCAAGAAAGATAACGTAGCCGCTGCACAGAAAGCCTTTGCGCACCGGGCACGCATGAACGGGCTGGCATCGCTCGGCAAGTGGGCCTCCGCGCTTGAGAAGGATGCTGCGTAATTCGCTGCCGTCTCTACCTCATCACGCCGCCGCTGATTGACGGGCGCTTTGGCGAAGTCCTCGCCGAGGCGCTTGAAGGTGGAGACGTTGCTTCGCTGCAGCTTCGGCTGAAAGGCGTCGGCGATGACGACGTCCTGCGCGCAGGCGAGCAGCTGATGCCGATCGCGCAGAAGGCTGGCGTTGCTTTCATCGTCAATGACAGGCCGGACCTGGCCAGGCGGCTGGGGGCTGACGGGGTGCATGTCGGGCAGGAAGACACGCCCTATGCCGAGGCGCGCTCCATCGTTGGACCCAATGCCATTGTTGGCGTGACCTGCCACAACTCGCGGCATCTTGCGATAGAAGCAACCGAAGCCGGTGCCGACTATGTGGCCTTTGGCGCCTTCTTCCCGACGTCCACGAAAGAGGCCAAGGCGCAGGCTGACATCGGGCTCCTGACATGGTGGCAGGAGATGATGAATGCTCCCTGTGTCGCGATCGGGGGCATCACGACGGACAACGCGCGCGCGCTTGTCGATGCGGGTGCGGACTTCCTTGCTGTGTCCAGCGGCGTGTGGAATCATGCTGAAGGACCCGCGAAAGCCGTGCGGCGCTTTAACGATATCTTCGATTTGGCCAAGAAATAGCGGCGTCGGGTCAATTGAACAGGCGGTGATGCCCTGTTAGGTTCCGCCACCTTTTTGGATGGGCGGGAAACCGCCCCTTTTCATTTTAAGCAGAAACGACATGAAGATCGCAGGCAATGAAATCAAGCCCGGCGCGGTGATCGAGCACGATGGCTCGCTCTGGGTCGCCGTCCGGTCACAGGCCGTGAAGCCCGGCAAGGGCGGCGCCTACAACCAGGTTGAACTCAAAAACCTGTTCGACGGGCGCAAGCTCAATGAACGCTTCCGCTCGGCGGAAAGCGTCGAGTCGATCGAACTCGACTTCAAGCCGTATACGTTTCTCTATGAATCCGGCGATACGCTGACATTCATGGACAAGGAGACGTTTGACCAGATCGAAATCGCAAAGGACTTCATCGGGGAGCGCGCGGCGTTTCTCTCCGACGGCATGGAAGTCAAGGTCGAGAGCTATGAAGGCAAGCCGATCAGCGTGAAGCTGCCGGTTCAGGTCACACAATCAGTCGTCGAGACCGACCCCGCGGTGAGGGGCCAGACGGCAGCACCTTCCTACAAGCCGGCCATCCTGGACAATGGACTGAAGGTCATGGTGCCTCCGTTCATCGATGTCGGATCAAAGATAATCGTGTCGACGGACCTCATCGAATACGTGAAGCGCGCGGAGTAAGCGAAACCAGATGCCTATCAATACGCCGCTCATGAACATAATGACGGGGGTCGCCCGCAAGGCGGGTCGCGCGATCCTGCGCGACTTTGGCGAGCTCGAGAACCTGCAGATCATGCGCAAGGGTCTCAACGACTTCGTCACCAAAGCCGATCTCAAGTCCGAGCGGATATTGAAAGACGAACTGACCCGGGCGCGGCCGCACTATTGTTTCGTGCTCGAAGAGGGCGGCGTCGTTGAAGGCCCGGACAAGTCGCATCGCTGGTACATCGACCCGCTGGACGGTACGATCAACTTCATGCACGGTGTCCCGCACTTCGCGATTTCAATCGGCCTGGAACGCGAGGGTCACATGGTGGCCGGCGTCGTCTACAACCCGATTTCGGACGACATGTACTCTGCCGAAAAAGGCCAGGGATCTTGGCACAATGACCGGCGCCTGAGAGTCTCGGCGCGCCGAGATCTGGCGGACAGCCTCATAGCCACCGGCATCCCCCACCGTGGACGGCCCGGGCAAAACGAATTCATTCACGAAGTCGACGCGGTCATGCGGGAAGTATCCGGGGTCAGGCGCTTCGGCTCGGCCGCCCTGGACCTGGCCTGGGTTGCCTCGGGCCGCTATGACGCGTTCTGGGAGCGCGCCCTGTCGCCGTGGGACATCGCGGCGGGCATTGTCCTTGTCCGTGAAGCCGGGGGATTGGTTAGTGACCTGAACAGCGGACAGGACCTGCTAACCAACGGTCATATTTTGGCTTCAAATGGGCAGTTGCATGGGCCATTGCTTAAACTTCTGAAAGGCGCACACAGCGCCACGTGAAGTTGGCCCCCTGATCGGCTAGTCTGGTGTCCATGCGTCGTCGCTTCGTTTCAGTGCTGGTGCTTGAGTTTGTGGTGTGCGGCCTGACGCAGGCCCAGAACGCGCCCGTGACGACGGACGGCGACGTCACCGTCAACATGGACGCGCTGAGTGAACCTCTGGCGCCTGCAAAGGTCGAAACAGTAGCAACGCCGCGACCAAAGCCGTCGGCCTCAGAAATGGCCGCCACCAGGCTCATTCCTGTTCCGAGACAGAAGCCTGCGATGGATACCGCCGCAATACCGGTGGCCACATCGCCAGCGCCGACCATCGTGGCTGTTGCCAAACCCGAGAGCAAGCTTCCCGTTATCACGGGGAAGGCCTCGGACAAACCGGAAATGCCCGCGACGATCGTCGAGAACTTCCCGGTTGAGATGTCCGGCGTTGCGGCTGATCCCTATGCCGGGACGAAGACGCGGGATCCGGTTGCTGGACTATCGATACTCAGCCGCGTGCGCTTCACACGTGGTGACAGCCACCTGCCCGAGACGGCCATGCCGACCCTGGATGCGCTTGCCGCTCAGCTTTCAGACTCCAGGCAACGAGTCCGGCTTGCCGCCTTCAGCGGCAATGTGGGGGACATGTCGAGTCAGTCGCGGCGGCTATCACTCGAGCGCGCCCGCGCCGTGCGAGACTATCTGGTCTCCAAGGGTGTCCCGTTTGACCGCATGGATGTGTTGCCGTTCGGCGGTGCGAATGATGGCGTGATTGACCGGGTCGACGTGCTTGCGGCCGGGACATGAACGCCGTTCGATCCATTCACGCGGGTTTTTGCGCTGCCAAGATCAGGAAGAGCGGAATTCTCTTGCGACGTTCGAACGTGCTGTCATCGGTAAAATGACTTCGCTCCGGACGGGCTTCACGCAAAGCCTGCACTACAAACCCCGAGGACTGAAGCGCACCGAAATAGTCTTCTATCGTACGATGATATTTGACGACTTCTGATCCGAGCCACTTTGTGACCCGCTTGCCAGTATTGAAATAGTCGTCAACCACCCAATCCTGTCGCAACCCTTCGCCACGCCAGATCTTGTCACAGGATGTGATCACGGGATGCTCGATCGAGAAAATGAACCGGCCACCTGGCTTCAATGCCAGATGGACCTTCGACAGGATGGACACCACGTCGTCGATGTAGTGCAGCGCAAGCCGCGAAATCACCCGGTCGAACGCGCTGACCGGAAAATCCCATAATCGAATGTCTGCGTTTATAATCCGCGCGCGGGAATCATTCAGATTTGCGCTCGCTGCCGCAAACATCAGATTGGAGCCGTCAACGCCCAAATATCGCTCGGCGCCGTTGCGCAACAAATCCAGACCGAAGCGGGCGTCACCACATCCCAGATCCAGAAATGATTGTCCCTTGACGTCTCCGAGCAACCCGTCAATGACGGGCCGCTCAATCGTGTCATTCGGATTGCCGATCGCCTGCCGATGATTCATGTACGCTTCAAACACTGCCGCGTTGTCGTAGAAGTCCGGGCCTTCATCCGACATTGGCGCAATCCCCAGTGTTTATTTTTCTTCGCGCCTTCATCAGGCCTGAAGAGAAAAACGCTTACTCTGCTGCCAGTCCTGCAAACTGAAGTCGTGCAAGGCGAGCGTACAGGCCGCCACCGTTGACGAGTTCGCTGTGCTTGCCTTCGGCCACAATGCCACCCTGATCCATCACGACGATGCGGTCGGCGCGCTGGACCGTTGCCAGCCTGTGCGCGATGACGATCGTCGTCTTCTGCTTCATCAGGGATTCCAGTGCGATCTGCACCAGGCGCTCGCTTTCAGCGTCCAGCGCGCTTGTCGCTTCGTCAAGCAACAAGATCGGCGCGTCGCGCAGGATTGCACGTGCGATCGCGAGACGCTGGCGTTGGCCGCCTGACAGGGTGATACCGCGTTCACCCAGATAGGTGTTGTAGCCCTGAGGCAGCTTCGAGATGAACTCGTGCGCCTGGGCCGCCTTTGCAGCAGCGATTATTTCTGCCTCGGTGGCAGATGGCCTGCCATAGCGAATATTCTCGAGCGCCGTGTCGCCAAAGATCACCGTTTCCTGGGGTACCAGCGCCAACCGGGAACGGATGTCCTGAGGGTCGGCCTTTCTCAAATCGACGCCGTCAATGAGGACGCTGCCACCCTGAACATCAAAGAATCTCTGAAGCAACTGGAATACCGTTGTCTTGCCTGCACCCGAGGGGCCTACGAGCGCCACCGTTTCGCCCGGCCTGACCTTGAGTGAGAATTGCTTAAGCGCCGAGACACCGGGGCGCATCGGATATTCAAAGGTAACATTGTCGAACTGCACCTCGCCGCGTGCGGCAGGGAGCGCCACAGGTGCTGCGGGCGCCTTGATCTGTGGCTGGGTTGCCAGAAGTTCGAAGATGCGCTCAATGGCACCTGCTGCCTGTTGCACCTCGCCCCACACTTCCGTGAGAGCGCCGAGGCCCGAGGCCACCATCACTGCGTAGAGAATGAATGCGCTGAGTTCACCGCTTGTCATTTCCTTGGCTATCACGGCCTGTGCTCCGATCCAGAGCACACCCACGATGCTCCCGAAGACGAGCACAATCACGAGTGCGGTCATAAGCGAGCGGGCGCGCACACGCTTCAAAGCGGTCGCGAAAGTGTCCTCAACTGCGCTCGCGAAACGGTCGCGATCGACCTGCTCGTGGGTGAATGACTGCACGGTCTGGATGGCGTTGATTGTTTCCGATGCGTAGGCGCTTGTGTCAGCCACCCGATCCTGGCTCTGGCGCGACAGCTTGCGCACCATCCGGCCCATCAGGACGAGCGGCAGCACGACGAACACCAGCGTGCCCAGGACGATGCTTGTCAGCTTCATGCTGGTAATCAGCAGCATGATCACACCGCCAATCATCATCAGCAGGTTACGCAGGGCGATCGAGGCAGAAGAACCCACCGCAGTCTGTATCAGCGTCGTATCAGTCGTGATGCGCGACAGGACTTCTCCGGTGCGGGTCACTTCGAAGAACGCCGCACTCTGCGCCAGAATATTGCTGTAGAGCGCCCGGCGCAGGTCGGCGACCACGCGCTCACCCAGCCAGGTCACACAGTAAAATCGCGCTGCCGTCGCAAAACCGAGTACCAGCGCCACAGCCAGGACCAGCAGAAAGTAGCGGTCGATCAGTCCGGCATTTTCCTTGCTGAAACCGTGGTCAATCATTTCACGCACAGCGGCGGGAATTGCCAGCGTGGCCGATGCCGACACCAGCAGGAACAGCGTCGCCAGCGCGATCATGCCCTTGTACGGGGCCATAAAGGGCAGTAACTGGCGCAGAACCTTCATATTGGTGCTGCGGCTGCGACCTTGCGCCTCGCGCTGGATGCTCGCCTCGAATTCGGCGCCTCGATTTTCGCTCAAGTCAGGGATCTCGGATGGTTTAGGCCCCTATATGGCACCAGTAACGTCCGCATAAAAGGTGCGCCCCAAAATCCGCGGTCTTGCGCCGCAGAGGGGATTTAGCTATATGCCCGGCCTCTCAAGAATGCGTCCGGATTTCGAAGGCAAGACAATGAAAAAAGAAGGCCACCCCAATTACCACTTCATCACCGTTCTGCTGAACGACGGATCGAAGTATCTGACGCGCTCGACCTGGGGGGCCGAAGGCGATGTCATGACGCTCGACATCGACCCGACAACGCACCCGGCCTGGACCGGCGGCGGACAGCAACTGCTCGACCGCGCCGGTCGTGTTTCGAAGTTCAACAAGAAGTTCGAAGGCATCGGCGCCGCCACGAAGAAGTAGTCGTCGACTGCACTTTTTACGATCCGCTGTTCGTCCTGCCAGTAAGCCCACTGCGCAGGCCGTGCTGTTTGCGTTTATTGCTGTAGGCCCGGCCAGAGCTCCGTGCGCTGCAGAGGGCCAGCATGTTCGGCTGCGTGTGCAATTGCCTCATTTATGCGGTCGAGCCCGAAACGCGCGACCTCGTATCCTCCCAAGGGCAGCATGCCCGCCCGTATCATCTTCACGACGGCCGCCGGCGCCGATGGCGGGTACATCCAGACACCGTGAATGGTGATGCAGTTTCGCATGATCCAGGCGTAGGACAATTCAAGTTCCGGACCTCCCTGCATGTTTACGCCACCCATGAGTACGACCCTGCCATAGGGACGGACAGCCATGATAGCTGCACGCGCCTGGAGGCTTGATGCCATCGGCGGCAGAATGTCGAATACGCAGTCAATTGGTTCGGTCGCGGCGCGCTTCATGTTTTCCCGGTCTTGCACTTCCTCACCGGTTGTCGCGACAACAGCCACGCGGTTGCCAAAGCGCGCACGCAGCTGATCGAGCCGCACTCTGTTTCGACCGGTCGCGATAACGCGACCGGCACCCATGGCAAGTGCCACTGCAACCGCCGAACTGCCGAAGTTCCCCGTGGCCCCACTGACAAGCACTGTCTCGCCGGGCTCTAGCCGGGCGGCCAGAAATCCGCCATAGGGAACCAAGTACGATCCGATGGCGCACCACGCACCGGCCTGGGCGGGATCAATGTCCCCAATGGCAATTGCATTCTCCGTCGGGAGTTTCATCTGCTCTGCCCATGAGCCGTCATGAAAGTACCGCTGCAGCTTCAGGCCGCCTTCGCCTCTTGCGCTCAGTCCCTGCAATGTGATGTCCGGATTGATCGCATCATCGCGTGAGCGAACCGTCGCGTCGCAGATGACCCAATCTCCGGGAGCCAGCCTGGTTGCGTCTGAGCCGACTGCGCGCACCCGACCCACAGCTCCGGCACCCGGAACGATGGGTGTTTCGATTAGGTAGCCGCGTCCGCCACTCAGTACCTCGGCCATGTAGTTGAGTATGCGGGTTGCCACGACATCGACGATGACTTCGCCCGTGCCTGGTCTCATCTCGAGATCTGGTCGTTGCTCGACAACCAAAGGCGTGTCAAAGGCTTTCAGAACAGCGGCGCGCATGGTTTTCCTCTTGCGGTGGACGCCCATGCTAGCTGGCGCTAGAGTGACTAATCAGACCTGGTATTATCCTGGGATCAATTGTCCCCTGCTGAAGGTTCCGATGGCGCATACGATGAACAGAGAACTGGCTGATTTCCTCCGGTCACGACGGGAGCGCCTCGCGCCAAAGGTCGTTGGGCTTGTGCAGGGTTTCAGACGTCGCACGCCCGGGCTCAGGCGAGAAGAAGTTGCAGAACTCGCCGGCATCGGGGTCGACTGGTATGTTCGGCTTGAACAGGGTCGACCGGTTCGTCCCTCCGCTGGAACCGTCGACGCCATCGCGCGCGCGCTGCGCCTCAGCAAGGCCGAGCATGCACACTTGCGGGCGCTAACTGGTACCAATCCATTGGGAACCTATGTGCGGGAAACCGTGCCCGACACGATTGCAAGGATCGTGCAGGGCCTGACCCTTCCCGCCTACATCACCGGACGGCGATGGGACGTGCTCGCGTGGAACGCCGAGGCCGACTCCATCTTCGGCTTTGGCCGGATGGCCGAACCCGACCGGAACATCATCCTGTCGATGCTCACCACCCGCGCTGCACGAGACCGCTTCGGTGCAGGCTGGCCCAACGAAGCGCGGCGCATGGTTGCGCAGTTTCGCCTGACGCACGACCTGTGGGCTCATGAGCCCGCATTCCGCGACCTGGTTGAGCGCCTCAAGGCAGGATGTCCGGAATTTTCCGGCTGGTGGAGGATGCATGATGTGCGTGGCGCCGTTGCCGGACGAAAGGTCCTCCATCATCCGAAGGGCAAGGCCGCGACATACGAGTACGCCACTTTCCAGGCCAATGACGATGCCGGGCTGAAGCTTGCGATCTATGCACCGGTGTTGCGGGGGAAACCTGACACTAACCGGCCGCGGATGCCGTAGTGGAAGGCGGAACACCAGCCCCATTCGATGTTGCGCGGCGCGCGGGATTGGCTCAGAACTCCGATCCGGAAATATGCAACGGGCCTTTGGGAGGACTTCATGAAGATCGACAACAGCACGGCTGCCATCGTCACCGGCGGTGCATCGGGACTTGGCAAGGCGAGCGCGCAGGCGCTGGCGGCGGCTGGCGCGAAGGTCGCCATCTTCGATATCAACGAGGCTGCGGGCGAAGCCGTCGCCAAGGGGATCGGCGGCGTGTTCTGCAAGGTCGATATCACAAGCGAAGACAGCGCTCTGGCGGGCTTTGCAAAGGCGCGTGCCGCCCATGGCCAGGAGCGTGTGCTGGTTCACTGCGCGATGACCTCGAAGCGCGGCAAGACACTGGCCTTCGACAAGGAGGCGGGTCGCTACAAGCGCACGTCGACGGAAGACTATGCCTATGGCGTAAACGGCATCCTGGTCGCGAGCTATCGCATGGCCTCCATCGCCGCCGAAGGCATGGCGACGCTGAAGGAACTCGAGGATGGAGAGCGCGGGGCCATCACGCTGACGGCGTCGGTCGCGGCGCAGGACGCGCAGATCGGACAGGTGATCTATGGTTCAGCGAAGGCTGGCGTGAACGGTCTCGTGCTGCCGCTCGCGCGTGACCTCATGGATCTCGGTATTCGCGTGAACTCGATCATGCCAGGCATCTTCGCAACACCGCTGATGCTGGGTGCGCCGCAGAAGGTGCTCGACAGCCTCGCTGCGTCGGTGCCATTCCCGAAGCGCCTGGGCAAGCCAGAGGAGTTCGGCAGCCTCGTGCTCGAGCTTACGCGCAACACCTATTTCAATGGCCAGTGTCTGCGCCTTGATGGCGCGATTCGCATGGCGCCGCGCTAACAGCAATTTCGATGACGGCAAACCCCGTTCAGCGGAATCATGCGGGAGTGATCGTGTAACCGGAATCAGTCTTCGCCGCTTCAACAGCCATGTCGAACCCTGACTGTTCGCAGGCGTAGATCCGATAAACCGGTTCATGCGCTGCCACTTTGTCACCCAGCTTTTTATGGAGGTAGATGCCAGCGCCGGTATCTATGGGGGCGCCTGCCATGCGCGCAAGACGGCTGACGCGCAGGCAATCGATCCGCGTGACGACGCCACTCGTCCTTGCAGGAATATCAATCGTCAGGTCGCCGGGTTCAGCTTTCACCGATACTGGCCCCTGTGCCGCAATGATCTGCTCCATCCTGGCGAGAGCGGCGCCGCTTTCCAGCAATTCACGCGCGCGACTGAGTCCCTTTCCACCGCGCAGGGCTGGATCCTGCTCCAGAAGTAATGACGCCAGCAGTAAGGATTTTTCCTTCAGGTCCTGTGGTGCTGCGGGGTCGTTCGCCAGAACGGCCATGACATCGCGGGCTTCAAGGACGGGGCCTATGCCCCTGCCAATGGGCTGGTTTCCATCGGTCATCACGACTTCGACATTGATCCCGAACTGATCACCGACGAATTCAAACAGCTTTCTCAGACGCATGGCCTCGACAGTGCTTGCAACCTTTGCGCCTTCTCCCACGGGAATATCCAGCAGCAGGTGGGTCGACCCGGCCGCCAGCTTCTTCGAAATGATGGAAGCAACCATCTGCTCGCGGGTGTCGATGCTGAGCGGTCGCTCGACGGAAATCAATATGTCGTCAGCAGGCGACAGGTTCACCCTGCCTCCCCACACGAGGCAACCACCGCATTTTGCGACTACCGATTTCATTTCTTCCACGCTGAGTTCGACGCGGGCAAGCACGCCCATCGTGTCGGCGGTGCCAGCCGGAGACGTGATGGCCCGCGACGACGTCTTCGGAATCGTCAATCCATGTGCCGCCACGATGGGGACGACGATCATTGATGTCCGGTTCCCCGGAATGCCACCGATGCAATGCTTGTCGACGATGACCTTTCCATTCCAGTCAAGGCGCGTTCCGACGTCCGCCATCGCGCCCGTGAGTGCCAGCAATTCGTCAGTGGTGAGGAAGCTTGCCGACCCGATGAGGAAGGCCGCGATCTCCATGTCGGAATAGCGGTAGTGCGCTATATCCTGGATGATCGCCGTGATCTGTGATGCTGTCAGGGCGTTGCCTGCAATCTTGTTGCGAACAAATTCCAGACTTTCGGGCGGTTTCGCTGGTGTTACGGTGACCGAACTTCCTTCCGCGGCACCAAACCGACGAAATGCGGGCTCTGCCAGGCCAATTTCGTGGCGGTGAACCAGCGCGTCGTCGTCGGCCACGATCAATGTTGCCAGGATCATCCGGCCTTCATGGCGCAACTCGACACGGCTGAAGGCACGAAAGACTTCGGCGCGCAGTACGGGCGAGTGTCGCGAGATCACGGCGACATTCTCGCGTCCCGTGTCGAGACTGACTCGCTTTACTTTCAGTCCCGGCACTTTTCGATTTGCGCCCGCCATGCACCCTCCGGCTCAATGCCATCACGAAATGCATGCATAAGGCTTCGGCCCTGTCGACGTCCAGTCACCGGGACTGAAGTCTGCCAACGGGCCGTCGCTCGCGGGCTTGGGTGGCATGGCAGACTGGTGAAGGTGTCGGCTTGTCGGTCAGGCTGCAAGTGCCCTTGCAGAATTCGAATGAAGACTCACCCTGAGCGAGAGCATTCCGCTCAATCAGCCGTCGTGCTGTGGTCGTGGGTGAAATAAATGAACATGAACATCAGCGCCGCCGCAATCAACACATTCGCGCCGACGATTGCCGCCATTTGCTCGCCGGTTGCAACAGCCAGTACGATGCCGGGTGCAAATATCAGCACACCGACGACATGCAGGCCACACTGGAACCAGGTCAGGCGCGAGTCTGCAAGCCTCGGATAGGCCCTGTGCGTCAACCCATAAATTGACGACGTGACAAATCCCACAAGATTCCAATGCGCGTGTGCCGCGGCGAACTGGAAGTCATGGTTCACTCCCATCCACACGCCGAACAGCATGCCGATGACCAGAAAGAACAATCCCAGTCCGATAAAAACAACGTGGACTCTCATTTCACTTCTCTCCCTGTTCCTGCAGCAAGCAGCGCCTGAGGCAGGTGCCTGCCCGACGCCAGGACACCATGACTCGAGTCGCGTGAAGGTGGAAGTCTGCCGGCAAGCCTTGTCTGGCCTTCGTCTCAGCCGAAGCTGACACTCGTCATCTTTTCGCTTAGTGTCCAAAGCTTTTGTGCGACCACCGGATCGATGGCCCACGGGCGAACGCCGCTCCAGGTTTGTGAGTCCGCAGGTACCGCGACTGCGATATCGCAATCCTCGCAATAGACACCGCCCTTGCCTTCGAGCTGATGACTGGTTGCGCACCAGACGCTGGTGGCGGCGCCTTGTGACGGCGTCTTGAAGCCTTCATTGACGCGGCCCTGCGCGTCGATCCAGCCCATGGCTCGCTTTTCCTCGTCCGGCATGAAGCGCTGAAGATCGGTCATGATACCGCCGGGATGAACAGCAAAGGCGCGCACGTTGTGAGGCTCGCCGAATTTGTCGAGGCCGATGGCAAAGAGCGAGTTCGCTGACTTGGCGCGGCCGTAGGCTTCCCATTTGTCATAGGCACTGCGTTCGAAGCTGGGGTCTTCAAGATTGACCGGCGACCTGCGATGCCCGATCGACGACAGGCTTACCACGCGTGCACCGCCACCCTGTTTCAGCGCTGGCCACAGGCGCGCCGTCAGCTGAAAGTGCCCAAGGTGGTTCGTTGCAAACTGCGCCTCGTAGCCGCGTGCATCCCTGGTCAGGGGAGAGGCCATGATTGCGGCATTGTTGATCAGGACGTCCAATTTGCGGCCGCTCTTGACCACGTCACGCGCAAACGCATCAATTGAGGCTGGGTCTGCGAGATCGAGCGCCGCCTGCTCGACATTGCTGATACCTGCGAGTGCTGCGCGCGCCTTGTCCGGTGTACGTGCCGGAACGATTACCATGGCACCAGCGCCAGCCAAGGCCTTTGTGGTTTCGAGACCCAGTCCGGAATACCCGCCCGTGACGATTGCGAGCCTGCCATCAAGCCTGCGTCCGCCCGTTGCCTCGCTTGCCTCGGTTCGCATGCCAAGGCCTGACCCCAAGGGTTTTTGTTCGGTCTTCATCAGTGTTCTCCGATTGAGGATGCAGAGTGACAGCCCGACGGCCGACAACGCAATAGCCAGCGAAGGCGCAAAAGCGCCAGGACGGAGAGTGGCCTCATTCAACGGTCAGGAAGCGAGATGATGAGCTTGAAGCAGAGACGGCTACAAGATCCAGCTGCGTCAATTTGTTCTCTTTTTGTTTTCGGCGCTTTCGGCGATGTTCGGCGCTCTCAATGGATAGTGTAGGAATCTGTGCCCGCTGCCGCGGTGGCTGAATAGTGACTGCTGCAAATCGGGCACCGAGAGCCGACAGATGCAAAAAAGCCGGAGCGACGAGCCCCGGCTTTGAAGTGTTATTGAATTGGGAAATGCCTATTCGGCTGCGGCGCCAAATGCCGCGTGGAGACGGTCGAGCTGTGCGGTCACGCCGATGACAGGGACTTCTTCCTTGCCGTAGAGCAACTGGTCCAGGCGTTCGACGCGCTCATACAGGTTCATGCTGCGACCCAGAAGGTCAATCAGCCTGGCCGGAAGAACATCAATGTTGTCAGCTGCACGGGAGCCGCGACAGATTTCGCGGGCGCCCAACCGGTATTTTTCCCTTTCCGCTTCGTCGGGGGTCATTTCCCCTTCCGACACTGCGCGCTGCACCAGGAGCCACGAGGCCACCTGCATCAAACGCGTCGTCAGGCGCATGCTTTCGCCTGCATATGTCAGCGCCGCCTTGGAGGGCAGCAATTTTGATTCCGCGCGGCCCTTTCCGTCGAGGTAGGTCGCGGTTTCTTCAACCATCGCCATGCCTTCTTCGAAAGTGCGCTTGAACAATTCGGAACCGGCAAACGACAATGCGTTTGCCTTCTGAGGTTCCATCCCACCGGGCTTGTAAGCCATGAATTCCCCTTTGAACCAACCCTTCATGCGATCGCTTTCTCCCGGTACCGAACACTGACGTAACCCAAGATGTGGCCGATCTGGAGCTCGAGACGAATCGACAGCTTCAAACCGGCACACTGCAAGCTTAAGATACGATCACTTGCATTCTTTGCGCCAAGCTTGGCACGAAAAGCACAATCCGTCACGCAAAAGAGAGTTAATGTTGGCGAGGAATTCCGGATGCAACGCGTCGCTGGTGTAGATGGCTGCCGCAGCGGTTGGTTAGTGGTTGAATCAGGTCTTAACCTGAACCGCGCGAGTTGGAAAATTGCTTCAGATTGGAACGCGATAGACGCTAATGCTGAGGTAATTGCTGTAGATATGCCGATCGGCATTTCGAGCAGCGGCGTACGACAATGTGAAGTTGAAGCGAGGAATATACTCTCACCCTGCGCGTCGCGCGTTTTCAAAACGTTGCCGCGCGGTGCGCTCCGTTACCCGCAAAATCATTGGGAAAAAGCGAATCAGTGGAGCAAATCGCAAGGCTTTGGCGGCATTTCCAAACAGATCTGGAACATCAGACCGAAAATCATTGAAATCGATGCGGTGATGTCGCGAAAGCTCCAGGACACCGTTCATGAAGCGCACCCTGAACTGGCTTTTGCACGGCTCAATGGTGGTAGCGCGCTGCAGAGCAAGCACACAGAGGCCGGGTTAACGATGCGCAGGCATTTGCTTGAGCGCGAGGGATTCGGTGAGCTTGGTAGCTGGCTCAGGGAATTAAGAGGAACCGGAGCAAAAGCCGACGACCTGCTTGATGCATGCGCGCTCGTGTTGACGGCACGGCACGTGTTGCGTGGTTCAGCAAAGTTCCTGCCTGAGAAATCAGAACGAGATGAACGAGGGCTTCGGATGTCCATGGTGTTTTAGAAATCAGGAAGGGATCACCCGAAAACGCCAAAAGTACAAAGACGCAAAGGGAGACTGTCGCAAACGCTTCGCGCCCGCCAAACGCAGCGATGAAATCCTGACGCGCAAAGCGCGCCAAGATCATTTGTCTTTTCGCGGTTTTCTCTTTTTTGCGTTTTCGCGTGATTTCTTGTTCTTTCCAGTCACAAGCGCGCTACAGGCCCTTGAACAGGGCGGCGGCGGAGTTGCGCTGGGCTTCCTTGGCGCTGATGGCGTCGCGCATGCGCTGGATTTCGGACTCGAACTCGGCAATGCGGTTGTTCAGGTCTTCAATGGACAGTAAAGAAAGGTCCAGAGGGGGCACTTTCTTCGGTTTCGGATCGAGATCGTCCCAGGCCATTGTTCCCTCCCCTGACGGCGGATAGCATGATTGAAACGTGATGCGCGCCCAACTTCAAGAGGCAGATTTGATGACCAACATTCCTGCAAAGATGAAGGCCGTTCTTGCCGGCAAGATTGACGGGAAACCGATCCCGATCGTGCAGGCGGTCGACGTGCCGGCGCCGGGACCGAACGAGGTCCTGATCAAGGTTGCAGCCACGGGGCTGAACCGTGGCGACCTCATGCAGGTCATGGGGCTTTATCCGCCGCCGGCTGGTGCGCCTGAGACAATCGGGCTTGAGGCTTCAGGAATCGTCGTGGCGCTGGGCGCTGGCGTGTCGCGCTTCAAGACGGGAGATGCTGTTTGCGCGCTGGTCGCTGGTGGCGGCTACGCGGAGTACTGTATCGCGCATGAGGGCAGTGTCCTTCCTGTTCCCAGGGGTGTTTCGCTGGTGGATGCCGCGGCGCTGCCCGAGGCGCATTTCACGGTCTGGACCAACGTGGCTGATCGCGCACGGCTCAAGGCCGGCGAGACCCTGCTTGTCCATGGTGGATCGAGCGGTATCGGCACCGCTGCGATACAGCTGTTTGCCGCACTTGGGCACCGCGTCTTCACGACCGCGGGATCGGCCGCCAAATGCGAGGCATGCGTGAAGTTCGGTGCTGCGAAGGCGATCAACTATCGGGAAGCCGATTTTGCGGAAGTCGTTCGGGACGAGACCGGGGGCGCCGGTGTCGACGTGATCCTTGACATGGTTGGCGGGGACTACATCAGGAAGAACATTGGCCTGCTGAAACTTGAGGGAAGGCTCGTCAACATCGCATTCCAGCAGGGTGCGGAGACGACGCTGAGCCTTTTGACGGTGATGCTGAAACGTCTGACGATTACCGGTTCGACGCTGCGCGCCCGCTCGCATGCAGAAAAGGCAGAGATCGCCCGGTCGTTGCAAACACATGTCTGGCCGCTCATCGAGGCTGGCCGCGTCAAGCCTGTGGTGGACAGCATATTTCCAATGCAGAAAGTGGCAGAAGCCCACGCGAAAATGGCTGGATCAAGCCATATCGGGAAAATTCTGCTCACCCCGTGAAAACCACTCAAGTTGAGCTTTCCTCGCGGAGACGAAACGATTATAAGGCTGCCAACGAAACTCCCTTATATCCAAGGTGAATTTTCTGGCCTGGCGTTGAAAAGACGCTGGCGCTGAACGAGAAGGTATTGACCCATGACAAAGCCCTTGATGCCCAAGGCAACAGCGATGTGGCTGCTGAACCAGACAACGCTGACATTTGACCAGATCGCCGAATTCTGCGGCCTGCATGCGCTCGAAATCAAAGCCATGGCCGACGACATGCATCCGGAAAAGATCGTGCCGCTGGACCCCGTCATGATGGGGCAGTTGACGCGCGAGGAAATTGCCGCGGCCGAGAAGGATCCGCGCAAGCGACTGGTCATGGCCAAGTCCGCCGTTGAAATGCCTACCCAGAGCGCCGGCAAGGGCCGTCCGCGCTATACGCCAGTGTCACGGCGCCAGGACCGTCCTGACGCGATTGCGTGGCTCGTGCGCAATCACGCGGAACTGACAGACGCCGAGATCGGCAAGCTTGTGGGTACGACCAAGTCCACCATCCAGTCGATCCGCACCCGCGCCCACTGGAACATCGCGAACATCAAGCCGGTTGATCCGGTGACGCTGAGCCTGTGCTCGCAGCTTGAGCTTGACCTGGCCGTCGAAAAGGCCTCGGCGCGCAAGCCGAAGGTCAGCATCGACCCGAAGGGTGCCTCGCTGAAGCCTGCGAGCGACGCCGTGAAGGCCGAGGAAGACGCGCCGCAGTTGAAATACGATCCGGCGTCAGTGTTCGCTTCCTTCCAGCGCACGCGTGAGGACAAGCAGTAGACCTGGCGGAAAACGACCCCCTTCCCTGCAGCACCTTCGGTGCGCAGGGGTTTGCCTACGATGTGAACAGTTGGGTGCGCTTCGCCAACGGTGATGCTGCACACGGAGCAGTCGCGTCGCTTCGGCTTATTGTTACTTTCACTGGAATTCAGTCGACGACGGCACCGGGGTTTACGTGCATGGGGGCGGGCTGGATGGGTTCGATTTCGAAGGGTTCGCGGTGCTCTGAGGCAACTGGGGCCCTTTTCAGCAAGCGATAGGCTACGAACGCCACGAAAGCCGCGTGCATCGAAGCTGTATAGTAGAAGATTGCGCTCATGCCTGCAAAGTGGATGACGGCTGCTGCTATGGCAGGCCCCAGAG
This sequence comes from Micropepsaceae bacterium, assembly GCA_040080835.1. Lineage (GTDB taxonomy): Bacteria > Pseudomonadota > Alphaproteobacteria > Micropepsales > Micropepsaceae > SZUA-430. Next base: position 158,873 of record JBEBHP010000009.1, on the reverse strand, counting down.
CTGCAGCTGCGCCGTATACGAACAGATTGGTGGAAGCGACCTCTGACATTTCTTCCCGGCGTGCGTGATCGTTCAGGTGCGCGTTCGTCAGAGATCCGATGGGGAATGCGGTTGCACCATAGAGGGCGCCGCCCAGCAAGATCCAGAGATGGCCTGGGTCGGCGAATGGCGCCGGTGACGCCAGCACCAGTCCGGCAAGAACTGCCATGACGGCGCAGCTGCCGATCACATACCGGCGATCCATGAAGTCGGACAATCGGCCGACTGGCCACTGCGCCACGGCCCCGCCGAAAATTACAGCTGACATGAAGAGCGCAATGCCGTCTCCGGTCATGCCGCGCGATTGCGCATAGACGGGAGCGAGTGTCCAGAACGCGCCGCTGACGAGTCCAACTGTCAGCGCGCCGACGACGCCAACGGGCGAGGTCCGGTAGAGCCTGCCGACGCTTAGTTTTGAAGTCTGCGGGCGCGGCGGTTCTGTCTGCGATGTCAGACCCACCGGCAACAGGCAGAGCATTGTCATGATTGCACAAACTGAAAACAGGATGTGCGAGCCAGGGCTTGCGAATGTGAACAGATACTGGCCGCCAAGAAGCGCGAGATTGTTCAGCGTGGCATAAATCGTGAAAATGCGGCCGCGGATGGCATTTGCTGTTTGCTGGTTGAGCCATGCCTCGAGCACGGCAAACATGCCGGCAGCGCAAAAGCCGATTCCGACGCGCATGAGGCTCCAGAGAATGGGTGAAATGACCAGCGAGTGGATCAGGACAATCGCGGCCGTGACTGCACCAAGCACGGCAAATGTACGGATCTGCCCTACTCGTGCCGTCAGGCGCGGTGCGAGCCAGCAGCCGACGATGAAACCTGCAAAGTAGCACGAGCCCATCAAGGCGATGGCCGTGCTCGAAAAGCCTTCAGCGTGGGCCCGCACGGGCACAAGAGTTCCCTGCAGACCGTTCGCCAGCAGCATGACGACCGCCGTGGCGAGAAGTGAGGCGACCTTGGCGATGTCGGGGAGCGTGACGCGGTTTGGCATGCCACGGGTTTAGCGGGGGCGCGTGTGCGGCGCCACGTGACAATCGTTACACGGGGTTTCAGGAGGAAAGAAAAAATGTCTCAATTGCGGTCAGGCCTGCTGTTGTTGCTCTTGTCAGGAGGCTTGGCTAACTTCCGGCCAAAGTTTTGAACCCTTGGGGACCGTGATGGCGAAGACTGAAAAACACAAAGGCAAGCCTTCCGGGACAGTTGCGGCGAAACGCAGTCCCTATGAGATGGATCTCGACAAGAACCCTGCCAACTACCAACCGCTTTCACCGCTCACGTTTCTGGAACGGGCGGCATTCGTTTTTCCAGACACGATTGCGATCCTTCATGGCGAACAGAAGTTCACCTATGCGCAGTTCTATGCGCGATGCCGAAGACTGGCATCGGCGCTTGCCAAGCGGGAAATCGGTATTGGTGACACGGTTGCAGTGCTTGCGCCAAACGTACCTGCGATGCTGGACGCGCATTACGGTGTGATGATGACGGGTGGCGTGCTCAATGCCATCAACTATCGCCTGAGCGCACAGGAGATTGCGTTCATCCTGGATCACGGCGAGGCAAAGGTCTTGATGGTGGATCGGGAATTCGGGGCGCTCGCGCAAGAAGCGCTCACGCTGTGTCAGGCCAGGCCCTATATCATTGGCATCGACGATGCGGCGTTTGCGGGAGGCGTGTTGATCGGTGAGACCGACTACGAGTCATTCCTTGAAACAGGCGATCCGGAGTTTGCGTGGTCACCTCCAAAAGACGAGTGGCAGGCCATCACGCTGAACTACACAAGCGGCACCACCGGCAACCCGAAGGGCGTCGTGTTTCATTCGCGCGGCGCCTATCTGCTGGCAATGGGCAATGTGATCTCGGCGTCAATTCGTGCGCATCCCGTGTATCTGTGGTCGCTGCCGATGTTCCACTGCAACGGGTGGTGCTTCACGTGGACGATCTCGGTCGTAGCGGGAACGCATGTGTGCCTGCGACGCGTGAATGCCGCCAACATGTTCGACGCCTGCGCCAGGTATGGCGTGACGCACATGTGCGGCGCTCCGATTGTCATGAGCATGCTTGTCGATGCCACGGACGAGGAGCGAAAACCGCTCAAGAACCGCGTTGAGTTCATGACAGCTGCGGCCCCTCCCCCTGCAGCCACGCTTGCTCGGATGGAGGCTGCCGGGTTCCAGGTACACCATGTCTACGGGCTGACAGAAACCTACGGCCCCGCCGTGGTGAACGCGTGGCACAGCGAATGGGACGAACAGCCGATGGAAGAGCGCGCCCGCATCAAGGCTCGCCAGGGCGTGCGCTATCCGGTGCTGGAAGCGCTTGCGGTCAAGGATCCGAAGACCATGCAAGATGTGCGGAAGGACGGCGAACAGATGGGAGAAGTCTTCTTCCGGGGCAACGTCGTGATGAAGGGGTATCTCAAGAATCCGAAGGCAAGTGCTGACGCGTTCAAAGACGGCTGGTTCCATTCAGGCGATCTTGGTGTGTGGCACAGGGACGGTTATATCCAGCTGAAAGACCGCTCCAAGGACATCATCATCTCGGGGGGCGAGAACATATCGTCCATCGAGGTTGAGGATGTGCTGATGAAGCATCCTGCTGTCGGGCTTGCGGGCGTTGCCGGCAGACCTGATCCAAAATGGGGGGAGACGCCCGTTGCGTTCATTGAACTGAAGAAAGGTGCGAGCGCCACGCCGGACGACATCATTGCGTTCGTGCGCAGCCAGATCGCGGGCTACAAAGTTCCGCGCACGGTTGTGTTCTGTGAACTGCCGAAAACTTCGACCGGCAAGATCCAGAAGTTCAAGCTTCGTGAAATGGCGGTGAAGACTTAGCTGAATCGAAAGGCGCCCTTTGCGTGCAATAGCACACGCACCAAGGGCGCCAACCAAGATCGTTTTCAAATTTTACGGGGAGTGGCCTGACCTAATTTATCTCAAGCCTGAGACGTTCTATTTCTTCCTTTAGTCGGAGCTTTTTCTTCTTTAGCTCTGAGAGCACGACGTCATTTGGATGCGGTCTGTGCTGTTCTTCCTGAATTTGATCGTCGAGTTTGTGATGCTTATCCGCGAGTTCCTGGATATGCGACTCTAGGCGCATGTTAGTGCCTCCATCTTCAGACGGGATTATTGAATCATAGAATCCTTCATTTGTCAGCGGCCATATTGAGGAAGTTGCAAATTTTGTGTTAATGCCCGCTTTTTGCGAAGGCTATTGCTTTGCATTTGAATTTGTTGGGCTTTTGAAAATCGTTTCGCGCGTGCGAAAGACATTGGTAGCTTCTTATGGTAGCATTCCACATTCAAACAGATGCAAAATATTTGGGCTGAAACGCAGGTCATGGGATTTTCAAAAGACGGCGCCAGCAAAGACATTCCCATTCTGACGCTTGTTGGCGGCAGTCAATGCGCGGGCGAGCCTGAACCACCTGAAGGCGCTGACAAGGCGACGCTGCTCAAGCTCAATGAACTCAAGAAAGAACATCGTGAGCTTGACGATGAAATTCAAGCCCTCGTCACTTCATTTGCAATCGACCAGTTGCTGCTGAAGCGTCTGAAGAAGCGCAAGCTGATGCTGAAAGACCTGATTGCGCGACTGGAAGATTCGATGGTGCCTGACATCATTGCGTGACTTCGGGCTAGGATTGCGGCCTCTTCTGGCGCTTGGCTGCGTACATGGCTCGATCCGCATCCGCCATTGCCTTGTCGGGATTTTCTCCCTTTTGAAATACATGCACACCGAACGCCAGCGATGTCTTGAGTGGCGTGCCTTCCCATTCACACGGCTGTCTCGCGAAGGCTTCCAGCAGGGATTGCGCTTTTTTCTCCGCGGCGGGTCTGTCTGCCTTTGCGAGAATGATGCCAAACTCGTCACCGCCGAGCCTGCCGACCACGTCGGACTCGCGTACATTGTCTGTGAGGATTTGTGCGACGTGGTGCAGCACGGCGTCGCCGGCCGCATGTCCGTGCGTGTCGTTAACTTCCTTGAAGCCGTCGAGATCAAAATAGATCAGCGAAGCGGAAAGATCATAGCGGTCGCCAAAGGAAATGATTCTGGACATCTCGCGGACAAATGCCCGCCGGTTCAGCAAGGGCAGAAGACTGTCCTGATCTGCGACAGCCTGAACTGAATCCAGACGATCCTGGGTCTGCTGCAACTCTCCCCGGAGACGGTCAACCTCGGCCATCAAGCCCAGGATTGCGTCGCGCACGCGCGGCGTGAATTCGGCTTCGGGAATTCCCAGAACCGAAGAGGCATCTTCGGTTGCTGTTATGGGCGCAACTGCCTTCGCGCCGGCCGCCTTCTGCGCCGAGGCATAGGCTTTGACCCCGGATACACCGGATGCTGAGCCTGGTCGGTTTCCAGTGATTTTCATAGCGTCTCGACTATAACCCGGCGGCTGAAAATGTGTGCGTGGCGAATCGTTAACTTCAATGCTGCGACCAAATGCTTAACGCGTCATGACTTCAGGGTTTCACTAAAGTGCCGAAGGCCACTATAGTCCGGTGCTTCTTTTCGCCCATGGGGTCGTGCCCCGCTCTCGATTGCTCAAGGAAGCTCAAGGCCAAAATGGCCATCAAATCCAACCAACCGCAGACCGAACGCAGTTCAGCCGACGTCGGGATCATCATGGGCAGCCGCTCGGACTGGTCCGTGATGTGTGAAGCTGCAGAAACGCTTGAGAAACTGGGCGTGAAGCACGAGGTGCGCGTGGTGTCGGCACACAGGACGCCAGACCGCCTGTTTGCCTATGCAAAGGGTGCCAAGGCACGAGGCTTGAAAATCATCATTGCGGGCGCTGGCGGTGCCGCGCATTTGCCAGGCATGACATCTGCCATGACGACGCTGCCCGTTCTTGGCGTGCCGGTGGCGGCGACCGGGCTGAATGGTCTCGACAGCCTGCTTTCGATCGTCCAGATGCCCGGCGGCGTGCCGGTCGGCACCCTTGCCATCGGGAAACCCGGTGCAAAAAATGCGGCGCTTCTCGCCGCTGCGATCCTGGCCCTGAATGACAAGGATCTGGCAAAGCGGCTGGAAGGGTTCCGGTCGCGACAAACTGCCGAAGTACCGGAAGCACCCTTCGATGAGGATCATGGCCGCTAATCCCATGCGCGTTGTTGGCCCGGGTGGAACTGTCGGAATCCTTGGTGGCGGACAGTTGGGGCGGATGCTTGCCCTGGCGGCCGCTCGTCTTGGACTCAAGAGCACAATCTATGCGCCGGAAAACGACTGCCCGGCGTATCAGGTGTGTGATCGTCACGTCGTCGCCGGTTACAATGATCACGATGCGCTCAAGGCATTTGCCAACAGCGTCGATGTTGTCACTTATGAATTCGAGAACGTGCCGGGCGATGCAGCCGATGTGCTGAGCGCGCTGAAGTCCGTACGCCCGTCCCCCAAGGCGCTCACCGTCATTCAGGACCGCTTCGCAGAGAAGTCGTTTGCCAAGGGACTTGGCATCATGACCACGCCGTTTGCGATGGTCGATTCCGATGACAGCCTGCAGGATGCGCTCGCAGCAATTGGCACGCCTTCGGTGCTCAAAACCTCGCGCCTGGGCTATGACGGCAAAGGCCAGCGCATTGTGCGAAACGGCGAGCAGCTGGTTGCGGCGTGGCATGACCTGCACAGGGTGCCGTGCATCCTTGAAGGCTTTGTTGATTTCACGAGAGAACTGTCCTTGGTCGCGGCACGCGGCATTGATGGCTCAGTCGAATGCTTCGACTTGGTCGAAAACAGGCACGAGCACCATATCCTGCGGACGACGCTGGCCCCCGCTCGCGCGCCTTTGCGAACGAAGGCCGAAGCGCAGCGCATTGCAGAAGTGCTGCTTGGTGCCTTCGGCTATGTCGGCGTCATGGCGGTCGAAATGTTCGAGACGCGGGATGGTCGCCTGCTTGTCAACGAGATTGCGCCACGCGTGCACAATTCGGGACACTGGACGACTGACGCCTGCTTCGTGAGCCAGTTCGAACAGCACATCCGCGCCGTGTGCGGATGGCCTCTTGGTGATGCGACACGCCATTCCGATGCGGTTATGACAAACCTGCTGGGTTTCGAGACGTCGGAGTGGCAGGCGCTGGCGCGCATTCCGCATGCGGGATTGCACCTTTACGGCAAGTACGAGGCGCGCGCGGGCCGCAAGATGGGGCACATTACGCGGCTCTATCCGCTTGGCACGCGGCCGGACAGCGCGACGTGAGCACGCGCCGGGGCATGCTCTGGCAGTTTTACGTTTTGCTGTTCATGCTGTCCGTGCCGTTCTGGCTGCTCGGCTTTGTCGTGGGACGGCTGCCGATCCCGATCAATCTTCCCATTGCCGCGCTGATGGCGGGGCTGCCTGCTGCGATTGCGTTGTGGCTGTCGCGGAAGGATGGCAGGCGGCGGCTCGTTGAGTTGCTTGGCCGCATCGTTGACGTGGCGCGGGTGAGGAATGTTGCGTGGATTGGAGTTGCGGCCCTGCTGATGCCGGCGGCGCTCGTCGTGGCCTACGGTCTTCAGCGTATGGCAGGTGAGGCATTGCCTGCATTTGAAGTTTCGCCTGCGACGCTGGGGGCTTTCCTGGTGCTGTTCGTCGTGGGCGGGATCGGGGAGGAACTGGGCTGGCAGGGCTTTGTCTATCCGCTGATGCGCGCGCGATGGAGCGCGCTTACCTCAAGCGTGATGCTTGGCAGTCTCTGGGCGATGTGGCACCTCGTGCCGTTCCTGCAGGCGGAGCGCAGCGGCGAGTGGATACTGTGGCAGAACCTGACCATGCTGCCGCTCCGGATCATTACGGTCTGGCTATTCGTGAATGCGGGTGAGAGCGTATGTGTCGCCATCATCTTCCACGCGATGTGCAATGTGGCGCAGTTCTCGTTTCCGACCTATGGCTCGCACTACGAACCGCTGATGTCGTTCATGGTGCTGACGGTCATCGTGATCGGCATCGTGGCGTCGCATGGCGAGACGCTCGAACGGCGACAGGTAATCTAGCGGGAGGCTGTTTGCGCAGCCTGGACGCATTCCCGCCAGACATCAATCAGCATCGTTGGTGTTGTGGAGCTGGCCACGTCCAGGAACACTGATTCCACCCAGTCAGCAAAGTCCTTCTCGTGGCTTGCCGCTTCCGTGCGCCAGGCAGCACGAAAACCAGGCGCCATCGAGAACAGCCGGAAGCGGCGCACATTGTTGGCCCAGCGCGCATGGTCCAACATGCCGTCGCGGTGCTGGTAGAAGAATTCTTCAAAGAGGCGGAAAGTGTTGCGCGTCACCATCAGATACTGCCACGTCTGTTCAGTGGTCAGCGACAGGTCACCTGCGCTCCCACGCAACTGGAGGGACGCCAGTTCAGGGGAGGACAGTTGCAGAAGCGCGTCCTGCACGACCGCCAAACGCTGGAAGTGGATTGTCGCTCGCTGGTTTTGGGACGCCTGCCGCATCTGCAGGATCAGCACGATCAACGTCACGACGACGGCGATGCCGCTGATGAAGCTGCCAAGGGCTGAAAGATCTGCAAGGCTCATCGGCGTACTCCGCGTGGCTTGAGGTGCGGATGTCACGCTACTGGTGCTGACGCAACTAAGCAAACCCGGCTGCGCCGGCCTAGCCGCGCGGGTAACGCAAGGCGCCCAGGATCGTGAGGGGATTGGGGAGCGTGCCCGCGACCTTCAGCACGGCGGACTTGACCTTCTCGATCTGCATGACGTCTGCGATGCGGCGGTCAAGGAACTTCCAGGTTTCCTCGAAGCCTTCGCTGGTGTCAGCAAACCAGAACAGCATCGTCGATGTGTAAACACCGGACAGCAATGCCCGCTTGGTGTAGAAATTGAAATCTGTCGACGTGTCCCCGATTGCGCGCCATGTCATGTCGCAGGAACGGTAGACCGCTGTGGCGCCATCGAGTGCATGTTGCGGGAGTGCAAATACCGCTGCACCCCGGCGTGCCGCTTCCTTGTGCTGCAGAATGACCTCGATCCGGGTCCGGACGGCGAACGTGACACGCTCGCGGATCTTCATCGCCTTGAGGTCGGCAGCAGCGATGATCGCCTCTGCCCTGTCGTCGGCCTGCTGAGAAAAGAAAACCAGGGCATCTGTTATGCCACGAGGAAAAGCTGCCTTGAGATCGGCATCGTCAACCTCGAGATTGCTGGCTGCGTCTTTCAGCGTCTTGTCGGTCCAGCCGTCAAAGGCGACATGAGGCAGTATTTCCGCCAGAAGCTTCTCGCGCACTGTCTCGGAATGCGTTGCTGCAGACTTCCTGTTTACTCTTTTCGCTCGAGCCAATGTTTCGTCTCGCTTTCAAATATCAGTTTGCCCAAATCGGTCATGCGCTGCGGATAAAGAATACCATCAAGGTGATCACACTCGTGCTGGACGACGCGGGCATGGAAGCCCTTGGCCACACGCTCGATCACCTCGCCGTCGAGACCCAAACCCTTATACCTGATATGGGAGTGACGCTCGACCCAGCCGCGAAGCCCCGGAACGGAGAGACAGCCTTCCCAGCCACCTTCCTTGTCTGGAGTCAGAATTTCGATCTCAGGGTTCACCAGCACGGTCAGGGACGCCGTATGGTCGAACAACTCGGTCTCGCTGAGGCCAGGATCTGAACGCTCTGCTGGAGCCTGAAAAATGACCAGGCGTATCGGCTCGTGCACCTGAGGGGCCGCCAATCCTGCCCCGTTGGCATCAATCATGGTTTCAACCATGTCCTCAACCAGGCGACGAAGCTCGGGATCGGACAAATCGGTGACCGATTCGGCCGTGAGACCGAGCACAGGATGGCCCATTCGCGCGATTTTTCGGATCGTCATGGGGAAGATATGAGCCGCGCCGCCGCACCCGGCAAGGGTGGACAGCGCCGCATCGGTCTGGTAACTACGCGCCCTCTTGAAGGGTGGCTCCATTGGGACCGCCCCTTTATCTACTGATTGAATTCGACCCGGAGGTTTCCTTGCAGATCGTCGTGCGTGACAACAATGTCGACCAAGCCCTGAAGGCGCTTAAGAAGAAAATGCAGCGCGAAGGCTTGTTCCGCGAGATGAAGCTGCGAAACCACTATGAAAAGCCGTCCGAGAAGCGTGCGCGCGAGAAGGCGGAAGCCGTTCGCCGTGCCCGCAAGCTTCACCGCAAGAAGCTGCAGCGCGAAGGATTGCTGCCGAAGACGCCAAAGGTTGTGCGTCCCGGCAGGCCATAAGATATCTGGCCATAAGATATCTGGACACGCGTCATCAGGTTTCCAATCAGGCCGCGGCTCCTTCCGGAGCTGCGGCTTTTTCATGTCCCGACTTGCGTGCCCTGACGCGAACCGAACAGGTCGCGAAGGAAGCCTCTGAACGAAGCGGGCGCGTCGGGTCGCAGCAGGTTAGACTTGAAGACCCGGGCGACAAGCCTGATCAGCCACCACAGCGTCAGGCTGCTGACTACCAGCGAACCCAATACATCGATACCCGCTGGCGAACTCAGCGAGCGCACCATCATCGTGAAGGGAGAGAAGAACGGCACGTATGACATGATGCGGGCGAACAGGCTGTCCGGCGCATAGGCCACCGCCAGCGGCATCATGCAGATTGGCATCGTGATCAGCGTTGCAGGCGCCACAACAGCCTGGGCATCGGAAATCGAATTCGCTGCACTTCCTGCCGCAAGGAAGAAAGCACCCACCGTCAGATAGGACAAGGCGAAGAATACGCCCAGCTGGAACACCTGACCGGGTTCCGAGAGATTGTCGACCAATTCGGCCACGATCACCTTGCCAGCCGGAAAGAAGATGCCAACCGTGTTCGTGACAGTGACAATCCACACGGTGACGAGGAACAACGCCAGCAACAGGCCGGTGAGGAGCTTGCCTGCCATAAGCGTTTCCGCCCGTACACATGACAGCAGCAGTTCGGCGACACGGTTGCTCTTTTCCTCGACCAGCGCCATCACAACCATATTGGCCGTCATGAACAGTGCAAAGAAAAGCATGAAATAGACAATGTTTGCGCCCAGTACACGCAACTGGCGCACGCCCGTTACGGCGCCCAGATGGTCGGGATCGGGGTCAAGCGATTTTATGACTGTCGCGGCTGTCAGAACCTGGTCGATGTCTTCCGGGCTCAGGGACATCGCAGCGGCTCGGCGGCGCTTCAATTCCTGGTCGATCGCGCTGCGCAGGAATTCCCTGAGGCCCGGGCGGTTGAGATCGTCGGCTATGTATACCGGCTGCTCGCTACCATCGAATGTGCCCTTGGGGATCTCGAGGATTGCCCACAGCTGGACCGGGCCGAATGAGCCTGCGATCAAGGTCTCGGCCGACAGGTATGGCTTGGCGGCCTTGAGCTGGTCGTCACTCGCGAGTACATCGTCCGGCAAATCCACGCGGAAGAACCTGGCTGTTGGCTCGGTGAATCGTGGCGCGCCCGGCTTCAGATATGGCCTGAGCGCGATGAAGGTTGCGATTGCTCCGCCATTCGAGGTGACCGCGCGCACCGTCGTGAGGCTGTCAGGATCTCCATCCAGGAGGAGTGCCGCGAGAGCAGGATTGCCCACGCGCAACTTGTCCTGATCGGCATATTGCTGCGCATAGTCAGACAGCAGGTACGCTGCTCGCGTCGCCTGGTCGAAATCCAGGGCGGCATCGATCACCGGTATCATTTCACCGGTCCGGTCAATCACCGCGAAATGGCGAATGGGAGACCCAAGCAACGCCAACTGGTTTTGCGATGCATTCGGAACCCAGCCCACCAAAAGCAGGTAGAACATCGGCAGCATAACACCGAGCAGGAAGGGTCGCGATGTCACGTGTTGAACAAAGCCATGCCACGCAATGATCCAGACACGCCTCATGGTTCGAGGCCCTCTGCATTTCCGCCGGCGAGGTAGACGAAGATCTCGTGCAGCGGTGGGGCTGATGTGTCGAAACGCGTGAGCTTCACGCCGTTTTCAAAACAGGCCGCGAGTATCGTCTGTGGATCGGTTCCGGCCGTGAGGAAAATTTCCCAGTGGGGAGTGCCAGCATGAGGCGCCGTGATTCCCGAAACCCCAGGAATAGCACCGAGGAACGAGAGGTCATTTGGTGATTCAAGCTTGACGCTGCGGGGCATCACGGCGCGCGCTTCAGTCAATGTGCCGTCAAAAGCCTTGCTGCCCTTCACAAGGATGACGAATCGATCACACAGACGTTCGGCGTGGCTCATCGTGTGGGTTGAGAACAGAACCGTGGCGCCGGCTGCTGCCAGCCTTCTGATCGCTGCTTCGAGTTCGTTCTGGTTTATGGGATCAAGCCCCGAGAAGGGTTCATCGAGAATAACCAACTGCGGTTCGTGAGCGATGGCGGTCGCCAGCTGAATCTTCTGCGCCATACCTTTGGACAGCGCTTCGATGCGCCGGTCCTTGACGTCGGACAGGCCGAGTTCCTCGAGCAGCTGATTTGCGCGGCGACGCGCCCTTCTGCCCCACAGGCCTTTGAGCTTTGCAAAGTAGACGATGGTGTCGAAGGCAGTCATGCGCTTGTAGAGACCGCGCTCTTCGGGGAGGTAGCCAATCCGGCGCTGAACCGAACGGCCCGGCGGCTTTCCGAAAATCGCGATGGTCCCTTCAGTCGGCGTTGAGATGCCGAGGATCATTCGCAGGGTTGAGGTCTTGCCGGCACCGTTCGGGCCCAGCAGGCCCACGATCTTGCCCTTGGGCGCGCTGAAGCTGACGCTGTTTACGGCGAGAAAATCGCCATAGCGCTTCGACACCCCGACCAAATCGAGAACGGAATTCCCCATGCGCCCCACTGCCCCGGGGCCACAGAACCATGACGGGCAGGCGCAGATCAACACATAGTTGACTGACTGCCGCGCTCAAGGTTAGCGGAGAACTTGGTTAGTGCGGGAACGTGGTGGCGCTGCGATGTCCCACGACGATTTTCCAGTTTCCGTCCCGGTCTGTCATGGCGAGCGTCATCGTGCCCTCCATCTTGAGAGACGCCTGACCATTTGCCGCAATGGTCTGGGTAAACCTGAAGGTCGCCAGCGCCGCGTCGTCGGTGAGCATCGACAGTTTCACGTCATATGCCTCGAAGTGTGATTCCGGGAATCCGGCAAAAAAATTGGTGAGAGCTGCAATTGCCGCCGTCTTTGTCTCATAGACAACCTGGCCGTTTTCGATCCACTGGAATCCAGGATCATCTGAATAGAACTCGCCGGCACCTGGCGCGTCATGCGCGTTGACCTTGGCCACGTATTGATCGATGGCGGACTTGATCTCAGGGGAAGCCGATGGCGTGGATGAAGTGGTGGACGTCGGCGCGAACGGATTTTCGCAGGCCGTCAGAAACAAAAGCGCTCCGATCACGGGGATGAGCAAGAGCTGGCGGAGTTTCATCCTTTTGGTCCCTTTGGGATATGCAATGCTATGTCTAGCGCGCTTCAAGCATCGTGTCTGTAGCGACTATCATGCAACCATATAATCATGCGAAAGTTAACGGCGTGACGAGAAAGTCACTCATTCGCGGCGCGGATAATCGCGTTCAAAAGCCAATCGTGAATATCTGCGGAGGCTGTAAAAATCTTAATGAAGAATACCGCGCCTCAGCCAAGTGATTTCACAATTTCCTCGGTCATCTTCTTCGCGTCGCCAAACAGCATCATCGTGTTGTCCCTGAAGAACAGTTCGTTTTCCACGCCAGCGTAACCCGAGCCCATACCACGCTTAATGAAAAGAACGGTCTTGGCTTTTTCGACGTCAAGGATCGGCATCCCGTAGATCGGGGACTGCGGGTCGGTCTTGGCGACCGGATTGGTCACGTCATTTGCGCCAATGACATAGGCAACGTCCGCTTGAGGAAACTGGCTGTTGATGTCGTCAAGCTCGAACACTTCGTCGTACGGCACGTTTGCTTCGGCAAGCAGCACATTCATGTGGCCCGGCATTCGACCCGCGACAGGGTGAATGGCGTAGGAAACCTTCACGCCTTCCTTCTTGAGCCTGTCCGCCATTTCGCGAAGTGCGTGCTGGGCCTGGGCGACCGCCATGCCGTAACCCGGAACGACGATGACCGATGAGGCGTTCTTCATGATGAAGGCCGCGTCTTCGGCCGACCCCTGCTTTATCGGGCGTGTTTCCTTCTTGCCGGCCGGGCCTGCTGTCTCGCCGCCAAAACCGCCCAGGATTACCGAGATGAATGAGCGGTTCATGCCCTTGCACATGATGTAGCTGAGGATCGCGCCAGAAGAACCGACGAGGGCCCCTGTGATGATCAGCGCGGTGTTTTCCAGCGTGAAGCCAATTCCTGCAGCCGCCCAGCCGGAGTAGGAATTCAGCATCGACACGACGACCGGCATGTCTGCGCCACCGATCGGGACAATCAAGGTTACGCCGAGCACGATCGACAGGACGGTGATTGCCCAGAATGTCCAGGACGCAGCGCCGCTGCTGGTGACCAGCATGACAATAAGCGCCAGGATCGCCACAAAGATCAGAATGTTGATTGCATGGCGCGCCGGCAGAATTATGGGTGCACCGGACATGTTGCCGTTGAGTTTTGCGAACGCAATGATTGAACCGGAAAATGTGATCGCACCAATTGCCACGCCGAGCGACATTTCGATAAGCGACTGCATGTGAATGTTGCCAGGCTCTCCAATGTTGAATGCCTGCGGTGCGTACAATGCGGCGGCAGCAACAAACACTGCCGCCAGACCGACGAGGCTATGGAAGGCCGCGACGAGCTGGGGCATCTGCGTCATCGCGATGCGCCGCGCCGTGATGGCGCCGATCACGCCACCAATTGCCATGCCACCAAGAATGAGGCCCCAGGTCAGGCTGTCAGATGGACTGGAAACAGCCAGCGTGGTCAGAATCGCAATCACCATGCCGATCATGCCGAACTGGTTGCCGCGACGTGATGATTCCGGGCTCGAAAGGCCTCGTAGTGCCGAAATGAAGAGCACGCCCGACACCAGGTAAAGGAGTGCTGCTAGATTTGCGTTCATGATTTGACTCGATCCGAATTATTCATGGGGCGCATCAAAAAAGCCCGCGCGAAGCAGTCCGATTCCCGCGCCAGCCATCCAGATGGCAACAAGCGCGACAATCGTTGAAACACCGAAATCCTGGCGAAAATGAAGGATAAACGCGCAGGCAAACATCGCAAAGCCTTCCCACAGAAGCAGGGACGCAATAAGCCTGGAATGAACCGCGGCCTGCATCGAGAAGTATTGCGCGGCAACCATTTCACCAAACGCAACAACGGCAAGACCTGCGGCGATCGCGTCAGCAAGGGTGATGGTCGTGTCCACGAGCGGGCCGTGCCTTACTTTTTTTCTTTCTTGCGGTACATCGCAAGCATTCGCTGGGTGACAAGAAAGCCGCCAAAGATATTCACGCTGGCGAGGATGACGGCGATGACGCCAAAGATCTTGGCAACCCATCCGCCTTCACCGGCATCAATCAGTTTGACGCCAACCGCAAGAAGTGCACCCACGATGATGACCGAGGAGATTGCGTTGGTGACCGACATCAGTGGCGTATGGAGCGCGGGTGTCACACTCCACACCACGTAGTATCCAACGAATATCGCCAGAACGAATATCGAAAGGCGGAAGATAAACGGGTCGATGGCTTCCATGGGTTTCTCCGTTACGCCTTCACTGCCGCGTGAACAACTTCTCCGTCGCGTGTCAGGCATGTTCCCTTGATGATTTCATCATTCCAGTCGACCTTCAGGGTCTTCGTCGCCTTGTCGATCATTGGTGACAGGAAGTTGAACAGGTTGCGCGAGTAGAGCGCCGACGCGTCGGCGGCCAGATGACCCGCCAGGTTGACCGCGCCAACAATCTTCACACCATTGACTTCAATCGTTTCACCCGCCTTCGTCAGGGGGCAGTTACCACCCTGCTCAGCCGCCAGATCGATGATGATCGAACCTGGTTTCATACTGCGCACCATATCCTCTGTCACCAGCACCGGTGCGGGTCGGCCCGGGATGAGCGCCGTGGTTATCACCACGTCCTGCTTCCTGATGGTCTCGGCGATAAGCGCTGCCTGCTTGTGTTTGTAGGCGTCGCTCATTTCCCTGGCATAGCCGCCAGCAGTCTCGGCCTGCTTGGTCTCCTCGTCTTCGATGGCCACAAAAGTGCCGCCGAGAGACTTTACCTGTTCCTTGGTTGCAAGGCGGACATCGGTTGCGGAAACAATGGCACCCAGACGTTTGGCCGTCGCAATCGCCTGCAGGCCTGCCACACCGACTCCCATCACGAGCACGCGTGCGGCCGCGATTGTTCCGGCAGCCGTCATCATCATCGGGAAGGCGCGGCCGAAAAGTGCCGCCGCGTCGATGACTGACTTGTAGCCCGCAAGGTTTGACTGCGACGACAGCACGTCCATGGATTGCGCACGCGTGATTCGCGGCATGAACTCCATTGCGAAGGTGTTCACGCCCGCCGCCGCATATTGAGGGATCATCGCCTTTTCGGCGTATGGGGCCAAGATCGCGGCAAGCATCGAACCCTTGCCAATCATCTTGAGTTCGTCGGTCGTCGGACGCTGAACTTTGAGAACGACATCGGAACCCAGAGCCTCGGATGCCGAAACCATCGAGGCACCAGCGCCTGCATAGTCTGCATCTGCGAAATGCGCGGCAGCACCTGCACCGGATTCTACCAGGATATCAACGCCCAGTGCCTTGAATTTCTTCACTGTCTCTGGAGTTGCGGCGACACGGGTCTCGTTCGCGCGCCTTTCCTTCGGGATGCCGATCTTCATGGAGCCTACGGGGTTAAGTGCGAGGAGTTGGGCGTGGCGGTCAGGAAGACCTGCCCTACGTGAACATATAGGCGAGAATCATCATGAGGATTAGGGTGCATATGATGCCCCATTTCGTCAGCGCCCAGAACAACACGAATGTTGATTGCTGTTCGCGGATGTCCATCGTGCCTCGTTTGTAGGTCGATTGTGGTGCGGCTGCCATGTCAGTGGTTCCTGTCTGATCAAGCTAGAGTTGGTTCGCCGCGGAATATAGCAATGACGCGCGTCTGAGCAACCGCAGTTTTATGGGCTTTTTGTCCGCTTTTGGCGGTCGTCGCGGTTTCTAAATGCGACGCGTTGGCAAGGAGTGATTCCAATCTGCCAGAAGCGCGCGCAATGCCGCTACGAACGCGAGAGGCTGATCGAGCATGACATGGTGCCTAGCTTGCGGAATTTCGATCACCGGCGCGGCATGGCCCAGCAGGCTGAACATGTATTCGCCGACCTCTGGAGGCATCAGCACCGAATTTTCGCCGCGCATGATCGCAATCCGACACCTGGTCCTGCGCAGGCATTCCGCCGTGTCACCAATTGAAAACCTGGATGTCCACAGGGACGGATCAAATTTCCAGGTCAGTCCGCCCTCGACCTTCTTGAGAGACTTCCGGGCAATGAAGTCGACAATGAATTCGTTTTCACAGGGCTGTTCGGGGGCGAGCCTGAAGCGTGCCAGAGCCTCTCTCAATGTCGGATAGATCCTGTGTGGCCGATGCTCGCGGTGCGGCGGACCGCCGGGACGATCAGGGGGGTTCACGGGTGAATCCACAATCACCGTGCCGGCCAGGCGCTCGCCGTGCATGGCCCCGGCAAGAATTGTCGCAAAGCCGCCGAAGGAATGCGCCACGATAACAGGCGGTTCCGCATTTCTGAACATTGCGGAATGTTCAGCCACGGCCAGCAGTTCCTCGACGAACAGATTCATCGCGTACTGGCTGCGGTGACCTGAGTCACCCATGCCCGACAAATCCAGCGCAGCCACGTTGTATTCACGGGCGAGAAACGGCGCGATGAAGCTCCACCAGTAAGCATGGGCGCCGTTGCCGTGGACAAGCAGCAATCCTGGCCTTGAACGGTCTCCCCAGCGCAGATAGTGGCTGTCGATGCCGGCTACGTGAACGCTTGCGCTTTCGCAAGGCACGGCGACAGCGCTCTCGAACCAGTCGGGGCCCACGACACGCTCGCCATTGTAACGGGCCAATGGGCCCGGGTTGACCGATGTGCCTGCCATGTCAGGCCTTGCGCCGCACGGGACGGACACCGAGCGCCTTGAAGACACCCGTCGCCGACATGATTGTTCGCTCTCCCGACCAGATGCGTCCGGTGACAGTGTAGAAATCGTCGTCATGACCGGTGATGACGCCATTGCCTTCGACCCAGTCGCCTATCGCCGCGGCGTCAATGAAATCAGTGACCATACGAACCGTCACCCAATAGCGATTTGCGTGAATGGTGATGGCATGCCCCAGTGCCATATCAGCAAATGCCATCAGCATGCCGCCATGACAATTGCGCATGCCATTGGTGTGTGCTTCGGAGACGAGGAAGGCGCGGGTATAGGATCTGTCAGCGTTGACCCTCTCATACATGGGACCGATCTGCCGACCGAAACCCTGGAACCAGTTCATTCGGACATAGTCGTCCGGAATTTCGGGTGCATTCTCTTCCAGCAAGTCGTCAGTCATTCAGCATGCGCCTTTGCTTCATGGCGCCATTCAAGCCAAGCGCCGTGCGGATTGCAATCGGCCAAAACGACTTGATTGCATCGCCCGTTGTCGTAACGAGAGACAGTGAGGGGGTGTTTACTGGCAGCCCACTCGATGGACACCCGGTAAAGCGGACGTGTCTCTGACAATGTCAAAAGGGCGTTGTGCAGCTGTTCACGCATCGCACCCGAGAATTGATACGTCACGAACGAATGGTAGACCACGGGAATCCCTTGTGCCGGCAAGGCACGGACGGTTGGTTCCAGCAGTTCAAGTGCATTGCCAAATTTGATGTTGGGCGGATGGGCAAGTCCGGTCCTGATCGCGCCTTCCAGTCTGCGGATCCGATGCGTCAGCTCCGGAAATATCAGTGCTTTCAACCACAAGCGGTCTTCAGGATTTTGCAGGTTGACCGGATTGAGTTCGAGTCCAACCTTGCTTGCCACTCCGGGCATTTCTTCTGACGGTTGCGGCGTTCGTGTGCCGCGGAGTTCCGCTTTCAAATCCAGCAAAGCATCTGCCGGAGCGCGATGAAGGACGCCTTTTCCATCCCTGACATAGGTATAGGCGTAGTGGTTCCAGTTGAGGTTGAAGCCGGCGCTGGGACCGATTTCCACCATGTGCAGATCCTGGCGAGTCTCTCGCGCCACGAAGTCGAAAGCGGGGTACAGCGACGTCGAGCGCGCCACTTCATTCGTGTTCGTGATGCGGACGGACACCAGGCTGATCACTTCCTGTTCGTGCTGCAGACAAAAATCGCGAAACAGCGTGAACGCGTCAGTCGAGGGCTTCGCACCGGGACAAAGGCTGGGGTAGTGCTGCGAGAGTTGATGAGCTTTTCCATCCAGCAACAGGTAGTGAACCGCCGCAAAAATCAGGTTCGCGTGCGGTTGCCCGAGTTTGGCGGTTGCGGCGATGGAACGAAGCCTGCTGTCCTCGCGGATTTTCAGGGCCAGGTTGCCGTAGAGAGGCGATCCGATGCGCGTTGCCTCATCGGCGAATATTGTCCAGTAGTCGGATTCCTGCATGCCGCACCTCAGATGGGAAGTGGAACTCCAGCGATCTCAAATGCAGACTTCTGGCGTCTTGATACTTCAGCGAGGGAAAACTTGCCGATTTCGTGGTTGAATAGTTTGAAAAAGTTGAGCTCGGCCTGAAGGTGCAGAAATACTGCACCCAGCCCGATCGCCGCGCGATCCATGAACACAAACTCGCGGGGCGGCTTAACCGGACCCAACTGTTTCAAGAGCTGATGAACCTGAAAGGCTTCCTTGCGGCCATATGCAGACGGTTCAACGCCGTTGGCTACGGTGCGGACGCGATCGTCGAGCATTGGCGCATAAATGAACCGCGCCCAAATGTTCAGGGCTTCGATCAGTTCCTTCTTGAGCGACTTGAAGCCCCAGGTCTCGTATGCGTGCACTGCCAACGCATCGTCATTCTTCAGCAACGCATTGTAGAGATCGATCACGCCACCAACAAATTTTGGCTTGAAAGTGCGAATGCAACCATAGTCAAGAAGATTGAGATCGAGGTTTTCACGGATGGTGTAGTTACCAAGATGAGGGTCACCATGGATCACTGCGTAGTGGCTGAAGGGATGCCACCACGCCCTGAACATTGTAGTTGCAATGGCATTGCGGTCGGCAAGCGGGCGTGTCTTGAAATCTAGTATGGGCTGGCCGGTGACCCAGCTCATGGTCAGAAGGCGATTGGTGGACAGATCGCTCAAGACCTCGGGAACATGTATTTCAGGGTTCCCCTTCATCATGATGCGATAGAGTTCAATGTTGGCGGCCTCGCGCTTGTAGTCGAGCTCTTCGCGAAGTCTCGCACCCACTTCGTCGGCGATCTCGGACGGATCGATTGCGCGATCCATGCGGCGGTAGAGCGAGAACATCAATTTGAGTTGCGAGAGGTCCGCTTCAACCGCTGACGCCATGTCGGGATATTGCAGCTTGCAAGCGAGCATCCTGCCCTTCTTGTCCCAGGCGCGATGGACCTGACCAAGCGAGGCAGCGGCGGACGCCTCGTGTTCGAAGGTCTTGAATTTCTTTTCCCAGTCTGATCCCAGTTCAGCGACCATGCGACGGCGCACGAAGGGCCAACCCATGGGCGGGGCCTGGGTCTGAAGTGTCGCGAGCTCGGCCGCGAAACTTGCGGGCACGACGTCGGGTACGGTCGACAGCATCTGGGCCACTTTCATCAAGGGACCCTTGAGATTTCCAAGCGCGGCCTTGAGTTCAGCGGCTTCAATTTTCTCGCCGCGCTCAATTCCAAGCATTCGCGAACCCGCCATTCGCGCGGCAGCTCCACCCATTGTGGTGGTCACATTGGCGTATCTCTTCAGCCTGCGGCCAAGGGTGTTTTTTTCATCAGTCATCGAGGTTTGGCCTGTATGGCAGAGTGACGTGTGGGCATCAATGTTGATTGACGCACTCAACCATCGCCGCATCAAATGAAGTCGCAAATGCGCTCTGGTCACGGTCGGGATCCTGAGCCAACGCCACGGACCAGCCGTCGAGGCGCGCTTGCGCCTGTGCACAGGTGCAGGTTTTGCCTTGTGACTTCAGCGCTGCGGTCAACTCCCTATATTTCGGGTCCAGTACGAGGGAGGTGTTGGTGTGGTGAGCTTCTGTACTGTCGAGTGATTTTTGGCCCAAGTCTGCCAGATAGGTGGCTTCCTGCCAATGTCGGCCATAACGCAACTGAAACCGTGCCTGAGACTGGTATTCACGAGCCAGGCACGCGCGCCAGGTATCACCAGTGATCTGTTCTTTCAGAAATGGCGTGACTTCGAATGTGGTGCACGCAGCCAGCGTCAGTACGGTGATCCAGAAACAGCAGCGGCGCACTAAGGCTCGTAGCCTCCGTGCGCCGCGCTTCACCCCCTCGATGAGCCTTCCGGTGCCCCCAATCGCTTGCCTCTTTGAGAAAGCAACCCCCGCGAGCCGGACATCAGAAAAGCGAACTAAAGGTCTCATTACTCCCTACCACTTGCAAGTAATTGTGTCCGCTGCGCCTCAGAATGGGTTCAAGCTGTAGCGTGAGCAACACATCGAATTCCGCCAAGTGGTTAAGACTATCCAAATTTGACCCGAACTGACACGGCTTAAACCGACCTTTACTCCGGCTGCGCCATGGTGTGCCGGGTTGAACCAATCAAAAGAAAAAGAGGGTTTCATGGCGCACACGACGTTGATCGTGGATGACGATCCAACTCAGCGCAGGCTGCTGCAGGCGCAGGCTGAGAAATGCGGCATCCAGGTGATTACCGCGGCTTCCGGACAAGAAGCGCTTGACGTGCTGAATGGGCCCAAGGGCGCTTCAGTCAGCCTTGTGCTGCTCGACCTTGTCATGCCCGGCATGGACGGCATGTCCGTTTTGGCCAACTTGCGACCTTCCCACCCAACACTGCCAGTCATCGTGCTGACGGCACAGGGTGGTGTCGATACTGCAGTCGCCGCAATGCGCGCTGGCGCCGATGATTTCCTGGTCAAACCGGCGAGCCCTGAACGCATCCAAGTGTCAATACAGAATGCCTTGAAGGTCAAAGCACTCAATGGCGAGATTCAGCGCCTGAAGAAAGTCGGTGAAAACCGTCTCACGCTGGGCGACCTCATAGCCGAGAGCCCTTCGATGCGAACGGTGCTGCGGCTTGCTGATCGCGCTGCGCAGTCACACATTCCGATCCTGATCGAAGGCGAGAGCGGCGTCGGCAAGGAAGTGCTTGCACGCGCCATCCAGGGTGCCTCGGATCGTGCGGGAAAGCCATTTGTCGCCGTGAACTGCGGTGCAATCCCGGACACGCTGATTGAAAGCATTCTGTTCGGTCACGAGAAAGGCGCTTTCACGGGCGCCGTCGACAAGCACATCGGAAAGTTTCAGGAAGCCAATGGCGGAACGCTGTTCCTCGATGAAATCGGAGAACTGCGGCTCGACATGCAAGTCAAACTGCTGCGCGCCATTCAGGAAGGTGAAGTCGATCCTGTCGGTGCCAAGCGACCGGTCAAAGTCGACATCCGCCTGATCTCGGCCACCAATCGCAATCTGCAGCAACAGGTCGAGGAAGGAAAATTCCGCGAAGACCTGTTCTATCGCCTTAACGTGTTTCCGATGCAGTTGCCGCCGCTGCGCGAACGTCGTGAAGATATTGCCGCACTCGTGGAACTGTTCATCCGCCGGTTTGCGGTTGAGGAAAACAAGAAGATTGTCGGGCTGGACAAGCCTGCGATGGAAATGCTCAAGACCTATAACTGGCCGGGCAATATCCGTCAGCTTGAAAACACAGTTTTCCGCGCGGTTGTGCTTTGTGACGGCGAATGCCTGCGGTCAAACGATTTTCCGCAAATTGCCAGCCAGCTTGGCATCGTGGTGGACACCGTGAACTCGGACGAACCCTTCGAAATGGTCGCCCGCAACCGCGAACCGGTTTCGCCCCGGTCGTCCGGTGGTGGCATAGGTTCAACGCTTGCGGTTGACGACCTTGTTGCTTCCGGCGTGAAGCTGACCGGGATTGATGGTCATTTGCGCAAACTGGAAGAGATCGAGCATGAACTCATCCGGCTTGCGATCGAGAAATATGACGGTCACATGTCGGAAGTCGCACGGCGACTGGGTATTGGCCGCTCGACGCTCTATCGCAAGCTGCGCGAGATGGGCATCGAGGACCAGCAGGCAGGGGCTGCTTAGCACCGACGCAAATGTCAGATTGAGGAGCGCGGATATGATGTCCGCGCTCTTTTTGTTTTGAAACACGAAGGGCGCGAGGCAGGGTAAGGCAGGTTTGTCGCGGTCATGACACGGCAGTTTTGTTCACGATGAATTCAGCACGTTCGCGCACGGGGGCCGATGCGTCCTTCAGGAATGGCTCCGCGATCCGGCGCGCCTCGGGCTGATCTACCTTATGGCGGATGAGGGCATCGAGTGCCATCCTGCGCACCATGGCAGACCGGTCAGCCACACATGTTTCGACCCACTGCATGCGCGGCGAGCTGCCGGTGAGAGGTCTCGTGGCAAACACTGGCTCACGACGCCGAAGGCCCATCGGCTTGTCGATCCAGGCCCATGTCCAACCCGTTTGCCATTGCGCGTGGCCGTCGATCAACGCCTGCGCTGCGGTCGCACGAATGGCGGGCTGCATCGCCTTCCGCGCCAACATGTCGAGGTGCCGATCCAGATTGTCGTATCTGAGGGCGTAGTTCATGATCTTCGCGAGGGGGCCAGTCGTCCGGACTTGCAGTTGCATGGCCAGAGCGTCGCCGACATCGGGCCGTGCGAAAGCCTGGGCGAGGATGTCCCGCTCGCCAGACCAACGGCCCCAGCTGTTTTCACGCGCCAGCAGGGGCAGAGCGGCTTGCGCGATGCAATCCGCCTGTGTTCGAGCGAAACAACGAGTGCCGCATTCCGCGGCCGCTTGCCGGACTGACGGCACCCAGTCATTCAGGCGCCGCGCGACGGCGGCAAACAGGAATGCGCTGGGCAATGGCTCGCTTATGCGCCGGAGCGCCTGCTCGCGAACCATCCCATCGCGGTGGAAGAGGAAGAGAAACTTCAGGTCAGATCGCTGATCCAGCTGATCCATGTCCCTGATGCGCCTGGAGAAGGCGCGTATCAGAAACGGGACTTTGCGTCGCCCCCTGTTCAGGCTTGCGAGATTCACGATCTCCCGCTCGGCCGTGTTCATCGTCGAGGGTTCGAGCCCGTTGAGGGCATCGAGGACGCCGTCAAACTCGCGTCCGAGCGGGCGCTGCTCTTCCAACGCCTGGCCAACGCGGTGGAGAATTTGACGAAAGTTTTCTGGCAGAACAGATGTCTGGCTTTGAGACATGAGGGCGCATGTACCGCGCCCCTGATTGGTCGTCAAACACACCGTTGGACTGCCGTCTTCCCCGGGACGACTGCGACGGACCCTGCCCTCATCCTAGCAGTTAGCTGGCCATTCCGAGCGCTGACAGGTAGAGATCGAGGAGTGCGTCGCGCTCTTCGCGTTCGTGGCTTTCCATTTTGCGCAGGCGCACGACCTGGCGCATGATCTTTGTGTCAAAGCCCTGACCCTTGGCTTCAGCGTAGACTTCCTTCAGATCGGTGCTCAATGCTGACTTTTCTTCTTCGAGGCGCTCTACCCTTTCGACCAGGGACTTGAGTTGATCTTTGGCGAAGTTGGCTTTGGCCATAGCAGTAATCCCGTTGCTGGTCTTGAACACGCGACTGTGAGGGCGCGAAACCTAATCGCGGGGGCTCTGCCAATCAACCGAGACTAGCCATGATTCTTGTGGGATAACTCGAATGCCTTCTTTTGCGCCTCGGACGCTTCGGCCTGGTAGCGCGATTTCCACTCCGCATACGGCATTCCGTATACTCTCTCGCGTGCTTCATCGCGCGAAAGTTGTGCGCCATTGTCGCGCGCTGCGTCTTCCAGCCAGTTTCCAAGGCAATTCCGGCAAAACCCTGCGAGGTTCATGAGATCGATGTTTTGCACATCGGTTCTTGCCTGAAGATGAGCCACAAGGCGGCGGAACACTGCGGCTTCAATTTCGGTGCGTGTTGCATCGTTCATGGCGGAGCTTTCTCCCTTTTGAGCGTCCAAAGAGTTCAAGGCTGATTGCAATATGGGAACGAGACGGGCTGCCCAATTTTGAGCACTCGCCGCGGTTGCGATGAGATCCTGACGGATTTCTATCAGTACGTGGGCAAAACCGTGGGCCAGTGCGTGCTGGTCCATGCAGTCGCCTTCCAGTTCGCCCGTATACGGCAAGTTGGATCCGACCACCAAACCCGTTTCCTGTTGCAACTCCCGCAACATGGCATCCGACAGTCGTCGGTCCTTTTTTGACCACAGGATGCCAACTTGCCAGGGCCGGGATTTTTGCTTCCATTCGGGCGTGAAAGAATGGATCGAAACCAGCACCGGCGTCTTGCCCAGCGTTCGCGCACGCTGAATTTCGGCTTCGATGGCGTTGTGATAGGGACGATAGAAAACTGCAATTCGCCGGTCTGTCTCCGCCCGGGTTACCCCTGCGTTTCCAGGAATGATCGATCCGTCGGACAACTGCATTACCAGCGTCGGATCGTCGGCGCCGCGGTTAAGATCAATCAGCAGTCGGGAATTGGTTCCCAGGATTGCCGGCGCATTGAAGCTTGCAGCCATCACCCTGGTGACTTCCGCGGCGCCGATGTCAAAGGCAATGTGGGTATTCAAAAGGCCGACCGTGAGCCCCAACGTCCCATACTCGGGAGGGAAAGCATTGGATGCGTGATCACAAACAAAGATGATCCCGGGATCACCGTCCGGGTTTACGCGATCGAAGGCTAAACCGCTGTTGCTCGACATTCTCGTTGGACCGTCCGTGTCAGGCGTTGCAGACTACGAGATGAACCTGATTTGTGTGATAGTGCGATTGTCGCAACCATCCGGATAGACTGTGTACGATCCTCCCCAGATTTTGCGCCAAATCCTGGATGCGGCCATCGCTTCGTGCCATCCGTCCAGCGTCGTCGCCCCTGCGCTTCCTGCCCGTCCAGCGGGACGAATTGTCGTGGTTGGTGCAGGGAAGGCATCGGCGGCGATGGCAGCCGCAGTGGAAGAGGCATGGGGAGGACCGCTCGAAGGCGCTGTTGTGACGCGCTACGGGCACGGCGCGCCTACCCGGTTCATTACAGTTACCGAGGCGCAGCATCCATTGCCCGACGCTGCCGGATTACATTCGGCGGAGAAGGCTCTGGAGCTTGTGACTGGCCTCACGCTGGACGATACCGTTCTGGCGTTGCTGTCCGGCGGCGGTTCTGCCTTGTGGAGTGCGCCCCTGCCGCCAGTGAACCTGTCAGAAAAGCAATCTCTCACCAGGTCCCTCGTATTGTCGGGCGCACCAATCGGTGAAATCAATTGTGTGCGAAAGCACCTGTCGAAGATCAAGGGGGGCAGGCTTGCCGCAGCGGCGTTCCCGGCCCGCATTCTGACTTTGGCGATATCCGATGTGGTTTCAGACGACCCTTCCGTCATTGCATCGGGTCCCACCACGGGCGACCACACTACCACTGCGGATGCGCTAGCCATTCTTCAACGCCTTCGGATTGCAGTGCCTCAGAACGTTTTGGAAGTCCTGAACAGCGCAGCCGGAGAAACGATCAAGGCCGGTGACAAGCGGCTTTCCCGATCCGGTTACTGGATCATCGCACGCGGAAGTGACGCCCTATCTGCCGCGTGCGACCAAGCGCACAGGCATGGCATCGCAACGAAGCTGCTGGGAGTTAATCTGGAAGGTGATGCAAGGCAATTGGGACGCGCCCATGGGGAAATTGCGCGCAATCAAATGCCCGTTTCCCACCCGGTACTGCTGGTCTCCGGTGGTGAGCTGACGGTGAAAGTCAGCGGTAGCGGCAAGGGTGGCCCCAACAGGGAGTATTTGATGGGGCTTGCGAAATCTCTGCAGGGTGCCGCGGGCATCTGGGCGCTGGCCGCGGACACGGACGGAATTGATGGCAGTGAACCGTTCGCGGGCGGCTGGATTGCCCCCGATACACTCGAAAAGGCACGGCGGTGCGGCGTTGACGTTGATCAATGTCTTGCTGGCAATGATAGCGCCCGCTTCTTTGCGGCGCTGAACCAACACATCGAAACCGGACCTACTAGAACAAATGTCAACGATTTGCGTGCGATCCTTTTGATGCCTCAAACCTGACGCTGCGTTCAACAATTCCAAGCATGCAGATTTCCGCCCACATGCCGCGCCTGGCGCGTGCCATCACAAGCCGCCTTTTGATGGCTGCAGCTGCAATTTATGTGGCGGCGGCGCCGGTTGCGCGCGCGGAATTTTCCGTGTGCAACAAAACCCAACATGCTTCGCTCGTCGCCATTGGCCTCATCAGAGCTGGAAACTGGTCCAGCGAGGGGTGGTGGCGGATCGAACCGCAGCAGTGCAAGGTCATAGTCAAGGGCACGCTGCGGGCGCGCTATTATTATCTGCGGGCAGTGCATGTAGGAGTTGAGGGTGATTGGGAGGGAAACCGCTATTTTTGCGTTACAGCCAAAAATTTCAGTATTAAGGGACGAAAAGGCTGCATAAAGCGGGGATATGGCCAGTCCGGCTTTTTTGAAGTCGACACTGGGACCAAGTTAACCTGGG
The DNA here is from genome assembly GCA_040080835.1 of Micropepsaceae bacterium. Lineage (GTDB taxonomy): Bacteria > Pseudomonadota > Alphaproteobacteria > Micropepsales > Micropepsaceae > SZUA-430. The sequence continues at coordinate 132,244 of JBEBHP010000009.1, read as the reverse complement.
TGCAGAATCTTTCCGACTAAGGACCAACCTTCAAATCAACCGGATGAGACGAGCCAAGAATGCGCCGCCGCCGCAATGTGAAAATTGTTGCCACACTCGGTCCTGCATCTCGCGACGCAGCCGTGATCCGCAAGCTCTTCGAAGCTGGCGCCGATGTGTTTCGCATCAACATGAGCCATACGGATCACGCCGGACTTGCCTATTTCGTGTCGACCATCCGCTCGATTGAAGCCGAACTTGAGCGCCCGATAGGCATCCTTGCGGACCTGCAAGGCCCGAAACTGCGCATTGGTGCGATGGCTGGTGGCGGTGTCGATTTGAAAACGGGCACTTCCGTCAAGATTGACCTGGACCCGTCGCCAGGAGATGCCCACCATCTTTTCCTGCCGCACAAGGAAGTATTTGCCGTCCTGAAACCCGGCGGCCAATTGCTGATTGATGACGGCAGACTGAGGCTTCGGGTCGAAAAGGTGACAGGTGACAGCGCGACGGCTTTGGTTGAAGTGGGCGGCCGCCTTACTGACCGCAAAGGCGTCAACGTCCCTGACGCGGTGCTGCCGATTGCTGCGCTGTCCAAGAAAGACGGCGCAGATCTTGATCGTGCGCTGGAACTCGGCGCCGACTGGATAGCGCTGTCCTTTGTCCAACGGCCCGAAGATGTTGCCGAAGCAAGAAAAATAATCGCCGGCAGAGCCGGGATTCTTTCCAAAATAGAGAAACCCGCGGCCCTCGACCGGCTGCAGGAAATTGTCGAATTGTCCGACGCGCTTATGGTTGCTCGCGGCGACCTGGGCGTGGAGCTTCCAATCGAGCAGGTTCCCTCGAAGCAAAAATATATTACCCGCATGTCGAGGGCTGCGGGAAAGCCCGTCGTGGTGGCAACCCAAATGCTCGAATCGATGATTTCGTCCCCTCTGCCTACAAGAGCCGAAGTTTCGGATGTGGCGACGGCGGTTTTTGATGGCGCAGATGCAGTCATGCTGTCGGCCGAATCAGCATCGGGCCAGTATCCAGTGGCAGCAGTTGAAATGATGGACCGGATCGCGCGCTCGATCGAGAGCGACAGCCAGTACCGCATGATGATCGACGCGTTGCGGTCGGAACCTGAATCCACTACCTCGGATGCCATTACGGCGGCGTCGCGCCAAGTGGCACAATCCATTCGTGCAGCTGCCATTGTTTGCTGGACGGGATCTGGCTCGACAGGATTGCGTGCATCCCGCGAGCGGCCCAGCGTTCCGATCATCGCACTCACGCCGGTGCAATCGACTGGCCGCAGGCTTGCCATTGCCTGGGGATTGCATTGTGTGGTTACCCAAGATGCCCAGAGCTTCGAGGACATGAGCGAGCGCGCGTGTCAGATAGCCTTTCGTGAAGGCTTTGCAACTGCGGGCCAGCGTATCGTCGTGACAGCCGGCGTTCCGTTGGGGACACCAGGAGCAACCAACCTGCTGCGTGTTGCATTTGTGGGACTAAAGCCGCCCCAGCATGTCGGCTAGAGCATCGCCACAATCTAGATCGGTGGCGGACGCTTCTTGTCTTCCACGTTCAATTCGCCAGCCCGCTTGGTTACGGCTTCGTACATCGGGTTGATCACAAGCGCGCGCTTGTAGGCGGACAATGCTGCATCTCGCTTTCCCGCAAGATCTGCGAGACGACCCAAAAGTGCATGAGCCCGAAAATTGCGAGGTTCGAGACGCACTGCCTTTGAGAGGTCCATCGCTGCTTCCTGCTGGCTGTCCATCTGCAGCAACAATTCAGCCCGGCGATACCAGACTTCTGCGTATTCGGGACGCATCTCGGCGGTCACATTCAGCAGCTGCATTGCGGTATCGAAATCCTGCCCCTCCACTGCCGCCGCCGCGCGAGACATCAGAAGATCAACCGTGTCGCTGCCGGACTGCATCCAGATCGAGTCTATTTGTGCCACGAGCAAGTCCGCCTCCGGCGGAGTCCGGACGGCCGCCAATTGGTTAAACAGCCGCTCAAGGCGCACGTCGTTCTGGTCCGCTGAAGCGATCCCGACAATCCCGCAAAAAATGGTGATAACAAGTATCATTGTCCGCATGCGGGTCATGCTAGGTTATCAAAGGTGTTTATCCAAGCGGCGAGCAACATGAAGATTACCCGGCGCGACTTTGGCCGAATTTCTGCAAGTTTGCCGGTGCTGTTTGGTTCGCCCCTCATGGCAAACCCGGACGTTGTCGTGATTGGCGCAGGGGTGGCGGGGCTCGCCGCGGCGCAGGTCCTGGTTGACGCCGGAAAGCGGGTTCAGATCGTGGAAGCCGCTCCCCGCGTGGGAGGTCGCTGCTACACCGATACTGCAAGCTTTGGCATGCCTTTCGACCAGGGAGCGATGTGGTTGCGGGACGCGGACCACAATCCATTGTTTGGCTTTGCAAGACTTTTCCGTTTCGAGACTTCTCTCGCCCAGCCAAAGGAAATGTTGTTCTCGAACGGCCATCTTGTTTCACCGGGTGCGAATGAGGCCTATGAAAGGGCATTCGATGCATTGAGCATGGCACTGGCAGATGTGGCCGAAAACGAAGGTGACGTGGCGGCCAGTGCTGTTCACTGGCCCGATGTCGATGATGCGTCGCAGGATTGGCTTCCTACCGCAGCGACCCAGATCGGGCCGCTTGATGTCGGTGTGGATCTTGAACAAATATCGGTCAAGGACTGGTTCTATCGTGCTGACTCGGAGCCGAGCCGTCTCGTGAAGCAAGGTGTCGGAACCCTGATTGCCCGACTGGCTGCCGGATTGCCAATATCCATCAGCACATCAGCCTATCGTGTCGTCGCAGAACCGCGCGGAACCGTGAGCGTTTACACCAGCAAGGGAACAATTTCTGCTGCAGCCGCGATCATCACCGTTTCGACCGGTGTGCTGGCCGCAGGTTCCATATCCATTGAGCCGGCACTTACCGCAGACATGCAATCAGCACTCTCGAAATTGCAGATGGGTTCGTTGCTCAAAATTGCCTATTCGTTTGAACACACGAGTCCGACAGTAATGTTTCCCCCGAACTCCGTGCTGCTTGCACAGGCTGCAGATCAAAGAGGGACCGAGTTCCTGGTCCGGCCCTTCGGAGTACCGATGGCGATATGTTCCGTCGGAGGCTCGCTGGCGGTTGACCTGGAATCTCAGAATGACAAAACCCGCTTCGAGTTTGGACGAGAGAGCTTGCGTTCCATGCTTGGCACTGACGCTGACAAGGGCCTGCTTTCCAGCGCATCAACGAATTGGGGTCGCAATCCCCTTGTGTTTGGATCTGTCGCATGTGCGAAACCCGGGGGCCTGCAAGCCCGCGAAGTTCTGCAGGGCTCGATCAATGACAGGGTTTTCCTCGCGGGCGAAGCGCTGGGTGGAAAAGCTGTGCAGACAGTACACGGCGCCTATGAAAGCGGTCGCAGCAGTGCGCGCCGTGTCATCAGCCTGCTGAAGCGAAAATCTGCATCCTAGTCACGCGGTGCGCAGGTGTAGTCCTGGCGACATAGCCGATTCCGCCATGCCGGCGATCGTGGCCGATCCGGTCGCGGAGATGATAGAACCGCACTCCGGGCACAGGCGAGCATCTTCAGCCATGTCGCTGTGGTCGATGATCGTGCAGCGGGACCAATCATCGACATGTGAATTCACGTGACAATCAGGACAACACCAAATCATAGCTGCGGGGGCGAAGTGCCAACCTATCCGGTCTTGTTGCATGTATCGGGAGCCTTTGCTTTCTTGTCTTGCTGATCACCTCAGCAGAGCCTGCAATTGGCGTCCGGATAAAGACGCGCGACTGACCGTATCCACACGCGAGTTCAATTATCCGCTGTCAACGAGGTGGCATTCGCCGCAGTACTAGCGCCCAGGTAGAGATCAACAGGGCACTACTCAACTCCGAGCAGGTTAGCCAATTTTGCAGGTGCCGGGCCTCCCGTTGCCCAGTCAACGAGTTCGATCGGATGCAACACCGGCGTACCAATGGCGGTCGCAATCTGTGCGAGGCAGCCGATGTTTCCTGTGACAATCAGGTCGGCATTCAGTTTCGCCAGCGCGGCAGACTTTTGTCGCTGCAGAGCGCCTGCAATTTCCGGTTCGAGTGCATTGTAGACGCCTGCAGATCCGCAACATGCCTGGTCGGGCGATTCAACAACTTCAAAGCCAAGCTGTCTCAGAACTCCGATGCCCGCATTTTCGTTCTTCATTGCGTGCTGAAGCGAGCATGGTTTGTGGTAGGCCACGCGAAGCTTCTTCCTGATAGTCGTCGGCAAAGGCCGCTGGCTGGAAACAAAATCCATGATGTCCAACGTTTTGGCGCCTGTGATCGCTCCATCGCTCGAGCCCAACACAAAGCCATAATCCCTTATCACGGCGCCACAGCCTGTTGCCGTGGTGATGACGGCGCCAATTGGGGAATTGCGCTCACATGCAGCTATGTCGCTACACAAAGTGCTGCCGTGACGTCTGGCGCGTGCTTCCTGACCAAGATGGTGATTGAGCGCGCCGCAGCACCCATCGCCTTCGACAACGACGGCTTGCACATTGAGGCGCGCCAACACACGCAGAGAGGCCCTGGAGATCTGCGGCGCGACCACCTCCTGTACGCAACCGAGGTGCAAGGCGACGCGTGCGTTTGCTCCGGAGGCCGCAAGTGCCGCAGGCAGATCAGCCGTCACTTCCGGCTTCGGCAGCTTCGCAGCCGCGTCCAGCATGGAACGCAACGATCCAGGCATTAGCGTTCGCAGCGGCGCGATCAGCCTGCCTGCAGCCAAGAGCACACGAAGCACGCGCCGTTTCGGAAGAACAAGTCCCAACAAATCGCGGGGCCACTGGCGCAGGAAAGGACGCGCTCGTTTTGCTTCAATATGAATACGGGCCTGATCGACAAGTCTTGGATAGTTCACTCCCGACGGGCACGCGCTTACACATGCAAGGCAAGACAGACAGCGATCGATGTGTGTGACGATTTTCGGATTTGGGACTGAATCCTTTTCCAGCATTTGCTGAATGAGCTGGATCCTTCCACGCGGACTGTCGAGTTCATCGCCGAGCAACACATATGTCGGGCATGTCGCCGTGCAGATTCCGCAATGAACGCATGCCCGCAGCGCAGTCTCTGCTGCTTTCAGGCGCGGGTCGGATAACTGTGTTTCGGAAAAATTTGTTCGCATCTGCTAGATATCTTTATACATCCGGCCGCGATTGAGCACCCGTCCGGGATCGAAGGCCTGCTTCAGGCGCGCTGTCAGGACAGTCGTTGCCGCATCCATTGGCGGGAACACATCTTCGAGATCGGTTGCATCCTGCTGCCTTCGTACCCACGTTGCGTGCCCTCCGTTGCTGGCTGCCACTGCGTGAATGGTGGCAGGATTGTATTGTGTGGGCATTTGCAGCCACAACAAGCCACCGGCCCAATCGGCGAGGTATCTTGTCGGCGATAATTTTGAAATTGCATTCCCGGCTTCGGTTGGTGGAATCGAAAGGCGCCAGATATCGGCATTGTCGTCAAGCAAGGGGGCTGCGTCGGCAATCGCCCTGAACCTTACAATGGTCATTTCGTCATCAACAATTTCGGCCGACGTGCCGACCATGGCGACTGCGTCGGCTGCCCGCGCAGACGCGCCGGCCCTGTCGCCTTCGAAGCGGATGAGTGTGAGTGAGTGCTGAATGCCGAATGCCTGCCTTGCAGATTCCCTGGGCAGGTAACTCAATCCCGTCGGCTCCAGAGGCGACATGCTGAGTTTTCGCAGGCAAGCCAGACCTGTCGCCATCTCCAACCCTGGAATGCTAACGCCAATTGTTGCCCGAGCCGCCGGAAATGTCCGGAGCGTCACTTCGGTCATTGCAAACAGAGTTCCAAAAGAACCGGCCGCCAGTTTTGGAAGATCATAGCCGGTAACATTCTTTACGACCTTTCCTCCGCCCTTGAACAATTCGCCCTTGCCGTTCACCGCCCTGAAGCCCAGCAAGTGATCGCGCGCCGCGCCGACGGCAAACCTCCTTGGTCCGCTGACGGCAGCAGCAATCGTGCCGCCGATCGTTGCCGCCGCCCCTTTTTCTGACCAGAGTGTCGTCGAGGATGGAGGCTCAAATGCAAGGCACTGTCCCTGCGAGCGAAGTGCACTCTCGATTTCCAGCAGGGAGGTTCCGGCCTGTGCGGTAATCACCATTTCTTCGGGCTCATACGAGGTGATACCCGAGAATGCGGACATGCTGATTGGTCGCCCAAATGGCTTGCGGCCAACACTTCGTTTCGAGCCACCGCCTATGATCTCGAGCGGCGAGTTGTTCTGGTTTGCAGACTTGATCGCTTCAACCAGTTGGTCATCCGTGGCGGGCGTCAGCAGCGTCATTGCATCCGTCTTCACAGTCGCGGCAAATTCGGAAAGCGCATGCGACCGTCATGAACGTGCGTCGCGCCACCTTCTATGCAGGCGGAAAGCGACGGGAATACTTTTCCGGGGTTCAGCAACTGTGCGGGATCAAAGGCGCATTTGACCCGTTCCTGAACTGCCAGATCCGTTTCACTGAACATCAGTGGCATCAGATCGCGTTTTTCGACGCCCACGCCGTGCTCGCCCGTCAGCACACCGCCCACTTCCACGCACAGCTTCAGGATCTCAGCGCCAAATGCTTCGGCGCGTTCAAGATCACCCGTCTTCATTGCATCAAACATTATGAGAGGGTGCAGGTTTCCGTCACCAGCATGAAACACATTTGCAACTGGCAGCCCAAATCTCAGGGACATTTCACCTATACGTCCGAGAACACCTGCGAGTTCGCGACGCGGAATCGTTCCATCCATGCACAACATGTCTGGCGCGATCCGCCCGGCCGCAGCGAAAGCAGCCTTGCGTCCCGCCCAAATGCGATTGCGCTCGATGAGCGATGCGGCACGCGCTGAGGACATGGATGCGTTCGCCTTTGCGATGCGCTCGATGTCGCCAGCGGCAGTTTCGACTTCAACTGGCGCACCATCCACCTCCGCGATGAGAATCGCACCAGCTGTTTTAGGGTAGCCCGGACTTGAATATGCCTCGATTGCATCCATCGCCGAGCGGTCCATGATTTCCATTGCAGCAGGGATAATTCCAGCTGCAATGATCCCAGCGACGCAAGCTCCTGCCAGTTCAATTGTCGGAAACGCGATCAACAGCGCTTCGGTGGATGTGGGTACAGGACGCAATCGAACTGTCACCTCTGTGACGATTCCCAAAAGGCCCTCCGAGCCCGTCACGAGTCCGAGCAGGTCGAGACCGGGAGCGTCGTGCGCCTTGCCTCCAAACCGGACGCGGGTTCCATCCATCAATGCGAATTCGACACCCATGAGATTATTCGTCGTCAAACCATATTTCAGGCAATGGATGCCGCCCGAGTTCTCGGCGACATTGCCGCCGATGGTGCACGCGACCTGGCTTGATGGGTCTGGCGCGTAGTAAAATCCTCTGTCCTGAACTGCGCGTGTGATGGCGAGGTTCGTGACCCCGGGTTGAACGACGGCGCACCTGTTTTCCAGATCGACGTCCAGGATCGTGCTCATTCGGGACAAGCCAATGACGATGCCATCGCTTACCGGGAGAGCGCCGCCGGACAATGAAGTGCCGGCACCCCGCGGCACGACCTTCACACCGTATTCAGCGCAGAACCGCAAAACCGCACTGACTTCGTCGGCCGTCTTTGGCAAGACAACAGCCATCGGCTTCTGGCGGTAGGCCGTCAATGCGTCCGTGTCATACGCGACGAGGGCGTCATCATCAGCGATCACGCCTTCTGGTATCAGTTTGCGAAGTCTTGCAATCAGAAATGGCCGCTGTCGCAGCAGGTCAGGATCGGGGAGCGGCATTTGCATGCGCGCGAGTATCCGCAACCCCTCGTCAGGGCGCTAGGAAAACCTTGGACACAGGCAGAAGAAAATCAACCCTGACGCGCCTTGAAGCGCGGGTTCTTCTTGTTGATGACGTAAACTCGGCCTTTGCGGCGGATCACGCGGCAGTCCTTGTCGCGGCTCTTCAACGATTTTAACGAATTCCGGATCTTCATAGTTCTTACCCGCGACATGCGGCCCGTTGTGGGCCCAAATTTGAGGGCCGGACCAATAGTGTGGCTGTCGAGAGTTGTCAACGCGCAAAGAGCCCAAGTTGTGGCCGTTTCCCTTGCGTTCGGGTCGCCCGTCATGGCATCGCTTTGGGGGTGAATGAGGTGCGTCCTGTGTTGAGTACTGTTCGAATTGGCCTGCTTGCCGCGGTTTTGGCTCTTTTGCCTGTTGCACTGGGCGTTTATGCCGCAAGAGCGGACGGCAATGTGCGCATGTCCAGTCCGGTCTATGACGACCCGGTCGACCGAACGCCTGAATTTTCCAATTGGCTGCAATCCTTCCGGTCCGACGCTCTTTCCCAGGGAATCAGTCCCGAGACCTTTGACCGGTCGTTTGCCAAAGTCCGCCTCAACCAGCGGGTCATCGAGTTGAATGAAAACCAGCCAGAGTTCAGCCGGGCGATATGGGACTATATGGATAGTGCCGTCTCGTCGGACCGGATCAAAAAGGCACGCGAAAACTTGCACAAATACCGCAAGACGCTGGCACGTTCGGAAAGAGCCCATGGTGTGCCGCCGAGCATTGTGACCGCGATCTGGAGCCTTGAAAGCAATTTCGGCAGCAACCTGGGTGGCTTCAATGTCATTGAAGCGCTCTCCACTTTGGCATTCGATGGTCGGAGAGCCGCGTTTGGCCGCGAGCAACTGATTGCAGCGCTGAAAATCATTCAGTCTGGTGACATTGAGCCTGGACGAATGATCGGATCGTGGGCCGGTGCGATGGGGCAAACCCAATTTATCCCAACCGTGTTCCTGCAATACGCAGAAGACGGCAATGGCGATGGTCGCCGCGACCTCTGGAACACACACTCCGATGTGTTCAATTCGACCGCCAACTATCTTGCGAGCAAGGGCTGGCAGAAGGATGGTCCGTGCTTTGACGAAGTCAGGCTGCCGCAGGATTTCGACTATTCCAGCGCCGACATTTCCATCGAAAAGCCGATCAGCGAGTGGAGCGGTATGTCGGTCAAGCTGGCGAGCGGGCGGGCGCTGGCAAGCGTCGAAGGTGTCCGCAAGGACGCTGCAGCGGCTATCCTGCTGCCGGGTGGACACAAGGGTCCAGCTTTCATCGCATATCCGAATTTCAAGGCTGTACTTGCCTACAACAACGCAATTTCCTACGCGCTTGCCATTTGCCAACTCGCAAATCGATTTGACGGTGGCTCCGGCTTCACAACGCCCTGGCCGCGAGGAGAGTCCCCTATCCTGTCACGAACGGACCGCTTCGAACTGCAGTCCCTGCTTGTAAAGCAGGGCTATGAAGTTGGCGAACCGGACGGCGTACTGGGCAAGAAATCGCGCGAGGCCATTCGCGCATTCCAGAAGAAAAGCAGTTTGCCTGCGGACGGCTTTGCGACGATGAGCCTGCTTCAGGTGCTGCGCGCACAGAACTAGGCCTAGGCTGGAGGATCCGGTTGCGGCAAGTCGTGGTGATCGCGAATGATCGCATCTTTCAGCGCCCTGCTTTTCAGCATGTAGAGCAACAGAGCGAGCATGAGCACCGCTCCCAGAATATAGGGCAGCGAAGGATGGATCGCGTAGAGGGAATTGCCGATCAGCGGCGCAAAGATGAAGCCGGATGCGCCTGCTCCGCCGGTCAATCCTGCCATTGCGCCCTGCTCTTCAGTTGAGACAGCAAGGGACGCGGCTCCGGCGAAGCCTGGTCGCAACATGCCGAAGCCCAATCCGGAAAGCATGAGCGAAAACGCAATCAACCCGTAGTTCGGTGACGCAATGACCAGGATGATCAGAAGGTTTGAAAGCAATGCGACGATAATGCCGGAGTATATCAGGAACCGTGTCCGCAGCTTGAAGCGTTGCACGAGCACGAATTGGGAAAACAGTGAGGCAATTGCCGAGCACATCAGCCCCACGCCGGCCAATTGCTGCGTGTCCGTTGTCGAGGTGTGCAGTAAATCGCGAATGACGAACGCAATCGTCTGGATGGGAATCGCACCCGCTGTGCCCTGAACAACGGCAAAGATCACAAATGGCAGGACACGCTCGTCCAACCACGAAAGTGGTTTGAGCTCGGCACGCTGGTGGGGTGCCGAGCGTTCTGGCAACAGCAGCCAGATGGCAACGGCTGAACTCAGCCCCACTATGCCAACAAAAAATATCGGAGCGATCACACCCATGACCGTAAGCGCGGCGCCGATACCGGGCCCAACGGCCGCTCCCAGACCGAAGGCCGCGTTCAATGTTGCCATGCCTTCAGTGCGTTCTTCAGCTGTCGTCCGGTCGGCGATGTAGGCTTGAGAAGCCGGATATGCGCCGGAGCCGAAAATGCCAAAGATCGAGCGCGAGGCGATCAGCAGGATGTAGGTCCAGAGCGGCGTGAGCATGCCCCAGAGCCCCAGCCCCATTACGCTTGCGAAGCTGAGCGTCGACACGCCGAAAGCAATCAACCCGATAAGGATGACCGGGCGGCGCCCCATGCGATCACTGCGCGCGCCCCAATACGCAGACGAGAACACCCAAATTGTGGCCGAAACCGCAAAGATGGATCCAACCTGGAATTCACTGAGGCCCAGATCCCGCGCAAGCGGCGGGAGGATTGCAAACATCAGCGTTTGGCCGATGCCATTTCCGATCAGGCAGACGAACAAAAGCGCGATGGCCCGCTTGCGCCCCAACTCGGTCGTCGTACCTGTTCCGGCTTCCTCGGGCGCAAAATTCGCCCGAATATTTTCCAACCAGTTGCTTCCGGGGGGGGGCTGCGAGCTCATTCGGCCTTCAATCGGACTTGTGCTGTGTCACTGCGTCCGTCTGCATCCACAACGGTGATTTGTGCAAAGCCTTCTGCGTCCGGAGTCCACCAGGCGTTGGCGTCGTCTCGAAGAGGCAGTCCATTCACAACCCAGTGCAACGGCGCCCGGCCGCCCTGGGCCTTCAATGGCATTGCCTCTGGCTGCTTCAGGTCCACGATCGACACCGTCGAACCGTTGGGCGGAAATGAAATGCGCGGAGGCTGCACCTTTTTCAATCCCGCTTCCATGCGAGAGTTCGAGCGAAACCGTTGCAACGCCGCAGGCAGTTGTTCGGCATTTTGTTCCCAATAGGCGTCTGTCGGGCGCGGTGCGCCAGCACGTGTCTCTGGCGGGAGCAGATCAAATACCTTCAACACAAGTGGTGCTGCTTCGTTGCGCCCGATGTGCCCGGGGCGTGTGGATCCGTCTGCCCGACCGACCCAGATGCCGACCGTGTAGTGCCTGGAGAATCCGACTGCCCATGCATCCCGATAGCCGTAGGAAGTTCCAGTCTTGAATGCGACCTGACGCGCGCGCTCGATACCCTGCCCCATGGACCATCCATCGGGGAGGTTGGCCTCCTTCAGGATCTCTGTCAGATACCATGCAGGCGCTGCTCCGAATATTCTTTCGGACGGCGCCACACCTTGCCGCGGAACGATGTTGAGCGGGCTGACCAACCCTGCGTTTGGAATTCCCGTGTAAAGCATGATCAAGTCACGCAGCGATATTCCAACGCCACCCAATGCTATCGGGAGTGAAGGCAATGCGCCTTTGGTAGGGAAATGCAAGGTCGCTCCTGCATTGCGCAGTGCCGCTGCAAAGCGGAGTGGTCCAATCCGGTCCAGCAACGCAACTGCAGGCACGTTCAACGACATCTGCAGTGCGGTCGCGATCGAGACGGTGCCCTGGTAGCCCCGGTCAAAGTTTCTGGGCTCGTAGTCGCCGAAGGCGGTTGGCTTGTCGTCGATCAACGTTTGTGGGTGAACGATGAACTCGTCGAATGCGATGCCGTAGATAAACGGCTTGAGCGTCGAACCTGGTGAACGCGACGCTGAGGCCAGATCAATCTGCCCTTCCTGTGACCAGAAGTTCGCGCCACCCAAATAGGCCAGTACATTATGGGTCGCGTTTTCGACGACGATTGCCGCAACGTTCGCGTCGTCATCGAAGTAGCCGCGCTCCCGGCGCGCAAGATCCTCGACCTTGTTCTGAATGTCCGACTTGATGGTCGTGGCAATAACGGGGTCACCTGATGCATTGGCCGCGAACAGCTCTTGCGCGAGGTGTGGGGCATGAAACGGAAAGCGCAGGCGCCGGTCGGGGATCGGCTCTTCCATTGCCTCGCTGGCATCCCTAGCTGAAAACATCCCGCGATCTGCCAAAGTCCTGATGACGCGATCACGCGCAATCTTCGCCTGTTCCGGATGCCGATCCGGTCGGCGACGTTCTGGTGACTGCGGCAGGCACACGAGGAGAGCAGCCTCGCCTATGGTCAGCTTTGCAGGTTCCTTACCGAACCAAGCGAAACTGGCGGCGCGGACGCCTTCCAGGTTTCCTCCAAAGGGGGCCAAGGTCAGATAATGCTCAAGGATCTCGTCCTTCGAGAAGTGCCAGTCCAGCTGCAAAGCGCGCGCAATCTGCAACATTTTTGCAGCAAGCGTTCGCTCTCTAGGTTCCATCAGGCGTGCGACCTGCATGGTCACGGTTGAAGCACCCGACACAACACGCGCGTGCGCCGCGAGCTGGTAGACAGATCGCATCATTGCAAATGGATCGACACCCACGTGTTCTCGAAAACGCTGGTCTTCCCACGCCAGAAGCATCGTCAGGTAGCGCTGGTCGACCTGTTCGGGCTGGACCGGCAGGCGCCACCTTCCGTCTCTGGATGTGAACGCCCGCAGCAATGTTCCGTTCGCAGACGTGACAATGACTGAACGGTCCGCAATGCGCGATTTTTCAACCGGAAATACTCGATCCAGAACAGCAAGTGAAAAAAACAAGCCGATCGCAGCGAATGCCGTGATGGTGACCCATGCTCTTGGCGACCGCGAACCGGCCGCACCCTTCGACGTCAACCGAAGAAGGGTGCGTAGTTTCACCAGCGCTGGATTATTGTGCAGCAATCGCCAGTTGCCCCATACCAGTGCGTGCGCGAATGTCGGGTTTGTACATGTCCTCGACAACGGCTGCCGGTACGACATAGGAACCCGGCACTGTCGCTCGAACAATGTAGGCGAAGTGGAATGTCGGACGCGTCTGCTTCGCGATTTCCTTCGGATCGGTTGGCTGATAGTTGGAACCGATATCAAAGGTCGACACAAAGCGGTCGTCGCGGGCTTCGGCAATGTTGGCGGAAGCCAGTACAGGCAGGAACGGATAGATCGTCGAGCCATCATCCTTGCGCTGAACAACACCCTCGATTTCAAATCCCGAAGGCAGAAGATCCAGCAACGCCATCAGGCGCGCGCGGTTGTCATTCATCTCGCCGGATATGTGGACGATAAAGCGGTCGTTCTGCCTTACCGACGACAGATTTGCGACCTGGCCATTCATCGTCAAAATCGCCTTCTTCAGAGTCAGGCCATTTTCCTCCGGTGGCAGCGGCTTTGCGGGAATTCCTTCTGCCGACACGATGCGCCATGCATCTCGCTGGCCATTGTTCCGGATCGCAATCCCCTGGCCGACTTGCGCCAGCGTCGGGCTGAAGCGCAGGATTTTTCCGGCCTGCGTGGCAGTCACACCCGTGACCGCCACGTTGACAGGCGGGGTTGTGTCTTCGACTTCATGCGCCGCCAGCAGCATCCATGCCTTTTCCTGAGTTGTGGTCCAGTTCAGCCGAGGATCGAAGCCCTGGACGCGTGTCACGAGTGTGGGGACAAAGCTTGCCTGTTGCGCACGCGCCGAAACTGCAGTGAGACCGGAAACATCACGCAGCAGTGAGCCGTAGTGGCTGTCCGTCACGTAACCTGGTTCTTTCGCAGCGAGCGCAAGGTCACGCGCTTTGGCGAAGGCCGGTGCTGCACGTGAGCGATCTCCGATGTCATTCAGCGCAGCGCCCAACAGGCCGAGTGCGAAGACATTTGTCATCCCCTCAACCCGCGTGTCCGCGAAGTACCGAAGTTCGCTCGGGTTCAGTGAGCCCGCCCTTGCAAGCAGGTAGAAGCCATAGGCGCGCGCCAGATCGGTGTTGCTGTCGGAGCCGGATGCCTTGCGGGCCCACTTCAACGCCCTGTCGATGCCTTCTTCCGGGATCACATAGTTGTGCCCCTTTGCCTGCATCAGGAAGTCGGTTGCGAACATGCCGATATATGCGTCCGCTTCGCCAGAGATGGAACTCCACATGCCGAAGCTGCCTTCGTAGGTCTGCATGTCGAGGACTTTGTTCGCAGCTTCCTGAACGCGCTCCTTGATGGACTTGTCCTGTTTGACGCTCGCGAGGAGGGCCATGTCGTTGTAATAGACCAGCGGGAAGGCACGGCTCGTAGTCTGTTCGATGCAACCGAATGGATAGCGGTCCAGCCAGCGCAGCAAGCCCGGGACGTCATCAAAGCCCCGGCCACCCGTGACGGTCACTGCGACCTTTGCGGTTCCAGGTTTGTAGGTTGCGAGCAAATCGTTTCCAAAGCGGTTTTCCTTGCCAGGCTGGATAACAACTGTGTCTTCGCTTGATACCGGCAATTGCGGATCGCGAATTTCGATGGGCCACGACCTTGCGACCTTGAAACCACCAGGCCCCGAGACATTGAGGGACACCTGGCCGATGCCTGTTTCACCTGCTTCGATTGGAACCATCACAAGCTTGCGTTCGCCTGCGTTCAACGATGTGGCAACCCGTGTCTGCCCTCCGGGGCTTGCTGCTGCACCGGTCGCCCTGATGAGTGAGGTGTACTGCCCTGCAGAACCTTCAACATTGTGGAGGTTCAATGCCGCCATGATCTTGTCGCCAGGTGCCAGGAACCGCGGCAGCACTATTTCTGCGACGACGGGATCGCGCACCGTCAAAGGCTGATCCGCATGTCCAAGCTTGCTTCCTGAATAGGCCACGGCCATCAGGCGCAATTCGCCGTTGAAGTCCGGAATGTCCAACGAGATGCTGGCTACGCCGTTGCTTCCCACCTGAACGATGCCGGAGAAAAGCGACACTGACTTTTGCGGGACAACCGACAGCGAGCGGCCGCCGATTGCGTCACCGCCGGTACGCAGTTCTCCCTGTGTCGCACGGTCGGACTGGATCAACCGCCCGTAGTCATCGCGCATGTCGAGACCAAGCCTGCGCTTGCCGAAATAGTATTTGTTGGGATCCGGCGAGTCAAAATCTGTCAGTTGCAGAATGCCTTCATCAACTGCAGCAAGTGTCACGTACACCGTGTCACCCCAACTCTGGTTCTTCACCTCTACCGGAATGGTAATTTTCTGGTTCGGCTTGATCTTCTGAGGAGCTTTCAGAGCGACCTGCAACGTGCGGGGTTCAGGATTGACTGCAAGCCATGCGACACCGATCGACCGGACAGGTGCACGCTTGTTTGCAGAACTCAGTGGCCGGTAATGCGTTACAAGCGCATAGGCTCCGGCTCCCCAATCCGAAGATACTGGGATCGAAAGCGTGGTTCCGGAGGCCGATACGTCCACGAGTTTTGTCATGTGGATCTTGTTGGACGCTATCACAACAAGCGCCTTGCCATCCGAAGGCGGCGTGATCTTGATGCGGGCGCTTTCACCTGACGCGTACATGTCCTTGTCGGCGATGACGGCCACACGGTCAGGACGGTCATTGTCCGCGCCCGTGCCCCAGCCGGACCAGAAGCGATATGCCGTTGTCGCACCGCTCGCCGGATCGGCGACCGTCAGTCGGTACGAGCCCCACGGCAATGGCTTGGAGATCTTGAACGGCGCCGCGGCCGTAAGATCCGTCTTGCCACCACCGACGATGCGATCATTGACGATGCGCTCGTACTTCCAGTCATTGTCGACCTGGTACCAGCGGTAATCGATGTCCTCGAACACCAGCTCCCAAGTTACGTTGCGAACAAGCTTTTGCTTGCCTGCTTCGTCGAGTGCAACCACTTCAAAATTTGCCGGCGTATTTTCCGTTACCGAGTTCCATTCGAATCCCGGGCGGATGCCGATCAGCGTGTCACGCGTGCGGACGGGCAACGAAACCTGGTCGGAAGTCGTCCTTCCGCCCGGTTCGAAGATCGAAATCTTGATGTCGGCACGCAATGGCAGTGTCGTTTCTGCCAACTGGTCAATCGCCGCTGTTGCCTGCGTGTTGCCGCTGGCGTCAGTTTCGGTCACGGTCATCGTGACCTGCGTGCCTTCAAACGTCTCGTCTACTTTGCCAAAGACAAAACCCTTGAGCGCCGCAATGGACGCAAACGGCGTCTGGTCGGTCGTGATAGTCATCGTGCCTTCGCCACCAAGGCCCGCCGCAGGCGCGCCATAAAGGAAGCGGCCGTTCACGCCGATTGCTGCCTGCTCTCCCGGATGCAGCACCGTCTGGGTGGGCTTGAGTTCGACTTTCAGTTTTTGCGGAACAAAATCCTGAACGTCGAAGGCAACGCGACCGATGGGTTCACCTTTGGGGTCCACATAGGCCGCTACCTGCCAGCGACCGCGCGGCGCCGTATTCGTCAGCGTTACGGGATTGGAAACAGCGCCGCCTGTCAGGTTCTTCTCGGTCCATTTCTTGGATTCAAGTCCGTCTGGACGGGAGAGAATGAAGGTCAACATCGGATCGGTGATGGCTTTTGCCTGCTGGTCACGCAGCAAGGTGGAGACGTTGACGGTCTCACCCGGGCGATAGACACCCCGATCGGTATACATGTAGGCGTCGATCTGGTCAGGGTTGGTACGGCCCTCCACGCCACGATCAGTAAGGTCGAATGCAGGCCGACGGAGATCCAGAAACGAGAAGTCATTGCCAGCACCGTAGGCCATCACCACGACTGGCTCGGAGCCGCCCTTGCCACGGACGATGGCCGACGAGAAAGTTACACGACCATCGGGACCGGACTGTCTGCGTTCCAGTTCTTCGTTGTTGCGGGCGACAATCGCCAGCGTCACACCTGACATCGGTTCGGCGGATTGCAGCGAGCGCACAAATACGTTCAGACCGTCCTTGCCCTTGAAGCTTGTCAGGGCAATATCGGTATTGACCACAAACTGGGCCGCAGAGGGTTTCCAGTTTTCGTTTTCGTCCGTTGAGTTCCTGGCTGCCGCATCAGCCGCCACCACAAGATACGCACCGGGCAGGGTTTGCTTCAGTGCCCGCCGGAGCGGGAACAGGGTTACAGCCTCATCGTTCCGCCGATTGTTCGGAATCGAGAGCTGACCCTGCCATACCAGCTCGCCCTGCTGGTTTTCGATTGCATCGCGGTCATACTCGTAGAATTCGCGCTGGTCGACGACACCCGTCTGCAGCTGCGACAGCAGGCGGTCACCCACGCGGATCACCTTTATATCCAGCTTTGCGACATTCACGGTTGTG
Source organism: Micropepsaceae bacterium (assembly GCA_040080835.1). GTDB lineage: Bacteria > Pseudomonadota > Alphaproteobacteria > Micropepsales > Micropepsaceae > SZUA-430. The sequence continues at coordinate 114,918 of JBEBHP010000009.1, read as the reverse complement.
ATCGGAACGCCGTCGGCGGCATCACGCGGAAGTACCAGTCCGTTGCCAAAGCGCACCAGAGACGGCTTGTCGCTCAGTTCGACAGGCAGAGACTCTGACTTGGTGAGCTTTTCGCCGCCGCCAACTGCAGGCAGACCTTCCTTGAGCTGAAGCGTGTATGCCTGGCCAAATGCCAGGCCCTGGATGCACAGGCGGTCCTGCGAGACACGAAGTGCAAAAGTCACCTCGGGGTCGAATTTCAGATAGTCCTCGTATTTGGTATTGCCAGAGTTGTCGAGCTTGCGTGTAAACACCAGACAGGCTTCTGGCTCGTCGCCCGAAGTCTGAACTTCAAGTCTTCGAAACGCAAAATACGGCGCAGGCTTTTCCGGTGTCGAGGTGACGGGTGTCGCGCCGCCGTCGCCGGGCATTTGCGAACCGGGCGTCGCTCCCTGCCCGCCAGCCGTCATCAGCTCGTCTTCTTCGATGTTGGCGGTGACAGTCTGCGGAAACCAGCGGCTTGAAATAAAGATCGACGATACGAGTGCAGCTGCTACTGCCAGCACGATCAGCAAACGCGACATGAATAGTCCCCGGAATGAGAGAATGGGCGGTTCCAGTTTATTCAAGAACCGCGGCGGTTGTTAGCACATTGCAAGAATAAATATGCAGATATGGAGCAGCCTCCACGCTCGGGCACAAACATGACGGATTTTTGTCTGAAAGCTGCGTTGTTTGAGGCAAGACAATTTATACGTGCCAGCATTCCCCCGATCCGCAGCGAACAATTCCACAGGAATCGTTTCCAGCAGTGATTCGCGCCTTGTCGCTGTTGAGATTCGGAGAAGTGATGTAGGATCAAGGTGGTGTTTCCGAGGTCCCCATTTGATGTTGGCCGTGCTTCACAGGCTTCGTATTTCTTGCAATGCGGCCGCAATCCTAGCTTTTTTCTTCGTGTCGCCCTCGTTCGCCCAATCCACGGGGGTGCAGGAAGTCCCGAACCTCGAGCCATTGTCGGCCGGTAGCGCCCCAACCTGCCCTGACATGTCGCGCATCCTGCGCAGCGGTCAGATGCTGACAGCCGTCGATCTTCCGACCGTCCGCAAGTTCTATGATGCGCACGGTCTGGAATGCGCCTGGTCTTCGACCAACGCGGGCCAATTGCTTGATATGGTAAAGGCTTCGGCCGACCATGGTCTTTCTCCGGACCTCTTCCACCCGGACATGATGGAATGGCCGGGCATGTCCGCGTCCATCGATGCTGCCACCCAGCGCGATATCCTTCTTACGGATGCAGCTCTCAAGTATGCATCCGTTATCAGCAATGGTTTCAGCGGCGACGGAGAGCGAAACCTTGATGATGCGGCGGACCATGGACCCAACAGGGACTTCATCGATGGCCTCATGGATTCCCTTTATTCGGACTCGGTCCGGGATTGGCTGACAAGTCTTGCACCCCAGTATCCGGCGTATGTGCAGCTGCAGTCCGCACTGGCGCGCTACCGTGACATTGCCGACCGTGGCGGTTGGAACCAGCTGCCGAATTCGCTGGTGAAGGCCTCACGCAGGTTCCGGGGGTTTGGAACCCTGCGCACCCGACTGGCCATCGAAGGCGACCTTTTACAAGACAGCGGGTCTGAACGGTTTGACTCAGAGTTGAGCGACGCGCTCGCAAGGTTTCAGGCACGCAACGGGTTGCGTTCTGACGGCATCCTGACCGCGAAGACGCTCGATCGACTGAATGTGTCTGCAGGCGAGCGTATTGCCAGCATTTCGCTCAATCTTGAACGGCTGCGCGTTTCGCTCCGCGACATGCCTGCTACACGCGTTGAGGTGAACCTGCCAGCAGCCACGTTACTTCTCTATCGGGAAGGTGAGCCCACACTTGCCATGAACGTGGTGGTCGGGGCGCCGAAGCATGAAACACCGGAACTGTCGAGCGTCATTGACACAGTCGTCCTCAACCCGTCGTGGACCATCCCCCGCAGCATCATCGAAAACGAGATCAAGCCACTGCTGGGACGCGACCGCAAATACCTGAAGAAAAACCGGATGTACTGGGTCAAGGATCAGCTGGTACAGGAGCCAGGTCCCGGCAACGCTTTGGGCCGGATAAAGTTCGACTTTCCCAATTCATACAGCGTTTATCTGCATGACACGCCTTCCCGGAAGCTCTTCACCGATCCGGAACGCGCTGCCAGTCACGGCTGCGTCAGGCTTGAACGTCCGATGGACCTGGCGGTGGAACTGCTTCAAGGTGGCAGAGACTGGAACCGACGTACCCTTCAGCAAATCATTGATGAGGGAAATACCCAGCGTGTCTCACTGGAGTATCCGATGCCGGTCGTCATCACCTATCAGACAGCGTTTGCAGACAAGGATGGGACCGCCCATTTCAGACCTGATATTTATGGCCGGGACACCCAACTGACCCTCAAACTGGCAAGTCGGGTGGAAATGCTGAAATCCGAGCCGTTACAGTGGTAATCCGGTGCGCATTGGGTGAATCTCGGTCTGGCGTACTCGCCTGATCCGATATATCACTATGTGTGTTGGGGCTTTGGGGGCCGCCGGCATCATTTCCGGCGAGCGAAACACGTGCGGCTAGCATATTTGCTTATTGGTTCATTGGGGGTTGCGGGCGCTCTTGCGGGCTGTGCATCGACTGCCGTCAACAAGAACGACCAGGCAGCGATGGCGAGGTTTGACGCCTTTCGCGGTGCCAATATTACGCTTCCCATGGGAACGATAGAAGCTGCCGAGTGGGCGCTTTATCGGGATGCAGCCTATGAACACCTGGCTGCGGGAGAATGGCGCGAGCTTGCCGACCTGATCCAGCGCAAGGGCATCAACAACGACCTCAACTGGTATTATCTTGGTCGCGCCGCCGAGGGTATGGCCGAAATGGAGCTTGCGCGGCAATACTACCAGCGCAGCATTGACCGCTCGGGCTCTGACAAGGCCAGCCACAAGTGCCAGGGCGCGGTGATCAGCCTGTGTGACGGGTTTGAATTCCCCGATGTGGCAGTTACGCGACTATCACAGCTTCAGGCTTCTGCACCGCCGTCGCCCCAGCCAGCTCCGGCTGATGGCAAACCGGCAGAAGGCGGCAGCGGCAGTGCGCCTCAATTGGTGCGGACCGGGACCGGCTTTGTCATCGACAATACAGGTTCGGTTGTTACGAACTATCACGTGGTCCAGCAATGCGGCGCGGTCTCGTTCCTGCTGAACGGCGGCGATTCCACGAATGCATCGGTCCTGGCCTCCGATCCGATGAATGACCTTGCGCTGCTGCATGTCAGTGACAAGCCAAAGTCCTATGCCGTGTTTCAGGATCCCGAGAAACTGCGGTCCGGCGACGACGTCATCGTGTTCGGCTATCCGCTGCTTGGCCAGCTGGCGAGCACGGGCAACCTGACAAAAGGGTCGGTCACGGCACTGTCCGGGCTTCGTGACGATACGCGTTACTTCCAGATGTCAGCGCCGATCCAGTTGGGAAATTCCGGCGGGCCGGTCCTGAACCACCAGGGTCGCGTCGTCGGCATTGTTACCTCGAAGCTGAATGCCGCGCGGGAACTGAAGGCGACTGGCGACATCTCGCAGAACGTGAACTTCGCACTGAAGGCGGCTGTGCTGCGGACATTCCTCGACTCCAACAACGTGAACTATAACCGGGATGACGGTCTGAAGCCCGCGGCCATCAAAGCCGGGGCAACAACCTTGCCGCCACCCGTGCCAAGTGCGGCCGATGTCGGCAAGACGGCGGAGAAGTTCACCGGCATTGTCGGCTGCTACAAGAACTGAGCTGACGTTCCCGAGGCGCACTTTCCCAGTCGGTTCATCGGCTGTGTTTGCGTTGCGACAAAGCAATCACGCTGTTCCGCGTACGCGATGGCGCCGCTGGACGGGCTCCGTTCCCGGGGTCCATGAAGCCAGAGTCGTAGGTCATCTCGACGACGTAGCGCCCCAACCGGACTGTCTTTCCGTCCAGGTTGGCGGATCGAATGCTCACGTCGAGCGTGAGCGCCCGCTCAAACGGCAACGGCAGGGTTACAAGCGACGTGCAGTAGGCGCCTGGATTGGCGATCACAAATGGTCCGCTTGCCCTGCAGTCACACGTCATAGAAACACGATCCGAGCGACATGACATGCCAGCCGATTTCAGCAAGCCGGGCAGCCTTGCAAATAGAGTCCGGTCAGCCATCAGCAGGTCGCCGATGGCGCGGTTCGTGTCGCGCGCGGTTTCAGCGGCCCCGGCGCAAGGATCAGCATCCGGCGTCACAGGTGTACCATCGACTGCCACGACCTTTGCTGCCGCGGGATCCGCCTTGAGCACTGCAAGCACTCTTACCAGGCAGGGCGCATAGGCGACCTGCCGGTTTGCGGTCAGCGACCAGCCGATCGGGATCATGACGGCAAGAAAAGCCGCGACCGCCATCTCAGCCCAGTATCTTCGCATGAAGGCAGTCATGTCCCCGTCCTCCACCCGCGCCCCCAAGCGCGTGGCCGAATCACCTGACGGCATGTTAGGCGAAATTTGGCGTCGTGCGGTGGCGGGATGAGAATGGTGGGCGCGACAAGGATCGAACTTGTGACCCCTACGATGTCAACGTAGTGCTCTCCCGCTGAGCTACGCGCCCACTCTCTGGCAATCGTCCCCCAAAGGGGCTTGCGAGAAGGCGTTTCCTATAGCGGCGTGCGGGAGCGAATACAAGCGCTGCCGAGCGGTCAACGCGTCGCCAAACTCACCAATTCCGCCCCCGAAATGCCGAAGTGACGCTGGGTCACACAGCCAGGCCGGTACGGACTTTCGGCGGCCATTTCGGTGACCTGATCTGCAAGGGCTTCAACCATGGTCCGAACGTCGCCGTTGGAGACCGTCCTGAAAAGTCGGAACTTCAATGTCGCGTCGTGGACCATTTCGTGGAGCAGGTTCAGCTTCTGGCAGTCGAGGATGGCGTCCCCGTTGAGATAAATGTGGCCCAGCACAAACGCCCCGTCATTGCCGAAAAGCATGACATGAGACCTGGAGACCGTTTCGACGCGGGGCGCCTGGGTCGAGGCGTAGCCAACAACATCAACACCGGACCTCAGCAGCAGTTCTTCGGTCTGTGCCATCACGGCTTTCACCACAGGCTCTGGTACTTCGTCAGCGCGCGCACAAGCCATTGGCACAAGTGCCATCAAGCCCAGCGCGAAACAGGCGAACTTTCCTTCAGCCGACATTCCACCCCCGAAATCAGGTTCGGGAGCAGAGTCTGTCGCAAGCGGTAAACGAAATGTTAAGCTACGCGGCGGCCATGAAGCGTTCGACTTCCGTGACAAGGTCGCGCAAGTGGAAAGGTTTGGACAGGACCTTCGCATCCTTCGGCGCATTGGACTTTGGATTCAGCGCCACCGCCGCAAAGCCCGTGATGAACATGATCTTCATCTTCGGCGCTACTTCCGCGGCCTTCCTGGCGAGTTCGATTCCATCCATGACCGGCATGACGATGTCCGTCAGCAACAGATCAAAGGCGTTGCCATGCGAGAGGCAATCAAAAGCCTCATCGCCCTGCGAAAACGAAGCAACTTCGTGACCCGCTTTTTCGAGCGCTGTCGTCAGGAAACGGCGCATCGATTCGTCATCTTCGGCGAGAAGAATTTTCGCCATTGTACTTACGTGCCCCCGTTTACCATTGCCACTTCCGCGTTGCGCGGAGTTTCTTTTTACCGATTTCGAGGCTGTTCAAGCTTGCCCAGAACGCCATTTCATCCAGTCGGCGCCCGGTTCGATATCGAATAATGCCACAGTGTAAGGTCTATTGCAGCTGTTAGCCAAGCTCTTGCCTTCATTTCCCTTACTTTTCAACCAGTACGGTATTTGATCCGGGCTTGAAACAGCCCGCCTTCAATGCTCCACTCCGCATGTCAAACAAAGGTTAAATGCGTTGCGAATCGGCGGCGAAAGGCGAAGCCTTGCCATAGACCCACCGTTCGAGGTCCTGGCACCCTCGGAACAAACTTTACCGTTTATTTTCGCGTCTCCACACTCAGGGCGCGTTTACCCTAAGTCCTTTCTGCAAGCCACAAAACTGGACGGCACAGCCATTCGGCGGTCAGAAGACAGCTTTGTCGACGAGATCTTCGGCGCAGCGCCGGTGTTTGGCGCGCCGCTTCTCAAGGCCCACTTTCCACGGGCCTTTGTCGACCCAAACCGCGAAGCGTACGAGCTCGACCAGGCGATGTTTGATTCGCCACTGCCGCAATATGTGAATACCCGCAGTCCGCGCGTCCTTGCCGGGCTTGGCACTCTTGCCAGGGTCGTGCGCGATGGCGCGGAGATTTACCCACGCAAGCTCAGCTTCCAGGAAGCGCTGGCGCGCATCGACAGTTACTACAAGCCGTATCACACGACGCTGCGCGGCCTGCTTGAATCGACACACAAGAAGTTCAACTACGCGGTGCTGATTGACTGTCACTCGATGCCTTCCGTTGGCGGACCGCTTGACCAGGACATCGGCGCGACGCGCCCGGATATCATCCTCGGTGATCGATATGGATCTTCGTGTGCACGCCGGTTGACGGACATGATCGAGCGTGCGCTTTCGCTACAGGGCTTTGCCGTGGTCCGCAACAATCCTTATGCAGGCGGATATACGACCGAGCACTACGGGCGCCCCCATGTCGGCCTGCACACGCTGCAAATCGAGATAAACCGTGCGCTTTACATGGACGAAGACCGCATGGAGCGCACGGCGGGCCTGCGGCGCGTGACGACGGCCGTCACAACGCTGATCCGCGCGATCAGCGAAATTGACTGGCGGTTCCTGCAGCCTGCCATCACATCCACCGGCCAAGCGGCCCAATGAGCATCGAGGTTCGTGATGCGATCGCGCAGGACATTCCCGCGCTGACAGCCATCTATGCGCACCACGTGTTGCATGGGTTTGGCACTTTCGAGTTCGTGCCTCCGGGCATTTCAGAATTCGAAGAGAAATGGAGAGGCATTCGGGATCTTGGCCTTCCCTTTCTCGTTGCCGAGAGTGCCGATGGCATCGTCGGGTACGCCTACGCATCGACTTTCAGGCCCCGCCCTGGCTATCGCTACACGATCGAAGACTCCGTCTACATTCGGGACGACCAGCGCGGGCGGGGTGTTGGTACTGCGCTGATGGCGCCACTGCTCATCCGGTGCGAGGCGATCCAGGCACGGCAGGTAGTGGCGGTCATCGGTGACAGTCTCAATGCGGGCTCGATCGGGCTGCATCGCAAATTCGGATTCTCCCACTCGGGAACAGTGCGATCGGCAGGTTTCAAGCTTGGGCGCTGGGTCGATATCTGCATGATGCAGAAGGCACTCAACGGCGGTGACGAGACGCTGCCTCCGGCGCAAGGTGCCTGGAAACTCTGATCGCAGACCTGTCGCGGGCGACCCAAAAAAGAAAGAGGCCGCAAGGCGTTAGCCCGGCGGCCCAAGTTAAGGGAGGAAACGCCCAAAGAAGGGCAACGGAGCAAGGAAACTCCTTACTGCGCTGCACAAATATGGCTCGTCGTACGAATAAATCAAGTGTTAAATATTCATCACAATGCATTTACTACACTGTAACCCATTGAATTTGCTACCGTTTAAAACGGCACCGCCTGTGAAATTTCAGGCAAACGATCAAATTCAAAAATTGCTGCAGTGCAGCAACACTTGCAACTGCTTGATCAGGGGAAACGCTGTTTCCTGCGGTTGTATGGCTCTGGTGGCCGGGGCAAGTTAGCGAGTGTTTCAGCAAAGCCCATCGATTCTGCTTCATCGGCAGGAGCCACCGCTCACTGGTCCAGAGGCCGCATGCGCATCCTGATTTCGACGGATGCGTGGGCGCCGCAAGTCAATGGCGTCGTCAGGACGCTTGAACACACCGCCGCTGAACTTGAGAAGCTCGGGCATGAAGTGCGGTTTGTAACGCCACACGGTTTCCGCACAATCCCGATGCCAACCTATCCGGAGATCAAGCTCGCGATCTTCACGCGGCCGCGGATTGGACAAATCATCGATGAATTCCAACCTGACCGCATCCATATTTCGACGGAGGGCACGCTTGGGCTGTCGATGAGGCGCAACTGCCTCCAGCGACGCCTGCCGTTCACGACTTCGTTCCACACACGCTTTCCCGAGTACATCAGAGCCCGCTTCGGCATCTCGGCGTTCCTGCCCTATGCCGGGCTCCGATGGTTCCACGGGCCGGCTACGGCGGTGATGGTTGCCACAAAGACTCTGGAGCGTGACCTGGCTGCGCGCGGATTCAAGAATCTGAGGCTGTGGTCGCGCGGTGTCGATACAGGGCGATTTCGACCCCAGGACAAAAGCTGGCTGACACTTCCCCGACCGGTATTCCTTTATGTCGGGCGCGTTGCAATCGAAAAGAGCATCGAGGACTTCCTGAGGCTTGACCTTCCGGGATCAAAGCTTGTCGTCGGCGACGGCCCGCAAATCGAAGACCTGAAGATACTTTATCCCGACGTGACTTTCGTGGGACCAAAATTCGGCGATGAACTCGCGCGCTATTATGCAGCCGGAGACGTGTTCGTGTTTCCATCGCGCACAGACACATTTGGCCTGGTTGTCCTTGAGGCGCTTGCGAGCGGCCTGCCGGTTGCGGCCTATCCGGTTCATGGCCCGGGCGACATCATCGGAGACAACGCAAAAATCGGTACGCTCAGCGAAGATCTCAAATCAGCTGCCATGAGATGCCTGCCGTTGGATCCACGCGCCTGTCGCGACTTTGCGCTGACCTATTCCTGGGAGGCCTGCACCCGGCAATTCCTTGCCAATCTGAGCGCCGGGACACCTGCGTAAAAACCTGCAAGTCGCGTACCTGGCGTCGCTGGCAATCCGCGACGGGGGAAACAGGCTGCACAAGACGGCTTCTTCGGGGACATAATGATGGCGCATCCCGAGAACCGTTGAGTGCTTCCAATCTGGTGCCGCCTACGGTCAGTTCCCCGTTTGCCACTTCCCTTCCCATCCAAACCGCGAACACAAATATTTCTGCTTCAAATACTGCGACCGAACGCCACCCGACAAAATTCTCTCTTGAGGCGAAATTCGAAATGAAATTCGCAATGGAGAGCGCAATTCTCCACGAACGCATTCGTACCAGACGAAACGGGTACTTGTGATTCCGTCGAGAGGAGAAATGTCATTTGCGCCATGTAGCGCAGCAGGCACAACAATTTCTGAAATGACGAGCGTGACCTCAAAATGCACTGACATCCACCGATCCATTTGCTACATGCGGCGAAAGTTAACTGGGGGCGTAACAATGGAACTTCTGCAGAGCATCAACGCATTGACGACGGCGCAACTTGAATTCTTCAGTGTCGCCGCACTTCTAACGATGACAATCTTTTCCGGTGGCTTTGTGCTGGGCCGTTCGTCGAAAAGCAAAGACGTGAAAGTGCCTCTGGAAGTCATTCATGCGCTGGCTTCTGCCCGCGTGTCGCCGCGCATGGACGCTGCTGCACCAAAGGCCGACAGCAAGGAAGACAAGATCGAAGACGAGATCGAGCACCTGCTTGACCATGTCGAACATCACGAGAAAGACTTTGCGCACGCAAAGGCTCATACGCTGCATGAACTCGACCGCATCATTCACGACTATGGTGCGACCCCGGACCTCGGCGAACTGCACAAAAAGGTCGAGCACACGCACAACATCCCCGAGATCGTTGCTGCACTGAAGTGGTACATCACGCGCCACCATCACTAGTTTGTTGCCCCGGCGGGGCTTGCCTGCAACGCGAGCGACTTTGTGCCATCGCGAAATTCAGGTCCCAAGTCCCGCCAGGTTCATTCCATCCGCGAATGGCCGCCGGACTCGCTCGGAAGCGAGTCCGGCGCAGGATGCACGGGACCGCTGCCCAGCGGACCCTCTTCAAAATCAAAAAGCAGCGGCAGCTCTAGGTCAGCACAAGGATCAACGCCGAACGCAGATCGCACGGCTGAATCGTGTCCCAGTGCTCTGCGATCATGCCGTCTTCCACGCGAAAAATATCGATCGCGCGGAAACTCGCACTCACCCCGCCTTCAACCACCGTCGTCTGATGGATCGTGACAAACTCTCCGTCGGACAACGCCATCGTCACTTCACCCCGGCTGCGCGCGTTTTGGGCGGCAAGTGATTGTTTCAGTTTCCCAAAATAGGCGACGAAGCCCTCAAGCCCCTGACCCACGCGCGGGTTGTGCTGAATATAATCCGGCCGCAGATATTTGCGGGCTTGCCCAAGATCGCCGCCAATGAGGACATCGGTGTAAAAGCGAACCACCAGGTCGCGGTTGGCCGTTGCCACTGATCCCTGAGCTGCAAATCGGATCGGCGCTCCATTGAGGGCGCAACCCGCCGGTGCGGAGAATACACTTTGAACGAAAAAGCCGAGCGCCAAAACGGCAACAACCCCAATCAGCGCCAGCAGGCGCACAAGTATTGTCAAATTCCACCCCCTTGATGAAGTCTCCAAGAGCTTACCATAGCCGTGCAGCCCCTGCCGGACCCATTCCGTCCGCGAATGGCCGTCACCACATGTTGACGTGATCAACCTGCAGCGCACCTGCTCTTGCTGCGTCAATTTGTTCACTTTTTGTTTTCGGCGCTTTCGGCTCTATTCGGCGCTGCAGATGGATAGTGTAGGAATCTGTGCCCGGTCCACGCAGCCTGCAAAGGCAAAACTCAAAAATACTCCACAATGAACAGTGCGTGCTGGGAACAGTGCGTGCTGGCGTCTATACATTCCCAAACTCTTCACGGTCCTGCGGGACGGATACGACCTGAAACGGTTTCTGGCGGATGCCGGTGCCGGGCTTACGGTCGCGATCGTTGCGCTGCCGCTTTCAACGGCACTTGCAATTGTCAGCGGCGCCACGCCCGACCGTGGCCTGTTCACCGCAGTCGTTGCCGGGTTCCTGATCTCGGCGCTTGGCGGCGGCCGCTTTCAGATCGGCGGACCAACAGGCGCCTTCGGTGTCGTCGTGTTCAATGTGGTTGCGATCTATATCCATGACGGGCTTGTTGTTGCTACGCTGATGGCAGTGGACGAGATGCGATCCGACAGCGAAAAGCTGAACCACGCCGGGTAACGGTAAAATTGATCGCGGATCAGTTGCCGTAGAGTTGTTACGGTGATTTTGCGGCGTGCACGGAGCATACCTCAACCAGTGTTGCGGCGTTGCGCCGTCCTGCGTGTTTGCGTAGTGTCCCGGCGGTTTGCGAACTGCACAGAGATCTGCAGGATTTCCGCCCGCTGCGCCTACACAACGAAACAACGGCAGGGACTGATGTCGACAGACAAGCTTCTTGATGGCTATCGGACGTTCAAGAACTCGACCTACAAGGAAATCAAGCACGTTTATGAAAAGCTGGCGGTGTCGGGCCAGCAACCAAAGGTGCTGGTGATCGGCTGCTCTGACAGCCGTGTGTCACCCAGCGTCGTCCTCGGGGCGCAGCCCGGCGATGTTTTCCAGGCCCGTAACATCGCCAACATCGTTCCCGCCTATACGACAAATCCGGGTCCACGATCGATCGGTGCCGTGGTCGAGTATGCAGTCAAGGTATTGAAGGTGAGCGATATCGTGATCAACGGGCACGCGCGCTGCGGCGGCGTCGAAGCCCTGGTCAATCGGGTGGCGAACCTTCCGAATACCGAATATCTGAAGCCATGGGTCGAGGTCGCGGAGCCCGCTCGCGCGCTGTTTCCCAAGAACTTCGACACGCTTCCACCGGAAGATCAGCGGCTACAGGCGGAACTCGCCGTTATTCATAACAGCATCAACAATTTGATGACCTATCCGTGGGTTAAATCAGGTGTATCGACCGGAGAATTGCGGCTGCACGGCTGGCATTTTGACTTCGAAAACGGCAAGTTGATGCGGTACGACGCCGCCATGGACGAGTGGGTCGAGGTTAAATAGGCCAGGGCCGCGGGTTCGCGCGCGATTGCCGCAGGGGCAGGCTTTGCTTGCTGCAGTGCGGCGAAGCGGGTATACCCGCGCCTCGCAACTCCAAGAAAATCAAATGAATCTGCGCAATATCGCCATCATTGCCCATGTCGACCATGGGAAGACGACACTCGTTGACCAGCTGCTGAAGCAGAGCGGAACTTTCCGCGAGAACCAGCAAGTCATGGAACGGGCCATGGACTCCAACGAGCTTGAGCGCGAGCGCGGGATCACGATCCTTGCCAAGTGCACAAGCGTCGAGTGGAACGGTACACGGATCAACATCATCGACACGCCGGGCCATGCCGACTTTGGCGGTGAGGTCGAACGCATCCTGTCGATGGTCGATGGCGTGGTGTTGCTTGTGGACGCTGCCGAAGGCGCGATGCCGCAAACGAAGTTCGTGACAACCAAGGCCCTGAAGCTTGGCCTCAAGCCGATTGTCGTGGTGAACAAGATCGACCGCCAGGATTCGCGGGCGCATGAAATCCACTCGGACGTCTTTGATCTGTTCGCAGCACTAGACGCTACGGACGAACAGCTCGACTTCCCGACGCTTTATGCCAGCGGCCGTTCGGGCTGGGCCGTGCGCGACCTGGAAAAGGACGAGCGCAAGGATCTGACGCCCCTGTTCGAGACGATTGTCAGCCACGTCAGGCCGCCCGCGATCGCTTCAAAGGCGTCGTCAGACTATCCATTTTCAATGCTGGTCCGCGTTATCCAGTCCGACCCTTACCTGGGTCGAATCCTTACCGGCCGCATCGAGTCGGGTATCGTCAATACGAACCGCACGATCAAGGCGCTGTCGCGCGACGGCGAAGTCATTGAACGCGGGCGGATCACGCGGGTGCTTGCTTTCCGCGGCCTTACACGCGTTCCCGTCGATGAAGCCGGTGCCGGTGACATCGTCGCGATTGCGGGGCTGACCATTGCGGGTGTTGCCGATACGCTCTGCGACCCGGAAGTGCTGGTGCCCATTCCTGCCAATCCAATCGACCCGCCAACGATTGCAATCACCATAGGCATCAACGATTCACCCTATGCAGGTCGTGAAGGCCAAAAAGTTCAGAGCCGCGTCATCCGCGAGCGCCTGTTCCGCGAAGCCGAAAGCAACGTCACCATCAAGGTGCGCGAGACCGACAACGCTGACGCATTCGAAGTGGCTGGCCGCGGCGAACTGCAGCTTGGCGTGCTGATCGAAACGATGCGCCGTGAAGGCTTCGAACTTTCAATCTCCCGTCCTCGCGTGCTGTTCCGTACTGGGCCGGACGGTGAAAAGCTGGAGCCAATCGAGGAAGTCTCGATCGACGTCGATGACGCCTATTCAGGCGTGGTCATCGAAGCGATGAGTACGCGCAAGGGCGAAATGACTGACATGCGTCCGTCTGGTGGCGGCAAGACGCGCCTGACGTTCTATGCGCCCTCGCGCGGCCTGATCGGCTATCACGGGCAGTTCCTGACCGACACACGCGGCACCGGGATCATGAACCGTGTTTTCCACGAGTTCGGACCGCACCGCGGCCCAATCGAGGGACGCCGCGCCGGCGTGCTGATCTCGGACCGCGACGGGGAAGCTGCGACCTACGCGTTGTGGGGCCTCGAGGAACGCGGCTTCATGTTTGTCGAGTCGGGTGCAAAAGTTTACCAGGGCATGATCATCGGCGAGCACAACCGGGACAACGACCTGGACGTCAATGCGCTCAAGGCCAAGCAGCTCACCAACTTCCGCGCTGCCGGCAAGGACGAAGCCGTGAGGCTGACCCCGCCGAAGCTGCTGACGCTTGAGCAGGCGATTGCCTATATCGGGGACGATGAACTGGTTGAGGTAACGCCCAAGTCAATACGTCTCAGAAAACGATGGCTGGACCCGAATGACCGCAAGCGAAATGCCCGCGCGGGCAGTGCCGAAAGCTAGCGGCAGTTCTGCAACGTTGTGTGTCGAAAGGCGCACAAAAGCGTTAAGTTTTCCCTTCCTAATGAATTAGGTGTGACCAACAAGGTATTGCAATTGCTTGCCTTTCAAGGCAGGGTGGTTGTCTTGTTAATCGTCCAACTTTTAGTTGCAACTCTTGTGGTTTCACCTAAGGTTGGGGAGTTTCGCGGGTCATTTGGGGACCGCGTAGCGTTATATTTTGGGGGGGGCTTCGTGAAGAACCCGGTCGATCTACATATCGGCCAGCGGGTGCGTCATCGCCGCTGGTTACTGGGAATGACTCAACAGCAATTGGCCCAAGCGGTCGGAATTCGCTTTCAGCAGATTCAGAAATATGAAAGCGGTGCCAACCGAATTTCGGCTTCAAGGCTTTGGGATCTTGCTCGCGCTTTGGACATGCCAGTGTCCTTCTTTTTTGAAGGCCTAGCCGCCACAAAAGATGGTGAGGCTATGGATATGGCTGGAGACGGCGTGATGCAGAACAAGGAAACAATGGATCTCATCCGGGCCTATTATGGTCTCGAAGAAGGTCCAAGGCGAAGGTTGCTGGAGCTGGCAAAGGCCCTGAGCGGATCCGTCGCTGAACAGAAGGAAAAGGTAGAGGCTCGCGTCGAAGTCTAATCTGGTGTTGACATTGAGCGCCGCGGTCCGTGACTTACGCACATGACCGCGGCGCTTTCATTTTCCGAGATCGATGATCTCAAGGCCTTTGCCCTCGAACTGGCAGATGTATCCGGGCGCATCATCCTGCCATTCTTCCGGCGGGAACTGGCCGTCGAAAACAAGCTTGCCACTGCAGGCTTTGATCCCGTCACTCAAGCCGACCGCGATGCGGAAACTGCCGTTCGTGCCCTGATCAAACAACGACATCCGTCCCATGGCGTGCTGGGTGAGGAGCTCGGGTTCGAGGCTGGGACTGTACCGCTCACCTGGGTTATTGATCCGATCGATGGCACCCGCGCGTTCATGTGTGGCATGGCGCAATGGGGAACGCTGATTGCGCTCAATGACGGCACGCGCCCGGTTGTTGGCCTGCTGGACCAACCCTATACCCAGGAGAGATGGATTGCAGCGAACGGTACTTCCCAATTTCAACGGCGAGGCGAACCGGCGCAGCGCTTGCACACCAGATCCTGCACCTCGCTTAACGGTGCCACGCTATCCACCACGTCACCGGTCGGGTATTTTGACGACAATGAGCAGCGGGCGTTCTGGGCCCTTTCGAACGAAGTGCGGCTGACCCGGTTCGGGGGTGACTGCTACGGGTATGGCCTGCTTGCCATGGGCTTTATCGACATCATTGTGGAAGCTGCCCTGAAGCCGTGGGACGTTCAGGCGCTGATCCCGATCGTGGAGAATGCCGGCGGCGTGATGAGCACCTGGGATGGCGGGCCTTGCAATGATGGAGGGCAAGTGGTTGCCTGCGGCGACCCCTCCCTGCACAAGCTTGTGCTTCAGGTGTTGGCAGACGCGCGCTGAACCGTCGGCTTGAGCCCCAGAAAGGGATCGAAGCAGGCCCAGAAGGCACGCCTTATTTCCGGACGTTCCATCAGAATTTCGTGTTCGGCCTTGAGCATGACGTACATGCCGCGCTTGATCCGGCGGATGAGCGTGAAATCGGCACCGGGCATGACGATCTGGTCCTGTGCCGCACCAATCAGCAGCAGCTGTGTTTCTATTCCGGCAGCAAACTCTTCCGTTGCGACGAGATGCATCGAGCGGAATGCCGCTTCGAGCCAGCCAAAGGTCGGCGCGCCAATTGCCAGACGCGGATCCGCCTTCAGCAATGCCATCATGCGTTCAAATCGTTCCCGGTCGCTTGTGACTGTGTTGCCTTCAAACTGCTGATCCATGGGATCCTGGTTTGCGCTACCGATTACATAGGCCTCGCGGCCGCCAGCGAACCGAAACCCGGTTGCCATGGCGCGAGCAACCCATTCCGGGAAAGGGGCAGTCCGGACCGCCAGCATCGGTGCTGTCAGCACCGCGCGTTCAAATTCGTGAGGAAAATCGCGTAAATAGCGCAACAGTATGTTGCCGCCCATCGAATGTGCGAGTGCGTAGTATGGCTTGGTTCCGTGCTCCTGCAGGATCCGGCTCACAACGAAGGCAATGTCGGCGTCGAATTCCGAGAAGTCGGTAACATGACCTTTGCGTGGATCGGCCAGCTGGCGGGACGACAGGCCCTGTCCGCGCCAATCGAATGTGACCACCGACAGTCCGCGTGCGAGAAGCTCCCGGACGACTTCAAAATATTTTTCGATGAATTCCGAACGGCCCTGGGCCAGCAGCACCGTGCCGTGGGTTTCCGCGTCGGGAAGTATCCAACGGGCTGTGCGCAATTTCACGCCGTCGCCGAGTGTCAGCCACTCTACGACCGCTCCGGGAGGTGCCGGGAAGCCCGGCACCTGCACAAGTTCGTCATCCGGCCCTTGAGGGGCCATGGGCTGATTAGCCCCGGGCCTTCTGCATGATCGGGCCGAGCTTCATGGCAACGCTCATGTCGCCGGCAACCTTGAGCTTACCCTGCATGAAGGCCGTCGTGCCATCGAGCTCACCGGCAGCCATCTTCTTGAAATTATCAAGCGAGACGGTGATCGTACAATCGGCCGGCTTGTTTTCGGTGGTAACCGTATTCGGCGTCGACTTCCCGTCGAGGTAGAGGTTGCCCTGGCCTTCAAAGTCGAATTTCAGGGTAGAATTGAGGCCGCTGTTACCGCCAATGGCTTTGCCCATCTGCTCGGCAATACTCTTAATTTCGTCGCTCATCGCTTGATCCTTCGGTTGGAGCGTTTGGAACCGGCCGGACTCATAGTCTCAGGCGGGCTATCCGTCAAAGAGGATTGCGAGGTTTTACAGTTGCCGTGGGGGAAACGGGGTCTCAGGCCCCAGACTGGCGCCGGGCGTCCTTTTTGGCCTTCCATTCGGCGTCCCGTTCCGGGCGAGTGGCCCGGGCCTGAAGCCAGCGTTCACGTGTGGTCCGGAAGTGATGGATCGTTTCCTGCCCCTCCCCTGAGGCGGCCTCGACATTCGAGACATGATCTGGCGTGCGCGTAAGACGGCTCCGAACGCGCTCGTTGCTTGCGAGCACGTTGTAACACATCGCCCCCAGACCCTGGTTCAGGAACATGAATTCGTACAGGGGCCGTCCGGTTTCCCGCAACGCCCCGAGTTCACCCTCGATCCGCTCGGCGACAAGTACATTGATCAGAAACTCCCTGTGTTGCCAGTCGACGTACACGGACCAGAATCCTATGAGGCTGCGGCTGCGCCTTTCAAAGATACCCAGCAGGTGTCCGTTGATCCGGTCGTGGCCGGAGATGTATTTGCGAACATCGTCCAAGCTCAACGCCCTTGCAGGCGCGTTCAGCGCCTTTGCGGTTTCCGGATTTGCCATCCAGTTGCAAATTGTTTCTGATGCGTCTGAAAGTTCGAGCTCGCGTACGAAACAATGTTCGGTCTCGTAAGCGATGTTCACTGGCGTCCGGCTGTCCGTCATCGAGATGCGCTCCGTGCCAAAAGAATCACTCGCCATTTTAGGCATCATCCTGCGGAGTAGCAAAATGCGTCCGGGCAACCTCCTGCACGGTCCAACGGCCCGACCCGCATGACACTGCGCGCGACACGATGCTAGAATCGCGAATTCAATCCGGTGACCCAAAATGCTGAAGCTTGAGTCTGAACATTTCAACCTGCGGTCCCTGGAACCAGACGATGCGCAACTCGACTGGGGTCAATGGCTCGCGGATCCGGCGACAGCGGCGGCGCTCAACTCGGTGCCACGAAACCTGAGTGTCGGAGAGCGCCGCCAGTTCATCTCGCATATCGACAACAAGACATCATATCTGCTTGGCATTTTTGAAAAGCTTTCGGGACGACTGGTGGGGATGTGGGCGATCTATGTTGACCTGGCCGAGCGCGAATACCTGCTGAACGTTCTGGTCGGGCCGGGAGATGGCCGGAACCAGGGCGCACTCACGGAAACGAGGGAGCCCATTTACCGACACTTCTTCAATGAGCTGGGGATGAATGCCGCCCGCATCAACGTGATGGCGAACAACACATATGTGCTTGGCCGCCTGAAGAAGCAGCCCTGGACGCTGGAGCACAAAAGCCGGTCGCAGCAGCCGGGTTCGGTGGAACCGACGGAGGTCTGTCACCTGAGAATGTCGAAGCAGGCGTGGAATGACTTCCACGCGAAACAGGTGACGCCACCCTGAAATGCAAAACGGCGCACCCCGAGGGGTGCGCCGCCTGAAACTAATATCCGACGGAGATCAGTTGATGCCAATCGTCAGGCTTGCTGACACAGCGTGGTTGTCGTTGTCGAAATTGACCCGGAGGTCGTTCTTGCCGATGAATACCGGGTCAAAGCCCGGTCCGCGGAAGAAGCGATAACCGAGACCCAGATCGACGCCAGGCGCCACTTCATAGTTCACGCCTGCACCGAGCTGCCAAGCAAAGCCTGAGTCACGACGATCGAAGCTGTATGGACCGTCCAGGTCGCAACAGCCCGAACTGGTTGTCACCGCCGCCACGCCATCAAGGTGGGATCTGCCCCAGCCTGCGCCGCCGCCGATGTATGGCTTGGCTTTCCAGCCCATGTCGATGTCGTACCAGACGTTTGCCATGATCGCGAAAGTCGAAGTGTTGCCGCTCAGCGGGCCCGACTGGGTCTGTGAATCGCTGGATGTGGTGGAGATCGTGTTGTTCCAGTGCCCGTTTATGTCATTTCGGCGATAGGAAACCTCAACCTCGGCTCGCAGACCTTGCGCCCAGCGGTCCAGCTGTGTGCCGACGGTCGCGCCCAGTGTGAAGCCGGTGTCGGCTTTTTCCGAGAAATCCGTGAAAGTTGAAAAGCGGCTGGTGTCGGTCGACTGGGCGCCCGATGAATCGTGCTGCCAATTCAAACCGCCAAAGACGCTGATGTACAGGTCGCCGGCATTTGCCTGACTGGTGCCCGTGATGAGTGCGACGGCTGTCGTCGCAAGGAAAAGTGCTTTGTTACGCATGCGTGTCTCCTGACTCGTGTTTCTTTATTTCCAGGCTGCAGACCTGGATCTTCTTTCAGTCGGACATCCCACTTCTGGCGATTTTGTTTTTGAGCCAGGTGAGCACGCGACATGCGCGCACTCGTTCAGTTGTAGCAAACAGCACGATAGCACTTAACGAGGCATTACTGGCAGCGGGCCGAGCATGAACTCTCTCAAGTGGTGCGTTTTGAACACGTATTCGGCACACTGTGTCCCGGAAATAGAAACGGGCCCGCAAGGGGCCCGCCAAATTGCTAGAGATCGTCGCTAGTTTATGTCGATCTTCAAATCAACCAGCACAGCGTGGCTCTGGTTGACCAGTGAACCATCTTCGCTTTCAAAGAACTCCTGGAAATTCGGCCCATCAAAGAAGCGGTAGCCCAAACCTACGTCAACGCCTGGCGACACTTCGTAGTGGAACCCGGCACCGAGTTGGTAAGCAAACCCAGAGTTTTCGAAGCTATCGTTAGTATCTGTGCTAGTTGCAATTCCGTCGCTGGTCGACACCGCTACCATGTCGGCGTTCATCCGCGACCAGCCGACTCCGCCACCAAAGTATGGCCGCGCCTTGGAACCGATGTCGAATTCGTACCAAGCATTTGCCATAATCGCAAACGTCGACATGTTTCCGGTCAAAATCCCGAACTCGTCTTCTTCGGGTTCAGACCAGTGGCCACCCAAGTCGTTCCGACGATATGAGACTTCCATTTCGACGCTTAAGCCGTTGACCCATCTATCCAAGTGTGTGCCGACCGCTCCGCCCAACACAAATCCCGTGTCGGCACTTTGCGACCAATGACCGGAGGTTGTTTCTTCCGTGGTCACACCTGAGTCGTCAGCAAGCCAATTGGCTCCACCGAAAACACTTACGTACAAATTGCTGGCTTCGGCACCAGGTGCCGCAGCCACGAGGGCTACAGCGGTGGTCGCCGCCAATAAGGTCCTAATCCGCATAAATCCCTCCTTGAATTCAAATCTCACGTGTTACCGGTGTTCGGCAAAAGCTTCGGCCCCCTTTCTTGCCAGGCTGGCTGATGAATCCAGCCAGCCCGACAAGACGGCGCCATAGCAATGAATCAGTAGTAATATCTCGGAAGCGTGGTCAAATCAGGGAGGCTGAAGCCCGGGCCCTCTCGATCAGCTTTTTGAAGATCATTGTCGCTGCCGAAGTAGAAGCGAACACCAACGCTTATTGCGTCGCGGTCAATGTTGTTGTCCCAGGCTTCAGTGCGCTGTCCGCGATATTCGATATAGGTCGATACCGGAACCGACTTTCCAAACACGTATTCAGCACTGATTGCCCAATCCCACGTGGTGACGTCGTCATCCGTGTCGGAAGCGCGACCATCAAGGTACCCAACTTCACCCGACAATTTCAGGGTCTTGCTGGCGTAGTAGTCGGCGCCGACCCGCAGCATGCCGGCTTCCTGGATCAAGTAGCCGTAGCTGTCTGAGTCCATGTAGCCCGCCTGGGCGCGAAGCGTCCATGCGTTGCAATAGTATTGGCCTTCGAAGCCCGCGACCATCAGCATGTAGTCGCCACTCCAGTCGCTGCCGACATTGACGCGACCAACGCCACCGAACACACCGAGGGCGCCCACATTCGGATCACGATAGTTCAGGTGCAGTCCAGCGCCAAAACCACCGTAGTAGGAGTCAAAACTGCTGCTCGCGACGTTGTCGAGGCCCGAAGCGCCAGCAATATCAAATTGCAGATTGATGAACTCGTCGTACGGCACGTTCACTGATGCGCTGCCGGTGAGGGCCGTGTAGTCCGAGTCGTCGCTGCCGTCGTAGTCTTCCATGGCGTAACCCATGCCAATATTCATCTTGCCGGCGTAGTTACCGGCTGAAGCCGTCGTAGCCAAAGCTGCGATCGCCACGAGCGCGCTTGAAGCAAGCGCAATATTCCTGAAAGTCATAATTCCCTCCTGATTTCGCCGTGGCGTGTGCCCACACACCTAACGTCGGACTCAGAAAGCCAGCCCATGGTTAATGACTAGTTAATCGCTATTCAGTTCTTTGCTGATCGCACGCAAAACACTGAGAAATCATGTGCTGCGTGCAGCACACCTGACAGCCTACCAACACGATCATCGGCAATACGTGGCGGGCGAGTCACACAAACGAGCGTTCCCGCACAACGTGTCCCGTAAACTGATTTGCAACGGTCAGAGCCATTGGCAACAAAAAACCGGCCACCTATCGGCAGCCGGTTTTCAAATTTGTCTGGATGGCTTCAGATCTTGTGCCCAAATGAAGCCAACGCGTCTCGCAATGGCTCAAGGTGCTGTTCATAGTGCTTCCAGCGGCCGGCAGAACGCTTATAGACCGGCTGGCGCACCTGCCAAACACTGGCGGTCAGCACTGTTCGCTGCACGTCCTGAGGGCGCAAGCAGGCGTCGTCCCAAGGCAAGCCAACAAAATCGATCAACTTCCGCGTTGTTGCTTCCTGATTTTCGACGAGCTCCTCGTAGTCGATTTCAAGCATCCGCCCGGATGGCAGGACCTGGCGCCAGTGCTCCATCAAGTCGAGGTACTGCGCGTAGTGATGCGCAAGGTCCTTGAGGTTTCGTGCGTAGGTGTGAGCGTCATTGAAGTTCTGCTGCCAGATCGAAAGGCACGTATCCATCGGGCTGCGACGTGTGTGAATGATACGAGCCTTTGGAAACAGCAGCGCGATCAAACCCGCAGCCTGAAAATTGTGAGGCATCTTGTCGGTGACGCGGATCGCGTTCACGTTCTTTGCCTTGGTGTCGATCGTGTCGAGATAGCGCTGGGCCAGTATTTCAATCCCCACCCAAGTCAAGTGGCGCGGATTTTTTTGGGGGCCCTCATCCTTGTATACCAGACTTGCTGCTTCACGTTCGCAACGCTTGACTGTTTCCAATTCGCCTGCAGCGAATGCCTGGGGATGCGCACCAATAATCGTTTCCGTGAGCGTCGTGCCCGAACGGGGCATACCGACAATGAACACCGGTCGCTCACTCTCCAGCCCCTGCCCGTTGTGGTCCTCGAAGAATTTGCGGGTGTAAGTCTTCTTCAATTCTGCGTAGTTCTGCTCGATCAACTTTCGTTCATACTTGCCAGAGGCGGAGGAGTTGGCGAGGTCATAGTACTTGAATGCATCGTCATATCGACCCACGTCGTCACACATCTTGGCGGCTGCAAAATACAACCCGCGCATTTCCTTGCTTGATGTGTCCTTGCTGAGGATCATGCGTTCGACTTCCGCAATTTCCAAATCGTCAGGCTTGAACTTGCGAGCATTCGAAAGATTCACGTACCCGCTGGCCGACTCAGGCACGAGCTTGATCATCTCACGAGCGGCAGCCTCCGCGTTCGAAGTTTGGCCCATGCCGAGATATGCTCGGCTGATTCCGGCCTTCGCACCAAAGGCATCGGGCTTGACCTTCAACAGCCGCTCAAAACACGTCAGCGCTCTGCGCCCTTGCCCGGCCAGATTGAGCGTCCGTCCCAGATTTAGCCAAGAGTCTGCCATATTGGGATTGATGGCGAGAGCGCGCTCGAGGTGATTGATTGCATCTTCAAAGCGGCGCACAAGCGAAAGTGCGTTGCCGTAGTTGTTCAGAATTGCCGGGTCCTTCGGCCGACTCTGAACGGCGCGCTCAAGAAATTCGAAAGCGGCATCGTGGCTGCCGGCTTCCATCGCCAGCACACCAAGCAGGTTCAGGGCATCCGGCTGGTTCGGCACTTTTGCAAGCACCGCACGGTACACCTTTTCGGCCTCTTCACCCCTGCCGGCCTTGTGATGCTCGATGCCCTGCTCGAGCTGTCGCTGCAGATCAAACGGGTTGACTGGATAGTTCCAACCGGCGCCGCCACCCTTTTGCATGGGCGTGCCGAGACCAGGAAGGCGGGGCTGAGGTGCAGACGGAGGATGTGCCATGAGGAACTCGTTGTTGTCCGTTTTTACGAAACCTGAAGAGAATCGTTTCCCTGGAACGTTAACACACGATGCCTGCAGGGCTTGACGCCCGCAGGGCCAATCCCCATCTCAGGATTGCCCGGGGAGGTGCCATTGTCGGGCCTCCGAGACGGGCGTTTGGACCGGAATTCCGGCCTTTTTGGCGGAGTTCCAATGTCATCGCTTGAAAGGATGAAATACCATGCGCGGATTTGATTTTTCGCCCCTCTATCGTTCGACCGTTGGCTTTGACCGCCTTGCAAACATGCTTGAAACGGTTGCCCAGGTTGACACTGTCGCCAACAGCTATCCTCCCTACAACATCGAGCAAGTGGCCGAAAACGACTATCGCATCTCGATGGCCGTTGCCGGATTTGCAGAGAGCGATCTGTCGATCGAGCTCAAGGAAGGCGTGTTGAGCATTACAGGAAAGCGCAATGCCGAAGAGCCGAAGTCGACCTTCATGTACCAGGGCATCGCAGGACGCAGCTTTGAACGACGCTTCCAGCTCGCCGACCACATGGAAGTGCGGGGTGCGCGGCTTGAGAACGGCCTGCTCCACGTGGAGATCGTACGGGTGATCCCGGAAGCAAAGCGTGCCCGCAGGATTTCGATCACGGCGGCTGCGGCAGGCAAACCCCAGATCGTCGACTCGAAAGTGGCTGACGCGGCGTAATACCCTCCCCCTCCCCAACGCCGGAAGCGGCACCGGAGCATTCTCCGGTGCCGTCTTCTATTCGATTTCGAGGGTAACCTCGGTAACACCCGGTTCGGGATAGGACGTGCGCCGGAAGCCCAGCTCTTCCGCCATCGCCAGCATGGCTGTGTTTTCGCTCAACACATCGCCAAAAACCTGCTTCACGCCGCAACCGCGTGCGTATGCGATGATTTCCTGCATCATCCGGAACCCGAGACCTGTTCCCTGACGGTCGTGCTTCACGATGATCGCGTACTCACCGCGCACGCGGTCGGGGTCGAGCGCCAGCCGCACCACGCCAACACCTTGTTGCGGTACCGCGCCATCGTCGAGCACGACGAACGCCATTTCCCGGTCGTAGTCGATCTGGGTCAAGCGCTTTGCCAACCGGTCTGGCAGCTGGTGCAGAGAGGAAAAGAATCTCATTCTCACATCTTCGGGATTGCTTTCTGCAAGTGCACCCTGAAGTGCCGCTGCGTCCTCCGGCCTGATCGGGCGCATCAGATAGAGCTTGCCATTCCGGTCACTGATCTGTTTCGTCAGTTCTGTTGGGTAAGGTCTGACGGCAAAGCGTTCGGAGCCCCGGCGCTGCTCAGTTTTTACACGGATCCTCGCGTCCAGCGCGAGGACGCCCTGCTCGTTGGCCCAAAGCGGATTGATGTCGAGCTCCTTCACTTCGGGCAGATCGATGGCGAGCGATTGAATGGCAAGGATTGTCTTGATAATTGCATCCGTGTTCGATGCGGGCCGGTCACGGTAACCCTTGAGCAGGCGGGCAACTCTTGTACGATCGATCAGGTCGCGGGCGAGAATTGTGTTCAGCGGCGGCAACGCCAAGGCCTGGTCTTTCACGACTTCGACCGCCGTTCCGCCCTGGCCAAACATGAGTACAGGGCCAAACAGAGGGTCCTCGGTGAGCCCGACGATCAGTTCGTGAGCACCAGGGCGCGATGCCATGGGCTGGATGACGAACCCGTCAATGTGCGCATCGGGTTGCACTTCGGCGACGCGCAACAGCATGGTGGCACCAGCACGTGCGACTGCCGGGGCGTCCTTGAGGTTCAGCACGACTGCGCCAATGTCCGACTTGTGCAGGATGTCGGACGACAGGATCTTCAGAGCCACGGGGAACCCGAGACCGGGCGCAAGTTTCTGGGCCTCATCGGGTGTTTGCGCGATCCGCATTTCGACTGTCGGAATGGCGTAGGCACGCAGGATGTTGTTGGCCTCAAATGCGGTCAGCCATTCACGACCCTGTTCCAGCGCCACCTGCACAATCTTGCGCGCAGCATCAACATCATGAGCCTCGGTGTCAGCCGACGCCGCCGGCACCTGCATCAAAGTCTCCTGCGCTTTCATACGCCGAACCTGATGCATGAAGGCGCTGACCGCCTTTTCCGGAGTTGAATAGACGGGCAGATTGCTGTCATTCAGCAACTGGCGTGCTTCCCGGACAGCGGCTTCACCCAGCCAGGCTGTGAACACGGGTTTTTGAATTCCGGATGCGCGCGCCTTCCTGACCTCTTCACTGACAGCCGCTGCCGCAGCTGTCGAACTTGCGACGGCGACAGGGCAATTCAGCACGAGCAGCGCGTCGACACTTTCATCTGCAAGCAACGCACCCGTTGCAGCACTGTAACGTCTGGCGTCGGCATCGCCGATGATGTCGACTGGATTGGCCCTGCTCCAGTTTTTGGGCAAGGCCGCGTTCAGCGTCTCCAGCGTTCCTGCAGTCAGCCTGGCCAGACGGCCGCCCTCGTCGACCAGGCAATCCGTCGCCATGACGCCAGCGCCGCCGCCGTTGGTCAGTATGGCCAACCGGTCGCCCTGAATAGTCTGGTTGCTTGACAGCGCCTCAAGCGCACCGAAAAGATCATCGATGGTTTGAACCCGCGCAAGGCCGGCGCGCCGGAAGGCTGCGTCGGCGACTGCGTCTGATCCTGCGAGGGCGCCGGTGTGCGATCGCGCCGCCACTGCGCCCTCTTCGTGACGCCCCGACTTCACGACGATAACAGGTTTCAGGCGTGAACAACGGCGCGCGGCCGACATGAACTTTCGGGCGTTCGTGATGGATTCAATGTAGAGCAGCACGGCGCTGGTTGCCTGGTCGGCTGCGAGAAAATCCAGCAAGTCGCCGAAATCGACGTCGCTCATTCCGCCAAGAGATACAAGCTTTGAAAATCCAATTCCCTTTGCTGACGCCCAATCGAGAACGGATGTCAGCATTGCGCCTGACTGGGTAATGAATGCCGTTTGGCCTGGCAACGCCATGCGATGGGCGAAGCTTGCGTTGAGTTTCGCCTGTGGTGCCAGCAGGCCAATGCAATTGGGTCCGATGATGCGCAGCGTGTGCGGTGCTGCTGCCTCAAGCATTCGTCGCTGCAGTTCTGCGCCTTCTGCACCCAGTTCACCGAAGCCCGCCGTGATGACGACCGCAGCCCTGGTGCCAAGCGCTCCCAATTTTCCGACGCACGCCGGGACTGAAGCTGCCGGTGTGGCAATGATGGCAAGTTCCGGGGCTTCAGGCAGATCGGAAATGTCGCGATAGACCTTTCTGCCGCCGATCTCGTCGGTTCCGGGATTGACGAGAAATACCTGCCCCTCGAAACCACCAGCGAAGAGATTGCGCAACACCACTGCGCCAACCGAGTCCGGTCTTCGGCTTGCGCCGACGAGAGCTACCGATTTCGGCGTGAACAGCGACGTGAGATTTCTTACCGACATGGGAATTTTCTTCTCAATGAAGTTTCTGCCTTAACAAGGCATCGCGTGGATATCCAGAGCGGTCTTGCGGCATGTCGGGTCGCTTCCTACCTGAAATTCGACGCGGACGTGGCCTCAAAAATCAGGCTGAGGTGACGGCAGTACTTCCCGGCACCGGCGAAAACGCTCTGGGAATGATTTGGAGTACCACCCTGTCGAACGATTGTTTGGAGGCTTTGCGCTCACCAGAATGCAAACCTGAAGAAACAAGAAGGTAAAGATACCAATCAGAAGTTCATGATGAGCAGAATTGAGTGGTACACGGATAGTCCACAGAGGCAGCAGACAAATTGTCATGCAGCCTCTTGAATTTTTTCCGTATGCTGCACAGAAAGTGATTCTCAAATGTGTTTCCATGTTGTAATGTCCCGTTAGTGCAAGTTTGCCGTTGTGGGGATGGTGGGTTTGCATCCGGGGGGGCAGTTTCGTAACGCTGTTCGGGGCAGCTCCAGTATGATGAATTGGCCGCGTACAAATAATCGGCGTCCTGCTTTGGTTCGCAGGCAAGCCGCGTTCGACCCTTCAGCTACCATCGAAGAGTTGCGTGATTACGTAAAGCAATTCTGGGTTGGTTTCGGGCCGCAGATAAAGGGGGTTGATGCTCAACCCGTGCTCATCAGCGCCATTCGTGGCGAGTGGGTAGTTCCTGAATCTGCGACCGGGCGACGGGTCATCCTCTATTTCCATGGTGGCGGCTTCATTGCCGGTTCACCAGAATCTCACCGTCCGCTGGTTGCGCGCCTTGCTCACGCTTCGAGCGCGCGGGCCCTGGTTCCGCAATATCGGTTGGCACCGGAGTTTCCATACCCGGCTGCGTTGCGAGACGCTGCAGATGCATATCGCTGGTTGCTTACACAAGGTGTAACGCCGAACAATATCATTTTTGCCGGCGACGGTTCCGGTGGCGGACTTGCATTGTCAACGCTGCTTGCGCTCCGCAATGCGGGCCTTCCCCTTCCGGCCGCAGCCGTATGTTTCTCGCCGTGGGCGGACATGACCATGTCCGGCTGGTCGATGCTCAAGAACAAGGGCAACGATGACACGATGAGCTGGGAGCTGCTCGCGACCTGCGCCCGCCACTACCTGAAAGGCGCTTCGCCCGCCGATCCTTTCGCGTCACCTCTTTATGGTGATTTCCGCGGGTTGCCTCCGCTCATGATCCACGCGGGAAGCCTTGAAACACTCAAGGACGACGCCAGCAGGATTGGCGAGCGCGCCGCGGCAGCCAATGTGAATGTGAACGTGGAAGTCTATGAAAACATGCCGCATTTGTTCCAGGGCATGCCGGACCTGTCGGAGTCAAAGGTTTCCATCACGCGAGCCGCAGCATTTATCAAGGCGCGCACGCCGGAAGTGATGATGCGCAGGGCGGCCCAATAGGTCAGGGTGCCTGAAAGGCGATAAAAAAGCGGCTCCAACGGGCCGCTTTTTCATTTCCTGTCCGGAATTTCGAAGTTCTATTTCTTCTTCGCCTTTGGACGCGCTGCCGCGGGTTTCGGCCCCGGACGTTGCCTGGCAAGCGTGCGACCCAGCTTTTTCTCAAGCGATTTGACAAATGTGCCGGCGCCAAACGGGCGGCCAGTGTGCTCGCTGGCTGCAATGGATTTCAGTTCGGCGGCCGTAAATGCAGTTGCCAATTCGGATTTCCAATCCCGGGCTTCGTCCAGGACCGGCTTTACGTCGACAACGCCGTCAGATTTTCCCTTGAGATGGGCCGTGGCGCTCGACCATCGCCAGTCCTTGGCCTTTGCTGCCACCTTTGCGCGGCCGGGAGAAGTTTCGACATATCGGGCGCACAGGGCGAGCGATTCCCTGTCCATCGGAAACGACGCAAATCGTCCCCGGAACAAGCCGCCATCGCGCGAGCGACGAATGTTCACCGAACGTGTGAACCGCCGGTGCGCTTCACCCAGTGCCTGACGCAAGGCCTTGGCCGTGCTCGGAACCAGGATGAGCTGCACCTGCTTGGGAAGCAGGCAATAGGCCAGAATCTTGACCTTTGCAGCCTCGCATCCCTCGGACACAAGCTGGAGATATTCCTTGTAGTCCTGATCGGTTGCAAAAATGCGCTGACCGGGATTGCCCCGTTGCAGCACGTGATGGGGTGCGCCAGGCACCACTGCTCTTGCTAATCTTGCCATGGTGGGGTGAAAACTAGACGCGAATCCGTCATACGTCAATCGTTCTATGTCCCCGCATTTTTGATTTCTTCCTGCGAGGCTGGACCAGATAGTGTGCCTGCGCGTGACGGAGAGACCAGTTCTGCGAAAGCGGGTTTGGTGACATAATGTTTACCTTCGACGGAGACGGCCACATGTGGACAATGGTTCAGCGCAGAACACTGAGCACGCTACTCGCACTCACGATTGGTGCTTGCGTCGCCACTCTTCCACAAGTTGCAGAGTCTGATGCACAGCCGACTGTATCCCGCACCGACATCACCTTCGTGCTGACAAGTGACGTCTACAAAATGGGCGCAGAAAACGGCCGGGGCGGCCTTGCCAGGATTGCTGCTGTGCTGAAGGCGGAAAAGGCGGCGCATGCGCATTCGCTTTCGGTTCATGCGGGGGACACAATCTCACCTTCGCTCATGTCAGGGTTCGACAAGGGGGCGCACATTGTCGACCTCTTCAATATGTCGCGACTCGACATCTTTGTTCCCGGCAACCACGAGTTCGATTTTGGTCCGGATATCTTCGTCGCGCGCATGCATGAAATGAAGTCGCAAGTGCTGGCGGCCAATCTACGCTTGGCAACAGGCGCCGCAATACCGGGCATACTGCCTTCAAAATTGCTGACGTTTGGTCCAGTGAAGGTTGGCATCGTTGGACTGACCGACGAAGATTCGCCGATTACCTCAAAGCCGGGCGGCCTCCGGTTCGCCAACAGCGTTGAAACTGCCGAGCGAGAAGCCGCACGGCTGCGCACCGCTGGCGCGGACCTGATCGTTCTGGTCGTCCATGCTGATCGTACCAGGGATGAGGCGTTGTTCAATTCGGGTGCGGCGGACCTGATCCTGTCGGGGCATGATCACGACCTGTATATGCGTTTCAACGAGAAGACGGCCATCGCCGAAGCTGGCGAAGACGGGATGGCGGTTGTGGCCGTTGACCTGTCGGTTGCCATCGATGTCAAGGCCGACGGGAAACGGCGCGTCAGCTGGTGGCCGCATTTCCGTTTCATTGATACTGCCGACGTGCAGCCCGATCCGGATGTTCAGCGCAGGGTCGCTCAGTATGAAGCGCAGCTCAGCAAGGATCTTGATGTTCCAGCCGGCCGCACGACGACGGAACTCGACAGCCGTAACGCCGCCGTGCGTGGTGGCGAGGCCGCCATCGGCAATCTGTTTGCCGACGCGCTGCGCGATGCCGCCAAGTCTGACATTGCGCTGCTGAACGGCGGCGGATTCCGTGGTGGAAAGCTCTATCCTGCGGGGAGCGTTCTTACACGCAAGGACGTGTTGAGCGAGCTGCCATTCCTGAACAAGGCCTATGTGCTGGAGATCCGGGGCAGCGATCTGCTGCAAGCGCTCGAACAGGGCCTAACCGGCGCTGAAAATGAAGTCGGACGGTTCCCGCAGGTTTCAGGCATGAAGATCAGGGCTGACGTCACCAAGCCTGAAGGTCATCGCGTGGTTTCAGTGCAGGTGGGTGGAAAACCACTGAACAAGTCTCGCAACTATCGGCTTGTGACCAATGACTATCTCGCCAATGGCGGGGACGGGTATGCAGCGTTCAAGCGCGCGAAGGTCCTGCGCGGAGACTCGGATGCCGATGTGGTCACGTCGGTTGTGATTTCCTATCTGGAAGCCAAGAAAGATGTTTCGCCCACCCTGGAGGGGCGGATCATGGTCGTGCGGTCCCGGGCGCCGCGATGACCGCTTCAAAACACGTCTTCACAGCTGCCAGGAAATCGTCGACATCCTGTTCGCGCGTTGCGAAAGAGCATACCAGGCGAATGAGCGGGACCGGGTCCTTCGCCGGCGACCACAAGTAAAATGTTGCCCCCTGACGTTCCAGCGACTTGCGCTTGCTTTGATCCGGCAGGGTAAAAAAGACCTCGTTTGCTTCGACGGGCTGGGTCAGCTCAACACCAGAAATCCTTCGCAAGCCCGCCTCCAAACGCAACGCCATCGCGTTGGCGTGGGCGGCAAGTTTCAGCCAGAGCCCGTCGTCGATCATGGCCTCCAGCTGCGCCGAAACGAAACGCGCCTTGGAGACCAGGTGCCCTCCCCGCTTGCTACGATAGCCAAAATCCCTGATGAGACCCTGATTGAAAAAGATGACCGCTTCAGCAGCGATGGCGCCGTTTTTGGTGGCACCAAACGACATCACGTCCACGCCTGCGCGCCATGTCACATCGGCTGGCGCGCACCCGAGATGCGCCACTGCATTGGCAAAGCGGGCACCATCCATGTGCAGCGCCAGACCTTCCCGCTTCGCAAAATCTCCGAGGGCCTTCACGTCCGCAGGCGTGTAGACCGTCCCAAGTTCGGTGGACTGTGCAATCGAAATTGTCGTCGGCTGCACGTGATGCACGACGCCACGCTGGAAATGACCAAGCGCTGGCGCGAGGTTTGCCGGTGAAACTTTTCCATCCGGTGACGCAACAGTCACGAGTTTGGCTCCTGAATAAAACTCAGGCGCGCCGCATTCATCCACGTTAATGTGTGCTCCCTCATGGCAGAAGATGGCGCCATGCGGGGGCGTCAATGTCGCAAGCGACAGCGCGTTGGCGGCTGTCCCGGTTGCAACCGGGAATGCAACGACCTGCGTTTCGAAAAGTTCAGAAAATTTCCCGGTCAGTCGCGCCGAAATTCTGTCGGCGCCGTAACTCTTGTCGATCCCGCTATTCGCGCGGACAATCGCATCCAGGATTTGTGTTGGCGCTCCTGCCGTATTGTCACTTACAAAATGCATAAGGGTGCCCCGTTTCCGCAGGCACCCTAATTCAGATCAGGAATGACGCAACTATTGGTGAGCGACTTCCTTGCCTTTGGACGGCTTGAACACCAGCCACAGCAGGCCGAACACCAGGATGAACGGTGCCAGAGCGAAAGCCAATTGAATGACCAGGCCCAGAATGGTTGCGACGAGACCGATTGCCAGGCCAATGCCGGCAGCTGCAAGGCCTACGAGGACCACCAGCAGAATGACCGGCAGTATGAGCATCCAGACCAGAATTGCGACTAAAGCGCCCAACAATTCGCCCATTTCTTCCTCCAAAACGGTTTCAAGCGGCTAGTACTAAGTAGATAATACTAACTAGATCATAGTTCAAGCAAAAAAAGAGCGGGTCGATCCCGCTCTGCAATTTGTGGGTTTGCGGTGCCCGACTGACTATTGCTCCACCATCTCGACGCGCCTGTTTTTGGCTCGACCATCTTCGGCGTGGTTGGACGCCACAGGCGCCAAAGAAGCCAAACCCCTTGGTGTCATGCGCTTTGCATCAATGCCGAACTTTGCGCTGAGCGCCTTGACCACGGCTTCGGCGCGTCGCTGCGAGAGGCCAAGGTTGTAGTCGACCTTGCCCTGGTTGTCGGTGTGCCCAACAACGAACACCTTGAGTTTGGCATCTGCCGTGAGCGCCTTGGCCATCTCTGCGAGTTGCGGTTCGGATTCAGGCTTGATGTCTGCCTTGTCGAAATCAAACTGGATGCCGTAGAAGACGGCTCGACCATCACGCGCAATGTTGCTCGATATTTCTGCAGCCTTGAGCGTCACCATCCTGGTTTCCATCCCGGCCGCTTCAACGATTTGAACAAGCATGCCGACACGATCATTCAAAATTTCGCTGTATGAACCAAAGCTCCCGCCGCGATTGATGGCTGCATAGAGCGACACAAAGCTGTCGCCACCGGTTCCGGCCTTCTTGAGAATGGCGTAGCGGACATCGACAACCTGGTCGAGTGCACCTTGAAGAAAAAGATTCCTGACATTGTCATACCCGGTTCCAAGGGGTTGGCTTGCCTTGTTGTCCCAGCGGTAAATCAAGTGAAAGAACGACGGGCCGCACGAGTCGCCGCTGCATTCGTAGACGGGTACGAAACCCTTTCCAGCAAGGGCATCACGATAGTTCTTGAACACTTCCAGCGATGAGCGGCCCTCCGGAGACACATACAGCGTCCTCGTGACCTTGCCCTGCGCGGTCACGGTCCTGGAAAACTTCTTTTTGTTGTCGAAGGTCTGACCTTCGGCCGGACCTGTCGGCAGCGTGATCTCGTCGAACGCCTTTGTCGTCTGTCCCAGAATGTGTGACCCCTCGTATCGACCGGTCAGCGGGTGATCGGCGGACTTCGGGGCGTCCTTTGCGAGTTCCGCAAGATATTGCGGGTCAGGAGCCGCGACGGCAACCGCAGAAATTGACATCATGGCCATCCAGACCAACGACAAATTCAGGCGCATGTGGGTTTCCCTCTTGAGTTGATTTGTTCCTGAATTATTGTGCATCTGCCCAAGGGGCAAGTCGTGGCAATCGCGATTGCGGATGAAATAGGTGAAAAACGACTGGATTTTCAGATATTTGTTGCGTGAGTTGTGAGTGATTCGTGATGAACAATGTGTTCGCCGTAGCCACGGAACCGGGCGCGGAGCAGCTGAAGAACAGACCCGCTGAAGCAGTACACGGCTCTAGTCCCCGCGACGTGCACAAATCGCCCGATCTGAGTATCGTGATACCGACGCTCAACGCCTCAAAGTTCCTCGGCGATACGTTTTATGCCCTGCAGGAAGCAGCCGAGACGATGTCGGTTGAGTTCATCGTCGCAGATGGCGGCTCGCATGACGACACGGTCGAAAAAGCGAAATCACTCGGTGCTCGTGTCATCTCAACTACGCGTGGACGTGGCACACAGCTTGCCGCGGGCGCGAAGGATGCTCGCGGGCGCTGGCTTCTTTTCCTGCATGCCGACACCACGCTGGAGCCGTTCTGGAGCACCACAGTTACCTCGTTCATACGCAACAAGAGCAACACGCTGAAGGCGGCGCACTTCACGTTTGCGCTGGATGATGCATCGAACGCTGCGCGCCGGGTGGAAGTGCTCACCAACTGGCGCGCCAGGCGATTTGGCCTGCCGTATGGCGATCAGGGTCTCTTGATGTCCCGACAATTGTATAGCGCGCTGGTCGGCTATCTCGATATTCCGATCATGGAGGACGTTGATATTGTCAGGCGCATCGGCAAGAACAATCTGAGAGAGCTTCCTGCCACAGCAACCACTTCTTCCCGGCGTTACAAACGGGATGGCTACTGGATGAGGCCGCTGAGGAACCTGTCTCTCCTGTTGCTGTATTTCCTGGGCGTTTCTCCGCATCGCCTCGCTCCGCTTTATGGCTAGACCAATTGTTTTTGTATTCGCGCGAGCGCCGCTGTACGGCACGGTGAAATCCAGACTCGCCCGGGACATCGGCTCGCTGGAAACGATCAGGTTTTATCGCCGTACGCTCAGTGAAACATGCCGCCGCCTGAGCCTGGATCCAAGAATCGAATTGCGCCTTGCGACCACGCCCCATGCAGCTCTTCATCAGGAGGGGCTGTGGCCGCGAAGGGTGAGCCGCATCGATCAAGGCCGCGGCGATCTTGGACAACGCATGATTTCGGTGCTCAAGTCCGTTCAATGCGGACCTGCCATTGTGATCGGAAGCGACATACCGGACGCCAGGCCTGGGCACATTGCTGAAGCCGTCAGACTGCTGGGTAGCTCACCCTATGTGCTTGGGCCTGTGCACGATGGCGGCTACTGGCTGATTGGAGCGCGCCACCCATCGACACTGCGCAAAGATGCGTTGAAAGGCGTGCGATGGTCGACGCCGTTCGCCATGCAGGATACACGTGACAAGCTCGGGTCAGTGGCGCTTCTGGCGACGACGCTCACAGATGTGGATGACGCGGCTTCGCTGAAACCGGTCGCCGCCAGAATGGCCGAGGAAATCCCGTGAACGCTTTTTCGGATGCAGGCTGCTTGCGCTGCCAGTTTCAGGGCGCGGGGATTGTCGGCGCGGTCGTATTCCTCACGTCTGGCGGATCAAACACTGTCAGCAAGCCTCTCGTCACGGCGCCGGGAAACACACTGTTGTGGTTTTCGCCTTCGTACACACGCGTCGTGATCTGCAATTGCTGATTTCCCCGGCTCCGGATGCGCTTGACCAGCTCGTTCATGTCATCTTCCATCTGCTGATTCTCACTTGCACCAACTGCGAAAAATGTGCGAGCCCGTGGGCGAAGACCGGATTGCGCTGCCGTCTCTTCCATCGAGAACACCGTACGGTTTGCATACCAGAGTGAGGCGCTGACTATGATGTAACGCTGAAATAGTGCGGGCTCGGTCAGCAAAACATATGTCGCGAAGAGACCGCCGTAGGAATGGCCAACCAGTGTCCGGTCGTCGCGTGAAACGGGATATTTGCGTTCGATCAACGGAAACAGTTCATGGGCGAAGAAGGCGCGAAACTTCGGGCCGCCGCCAGATATTTTTTGATACTCCGCACCATAACCTCCGTCGGGCGCATAGACGGGTGTGTAGTCGCGCGTGCGATTCATCCTGTAGGTCACACGGTTCGTCGCCGCACCAGGATAGGCAACTGCGACCAGGATCATGGGTGGCAGATTATCACGATCGACCAAGTGCTGGACGACATTGCGCACGAGCGCGAATGAATAATCCGCATCGAGCATGTAGACGACTGGATAGGTCTTGCCAGACTTGCGATAGTCGGCTGGCGTGGCGATGAACAACTGGTAGTCGGCGCCAGTTTGCTTGGAGTGCAGGCGCAGGACTTCAGTGTCAGGGATTGCGTAGGGCTTTGCGGCGGCGGTGAGCGCACCGGCAAGGATTGTGATCAGGGTGCAGAACAGGATGCGCATGGCAAATTGGTATTGCGCTTTTACAAAATAAGAAAGGGCCCCAGCGTTTGCCGGAGCCCTTTTGTGCTGTTGCTGGATCCTCGCGCTCGCGGGGATGGATCCTCGCCTGCGCGAGGATGAAGCTTTCCGGGGCGCGCGTTATCGCGCGCCCTCGGAAGCGCTTCACATGTCCATATCCATTCCGCCCATGCCGCCCATGCCGCCTGGCATGCCGCCGCCCTTCTTGTTGTCAGGCTTTTCAGCGATCATGGCTTCCGTCGTGATCAACAAGCCTGCAACCGAGGCTGCGTTCTGCAAAGCGGTACGAACAACCTTGGTCGGGTCGATGATGCCGGCGTCGATCAGGTCGCAGTACTCTTCCCTCTGGGCATCGAATCCTGCCGTCGAGGACTTGCCTTCGAGCAGCTTGTTGACGACCGGGGAGGCCTCAACGCCAGCGTTCTCGAGGATCTGACGGATCGGGGACTGGATTGCCTTGCGGACGATGTTGATGCCAGCTGTCTGGTCATCATTGTCACCCTTCAGGCCTGCCAGAGACTTCGTCGCGTAGAGAAGAGCCGCACCTGCGCCAGGGACGATGCCTTCTTCCACGGCAGCGCGCGTGGCGTTCAGTGCGTCATCAACGCGGTCCTTGCGTTCCTTCACTTCGACTTCCGTCGCACCGCCGACGCGGATCACGGCAACACCGCCGGCGAGCTTCGCCAGACGTTCCTGCAGCTTTTCCTTGTCGTAGTCAGACGTGGTGTCTTCGATCTGCGCCTTGATCTGGGCAACGCGATCCTGGATGTCCTTCTTCTTGCCTGCGCCGTCGATGACGGTTGTGTCGTCCTTCGTGATGCGGACCTTCTTGGCAGTGCCGAGCTGGCCGATCTTGACGTTCTCGAGCTTGATGCCGAGTTCTTCGGAGATCACTTCCCCGTTCGTCACGATCGCGATGTCTTCGAGCATCGCCTTGCGACGGTCACCGAATCCCGGGGCCTTCACGGCCGCGACCTTCAGGCCACCACGCAGCTTGTTGACGACAAGCGTCGCCAGGGCTTCGCCTTCGACTTCTTCCGCGATGATCAGCAGCGGGCGACCGGTCTGGACGATTGATTCCAGAATCGGCAGCATTGGCTGCAGCGAGGAGAGCTTCTTCTCGTGGATCAGGATGTATGGGTCTTCGAGTTCGGCCACCATCTTTTCAGCGTTGGTGACGAAGTACGGCGAGATGTAGCCGCGATCGAACTGCATGCCTTCGACGACTTCGAGTTCGCTGTCGAGGCTCTTGGCTTCCTCAACGGTGATCACGCCTTCGTTGCCGACTTTCGCCATGGCTTCGGCCAGCTTCTTGCCAACCCAGTCATCGCCGTTCGCCGAGATCGTGCCGACCTGGACGATTTCTTCGTTCGACTTGACCTTCTTCGAACGCTTCTTGAGGTCTGCGACGACGGCTTCGACGGCGAGCATGATGCCGCGCTTCAGGTCCATCGGGTTCATGCCGGCTGCAACCGACTTCATGCCTTCGCGCACGATCGACTGGGCCAGAACTGTTGCTGTCGTCGTGCCGTCGCCGGCCGTGTCGTTTGTTTTCTGAGCAACTTCGCGCACCATCTGGGCGCCCATGTTTTCGAACTTGTCGGAAAGTTCGATTTCCTTGGCGACGGTGACGCCGTCTTTCGTCGTGCGCGGGGCGCCAAACGACTTGTCGATGACGACGTTACGGCCCTTCGGACCGAGCGTGACCTTCACAGCGTCGGCGAGGATGTCGACGCCGCGCAGCAAGCGCGCGCGCGCGTCGGCGTGGAATTTTACTTCTTTAGCTGCCATTGGATTTCATGTCCTTTTATTGGGGGTGCCAGGGGGATCAACAAAAAAGCGGCAAAGACCGTGAGGTCCTTAAGCCGCCTTCTTCGCCGATACCTTGCCTTCGAGCACGCCCATGATGTCGGATTCCTTCATGATCAACAGATCCTGGCCGTCGATCTTCACTTCCGTGCCGGACCACTTGCCAAACAGGATGCGATCACCAGCTTTCACTTCCGGAGCGATGCGATCGCCCTTTTCATCGCGGGCGCCGGGGCCGACAGAGATGATTTCGCCTTCCTGCGGCTTTTCCTGAGCCGTATCGGGGATAATGATCCCGCCAGCGGTTTTTACGTCTTCCTGAACGCGCTTGACGACCACGCGGTCACCGAGGGGACGGAACTTCATGAGGGTCTCTCCTAAGAGCTTTATTTGGGTTTGGATGATGGCTGTTAGCACTCGACTTCATCGAGTGCCAATGCGCGGAGAGGGATTTAGGGGCGTCGACCGTTAAGGTCAAGGGGTGCGCGCAATAAAATGTCTTGATGGATTTTTCTTAATTTTTTCAACGCGTTAGAAGGCGAATTTCAGTGCGCCAGCCGAGGGCGGAGCCTTTACGAATTGGTAAAAGCCTGTTCGTGGTCAAATTCCGATAACTTTTGCAACCCATTGAAATAACTGACTTACTGGTACTTGACGCTGCAACCGTAGGGGTCGGTGGCCGTGACCTCGACGGGCCTTCCTGCCGAGACCGCGGCGAAGGCCTCTCTGACGTAGGTTCTGGCTGACTGGAGCGATGATGGGTCCGTGGTCGGCTGGTCGTCGATGGCACCCATGTAGCGCAGGATGCCCTGGCGGTCGATGATGAACATGTGCGGCGTGGTCTGGGCCTCGTAGGCGTGGCCCACCTCGCCTGTCGGGTCGAGCAGAACGGCAGTCGGATGCGCGCTTCTTGCAGCCGTCAGCTGGTTTGCCTCTGCCCCGTTTACGAAGCCCTGCTTGCCGGGAGCGGACGAGATGATCGAGAGCCAGACTGCGCCTTGGGCGGTGAGGTCGGCCTGGACTTTCTGCATATTACCCGAACCATAGTGCTTGCGGACATAGGGGCAGCCATTGTTCGTCCATTCGAGGACAACAATCCTTCCCTTGAACTCGCTGAGCGAGCGCAGTTTGCCGTTTGAATCGATGGCTGAGAATGCTGGCGCCTTCTGGCCGATGGCTGGCGCGGCTATGGCCTGCGTGAGCGCCAGAAGCGACATGACTGCAACAAGAACCAAACGGATCATTTCGTGCCCTTCAACGTATCGAGTATCAAACCTTCGGTCAGGATCTGCGGCAGTATCACCGGTGCTGCGCTGTCTGCTGCGAAATACAAATACAGCGGCACGCCATCGCGGCCATGCTGCTTCAGCAATGCACTGATTTCCGGATTCTGATTGGTCCAGTCGCCGAGGAGATAGACTGTGCCGGTGTCGCGAAATGCATTTCGTACTGCATCAGTCGAGAGTGCAACGCGTTCATTGTACAGACAGCTCACGCACCATGCAGCCGTCAGGTTCACGAACACAGGGTTGCCTTCTGCCAGCAGCTTTGCGAGCCGCGCTGCAGAATAGGCTTCGGCGAAGGCATGGTTGCCAGGACTGTCATCAGTTGACTGAGCGGGTCTCGCCGGATCGAACGGCATAGCAATCAATGCTATTGCACCACCAAGGCCCGCGATAAAGAAGAGAAAGCTCAAAATGAACGATCTGGATTCTGCTGCGCGGCGCTGGAGGGTGCCAAAGGCCCATGCTGAAAATCCAAGCAACACGAGGCCGATCATCACGCGGAACAGGTCTTCGGGACTGACCTGCTGCGAGATCACCCAGACAAGCCATGCGGCGGCGCCATACATTGGAAATGCGAGGAACTGCTTGAAGCTGTCCATCCACTCTCCGGGGCGTGGCAGCAGGCGAACCAGCGCCGGTACCATGGAGAAGATGACCCACGGCAATGCGAGGCCGAAGCCCAGCGCCAAGAATACCGCGATCGTGACAGGCGCCGACTGCGTAAAGGCAAAGCTCATGGCCGCGCCCATGAATGGTGCGGTGCAGGGTGCTGCCACAACAACGGCGAGCACGCCCGTAAAGAAGGTGCCGACCAGACCTGTGTGGTTCGACAAGTTCTGTCCGGCGTTTTGAAGTGAGCCACCCAGATAGAACAGGCCCGACAACGAGAAGCCGACGCCTGCAAGAATATAGGCAAGCGCCGCTACCGATACTGGTGACTGGAGCTGGAAGCCCCACCCCACATCTTCTCCCAGCGAGCGCAGCCACAGCAACGCTCCCGCAAGCGAAGCAAAGGTCGTCATCACGCCTGCGAGATACACGAGGCCATCAACCCATGGACGCTCAGCATGACCGGAACGAACGAGCGACAGCGCCTTCATCGACAGGATCGGGAAGACGCAGGGCATCAGGTTGAGAATGAGGCCTCCGAGAATGGCAAACGCAATCGCCTGCAGGAAGGGAATGTCTGCGCCTGCAGCGGCAACGGGGCCCGCTGGCACCCCGCCCTTTTGAAGCGAGATCTCGAAGGCTTGTGTGCCGCTGTCAGACGGAATCACGAGAACGCCGTCAATCCTGCTGGTCTGGTTCAGTTGCGACGCATCGCGCAAGCGCCATCCTGCGGGAACCGAGATTGCAAAGCCCTGTCCCAAACGTTCAGGTGTCTGGAGAGCCGACGCCTTGATCTGACCTTTGGTGTAGGGAAAGAACTGCGCGCCGATGCTTTGCGCGGTCTTGCCGGTCGGAACGAAATACAGTGTTACGGTGTCTGCTCTTACGCTGAAATGCCCGTCGAATGGACCACCGAGAATCGGTTCTGTCGCGCGAGCCTTTGCAAAGGCCTCCTTGAGTTGCGCGTTGGATGCCGGCGTGCCTTCGACGACAGGCAGCGTCAGGTCCAGTGTTGCCTGCTCAGGAACGCAGATGTCCTTGCAAACAAGCCAGGTGGCATCAACCTTGAACGTGATTGTGCTTCCGACGGCCTCTCCGGGTGGTACCGTAATTTCGGAGCGCAGCAGAACCTGTTGCGAATAGCCATAGTTGGCGAGCTCGCCATAAGGGATCCGCTCGGGATGCGGCCACTTTATATCTGACGCGCTGAAGCCCTGTGGCAGCGACCAAGCAAGAGTCGTTGGCTCGCCGGACTCACCCGGGTTGCGCCAATAGGTATGCCATTCCGGCTGCATTGTCTGAAGCAATGCCAGTGAAACGACCCCGCCAGATGCAGGGACGCCTTCAACCTCGGACACCAGGCGCGCCTCGACATGCGAAGTCGTTGCCACATCGCCAGCCGCTGCCGGCAACGCTGCGGCAACGGACAACAAACACAGAGCAATTGAAATCCGCATCAAGCCAGCAAACACATGCATTCCCCAATGAGACTGGAATTGGCGGTGTATACCCGAGTATGCAATCTATCGCGAGTGGCCCAAGAGGCTTAACGTCTCAGGTCGCAATAGTGTGAATGGAATGAAGGGAGTATCGGGCCTTGATGCGCAGCACGAACAGGCAATGGCGGCTCAGAAAACGGCCAGTTGGCGATATCCGGCCTGGTGACCTTGAGTTTGTCGAGTCGCCAAAGCCCGTACCCAGGAAGGGAGAGTTTCTGGTCCGCAATGTTTACCTTTCGCTGGACCCCACAAACCGCATCTGGATGAGCGACATGGACCAGTACATGCCGCCGGTCGCACTTGGCGATGTCATGCGAGGTGGCACGCTTGGAATGGTTGAACAGTCGAACGTGCCGGAGTTTGAGGTTGGTGATCTGGTGCTGCCGGGCATGGGTGGATGGCAGGACTACTCCATCGCGACCGTCTCGGGACCCTTCGCCGCGCGCAAGCTGACGCGACTGCCCGGCATTCCGATGTCGTCCTATTTGAGTGCATTGGGGTTCACCGGCGCCACGGCCTATTTCGGCCTGCTCGACCTCGGACGGCCCAAGCCCGGAGAGACTGTCGTGGTTTCGGCGGCCGCCGGAGCGGTTGGACAAATCGTTGGTCAGATCGCCCGTATCAAGGGATGCAACGTGATCGGCATTGCCGGCTCTGACGCGAAATGCAATTACGTCGCTAAGGAACTCGGATTCAACGCCTGCATCAACTACAAGCAAGCTGATCTGGCCAAGGCGCTCAAGAAGCTGTGCCCCAAGGGCATTGATATCGATTTTGAAAATGTTGGCGGCCGGATCCTCGATACGATCCTCGCACATATCAACCTGCATGCTCGCATCGTCCTGTGCGGGCTCATTTCTCAATACAATGCCGATGGCCCCGTCGTCGGACAAAATTTGACAAGCATCCTCATGAAGCGCGCCAGGATCGAGGGCTTCATCATCCTCGACTACATCAACCGCTTTGACGAGTTTACAGCCGAGATGGCGCAGTGGCTAATGACCGGTCAGGTCAAGGACCGGGTCGACATCACTGAGGGACTGGAGAACGCTGTCGACACGCTTGGAAAGCTGTTCACAGGCGGCAATATGGGCAAGCTACTCATTCAAATCAGCGAGGAACCATGAGCGGTTGGCGGATCTTTTTTATTGTGGCGGCGCTGTTCAACTTTGCGGCTGGCGTGCCTTTTCTGATTGCGCCCCATGAAGCACTGGCGCTGATGAACCTGCCACCCGCAACTGATGTGCTGTTCCATCAAGCTACGGGCGCGCTCGTGATTGCCTTTGGTGTCGGGTACGGCATTGTTGCCGGCAATTTGTCGAGCAACCACGCGATCGTCTGGCTGGGAACTGGCGGGAAAGCCGGAGTGGTTGCTCTCTTTGCACAAGCCTATCTGTCCGGCGCAATTCCATTCCAGGCCTTTGCCGTTGCGATCGGCGACGTCTTGTTCCTGATCGGGTTTGCGGCGTTCCTGATCACGAACCGAGCTGAAGCATAATTGGCGTACCGACAGGCGGATCGACAATTCGTCAACACATTTTTGCCCCCCCCAACTAGGGTGAGGTCGCTTTGCTTTCCCTTTCGGGATCCTGCCGCCAGAACACGTATGACAGGATCACAGAAAGCAGAGCTGACCCGGCAAGGGACGCCATCAGCACTACAAAAGAAAACTCTGAACCTGCCACTACCCACGTTGCAAGCGAACCAAGCCCGGACAGAATGAAGAGCGTGCCTGCAATGCGGTGAGTCCGGTTCCATGAATAGTCGCTCGACATCGTCCATGGTGTCCGAATGCCGCCAAACCAGTTTGAACGCGTCTTGCTGAGGTAGTTTCCGATGACCATGAACATGACGCTCAAGCCTGGAACCAGATAGGTCATCAGATTGTCGATATGGCCGGTAGCGGCCAGAATCATCAGACCTTGCAGATATGTCAGCAGCGCGACGACGGCGATTGAAACTACGTTCCAGAATTTTCCACTGGCTTCGATGTTCTCTCGCCGCGGATCAAATCGTGGCAGAGTCCAAAGCAAGATCGTGATGCCAACCGCCAAAATGGGAATGACAATCAGCGCTTCGGCCTTTGAACCAAACCGATCCGGCGTACCGTCAAGCCCATAGTGAACAGGAAGACTTGCGCCGTCTGGAATCCGGTCCCAAGCCCAGGCCGAGAGCGCTGACATTGCGGCTATCAGCCCCGTGTTACTGATCAACATCGGGCGGAGGTTCATGATCTAGTCGTCCTTTCGCTTCACGCCTGCGAGCGACATGAAGGCGCCGAGTGCGTCC
This sequence comes from Micropepsaceae bacterium, assembly GCA_040080835.1. Lineage (GTDB taxonomy): Bacteria > Pseudomonadota > Alphaproteobacteria > Micropepsales > Micropepsaceae > SZUA-430. Next base: position 72,251 of record JBEBHP010000009.1, on the reverse strand, counting down.
TCCATCGCAGAGGTATTCAGGTGGTACATAATCGTCGTCCCCTGCCGCTCGGTTGTCACCAGGTCGGCGCCCTTCAGCACCGTGAAGTGGCCGGACAGCGTGGGTTTGGCGATCGAGAAATGTTCCGACAATTCGCCCGCACTCATGGACCGCTTTCGCAAGAGCTTGAGGATGTCTCTGCGCACGGGATGGGCCAGGGCTTCGAAAACACTGTTCATATTTCGTTATTTAGGCAATTACCGAAATAATGTCAAGAGCACCTGCAATGCAAAAGGCAGCCCGGCTTTCCGGGGCTGCGCCCTCATTCAGTACGCCGCAGTCTGTCAGTGTAAAATCACGTGCCTGGAGGCTTGGCGTTTGGCCGTGTCACCATACGCCTGATCCACCACTCGCCATTTGCGGCGTGTATCCATGTTGCCTCGAAACGGCCTGTTGAATTGACCAACTTTCCGTTCGGCAGCTTGATGCTCTGGTTTATGTCTCCCGTCTGCACAACCGCAGGCCCGTTATATGACAAGTATGATGTCTTCATCTCGACACCAAGAACCTGAACACCATTCGAGTTCGACAAGGCCTGCCTGATCGCGTCACGGCCGGACACCGGACCGCTCTGTCGTTCCCACACACCATCCGGCGCGTACATGTTCGATACGCCCTCGGCATCCATCGCCCGCAGCAAGGCGCCGTAGCGCTGCGAGGCGCTTTCGATCTGGCGCTCTGTTTCCGGCCCGTAAGCCACTGGCGCAACACCCGGCGCCTGCTTCAGGAACATCTGGTCACAGCCAGCGACCGCAAGCAGCGAAATGGCGATTGCGAGTAGATTTAGGCGTTTCATGGCACGTCTTTTCCTATCTTAGTGCACGACTTCGAACAGGCCGGCAGCACCCATTCCACCGCCAATGCACATCGTGATGACAACATTCTTTGCCTTGCGGCGGCGGCCTTCGAGAAGGGCATGGCCCACCAGACGTGCGCCTGTCATGCCAAAGGGATGGCCGATTGAAATCGATCCGCCGTTCACGTTCAGCTTTTCGTGCGGAATGTCGAGGCGGTCCATCGAATAGAGAACCTGGCTTGCGAATGCCTCGTTCAATTCCCAGAGATCGATGTCCTGCACTTTCAGGCCGTGGCGCTGAAGCAGTCGCGGCACTGCGAATACCGGACCAATGCCCATTTCATCCGGCTCACAGCCTGCGACCGCAAATCCCTTGAAGATGCCAAGCGGCTTGAGGTTTCGCTTTGCGGCTTCGCCGGCCTCCATCACGACGCAGGCGGAGGAGCCATCTGACAACTGGCTTGCGTTTCCGGCGGTCACGAACTTGTCCGGACCCTTGATCGGCTTCAGGCCAGCAAGAGCATCATAAGTTGTGTCGGCGCGATTGCATTCGTCCTTCGTGACCGTGTACGGCACGTTTTTGGTCTCGCCGGTTTCCTTGTTCGTTGTCGTCATGACGGTTTCCATCGGGACGATTTCGTCGGCGAATATGTTGGCTTTCTGGGCCGCAGCGGTCCGGCGCTGGCTTTCGTAGGAGAAGCGATCCTGGCGTTCGCGAGAGATGTTGTACCGGGCCGCGACGATGTCGGCGGTATCGATCATCGGCATCCAAAGCGCGGGATAGGACTGCATCAGCTTTTCTTCGGTGATTCGGTTTACGTTCAGGGTGCCCTGGACGAGGGAGATTGATTCAACGCCGGCGCCGATTGCGATCGGAACGCCTTCATTGAGGATGCGGCCGGCCGCGACAGCGATAGACTGAAGGCCGGACGAGCAGAACCGATTGATCGTGGTGCCTGATGTGGTGACAGGGCAGCCCGCCCAGATTGCTGCCAGGCGCCCGATGTTCTGGCCGGTTGCGCCTTCGGGCAAACCGCAGCCCATGATGACGTCTTCAACTTCGCCAGGCTCGATCTTCGCGCGCTGGATTGCGTGCTTGATTGCATGACCAGCCATTGCGGCGCCATGCGTGTTGTTGAAACCACCGCGATAGGACTTTGCCAATCCAGTACGGGCGGTAGAAACAATGACGGCCTGACGCATGAAAATGCTCCTCAATCTGTTCCGGCTTCAAGCGATGTGTTTGACTTCCAATCCCGTAAGCTATCGCGGCATGCGCGGGCTTGGCGAGAGCTTTGTTTCGCAGTACTAGGCTTTATTCGCCGCGTCCCGTCAAATAGTCTTTCGAAGATCAACGGCCGCACATGACCCGACCTGTATCTTGCCTTCGTACGCCTGACGAGCGCTTCCGGAACCTTCCCGGTTTCGAATTCGAGCCCCATTATCTTAACGACCTGAGTGGATTTGATGGCTTGAGACTGCACTATCTCGATGTAAATCCCGGCAATTCCGGGAAGGGAACGTTCCTGTGCCTGCACGGAGAACCATCGTGGTCGTACCTTTACCGCCGCATGATCCCGCATTTTTCTGTTGCGGGCCACCGCATCGTGGCTCCTGATTTTTTCGGATTCGGACGCTCTGACAAACCCGTTGACGATGGCGCCTACAGGTTTTCATTCCATCGCAATACGATCCTGCGACTGATCGAACGTCTTGACCTGCGGGACATCACACTGGTGGTGCAGGACTGGGGCGGGCTCCTCGGCCTTACCGTACCCATGGAAATGCCGGATCGATTTTCCCGCCTGATTGTGATGAACACTACTCTGGCGCGCGGTCACAGTCCCGGACCAGGCTTTGACGCCTGGAAGGCCTACGCTGCGTCGCATCCCGACATGGGCGTCGGCGACCTGATGAAGCGCAGCACGCCGCATCTGACCCCTGCCGAAGCTGCGGCCTATGATGCGCCCTTTCCTGACCAGCGCTTCAAGGCTGGCGTGAGACGGTTCCCGCAACTCGTCATGGTCGAGCCCGGCATGGAAGGTGTGGACCTGTCCCTGAAAGCTGCCCACTGGTGGTCATCGGAATGGACAGGCAAGTGCTTCATGGCGGTTGGCATGAAAGATCCGGTGCTGGGGCCAACTGTGATGAACGAACTGCGGCAGATCATTCGCGGATGCCCGGCGCCATTCGAGGTTCCGGACGGGGGACACTTTGTTCAGGAATGGGGTGAAGGCATAGCGCTTGCAGCGCTCGGCGCATTTCAGGCCTGAGCGCCCGCCTTCACGCCGCGTGGCCGCGGATCGACCACAGGAAGTCGAGCCCGTTCTCCTCAATCACTTCCTGTGCGTGCTGATAGCCCAATTCGATGGTCTCATCGAATGATTGCCAGGAACGCAGGCCGATCCCCGGCAGAGGCGGATCAAACAGGAGGTCTGCCTGTTCGCGGGCCTGATGGCGCTGAACTTCGTTGCCTACCGTTCCCGAACGCATGAGAATGGATACGATTGACGGTGCTCCCTTCAACTGCTTGCGGAAAAGCGGAAGCCAGGGTTGATCGACGAAGTCTTCCCCTTCCACAACAAGCGCTTCCGTGCCGGCAACATCGATGCCAATCACGGGGCCCTGAGCGATCGTGGACATGATGTCGACAGGCATGTTGTTCATAAGGCCGCCATCGACCAGCAGATTCTTGTCGTGGACAACAGGCGGCAGCAAGCCTGGAATGGCGACTGTTGCCCTGAGCGCCTTCCAGAGCGGCCCGTCCCTGTGCACGTGTGCCCGGCCCAGCGTCAGGTTGGACGACACACAGAAATAGGTGCGGTGCAGGTCCTCGATCTGGACGTCGCCAAAGTGCTCATGCAGCATCTTGGAGACTTTCTTGCCCCGAAGGACGGCGACCAGAGGCAGCGTAAAGTCGGAGAGAGGGTTTGTGTCGACGAAGGCGCGACGGACGCGTTGCGACAGTTCCTTGTTGTCCCAGCCCATCGCGATACCGGCGGCGATGATCCCGCCCATGCTGGAGCCGCCGACGAAATCGAACGGGACGCCTGCTTCCTGCAATGCACGGATCACGCCGATATGGGCGAAGCCTCTTGCGCCACCACCCGCGAGCACAAGACTGACGGCACGGCCTGAAAGGATCCTCGCGAAACGTTCGACATCCGCCTTGTTGTTGTCGCGCAGATAGTGATGCAGTCCAACCGGTGTCTTGGGGCCGAGCGCAGTTGCGGACATGCCGGGACCGCCTGGCGACTGCAGCAGAATGAGTTCGGGGTGCTGGCGGCGAAGACGGCCGCGCGTCTCAGGGTTATGGAAGTGATGTGCAACTGGCTCACCTGCCCTTGCCACCAGAAAAATGCGATCGGCCTGTCGCACGCAAAGCTGTGTCCACGGGCTTTCCGGTGAATCCCCGATATAGAGCACAAGATCATTCTTGCTTTCGACGTGGGCAAACCACTCACTTGGACGGCCAACCGCTTCGCGCCCGACCGTTCCTGCCGTGAGAGCAATTGACTTGAAAGCAGATGAAAGGCTTTCACCCAGGGCCTTCGCATCGATTCCGGGATGAAGGGGTACGAAGGCGATTGTGCGTGCCGTCTGTGTTGACGTTGACTTTCTTGAACTGTGGCGAAGCCTGCGCACGAGAATGCGCATCAGATTGAGTGACAGGCGCGGATGGCGTGCGAGCAGGCGTTCAAATGCTGATTTGCCGATGCGCAGAAGCTCGCTGTCACGCAGGGCCACAAGTCTGGCCGAGTGTGCGTCTCCCGTGATCACAGACATCTCGCCGACTGTTTCGCCAGCAGGTATCTGGGCGATAAAGTGATCGAAACCACTGTCGTCCGGCGTAAACACGCCCAGACAACCCGTGACGACGATGAAGACCGCCTGGTCGTTGTCGCCGTCGCGAGACAGGACCGCGCCGCCCGGAAGCGAGAACCACTCGGCATTGGTCAGCAATGCTCTCAGTGCGCGCGGACCGATTTCGTGGGTGATTGGAAAGTGAGCCAGGCGCTCGCGCAATTCAGGTGGAATATGGACCTGCTGCTCGGCGGGCTGACGCAGCATGCTTATGAACTGCGTGCCTTTCGCAGCCACGTCCCTGGCACGCTGCGGCATCCAACGCTTCAGGTAGTCGAGACTGCCACCACTCATCGGGTTTTGACTATGCCGCCCGTATCATTCGCTGGACCCCAAGCATCGAGACGGGAACGTGCGGCATGACCGAGTTCACGCGTTCAATTTCATCCCTGGTCAACGCCGGACGCCTGAAGCGCGAAATGTTGAGTGCCATCTGGCTTGCGCTTCTTGCGCCCGCGATCACGCCGTGAATCCATGGCTGTGCGCGCACATAGGCGATGCATAGATCGGCCGGACAGTCGCGTCCCATGTCCTTCGCGAGCGTCCACAACATCAGCCGAAGATGTTCGGGATCAACGGCATTGCTGGCAGGCCACTTGGCACCGGGCGCGGCTGCGAGCATTCCATAGAGCAGTGCGCTGTGAGCATGCACGAGAATTTCCGGACGGTCGGCGAGCGCGTCAATGACGCCCGCTTCCCGCCAACGCCAATCAAGCGCGTTGAACTGAAGCTGGAGATAGGTGATTGCGGGATCGGCGATTGCCACCAGTGCTTCTTCTGGCGAAGTGACTGCCACGCCGAGATCATAAATGGCGCCATCGTCGCGCAACTCCTTAAGCGTGCGCCAGACGAGGCCGCCATGCGCTTTCAACTCACCGATGGAATCAAGCGTCAATACATCGAGACGTCCAACATTCAGCCTCGTGCAGGCGCGCGACACGTTTTCGATGATCAAGTCGCGAACGGACATTGTCGCGTCAGTGGATGACAGCGAACCAAGCCTGGTTGTGACATGTGCGCGCCGGCCGGTACGCAACGCCCGACCGATGCGCGCTTCCGCATCGCCATAGGCAGGAGACGTCTCGATCCACTTCACGCCTGCATTCAATGCCGCGCTGATGACGAGTGTGGACGCATCGCGTATTTCGTCCGGGCCTTGCGGATCTGAGAGCTGGGCGGTGCCAAGGACGAGTTCGGACGGGGTGTGCTGTGTGCTCATGATTTGAGAGCATCGCAGACAAGTGTATGCAGATCTTTAACCAGCTAACCAGTTTACGTTTCGGTAACTTCTCAGGCCTTTGGCCAGATGCGCCAGACCGCGGAAGCCGTGAAGACAACCCTCGCGCCGACCATGAAGTCGCCACGTATGAACACGATCTCGCGGGTTTTGCGCACGAGTTCGGGTTTGCAGGTGACGAAGTCGCCCGTCTCCGCCGAGGATATGAACTGGGTCTGCTGGCTTACGGTCACGCAAGGGGCCTTGCCGGTTGCGTCCCATAGCGCGTAGCCCAACGCTGCGTCCGCAAACGTCAGCAATGCGCCGCCGTGTGCCACGTTCTGGGCGTTCGTGTGGCGGTCATCGATGATGAAGCCAAACTCGCGCCCACCTTCAAGCTCACGTTCGAAGTACGGCCCGAGATAAGCCTCGAATGGGTCAAACTGATCAGCGGCACGCCATCCGACAGGTGGCGCGACGCTTCTTGCTGGTGGCAACGGCTTGTCGTTGTAGTCTGCCATTGTGGTCTATTCGTTGCCCAGTATCTTCCAGATGCCAGTCGCCGTCAGGATTGTTGTTCCCTGGACGCTGAGCTCGGAAGAGATGAAGACGATCGAGCGCGTCCGGCGCGTGATCCGGGCGATACCCCTGACTCGGTCGCCGAGCCTTGAGGGACCAACCAGGTCGCAGCTGAGCGAGATGGTCATGGCCTTTGTTCCTTCGAGCGCATTGCGAACGGTACGGCTCATCATGATGTCGGCGAGTGCCATGGCCATGCCACCATGCAGTGTTGCGCCGCCGTTGAGGTGAACATCGCGGACGTCGAACAGAAACTCGGATCCGTCCGGCGATTGCCATATGGGCCCAACATACTTGTTGAATCCGGTGTTGGAACTGACTGGCGTATACCCGGCCGGCACGGGTTGGGACGGTGAGGACATTGGCTGGTGCTACATCGCCTTCCTGGCGGGCAATAGATCATCGTAGACGGGATCGCGCTTTTCCTGCCTGGCCCTGAAGCTTTCGAACATGTCTGCCGTGGGGTTGAACATGCCGGCCTGCCAGGTTGCGATGTAGTCGAGGCCGTCGGCGATCGAGTGGTCGCGGGCGTAGTTGATCATCACCTTCGAGCCATGCACTGCCAATGGTGACTTCGAAGCAATCTCGGCGGCGAGCGCAAAGACGTGGCTGAGCATCTGTTCCTGCGTATCAAAGATCTCGTTCACGAAGCCGAGCTCGTATGCCTTCTTGGCTGGCAAGCGACGGCCCGCGTACGCAAGTTCGCGCACGAGGCCCTGTGGCAGGAGGTGGCACAGGCGTGGGAAGGTTCCAACGTCGGCCGTCATCGCCAGATTGATTTCCTGGATGACGAAGAAGGCATCCGATGTGGCGTAGCGCATGTCGGCGCAGGTGCTCATGTCGACTGCGCCGCCGATGCAACCGCCCTGCACTGCCATCAATACCGGCACGAGGGCCTCATCAAGGCAGTTGAAGGTTTTCTGCAATCGCAGCGCTTCAGCGCGCAGAGACAGGCGCGAGCGCCCTTCCTCACGAAGCTTTGGCGTCGAGGATGAAGCCACGCCCTGACCGTCGGTGAAGACCGAGAGATCCATGCCGGCCGAGAAGTGTTTGCCTGTCGAGGAGATCACGATGACCCGTGCTGCAGCGTCGTCATTGATCTGGTTGACGATTGCCGGAAGCTCATTCCAGAAGTCCCGCGTCATGGTGTTGAAAGCTTCAGGGCGCTTGAGTTGGATATGTGCGATTTTGTCCTTAATCCCGACGTCAAAGCAGGTATAGGCGGTCATGGGGTCAGTTCCTTGATGCTGCTGATAGGTGTTGAGGCCTTCATAGCACGCCACTCAAATCTGCCAAATTGCCCTGCTTTCCTTGCTGGACAGGTCGGCTTTGAGCCCCTATAAACCCGCCCCTCGGACGACGTTTGCCTGGGTAGCTCAGTTGGTAGAGCAGCGGACTGAAAATCCGCGTGTCGCTGGTTCGATTCCGGCCCCAGGCACCACCCTTCGCCTTTGGATTCGGGTGGCGTAAGCGACATCATGCCGTTTCGACAGTTCATGCAGAGCGCAGCCAGGGGTCGCCTCGGCCGACCACGTAATTTGTCCAGACATAGCGCCACGGAATGACGAGGATCAGGATTCCGCCGAGGGCCGTTTCCATTGTTGTCGAGCGCATCGCGTCGTCCAGTGAACCATCCAGCCATCGCGGCGCTGCAAATGCCGCAAGCCAGATCAGCTTCCATGTGAACTCGAACAGAAGCAGCGGCAGCATGCGCAGCGGGTAGCGAAGGCCCAATACCGCCAGCAATCCGATCGTCCCGAGCAATGCCCAGGCGACTCCGGTCATTCGCGGCAGCGTGTCGTCGTGGCTGATGATCGAGGGCCAGATCATGTTGCCGATGCCTGCGGCCATGACCAGATACATAAGGCGCATGATCCAGAGCCGAAACACCGAGACCCTCACTGTTTCCTCTGCGCCGGATTCTGGTCCTTCGACATTCGCATCACCTGACATTCGGGTACCCTCCACGTTTTTTACTCTCACGCAAACTTCAATCGTCAACCTTGCGCCCCGCTGCGCCGGGCTCGTCGGGAACGAATTCGAGAATTTCGCCGGGCTGGCACGACAAGGCTGCGCAAAGAGCCTCGAGCGTCGAGAAGCGGATCGCGCGCGCCTTTCCGGTCTTGAGGATCGACAGGTTCACGATCGTTATCCCGACACGATCGGCAAGTTCTGTCAGCGTCATCCTGCGCTTGTGCAGCATGTCATCGAGCCTGACGGCAATCGCCATGTCACACGGTCCCCGTCAAGTCGTCCCGCATCCGCGTTCCTTCCGAGAATACTCTGGCCAGCACGAATGCCAGCAGAACGGCAAGCCACCCTGTCACCGAGAACCCGGCATCAAGGTGCAGCGGGGTGGACGACGTGGAGATCGCATCTGCGATGGCACCAATCGCGATGCTGACGAGCTGCAGCGCCAGGAGGACCTTTGCGATAACCTGCAGGCGAACGGCATTGGCGGCAACGAACGGATCGCCTTCGCGCACCGTTTCGACGATATCCCGCAAACGGCGCAGCAAGAGGTCGTTCAAGGGGATGCAAAGCAGTCCAAGCAAGGGGATCGCCCGCAGGCCGAACGCCATGTCCGGAACCGCTGACGATGTGATCCCAAGCGCCCTGAATATCCAATCGGGCTCAACGATGGTTGCGAGCAAGATCATCAGGATGCCTGCTCCGAACAGCCAGTTCAGGACGATCAGGATGCGAACGGCCAGATGCAGGATCGGAAGGGCCGCAGAGTAGGCTCGGGTCATGGCACTCTCCTTTTTATTGATAAACGATAAATGATTTATCGATATTCGTCAAGAGAGGCGTAAAAGCCAAGGCGGTTCCTGGTTTCTGTTCCCGGTTAGGCCAGGCCCTTCATCGCCAAAGCACGTGCACGGAGCACACCTGCGGCGAGGTCCCTGATGAGGTTCCGGGGCTTGCCCATGAGCTGGCCAAGCGAGCGGCCGAACAGCCCTGCCCCCATCGCGAGCACAAGGCCGACGAGGATCATGTCTTCGGCTGCGTCGGTGCTTACTCCCAATCGCTTTCCCTGCTGCTTCGCTACCTGGTTGACAGCGTCACGCACGCCATTGAGGCGCTTCCATTCTCCGGTCAATTCCAGCCAGGCGGCCAGGCGCGCAGCACCGCGGGCTTCAAAGGTGTCGAACAGTGCCTGTACTGTCGTCTCGATGGCACCATCGGGATTCATGTCCGCCTCAGCTGCGGCCGCGAGGGCGGCTTCGACAAGTTCGCCGGTCATGCGCTCCATCAGCGCCGTGTGAAGGCCGTCGATTGAGCCGAAATGATGCATCACAGTCGCATTCGCAACACCGGCGGCTGCCGCCACCTCCACCAGCTTCAGAGCAATCGGCCCCTGTCTGATCAACAGGCCTTCGGCCGCAGCGAGGATGTTGTCGCGCGCGGCTTCTGGCTGGCGGCGTATCCGAGGCACCGTCGGTTTTTTCGCAGGCATCCGGGATCGATCCTTTCGCTATTGACATTTTTTTCAATAGCATCCATTTACAGGGTGAACAAGTTCAAACTTCAGGACTCCACACATGTCTGCAAAAACCACACCCGCCGACGTCCAGGTACCGGCCCGCGACATCCGCTTTGATCTCTCCAGCGCGAAGAACGGTCACTGGCTGGCCGGCGATCCGGTCGGCACTGCCGTGTTCAACGCGCTGTCGCTCACATTTCCGGAAGGCGAACGCATGTTCATGGACGCGGTGAAGAACTACCGCAAGGATCTCAGCGGCAAGCTGGCGGATGACGTTCGCGGCTTCATCGCGCAGGAAGCGATCCATTCGCGCGAACACCACCAGCTCAACATCCTCATCGACCGCGAACGCTATCCGGTCGCCGAGATCGAAGCGGCGGTGAAAGAGCGGACGGGGCTTGCGCGCGCGCAGGGTCCGATGACGATGCTTGTGTCGACGATTGCGCTCGAACATTTCACGGCCATGATGGCCGACGTGCATGCCGAGAACATGAGCTTCTTCGATGGCGTGTCGCCGGAGATCGAGCGCCTCTGGCGCTGGCATGCAATGGAAGAGACCGAACACAAGGGCGTGGCCTTCGACGTCTTCATGCATGCGACGCGCGACTGGTCGCCGATGAAGCGCTACCTGCGCCGCGTGATTTCGATGGCCGTAATCACCTATCTGTTCACATCGAACATCACGACCTATGCCGCCCGCCTTCTGGAAGCGGATGGATATAGTCCGGCCGAGGCCCGCAAGGCCGTGAAGAAGTTCGTCTGGCGCGAACCAGGCATCTTCTCGAAGGGCTGGAAGACCTATTTCTCCTGGTACCGCCCGGGCTTCCACCCCTGGGACCACGACAACCGCGCGCTCATTGCGCGCTGGAAGCAGGATTTTGCGGTTCCAGTAGGGGTTGGTGGTTGATTGGTCTGATTGCGATGATCGCGCGTGCGGCGTGATCGGGGTTGCTGCGACAGTGAAGGCGACTCAGAAAAGGATGGAGTTGACAAATGTGCCGCGATTAGAGCTCCCCGAAACTTCGACATTCGCTACTTTGGAGCCGACGCCTGCAGCATCCGAAAAGCCAGCGCGACCAAGACATATGCCGTTTTCTGCGTCTTTCCAGAAACCGATCATGACCGAAGACAGTATCCGCGCCCGTCTGGTACCTGCCAGCACTACAGTGCCCCATCAGATATCGCACTGGCAGATCAAGTTCCACGCGCCACGCAGTCAATCAGTGTGGCGAGCACCTCGAACCGGACTGGGCGGTCACGCCGCCCGCACCCGCTCGACGAAACTCGTAACCTGCGCGGTCAGATTCTCGCTTTGGACAGACAACTCGCGCGCAGCGGTCAAAACTTGAGCGGCAGAACTGCCCGTGTGCGCTGCCCCATCGTTGACACTCGCGATGTTCGTCGTAACTTCCGCGGCATTCCGCGCCACATCTTGCACGTTGCCGGAGATGTCTTTCGCCGCCACGCTTTGCTGAGTGACCGCGGTTGTAACGGACGCCGAAATCTCAGACATCCGTTCAATGACTTGACAGATCGCATTAATCGCCTTGGATGCTTCCGAAGTCGCCCTTCGAATCTCGGCAATCTTCTGAGAGACTTCACCAGTTGCACGAGCGGTCTGGTTCGCCAATCCTTTCACTTCCGAAGCGACAACGGCGAACCCTTTCCCGGCCTCACCAGCACGCGCCGCCTCGATCGTGGCGTTCAGCGCAAGAAGGTTTGTTTGCGCTGCAATCTCACTGATGAGATTGACAACATCGTTTATTTCCAGCGACGCATCGACCAATTCCTGAACAAGTGAGATCGCTGCTTTTGCCTGTTGAGATGCTGTCGATGTAATGCGGGAAGATTCGTGGACTTGCCGTGAAATCTCTTGAATCGACGCGGACAACTCCTCTCCAGCCGCAGCTACAATTTGAATACGCTGCGATGATTGCTCGGCCGCCAGCACCACGGAGGAAGATTGACGGTGAGTTTGTTCCGCACCAGTCGTCAATGCCTGCGCCAAAGTTTGCAGTTCGTTCGCAGCCGACGACACAATGCTCACGACTCCTTTGACGGAACCCTCGAATTCGTCGGCAAGCGAACTCGTCGCCGCCATGTTTTTCTTGAACACTTCCACCGCTTTGCCCATTTGACCAACCTCGTCGCGCTGGCCGATTGCCGGAATTTGCACAGACAAGTCACCGTCCGCCAGTCTCTGCATCGCGCCGGTCATGCCGACGATGCTGCGGCTGATCCCGCGCGCTTGCCAGAATCCAAAGACCAACGATGCGATCGACAGCACAACAACCGCGAGAAGCACCCTATCGTATTGTGTATCTGCCTCCGCGATCAGATCCGAAGCTATGGAAACGAAATCCTTGGCAACAGCTTCCTCGACCTGTCGCATTAACTCAATACGCGCAGTCGCCGCCTTAAAGAATTCCGCCCCCTCTTTCATCGCAAGTTCGGTTCCGGGAGATGTTTCAACTGCCATTTTCCGCAGTACCATGAACCGCTCGACCTCAGGGTTCTCCATCGCCTTGTTCCAGAGTTGGCGCTCAGAGACGTCTGCGAAAGAGTCGAAAGACTGCAGATAAGCCTCTTGCTCGCCCAAGTTCCGCAGATAGCGTTCATGTTGCTGACCAGTAAACGTGCCCGCTCCGAATGCAGGTGTGCCCAGTGCCCTCTCGGTGCCCGCGCGCTCTTTAGCGTGCATCAGATTTATGTACGCCCAAACATTCCGCGTCATTCGAGGATCAGCCGATTTCTTGGCGATCACAGACCCGATGTCGATCAACCCCCGAATAGTCTTTGTATAGTACAGATTTGAATCCGGCGCCGTGATCGATTGCCCGGAAACCACCGTGCGATGCCGGGCGAGGTCCGCAAGTCCGGATTGTTCTGTGTCAAAATTGGACCCTGTTTCAGCGTTGCCCGCCGCAGCCAATTCTCGCACACCTAGCTCGAAGGCGGACTTCGCCTTTTCAGTCTCCTCACGCTGCGCAGACAGCTCAGACGCCATCTTCTGTCCGCTGCTTGACAGGAACACTGCTGACATTCCCCGCTCTTTCTGAAGCTCATGCACCAAGTCGCTGATCCGGGCGACGAGCGACATTTGATCATTGAGCCGCACCACATCGCTTGACGTATTCTGCGCCATGTAGAGCAGCCAACCACCGAACGCGAGTGTTCCCACGAGCGGCAATCCAATGGCGATCGCCAGCTTGTTGGCCAGGCGCATGTTATTAAAGATATTGGAGAGCATTGTGGTCCCTCTTGAGATTCTTCGGTGTCATCGTAAGTCTTGGCAGCCCTACGCTTCAGTATGAGACGTCGAGATAGAGCCAGACTTTCTCCCTACCCGGATAGTTTGGAACGCTTACGCCTTCATAGTTGGCGTACTTGAAACCCAGCGCAAAATGATCTTCGATTTTAGCCAACAACTCAGCGTCGAATTCATCACCCAACGACGCAGATGAGTGCTCACTCTCGAAATCGTGGAACCAAGCCGCTACCGACAACGCAGTGATGGGCCCGATGGGTTCATCGAATTTCGTTTCGAACCCAAACTTGCCGTACATATCGACGATGCCATTGACCGGCGTGACCAGAAAGGCATCCGCATAACCCTGAAACTTGTGCAGAGTGGCGAGCGGCGTCGCAAAACCGATCGTGCCGTTACCATCAAGCGACTCAACGCCCCCGAGCAACGTGAATTTGTCCTTAGACAGTGACAAGTCGCCGTGCAAATAGTTCAAGCTGAAGTTGTTGGGATTATCGGCGTATTCGCTTTGATGAGCATACTCAGCCTCGTAGCCCAAATTGAACCCTTCACCAACATCCTGCTTTCCCGACACGCGCAATCCAAAAGAAGCGCTCGACGAAGTGTGTAGCGAAGCGGGCTCGTGCGCGTCGATCAAATAGCCGTAGCCGACAATCTTGCCGACGGATGCCCAATCGTAGGCGGCGTTGAACAAATGCGTGGAACCTTCGATCTCGCCTTGGGGATGATCCTTTCCAAAAATACGGTTGACCTGATCGACGAACGCATAGGTCAAGACGAGCCCATCAATACTCGTGTTAGAAATCAAGGCTGCGTCAAAAGTCTGCTCGTTCTGCCGCCACCCGACAGCACCGACAAATCGTTGGTTGTCCAGGTTCACACGCTGGCGCCCGACCCGCACAACAGTCTGAGCAATACCCGTATATTCAACCTGCAAACGGTTGAGTTCGATTCCTTCTGGATCGGCAACTACCGGGTACGTGGCAGACTTACCGTTCACCTGATCATCGAAACTCTCGGCAAGATGCCCGATGGCCTCACCTTCAATCAGGCCTTGGAAATCCTCGAATTTCCCGGTGACAAACCCCAGACGCAGACGAAGGGTCGGCGCGCTGGCGTCATTGGGCTTGTTGTCTTGCTGGACATGCTCATAGCGCAAGCGTGCGTCGAATGTGAATTTGCCATCAATGAGCAAATCGTCGACCTCGCCGGCGGTTAGTACACCAGGAGAAACGCATGTCGCCGCGATGGCCGCATGCATGGCGCAGAGCGCGTGTTTGAGAAATTGCACGTCGAATTCCCAATGGAATCATTGACAGAACGTAGCGTCATCGCAAAATACCTAACAACACGTTAGCTTGCCGAAGGATGTCCTCAGCCGTAGTGAAAACCCAATCAGCAAGTGCAAAAAAAGCCACAAATTCGGTGCGCCGATGCCCGATTTTCAAGGGCCTGAGAGCGGAAGGCAAACCGCGCCAGCGTCGCCGCAGCGTGAGATGCGCGCCATGCGATCCTGCTCGCTCGAAGCGTACCGGCGAGGCGTCAGGCCCTGGCGCAAGCCTGGCATCTTTTCGAAAGGCTGGAAGACCTATTTCTCGTGGTACCGCCCCGGCTTCCATCCGTGGGATCACGACAACAGGGCGCTGATCGCAAGGCGGAAGCAGGATTTTGCTGTGGCGGGGGGATCAAAGCTCCTACTCTCGCAACCTAATCTCGTCATGGCCGGGCTTATGTCGAGGCGGTCCGGAAAAGGTTCCAGTTGTTTTTTCGACCTTCTGAGCTCGGGCGATGAGTTGCGTCGTTATGTGCGACGACATTGTGCGCTCCACTCCCCAAACATTGTCATGGTTCGCGTAGGCGAGCCATGACAGTAAAAAGGAAAACTCACCGCAGCTGTTGAACCGGACGGCCATAGGCTTGTCCCGGCCATGACGAATGTAGGGAACGATGTGCTTGGAGTCGGGGCGTTTTTCCGCTTAGCATGATGTCCTGCTCATAACGAGGGTGCTTCATGCTGACGGTTCATCATCTGGGGATTTCGCAATCCGAGCGGATTGTTTGGCTTTGCGAGGAGCTGGGGCTTACCTATGAGCTCAAGCGCTATGACCGGCGGGCGGACAACCGGCTTGCGCCGGATGAGTACAAGGCGCTGCATCCGATGGGGATTGCGCCGGTGATCACGGATGGTCCGCTGGTGCTGGGCGAAAGTGGCGCGATCTGCGACTACATCTGTGCGCGTTACGGCCGGGGACAGTTGGTACCTGCACCTGATCATCCGGATTTTGCGGACCATCTGTTCTGGTTCCACTGGTCGAATGGCACCTTCATGACCACTCTAATGATGCAGCTTGTGTTGTCCAGGGGCGGCGAAAATCCGGCTGCTGCCTTTGTCGAAGACCGCAGCAAGCGGGGTTGGGCCATGATCGAGGCGCGACTCGGGCAAACGCCATTCTTTGGTGGCGCGAAGCTGACCATCGCGGACATCATGATGGTCTATTGCCTCACCACGAGCCGCGCGTTCCGCGGTACCTCGTTCGACGCCTTTCCGAATCTGAAGGCGTATCTCGTGCGGATTGGCGCGCGACCTGCCTATCAGCGCGCGATGGCCAAGGCCGAGCCGGGAATGGCGCCGATGCTGGGGTAAAGGCTCCTGGAGGTGTTGAACTTGTCGCAGCGGAATCGGCTGTCAGTTGCAAATCACACTTGCAACAGACCAATGTTCATCTTATGTTCTTTTCTCACTTTCCGCAAACGGAAAGCTGCTGCGACTTGAAATTTGAATGACTTTTCGGCGGACCTGTTCTTCAGGAGACCGCCTCGTGAGCCCCGCGCGAAAAAGAATTGTGGGGTGTGTGCTCTGGATCTTGCCTGCGTTGCGAAAGCAGTTTGGCAGCGCAAATGCGAGAGGCTCAAAATGAAAAAACACCCCCCGACCCTGTACCACTTTTGAGAGTTTTTCCGCGGAAGACAGCCAAAAATATTGATACAGTGTTTGTATCAGAAGCACCGAAGGGCGCGCTTGTTTTCAGCGGTCGAGTTCGACACTCTCGAGGTGCTCGGGCACATGGGTTTCCCAACCGAGCCTGTCGCGGATGCGCAGGCGCAGTGCGTCCGATGCCATGGGCTCGCCATGCGTGATGAACGTGCGGCATGGCGGTTTGGTGAAACCTCCCAACCAGTCCAGCAGTTCGCTGGCGTCGGCATGGGCCGACATGTTTCCGATCTCGGTCACCTCGGCATTCACTGGAATGTAGGCGCCATGGATCTTGACCTCCTTTGCGCCAGCCAGCATCGCGGCACCGCGCGTGCCGCCCGCCTGGAAGCCGACAAAGCAGATCATGTTCTTTTCCTTTGGCCCAAAGGCCGCGATGTGATGCACGACGCGTCCGCCCGTCGCCATTCCACTGCCTGCAATTATAATCTTGGGTTCATCGCTGGCGTTCAGCAGCTTTGATTCCTCAACCGAGGTGACGAAGCGCGCGACCTTGCACATGGCCTCGCATTCCTTTTCCGACAGGCGGTGTTCGCGCCGGTGGCGTTGATAGATTGCGGTCGTATCCTGCGCCATGGGGCTGTTGAGATAGACGGGCAAGCCTGCGGGAATCTTGCCTTTTGCTTTCAGACGCGCGATTGCAAGCATGATCTCCTGGGTCCGGCCCACTGCAAAGGCCGGTATCACCACAGTACCGCCTCGCCTGATGGTGCGGTTGATGTTTTCCTCAAGCTGCTGGGTCGGGTCCGTCTTTTCGTGCAATCGGTCGCCATACGTGGATTCCAGGAGCAGATAGTCTGCATGTTCGACTGGCTGTGGCGGGTACATGATCGGATCCTGCGGCCGACCCAGATCGCCACTGAATACCACTTCAATCCTGCCATCGGATGCGCTGACGGTTGAAGCGCCCAGGATGTGACCTGCGGGCTTCAGGCGCACGGAGATTCCTTCGAGGGCTTTTACTGGCGTGTCGTATTGCACGGTCACGAAGTGTCGAAGCGCCGCTTCGGCGTCACGCTCGGTGTACAAGGGCAATGCGGGTTTGTGTTTTGAATAGCCGCGCCTGTTTGCGCGCTCGGCATCTTCTTCGGCAAGCCTGGCGCTGTCAGGCAGCAGAATGCGACATAGTTCTGCCGTTGCCTCGCTGGCATATATGCGGCCCCGGAAGCCCTTCTTCACCAACAGCGGCAAGTAACCGGAATGATCGATATGCGCGTGGGTCAGCACCACGGCGCCGATCTCGGCCGGATTGAACGCAGGTTCGGCCCAGTTGCGAAGGCGCAACGGCTTGAAGCCCTGGAAAAGGCCGCAATCGATCAGCAATTGATCGTGACCCTTTGCAAGAAGAAACTTGGAACCGGTTACGGTTCCGGCCGCACCAAGGAACTGAAGGCGCATCGTCATGGCGAGAGTGACCTTTTACCAGCAAATCAGGGTTGACCTTTTAGTCCTCAATTGCCGGGATGTGAAATCCGCAAGCTTGCGGACGCCAACTAGATCTCTGCCTCAACGGGCACCTTGCTGCGTATTGCAAGAATGGCTACGCCGACAAAGGCAATTGCCGCGCCGATGGCAATGCGACCGGTCAAAGGCTCGCCCAGAATCGTCACGCCAAAAATTACACCCAGAATCGGGGACAGCAGTGACATCGGTGCAATCAGCGAAACCTCGTAGCGCTGCAACAGGTAGTAATAAACATTGTGGCCGATCAGGCTGGCGCCGAAGGCGGTGAACAACAATGCGCCCCAGGCCAGCCATGTCGCATCTGAAATGGCCTGGAGCTGTCCGGTCTCAAACAGGAAACTCGCAAGCAGCAGGCACGGTGCCGTGACCGCTGCCGTCCAGGACTGCAACTGGAACACGCCTACACCCGTCAGTCTTCGCATGAAAATTGCGGCAATGGCTCCGGACAAGGCTGCTGCTGCAGACAGCAAAATACCGGCGGGCGCCTCGAAGATGTGTGGTTCAAAGCTCAGAACCATCACGCCCATGAATGTCAGCGCAATTCCGGCCCAGCGGCGCCACCTGACGACCTCGCCCAGGAACACGATGGAGAGCAGGGTTGCGAAGGGTGCGTTGAGCTGAACGACCACAGCAACCACTGAAGCCGCCGTCAGCGCGACGCCCAGGAACATCAAACCGAAGTGAATGGCACCATTGAACATCGCAATCGCGAGCACTTCCTTCATGCGACCGGGCGCGGGTTTGAGGAACGGAACCAGCAAGACCATCAGGATTGAAAATCTCAGCCCCGTAAACAGCAATGGTGGCATGTGGCCAACGCCAAATTTCGCGGCCACGAAGTTGAAGCCCCAGATCACGCAAATCACGAACAGCAGCAGAAAGTGGTTTGGCGCCATTGCGCTTTCGGGGTCCTTGGTTGCAGCCGGCCTGCTTGTCAGGGGTTGAATTGACCGGAAAGCAGCAATTGCGGCTAGTGTATGGGCTGCAGGGCTGTCATGCACTGCGAGCAATTGATGCTGCAGGGTCGGCCTGCCTTATGCTAGAAACCCGCCAGCACGATCAACAAGAATGGCAAACCATGGTCAGATCCCCTTCAATGCGCATCCTGTTTACCGACGGCACTTCGATGGATCTGCCAGAGAATGACACTGTACAGGTCGTCCTGGCCGGGCCTGAAACAAATCCACAGGAAGGCTGGACGCGGTTGAACGGCGACGCAACACCGGCCCAGTTCGGCAAAGTATCAAAGTCGCGCGCCGCGTCGCTGAAGCAGGGACAGAAAGTGCAGACCTTCCGTGGCATCCTGCAGGTTGAGGGCGCAAGACGGATGTAGGCCGGAGCGGCGGTGACCCTGCCTATTCCTCACTTGCTTCTGAACCTGAAACCGATGTCGGCGACTGATCACTGGTCACATCGAAGGCGTAGAGCCAGTCCTGCCTGGAGTTGACGAACCCTGGCATCAGGTTCGCTGCCAGCCACATTGGTCCATATGTCGCCACCTGATTGAATGTCGTGCGCTGGTGGTAGAGGCCCATCTGGCGCCTTGCTCCAAGCTGTACGCGCGATGTCCGCGGCTTGCGCAACGCTTCATAAGCCGCAAGATCGGCGGCAAGATCTTCCTGTGCTGATCTGAGCGTGCGTGACAATACCCAGCTGTCTTCAATCGCCATGACGGCTCCCTGCGCGAGAAACGGCAACATTGGATGGCAGGCGTCACCCAGAAGGGCGACGCGACCATCGCACCAGTGATCGAGAGGGTTGCGGTCGAACAGGGCCCAGCGGAAGCAGGATGTCGCCTGTGCAACGACCTCCGCAACTGGCGTAGCCCATCCGGCGTAGTCCGCGCGCAACTGGGCTACATCTCCTTCTTCGGTCCAGCTTTCCTTTTGCCAGTCGTCGCGCTCGACCACGCCTACGAAATTGATGAGCTCGCCTCGGCGCAGGTAGTAGGTCACGGCGTGACGACCAGGTCCCACCCAGATTGTGGCATTCGGCGGCACGAGACTGTGCAGCCTGTCCGTCGCTGGCACGACAAGCCGCCAGGCGACGTTGCCCGTAAACCGCGCAGGCGTGCGCCCCTGCCTCACGGCCCGCACCGCGGAATGGATTCCGTCGGCGCCGATCAGGATGTCCCCTGACACTTCAGATCCATCCGAGAACCGGGCAACGACGCGGGTCGAATCCTGTTCGTAGGACACAAACTCCCGGTTCAGGTACAGGCATGAGGGCGCGCGTTTTTGAAGAGCACGGCTGAGGACCGACATCAGGTCCGCACGATGCACATGATAATAAGGTGCTCCATAGCCAGTGAGTGCCAGCTCCCTGATTGGAATTGAGAAAATCCGCGCACCGGTCTTTCCCATTCTCATTTCGAGAGCCTCGGGCCGGAAAGCGACATGATCGATTTCAGGGTGCAACCCGAGACGCATCAGCACCTTCATTCCATTGGGACTGAGCTGGATACCGGCGCCTGTTTCCGTGAGCGCCGGACTTCGTTCGTGAAGCTCGACCTCAATTCCGGCATCAAGCAGGCAAAGCGCCGCTGTTACGCCGCCAATACCTCCGCCGATGATGATCGCCTTCATTCTGCCGCGACGCGAACCGGTGGCTCCGGCACGCTCAGTCGATTGAGGACATCCTCATCAGACATCGCCAGCAGATGCTTGTAGACATCGGGTGGGTAGACCTGATGAGGTTTTGAAGCATTGTATGGCGGCTGTTTCAACTTGCCGCCCTCGCCCCTGTAGGCTGCAGGTCTTTTGTAGCGTTCGAGTTCCTGCTGGTTTATGCCCGCGAGCGCCTGAACTTCAGGATCGATCCAGGCACGTGCATCGATGGCTTGAGACGACGTTGCGATCTCGAGGCACAGGCCCTCGGGGCCAGCGAAGTAGATCGACCTGCACATGCCATGGTCCAGCGGGCCAATGATGTTGATGCCGCGCGACCGGATGCGATCGCGCATGTTGAGGAGTTCCTCGTCGCTGTCCACGTTGAACGCCACGTGTTGCATCGCGCCCGGCGCCGTCGGCAAGCCAGGGTTTCCGGCGTGGCTTACGCCGAGCTGGGGTTGCGTCGCCCTTATCTTGTCGTTCTGGACGAAAGCCACGCTTGCCTTGTCGTTCAGCCTCATGAAACCATGCCACGTGCCTGCCACGCCGTGCATCCAGTAGAGCGCAACGAGTTCCATACCCAGCACGTCGGAGAAGAACTCGATCTGCGCCTTCATGTTGCCGGTTGAAATTGCGAGGTGGTGCAGTCCGTTTGCGCGCGTCATCGCCATCTCCTGCCGTTTTGGTTTCTGACATTAGAATTCAAAACACACCGTGACTGCAAGCACCCTGCGCTGGATCAAGGCATTTTTTCGGCCGGTCAGGCTGTCCTGAGATGCCAGCGATAGTCGAAGTCGGTGACCTGTGCGAAGAAGCGTTCGCACTCGGCGCGCTTCACGGCCGAGAATATCTTCACGAACTCGGGGCTGAAGTATTCCTTGATGAACTTTGACTCTTCAAAGGAATCAAGTGCGTCGAACCAGTTCAGCATCAGACCCTCGGCCTTTGAGAGATAGCCGTTGCCGGACGTTGCCGGCCCCGGATCGATCCTGTTCCTGATGCCGTGGTGCATGCCTGCCAGCACGGCAGCGGCTGCGAGATAGGGGTTTGCGTCGGCGCCCGAGATGCGATGTTCAACGTGGCGGCTCTTGGCAGGGCCTGCCGGAATGCGGAACGATACCGTGCGGTTGTTGACACCCCAGGTTGGCGCCACGGGCGCGTAAGTGTTGCGGCGGAACCTGCGATAGGAATTTGCGTTCGGGGCGAAGATCGCCATGCAGTCGTTGATTGTCGACGCCATGCCGCCAATCGAGTGTCGCAGCAATGGATTGCCCGTGGGGTCTTCGGTCGCAAACTGGTTGTTGCCCTTGTCGTCGTTCAGGCTGAGGTGGATGTGCATGCCCGAGCCAGCGGTGTCTGAAAACGGCTTGGCCATGAAGCAGGCGATCATGCCGTGATTTTCGGCGACGCCCTTTACCAGGCGTTTGTACTGGATGGCTTCGTCAACGGCCTGCAAGGCATCCGGACGGTGGGTCAGCGTTATTTCCATCTGACCGGGGGCGTATTCCGAGATGACGCTTTCCGCTGGCAGGTTCTGCGCATCGCAGGCGGCGTAGAGTTCGCGCAGGAAGGGATCGTAGTCGTCGAGTTCCTGGATCGAGTAGACCTGGATCTGATCGTTGTAGATTCCACCAGGTGCCATCGCGGGCTGGATCTTGCCGTGACGGGCGGCTTCCTTGTCGAGCAGATAGAATTCGAGTTCGATCGCGATCACGGGCTGGTATCCATCAGCCTTCATGCGATCCGCAACATTTTGCAGGCGCAGGCGCGGGTCTGCTGCCGCGATCGGACCGGCGTCGGACTTGAAGGCCAGATAGACCTGACCTGTCTTCTCGAGCCACGGCGTGCGCTTCAGCGTGCCCTGGACTGGCATCGCGAAGCAATCGCGGTCGCCGATCTCCCACAGGAGGCCTGCTTCCTCGACGTCCTCACCGAGCACGGTCAGGGCAAACATGGAGGCCGGAAAAGCGCGACCGGTTTCAAATACGGATTTCAACTCATGCGGACGCAGGCCCTTGCCACGCTGAATACCGACAGGGTCTGTCAGGATGACATGCACCAGTTCGATATCAGGATGCTTCTTGAGGAACGTTTCGAGTTCCTGCATCGGGTCATTCTGCTTCTTTGGATCAAGCATGGCGCAACTCGTCGATCATTTCACCGAGCGATGCGACAAGACGGTCGACATCGGCTTCGGAAGTTTTCGGGCTTAACAACATCATATTGTGAAAAGGTGTAATCATTATTCCCCGGTTCAGAAGCCCCAGGTGCAAACATTTTTCAAGGCCGTCGTGGAAAGCCGCTTCTGCTTCACGACCTGTTCTGGGCAGATTGGCGCAGAATTGAAACTCGCACCGACTTCCGATTTGCGTGACTGTCCATGCAAGGCCACGCGCGCTTAACAATTGGGTAAGCTTTGCCCGAAGGTAGGCTGCACGGGTGGTCATTTCGGCATAGGCCTGGACCGTCATCACGTGTTGAAGGTTTGCACGCATCGCATGCATCGCGAACGCATTTGCAGACAGGGTCGTGCCCATGCCCGAGTGTCCGTGGCTTGAAGTCGCTGCACCGGCCCGAGCCTCCTGCATTCTGGCAGCGACCTCCGCCGTTACACCGAACACCGCGCAGGCAATGCCTCCAGCAACTGGTTTGCCCAGCACCAGCATGTCGGGCTCGAGTCCATGCTTCCTGGTCCAACCACCATGGCCGGCAGAGATCGTGTGCGTCTCGTCGATGATCAGCAAGGTCCCGGCCCTGCGAGTCAGGTCCCTCAAAGCGGCATGGAACCCTTCGTCCGGCAGCACCATTCCAATATTGGTCATGGCCGGCTCTGTCAGGACGGCTGCGATCTCGCGCGATGCCAATGCTTTTTCCAGCGCTGCAACATCATTGAATTCAACGACCGCAGTTGTGTCGGCGACATTTGCAGTCGAGCCCAACTGACCTGCGCGCGGCACGGTCCTGCCCTTCTGAAGGCGCACCATCGTCTCCTCAACCGTGCCGTGGTAGCAGCCATCGAATACAAGAATTTTCGATCGCCCTGTAACCGCCCTGGCCCAACGCAGCGCATATCGGTTCGCGTCGGTCGCCGTTGCCGTCACCTGCCACAAGGGCAGTTGGAAGCGACGGCTGAGTTCTTCCCCCACCCAGATGGCGTCCGGGCCTGGCAGCATCGTGGTGTAGCCACGGTCTGCCTGTTCGCGAATTGCGTCCGCGACCGGCTGAGGCGCATGGCCGAACATGGCACCAGTGTCACCCAGGCAAAAATCGACATACTCATTGCCGTCGACATCGACAAAGCTGGCGTCACGCGCGCGATCAACGAAGAGCGGGTATGGTGTGGGCCAATCCGCCATCCAGTGCATGGGAACACCGCCGAACAGTGATTTCCGGGCCGCCATTGCAAGGTTTGCGGAGCGCGGGTTGGCACTTGCAAACCGCTCGCGCTCGCGCGCGAATATCCTGGTGATGGCGTCTTCAGAAAACGGGATGTTCTTCGGCAAGATGCTAAGCGGTATCCTCACTTGCGCGGTCGAATTGCAGTTATAACCGCTTTCAAGAGGCACTTTGACCTAAACAAGCAGCGCATGCAAACTGCCCGCTGCAATACGGATAAAACAGATGACAGCACGACGGAAATTCTGGGGTTGGGGCCTTGAAGGTCAGGATGTCAACAAGGCCGAGACAGAGTTTCTTGCGCAGGTATTCGGCCAACGGTTCGGGGCCACACTGACGGCAGGTGCTGCACCCAGACTCGATGAGTTCGAGCTGCCGCGGGCGCGCATAACACCGCCCTCGTCGCTTGCCGGTATCGTCAGGCAAGATCCTTACGAGCGTCTCGTGCACAGCTATGGCAAGTCGTTTGCTGACTATGTGCGTGTGTTCGAGCGCCGTGTGCCGGCGCCTCCCGACCTCGTTGCCTATCCAGACAACGAACAACAGGTCAGCGCCGTGCTCGATTTTGCGGCCTCGATCAACGCGGCGGTCGTCCCGTTTGGTGGCGGATCGAGCGTCTGCGGCGGTGTCGAATGCGACGTCGGCGATGCCTATGCCGGCGTGATCTCGCTCGACATGGGCCGCATGGGAAAGGTGCTTGAAATTGACCGCACCAGCCGTGCCGCGCGCATCCAGGCTGGTACGTTTGGGCCCTCGCTCGAAGCGCAACTGAAGCCGCATGGGCTGACGCTGCGCCATTTTCCACAAAGCTTTGAGTTCTCGACCCTGGGTGGATGGATTGCCACGCGTTCAGGGGGACACTATGCGACGCTATTCACCCATATCGATGAATTTGTCGAAGCCATGCGCGTGGTTACACCGAAAGGACTGATGGAAACCCGCAGGTTGCCAGGATCCGGCGCTGGTCCGCAGCCCGAACGAATGTTTATTGGCTCGGAAGGGGTTCTGGGCGTCATAACGGAGGCCTGGATGCGGGTTCAGGACGCACCGACTTTCCGGGCTTCGGCGTCGGTCAAGTTTCCAGATTTCCTGAAGGGCGCTGATGCAGTGCGTGCGCTGGCGCAGTCCGGGCTCTACCCTTCGAACTGTCGCCTGATCGATGCGGACGAGGCGCTGGGCACGGGCGCGGGAGATGGATCGGCATCGCTGATGGTGCTTGCCTTTGAAAACGCGGACCATGCGCAGGACGCAAAGCTTGCACGCGCGCTTGAACTTGTGCGTGATCATGGAGGGACCGTTGAAGTGCCCAGGCAGTCTTCTGGTTCGGAACACCGGGAAGGTGCGGCGGGTGCATGGCGCAACGCTTTCCTGCGGGCGCCGTATTTCCGTGAGGTGCTGACGCCAATGGGCGTGATCGTCGACACATTCGAAACTGCCACCACGTGGGATCGCTTTCCCGCCTTCCATGCCGAGATCAAGAAGCGCATGCATGATGTGCTGAAGCGTGTCACCGGAAAGGTCGGCAATGTGACTTGTCGATTCACGCATGCCTATCCGGACGGACCTGCGCCCTATTACACGTTCCAGGCACTTGGCAATTCCAAGGCACTCATGGAGCAGTGGCGGACCATCAAGGCTGAAGCCAATGATGTTGTGATTGCGGCAGGCGGCACGAGCACACACCATCATGCGGTTGGCCGCGACCATCGTCCTGCCTATGTGCGCGAGTGTCCGCCCCTGTTCACCGAGGCCTTGCGGACGGTGAAGCAAATGCTTGATCCGGCCGGCGTTCTCAATCCTGGCGTGCTGTTCGATCCTGTCGGCAGAACGGTTGGTGTCCGCGGTGCGATGGCAGGGATGAAGGCATGACCATCTCGATCCGCCGCGCGTCCCCCTCCGATGTCGATGCATTCACAGATCTTGTGGCTGCCAAACGTACCCAGCTTGAAATGTTCGAACCGATCATGTGGCGCACGGGCCGGGACGCGAACGAAATGACAGCTGCGTTCTTCAGGCATCAGGTCGCGGAACCGAACGCAATCCTGCTCGTGGCGGAAGACGGGGCATCGATCCTTGGGTTCGTCAACGCCGTGCTGCAAAACCCACCGCCAATCTATGATCCGGGGGGCAAGACTGTCATGATCGACGACTTCACGGTCGTGAAAGGCGAAGCTGGTGACCAGGCCGCGATGGCGTTGCTTGATGCGGTTATGAGCGAAGGCAGGTCCCGCGGTGCGGTGCAGCTGATTGCTGTCTCGGCCGCGATGGATGAGCGGGCAACGAAATGGTTTCAGACGAAGAAGCTGCATGTTGCCAGCACGTGGTGGACGCGGATCCTATCGCACTGAATTCTTGCTCAGGACTGCTTCGAGTCTTGCATAGAGGGCATTCTCGCCCGCGAAGATCTGGCCGGGCTTGTGCACAGTGAAAGCAGCACCAGGAGCTTTCTCGCGCAACAGGGCGATCACGCCGGCAAGACTTGCATCGGGCACCAGCATCGCGAGCCGCTCGGCCTTTGGTGGCGAGATGAGCCTGACTGAATGCCCGGCCGAGAGGCTTGCCAGAATCTGTGTAGTTACCTTGTCGGCCGCAATATCGAGCAGTTGCGATGACTTCGCCAGCACGCGCGCCGCGATGCGGTCAAACAGCGCCTGTGCTGCTTTCCTTGTTTCGCTTGTCCAGTTTGCGCGCAGGCTTGCCGTGAGCGATGCCTGGCTTTCCAGTATGATGCCGTCATCCAGGATCTTGAGATCGTTTGCGGTCAGCGTTGCGCCTGTGGTCGTGATGTCGACGATGACTTCTGCGGTTCCGGCGGCAGGGGCACCTTCGGTTGCCCCCAGACTTTCGATGATGCGATAGTCGGCGATGCCGTGGCTTGCGAAGAATTCGCGCGCCAGGTTCAGGAACTTGGTCGCAACGCGCAACTTGCGATGATGGCGCGTGTGGAAGCTGGCCGCGACATCATCAAGGTCCGCCATCGTCGACACATCGATCCAGGAGCGCGGCACGGCCACAATGACGTTTGCCTTGCCGAAGCCAAGGCGCTCGATCACCGCGGCTCTTCCGGTAGCCCCGTGTTCGGCCAGCAAGTCCTCGCCTGTCACGCCAAGGTGCACGCGACCCGCTATGAGTTCGTCCGCAATCTCGGCCGCCGACAAAAGCGAGACCGTGACGTTGTCAACTCCCGACAACTTTGCCTTGTAGTCGCGAGCGCCGCGCGACTGCACAAGATGCAAACCTGCGTCGGCCAGATATTCCAGCGTCTGTTCCTGCAGGCGGCCCTTGGACGGGATTGCGATGACAAGCATGCTCACGCCGCACCTGCTTGTCGCGCTATGGCTGTGGCCAGGCGATCGCAGAAAACAGCGAGGCCGATTGACGGCGTTCGCCGGGGCGCGCCCAGTGAGGTGAGAAGATCGTCGTAGCGGCCGCCGCCTGCCACGGGATCGGTCGCCGCCGCCGCGCGAAACTCAAAGACGAAGCCAGTGTAGTATTCCATGTTGCGGCCAAACTGGCTGGCAAATTCCAACTTCTTCAGATCGAGGCCCGCCTTCTCCAGAAGCGTGAGCCGTTCGGACAGATCGGCCAGCGGCTTTGCAAGCGTGATCGACGCTCCACGGCTCAGTTCGTTCAGAGATGTCACTGCCTTGTCGGCGCTCGATCGCAGAGACAGGAACTTCTCGATCAGTTGCGCCGCCTGCTGCGTCAGGCGGGCTGACGCTGCTTCGGATGCGCGCTCGATGAAACGGTCTGCAATCTCTTCGAATGAGCGTGTGCCGATGATCTTTATTCCACCCAGATCAAGCGCTTCACGCAGTACCTGCCGCGCTCGCTCGGGCGGATGATCCTTCAGCGACGCCATGAACTGGTTGTCGACTGCGACGCCCGAGGTCAGGCGCTGGAGCAACGCATGCAAGCGTTCGCGGTGCCAGGCGTGGCGACGGATCTTGGCGATCCAGTGCACGGGCAAACCCTGCGCTTCAAGCAGCGCTCGCAGCAGCCCGGCATCCCCGAGCGTGATCATGGCGGACTTCAACCCGGCGCTTTCCAATGCCTTATGCGTGAGCAACAGCACCTCGACATCGGCTGGCGCCGTCGTTGCCGAATTGAAGCATTCGACGCCTGCCTGCAGGGACTGGCCCGGCGTCTCTGGCGAGGCGGGATCATGACGGAACACGGGACCCGCGTAGCAAAGCTTCATCGAACGATCGCACGCGGGCACCGCAGCAAGGTAGTACTGCGCTGCAGGAATCGTCAGGTCCGGCCTCAGGCAAAACTCCGAGCCATCTGGCCCCGTGAATACATAAGTTCGCTTGCGCAGGTCTTCACCCATGCGGTCAAGGAATGCGCCTGCGGGCTGCACGATGGCCGGCTCAATGCGACGCGCGCCAAACGACTCGAACTCAGCCAGCAGTTTTGCCGACTGGATTTCGAGCGTAGCAATACTGGCTTCGCCGTATGGAGACGACTTGGTCATTACGCAGTCAGTTCGTTCGTACTGGAAGGGGCCGAATATGCATGGCGGAAGCAAACATTCACGATATTTTGCCCAACATGGTTTTCACGCCTTGAACGAAGCCGGACCTCGGGGTCGTGACCTGGGCATCGGCGCCACTGGCCCATTCACTCCGGTCCGTGATCTCGCCCGCCTGTTCTGCGCCCCGGACCATGTTTTTGAGCGTGACGACGCCCTTGGTCCGTTCATCACTGCCTTCAATAATGACAACAGGGCTTGATCGCTTGTCGGCGTATTTCATCTGTGCCTTCATTCCCGACGTGCCGGTATAAAGTTCGGCGCGGATGCCCGCCGCGCGCAGTTCGCGGACCATGGTGAAATATGAAGGCAAGGACTCGCGATCCATCACAAGCACAACCACGGGGCCGCTTGCGATGCCTTTGCCGCTTTCGCGTGACTTCAGCGCAGACTGCAAGCGGCTGACACCGATCGAGATACCCGTCGCTGGTACCTGCACGCCCTTGAAGCGCGTTACCAGGTCATCGTATCGGCCCCCGCTTGCGATGGCGCCGAACTGAACGACTTCGTTCTTTTCGTTGCGGATCTTGAACGTGAGCTCGGCCTCAACCACCGGACCTGTATAGTAGGCCAGACCCCGAACGATGGACGGATCGAATGCAATGCGCGCTGCCTCGTAGCCGTTGGGCCCAAGTATTGCATCGATCTCGCGCAGCTCGGCCACGCCTGCCTTGCCCTGAATGCTTTCGCCAACGAGTTTCTCCAGCTCGCTGCAAACCCCGTTGCGATCTTTGCCCCCGGCCTGGGTGAACGCGATGACACGCGAGATTGCGTTTGGTGAGAGATTTGCGCCCTTGGTAAAGTCGCCTGAATCGTCCTTGCGACCGGCACCCAGCAGCAGGCTGACGCCATCGATACCCAGACGGTCGAGCTTGTCGATTGCGCGCAAGACACCGAGACGCTGGACATCGTGTTCCGCGCCGGCATCAATACCGATGGTTTCGAGAATGCCATTCAGGATCTTGCGGTTGTTGACTTTCACGATGTATTCGCCGCCAAGGCCGAGCGCCTCAAAGACATCGCTGAGCATCATGTAGCCTTCAGCATCTGCGGCCATCGAGGCCGTACCCACTGTATCGGCATCGAACTGGGTGAATTCGCGATAGCGGCCGGGTCCGGGCTTTTCATTGCGGAACACCTGACCCACCTGATACCGGCGGAATGGCTTGGGCAAAGCGTCGTAATTCTCTGCCACAAACCGGGCAAGTGGTGCGGTCAAATCATAGCGAAGAGACAACCACTGCTCGTCGTCATCACGAAACGCAAATACGCCTTCGTTGGGACGGTCCTGATCGGGCAGGAATTTTCCAAGTGAGTCGGCGAACTCAATTGCCGGTGTTTCCAGTGGATCGAAGCCGTAGGAGTCGTACACGTTGCGAATGGCGTCGAGCATCTGGCGCTCGACCACGAGTTCTGCGCCAAGGCGATCGCGAAAGCCTCTCGGCTTTTCGGCTGCTGGTTTCTTTGTTTTTTCTTTGGACATGATCAGATTTTTTCGTGCGGGTGTTTGACTAACATGTCATGCCGCAGTGCGGCACACCATGCACGACTTGGATTCCAGATGCGCCAAAAAGTCATGGCCGACCTGATTAGCGGGCCGGCCATGGGTTGATCAATACATTAACGCAGCCTGGAGAGAGTCTGCCTATTGAGGCGTGGGTGGCTCGGCGGGCTTGATCTGCGCCGTGTACGCCGCATTTGCGAGTGTCAGAATATATGCGCGTATGTTCTTGACGTCGTCTTCGTTCAGCTGGTCAGCAAATGATGCCATTCCGTTGTCCTTGCGCTCACCTTCCAGCACGATTTCCTTGTATCTTGAGAATACTTCGGGAACCGACATCCGCAGGTCGGGCAATGCGCCGCCGCTCATTGCAAAGAAGCCGTGGCAAACGCTGCAATAGCGATGATAGGTCTGGTTGCCCTTCGAAATCATCGCCGTGCTGAAATTTTCCGCTGGCGGTTGTTGCATGGGTTGAGGCTGGATCGCCTCTCCTGGCA
Organism: Micropepsaceae bacterium; assembly: GCA_040080835.1. GTDB lineage: Bacteria > Pseudomonadota > Alphaproteobacteria > Micropepsales > Micropepsaceae > SZUA-430. Next base: position 42,009 of record JBEBHP010000009.1, on the reverse strand, counting down.
TCGGCTTCGTGCCACCCAGCTTGAACGCCAGGATCTTTCCGTTGTTGCCGTATTTCAGGATTGCGTTTGCTGGTTCCGGTGAGAGCGTCACGCCAACGCCGCCCCAGCCAGCCAGCACGGCTACGTATTGCTCGCCGTCAACGGTGTAGGTCACAGGCGGTGCGATGATCCCGGTCTTTGCATCCATTTTCCAGATTTCTTCGCCCGTGTCGGCTTTCCATGCCCGAAGCATGCCGTCTCCGCCGCCCTGCAGCACGAGGTTTCCTGCTGTCGTCAAGACACCGCCATTCCAGAATGTGGGCAATTTGCTGCGCCAGGCTTCCTTCTGGTTGATGGGATCCCATGCAATCATGTTCCCTTCAGGAACCGGCAGAGTCTGGCCCGCTTTCAATGCTGCTTCTGTCAGTGTGGCGATGGCACCAAAGTCAACGCCTGTGTTCCAGACACCTGGCTTTACGCTTCTGGTCTTGTCGACTGCGAAAAGCTGAGGCGTCAACTGGGACGGGATGTAAACGAGCTTGGTCTGTGGATTGTAGGCCATTGGCTGCCAGTTGTGCCCACCATGAGGAGACGGCTGCACTGCCTTTGGTGCATCGCGATAGGCGAAGGCAGGATTTTCGATCGGGCGACCATTGGCATCCAGACCCTTGGCCCAGTTCACTGGCACATAGTTCTTGCCGGAGATGAATTTTCCGGTTTCGCGATCAAGCACATAGAAGAAGCCATTCTTGGGCGCGTGCATCAACACCTTGCGGATCTGACCGTCCAGTTCGAGGTCGGCCAGGATGATGCTCTGCGTCGCGGTAAAATCCCAAGTGTCCCCGGGCGTTTCCTGGAAGTACCAGGCCATCGTTCCCGTATCAGGCTTGATTGCAACCACTGACGACAAATAGAGATTGTCGCCGCCACCCGGCGAGCGAAGATAGCGACTCCAGGGTGAGCCATTGCCGGTGCCTATGTACAGAAGATCCAGGTCAGGATCGTAGGCCATGGAGTCCCAAACGGTGCCGCCCCCGCCAACTTCCCAGTATTTCCAGCCCTGGGGATCAGCCTTCCATGTCGGCAATGCGTCTTTCAGGTGTTCGTTCTCCACCGGAACGCGAGGGTCTCCCGGAACTGTAAAGAAGCGCCACAGTTGCTTGCCGGTCTGGGTGTCGTAGGCCGTGATGTAGCCCCGCACGCCGAGTTCGGCACCGCCATTTCCGATGATGACCTTGTCCTTCACGATCCGCGGCGCGCCTGTGATCGTGTAGGGCTTCGCACGGTCGATCGTGTTGACGTCCCAGATCGGCTTGCCGGTCTTGGCGTCCAGCGACACGAGCCTGCCGTCAAGTGTTCCAACGAATACCCGCCCCTTCCAGACGGCGACACCCCGATTGACGACGTCACAGCAAGGCTTGCGCCCCCATTCGCGCGGAACCTCAGGATCGTAGACCCAAAGCTGTTCGCCAGTCTTCGCGTCAAGCGCGTATACAACGCTCCACGAGCCGGTTGCAAACATCACGCCGTCCTTGACGATGGGCGACGCTTCCAGACCACGAATGGTGTTCGTGTCGTAGCTCCAGGACAGACCTAGATCCTTGATGTTGTCGGCATTGATCTTGTCGAGGGGCGAGAAGCGCTGCTCTGAATAGGTCCGGCCATGAGCCATCCAGTCGTCTGCATCGCTTTCGGCTGCCTGGACAGTCGCGCCGTCGATGTCGGCAGCCTTCGCGAGCCTCTTCTGGTTTGCCTGGGTTTTCGAAACGTCGACCGGTTCCGTTCCAGAGATGACATTGGTCACCGTGGTTGCAGGTCCGCCAATCTTGGCGCCGAGGACCGGGATAGCAAGTACTGCGCCGACTGCGGCTGCAACCATCCAAAGGCGTGAGTTTTCAGAGGCCATGCGCGTGAGTTCCATCCCTTAAGGCAATTTTGTTGTTGGAACAGCGTAACGACAGGCCAAGCGCGCCGCAACAGGGCTCAATGGTCGAGAATACCTATATTCCACATCTGGGAAGGGAGATAACGAAGCTGCTTTCGCCTTCAATGGAAGCGCGCCCCCCATGCAAAAGCGCAATTTGCCGGACGAGTGCCAGCCCAAGGCCGGTGCTTCTCTCGGCGCCCGACGGTGAGGGCTTCTTGAAGAATGGTTCGAAGACTTTCTCCCGGTCTCCCTGCGGAATCCCTGCGCCTTGATCTGTCACCGTCAGTTTCACCAGAGCGGCATCAGCAACAACAGTAACTTCCACCGGAGGCTTGCCGTGATGAACGGCATTATCAAGCAGATTGCGCAGCAAACGGCGCAACAGACGCGCATCTCCTCTTACAAACACTGATTGACCCGACACGTTGATGTCGTCGTAACGGGATGCCTCTTCTGCGGCTAACGCCAGCAGATCGGTTTCCTCGACTTCATCCAATCGCTGCATGGCATCCAGTCTGCTGGACAAAAGGATACCTTCGATCAGTTGGTCAAGTTCAGCTACGTCCAGTTCAAGATCGGCGCGCAGCTTTGGGTCTGCCTGGTTCGTTATGCGCTCCAAGCCCAGGCGCAACCGGGTCAACGGCGTACGCAACTCGTGAGATGCGTTCGCAAGCAGCATCTTGTGCGCCTTCACAAGTTCTTCGATCCGGGCGGCTGCGCGATTGAAGCTCTGGGCGACTTTAGCGACTTCGTCGCGCCCTTCAACTTTGACACGGACACTCAGATTGCCCGCGCCCAGGGTCTCGACACCCTGTTGCAGGCGTTCGAGACGCCGCGTCAGCCCCCGCACAACAGGAAATGAACCAAGCGCCAGGATGAACGCGACGACCGCAAGGTGTAACAGGAAGCCCGGACCCTGCATGTGGCGTTCGAGCGGGGGGCGGACCACGATGATGCGACCGTCACGAAGCTGAAACTTCCACACGGGATTGTGTCCGTGGAAGCGCGGACGGTCTTCATTGACTTCCGCCGGCGTCGGCAGGCGCGAACCGAACTGACCAACGAGAACTTCATTGCTGTCGTAGACTGCCAAATCGGATTCAAGCAGACGCGCCAGACGATCAATTGATTTTTGCTGCTCCGGTTTTGGCGCGCCAATGTCGGCAAGCGCCGCCGCGGCGACGCCCGATGCCATTCCGAACGCACCACGTGCTGTCGCGAACTCGGGTCCATTTGCCCAAATGGTGGCAGACACGAAAACGGCAAGCAGCAACGCGACCACGACCGTCGCATAGACCTTCAGGTAGAGGCGATTGAAAACCCTTGTCATGCGTTCGCCCCCCTTCAGTCCTGCGCTTTAGCGAAGACGTAGCCTGCGCCACGCACTGTCAGAACACGCCTGGGCTTCTTGGGGTTGTCTTCGATGACGGAGCGAATGCGGGAGATGTGGACATCTATAGAACGGTCGAACGCTTCGATGGATTCACCCTTCACAATGTCGAACAGTGCCTCACGCGACAGCACCCGCCCGGCACGCTCCGCCATCGCGAGAACTATGTCGAATTGATAAGATGTCAAAGACCTGGACGCGCCGTCCACACGCACGTCGCGCGCATCGCGGTCGATTTCGATCCGTCCGAATTTCAACACATTTGATGCGGGCGCTCCTTGCGTCCGGCGCAGAATGGCACGAAGCCTCGCCAGCAATTCGCGAGGCTCAAAGGGTTTGGGCAAATAATCATCTGCTCCCATTTCAAGGCCAACGATGCGATCCATGGAATCGCCCCGTGCCGTCAGCATGAGGATGGGCGTCTGGGCCTGTGTGCGCACAGTCCTACAAACTTCAAGACCGTCGATATCCGGAAGCATCAGGTCAAGAATTATCGCATCAAATGAATCGCGCCGGGACATCTCGATCCCGGCCTTTCCAGATGCCGCATGCATGACGCGAAAACCCGCCTCGCTCAAATAGTCCTCGACCATTCGAGCGAGACGGATATCGTCTTCAATCAATAACAAGCGTGCAGACAATATTTCTTCACTCTAGCTGGCTTGCGTCAAGCCGTACGCAATCAGAAGTCCCAGTCTCGTGCAAGCTTGGCGCGCTGTTCGGGGGTCAGTACATCGGCTGCATCCGCGAGAGCCTGGACAAGCTTTTTGCTCGCCTCGTCGGCAGTTGCGATCTGCTCGACACGCAGTGCTTCAAGAGCTGCCCGGTCGGTGGTTGGCTGCAAAAGCAACGCGTGGGCCCGCTTGTGTGCCTCGCGAAATTTCTGATGGAAGGGTTCGATTTCCTTTGCGATGCCCTCGGCGATGGCAGACAGTTTTTGTTTCTGATCAGCCGTTGCGTCGACCTTCCAGGCGAGCATCCCGACCATCCGTTGCACGTGTTCGGCCGGTCGACCGTCATCCATCCTGCCGTGCATTCGGTGATGACCGCCCCAGCCTCCCCAACCGCCCATTGTGTGCATGTGGTGGGCCGCAACGCCTGCCACGGCCAGTCCGCCGCCAAGCACACCCAGGAAAAGCACCAGGAACAGCGCCACGAAGCCGAAGCGTTTGCCCGTTGCCGATTGTTGGTCAGCCATTTGAAAATTCTCCTTTGAAAATCGCGCGCGATGGTGCGCCTCAGAGAGTTATGTGGTGGCTTGCCGTTTCAAACCTATGTCCGTTTTGCAAAGATTTGTTGCTGCGGGTGAAAACTTGTGGACTCAAGCCGTGCTTGCCCGAAGCGTCCATTGCGGGGCCGAAAAGGCTTAACACAGGCACTTTTGCGCGGCATTACGCTCATTTTTTGGGGTTGTACTCTTGCAACCTAATCGGTCTAATCCGCCGCCTCCACTTGAACTTTGACTGCCAGAGAAACAGATCCATCCACCATGGCAAGATTCACGATTATCCCCGACGAGACGAATATCGATTTCGTAAGGAACCGCTTCACTGCCTTCGCATTCGATGGGCTTTTGGTGGTTATCACCGTTCTTTCGCTCTGGTTTCAGGGCCTCAATCTGGGCATCGACTTCACGGGTGGTGTGGTCCTTGAGGCCAAAAGCGACAAGTCCATCGACTTTGAACTGGTGAGAACAAAGGTTGAGGGTCTTGGATTTAAGGACCCCACTGTTCAGCAATTCGGCGATGACAAAAGTCTGCTGATCCGGATCAAGCCTACAGCACAAGTAATTGGTCACGAACAGGATGCCGCCAAAAAGATCCAAGCGGCGCTGGGTGTCGGCTACACGTTTCCGCGTGTAGAAGCTGTCGGCCCCAAGGTCTCAAGCGAATTGTTCCAGAGTGGTGTTTGGGCAACCGTTCTGGGCGTCCTGATGATTGGTGTCTATGTCTGGCTCCGGTTTGAGTGGCAGTTTGGGCTTTCAGCCATGCTCGCCACCGGCCACGACGTTTTTGCCGCCGTTGGGCTCTATTCAGTGCTTCAATTCGACTTCAACCTGACGTCAGTTGCAGCGTTGTTGCTGCTTGCCGGGTACTCTGTGAACGACACCGTAGTGGTTTTCGACCGAATTCGAGAGAACCGTCGCAAATACAAGAAAATGACCCTTGGTGACATGATCAATCTGTCCACCAACCAGATGCTGTCGCGCACGTTCCTGACCAGCTTTACTACAGCGCTATCCGTCATTCCGTTGCTGATTTTCGGGGGCGAGGCGTTGTTCGGGTTCGCTGCAACGATCCTGTGGGGCATCGTGATTGGTACGTATTCCTCGGTCTTCGTCGCATCCTGCGTGCTCTTGTATTTGCCCACCATCCAGCTGGGCCAACCCAAGACTGAGCAGGTTGAAGTGCAGACCTGACAAAGCGTTTGCCGGTAGCCCTTGTAAAATTGCCTGGTCGAAATCAAGGAGCAATGCACATGGCGCGAGCACGCAAAGGTGAAGGCCAAACCGCACTGGTCACTGGAGCCTCAGTTGGAATTGGCGTTGACCTCGCCGAGTGCTTTGCGAAGGACGGTTACAATCTTGTCCTGGCCGCGCGAACTGAAAGCGCCCTTCGTGACGTCGCCGAGCGGCTTGCAAAAACCTGCAAGATAACGGCCACCCCCATCGCGGCGGATCTGGGTGCCTCGGGTGGGGGGCGCAGGCTGGCCGACGAAATCAAGAAGCGGGGCATCAGCATTGACGTTGTCGTGAACAATGCAGGTTTTGGAAAAGCTGGCGGATTCGACGGCTCATCGCTTGACGAGCAACTGGGCATGGTCGACCTGAATGACAGAGCCCTTGTCGAACTCACGCATATCTATTGGTCCGGCATGCTGGCGAACAAGCGTGGTGGTGTGCTGAACGTCGCCTCAACAGCTGCGTTTCAGCCTGGCCCGCTGATGGCTGTGTATTATGCGTCCAAGGCATTCGTGCTTTCGTTTTCTGAAGCGCTATGGGAAGAAGCCAATGGAACGGGCGTGAAAGTGAGTTGCCTTTGCCCAGGGCCAACCGTCAGCAAGTTCCGGGAGCGCGCCGGAACAGGTGCAACGAGGATCAGCCGCATGGGAACACCCATGCCTTCGATGACCGTCGCAAGGCAGGGATACAATGCCTGGCAAGCGAACAAGCGTGTCATGATCACGGGCTTCAGAAACAGGATGATCGCCGCTTTGGGACCGTTCCTGCCACGAAAGATGCTGCTCAGGATGGTGCGCAACATGCAGTCGCCGGTTCATGGATCGGCCACCCAGGCCGCCTAACTGAATGGAATTTCGTGACTTCCGAGACTTACACATTCAAGGCAAAGCTGTGGGCCTGGCAGGGAGGCAACGCTTCCTGGCATTTCCTGACGCTTCCCAAAAAACTTTCTGCCGAGATCAGGTTCTTCACGGCGCTGCCAAAGCGCGGCTTCGGGTCGGTACGGGTCGAAGCCAGGATCGGAGGTTCGGTGTGGAAGACATCGCTGTTTCCAAGCAAGCAGCAAGGGTCCTATATATTGCCTGTGAAGGCTGGCGTGAGGCAGGCTGAGCTGCTTGCACCCGGAAAAGCCGCTACCGTCACGCTGAGGGTCGCGATCTAGAGAGTGCGAGAATGCAAGCCGTCAACTCTTGAGAGAAGCGGCAAGCAGTTTCATGCCTTCATCTATCGAAACTTTCGGCGCGTAGCCCATCTCCCGCCGGGCCTTTGCATCGGTGAGGACGCAGTCGCGGCTCATGATGTTTGCGGTAAAGCGCGTGAGCGGAGGCTTCGAACTGATGCTCAAGGCGCGGTATGCCGTTTCGCCGACATAGGCGATTGTGCGCACAAGCCAACCGGGAACGGCACGATCCGGCGGCTCTATTCCAGCCACGCGCATCATAGTGGACATGAAATCGCGGAACACGACTGGTTCACCATCAAGCACAAAATACGCCTCGCCTCCCTTGCCCCTGGTAAGGGCCAGACTCATTGCGTGAACGAGATTTGCGATATTCGTCGTCGAGGTTCGAGACCTTCCGCCATCGATCCATGCGAACTGGCCCCTGGCTACCATCTCCTTCACGACAGGCAGAATGGTCTGATCGCCTTCACCCCAAACGAAACGCGGGCGTACGACAATCGTCGTAAAGCCCGCGCCCTCGTCGTTTGCCTCGCGCACGGCTTTCTCGGCGTGGGCTTTTGTGCGCGCATAGGGAAATGGCGAGCTCAGGGCCAGCGGATAGTGTTCGTCGACGTTGCGCATGTCCTGCCCATAGAACAATGCTGCCTCGGTGCCAATGTGAACGAAGCGCCTGACGTCGGCGCCCTTTGCAGCCACCAGAAGTTCCTTTGTGCCATCAACATTGATGCGCCAATAGTCCGCCCATGGGCCCCACTCTTCCACGTAAGCGGCACAGTGCACGACGGCATCAAAGCCTTTCAATTGCTCTGTCTTCACTTCGCCCAGGCTTGCACGCACAGGTGTTGCGCCCAGCGCCCTGATGGCGACGTCGCTCTTTTCTGACCGGGACATCGCTGTGATCTGGTGTTCGTGTGCAAGGGCTTTGACAAAGGCACCTCCCACAAAGCCGGATGCCCCGGTGATGAATATCTTCATTGTGTGGCTCACGGTTAAGATGGCCGCCAAAATAGCGGAAAGGTGCGCGGGTGCAATCTATTGCGGCGCCTGTTCGAGATAACCTATTGTGCGGCAGGACTTTTCTTGAGGAGTGAGCATGTCCCGCCGGAGTCTGCTTTCGCGTGTCTGCATCTCGCTGTGTCTTGCGATCGCCACGGCAGGCGCTGCCCAGGCGGCCGAGCGGACCGTGATTTATGTCCTGTTTGACGGTTTCGCACCTGCAATGGCCGAAGCCACCAACACGCCTCATCTGAACCGCATCAAACAGGAGGGTTCGTGGTCGCGGCATCTGGTTCCGGTTTATCCCACGATGTCCCTGCCGAACCATACGAGTTTTGCGACCGGTTGCTGGCCCGAGCACCACGGTATCATGCAAAACAAGTTTTATGATCCCGACAAGGGGCTGGAATATTCCGAGGATGGTGACGCTGAATGGATGACGGGGTGCGAGACGATCTGGCAGGCGGCCGAGCGGCAGGGCGTCAAGGCTGCTGCGCTCAACTTTGCCAACCGGTGGAAGAAAAAGAAGCGCGTCGCTCTTGCGACCTATGTCAACCCATTCACTGACTGGGAAGAAGCGCCGTCAGACGACCAGATCCTGGCCCAAGGGCTCGCGTTGCTCAAGCGAACGGATGCCAAGCGTCCACGTGTCATCGCATTGTACTTCCGCGGACCGGATCACCAGGCGCATGTGTATGGGGTTACATCCGTGCAAGCGCTTGCCGAAGTACGACGCGCCGACGACATCGTCGGCAAGCTGATGTCCGGAATCAAGGCGTTGCCGCCCGAACGGGAAGGCACGCTGATCATCGGCACAGATCACGGCATGGTCAATGTTGCGCCGCTGGTAAACCTGGGCCGCATCCTGAACCGTCACTGGATCATGGCGCGTGACTCGGGAGATGGCGGCAGTGCGTATCTCTATCTCGACAAGGGCGAGACTGCCGAACATGTTGAAAAGGAGCTGAGTGGCTACAGCCAGGCCTTCACAGTGTATCGCCGGGGCCATTTCCCTTCCTATGCGCACCTTGGCAGCACACCGCGCACGGGCGATCTGATGCTTGTGCTCAAGCCTCCTTATTATGTCGCCGGATCAAGCAGCCTGCCGTGGTACGCACACTTGATGGGCATGACCTGGTTGTGGTCAGACATCTTCGTGCCCGATGGCCTTGGAGGGCTCAAGGCCTCGCATGGCTATGACCCGGCAATTCCCGAGATGCATGGCGTTTTCTACGCGTGGGGCGCCGGCATTGCCAAGGGTCACGAAATTCCAAGCCTGGACATCATCGACGTACACCCGACTGCCATGTCGTTGATGGAGCTTCAGCCCGGCAAGCCGGCTGACGGCAAAATCGTGACCGAGATGCTGGCAGCACCCTGATCAACGCGGTGCGGACCACCTGCTCAATCGAGAAAGACTGATGCCGCCCAGTATCCCAGTGCGGCCATCAGTGCCGACATCGGGATCGTAATGACCCAGGCAACCACGATGCCGCGTGCCACGCCCCAGCGAACGGCCGAAGCGCGGCGCGAGGCGCCTACGCCAATGATGGCGCCGGTAATCGTATGCGTCGTTGAAACCGGAATACCGAGCCAGGTTGCACCGAACAACGTCGCGGCGCCTGCCGTCTCGGCGCAGAAACCCTGCATGGGTGACAGGCGCGTGATCTTGGAGCCCATGGTGTGAACAATGCGCCAGCCGCCGAACAACGTTCCCAGACCCATGGCCACCTGGCAGGACAGAACCACCCATAGCGGCACATGAAATTCACCGCCTGTCATTCCATGCGCGTAAAGCAACGCTGCGATAATGCCCATGGTCTTCTGAGCGTCGTTTCCACCGTGACCGAGAGAATAAAGCGATGCCGACACAAATTGCAGCCGCCGAAATGTGGCGTCGGCAAAGGCCGGTGTTGTGCGAACAAACATCCATGAAACGATCAGAACGAGGATGAACGCAAAGAACACGCCCGTAAACGGCGAGCCAACTATCGCAAGCAGTGTCTTTGTCAGGCCTTCCCACATGATGGCGTGGAAGCCTGCCTTGGCGATGCCAGCCCCCACGATCCCTCCTATAAGTGCGTGTGAGCTTGAAGAAGGAATGCCTCCCATCCAGGTGACGATGTTCCAGACAATCGCGCCGGACAGCGCGCCGAATATTACCGCGTCGTCGATGAGATCTGGCAATACGATACCGGAGCCCACCGTTTTCGCGACATGAAGTCCGAAGAACAGAAACGCGATGAAGTTGAAGAATGCGGCCCAGGCGACTGCGTATTGGGGTTTCAAAACACGCGTGGAGACGATGGTCGCAATGGAGTTCGCTGCATCATGCAGTCCATTGAGAAAATCGAACGCCAGGGCAACAAATATCAAGAATATGAGAGAGGGTGCGATCCCACCGATGTCCATTTGGCGCCCGCTTTCACAAATGTTCGATCACGAGACCACTGATGCGGTTCGCAACATCCTGAAAGCAGTCGACGACCTTCTCGAGATGATCATAGACTTCGGAACCCTTGATATAGGCCATGGCGTCAGTGCGCGCCGGACCCTGCAGCAACAATTTGAGTCCGTCGAGACAGACCTGGTCGGACTGTTCCTCAAGGCGAACGATCTCTTCCGTGATAACGTTCAGGCGCGGGGCGTGTCTGCGCATGTCACGAAGCAGTGGAACCGCCTCGGCTGCGAGGGCCGCTGCCTTGATTATGAGATCACCTGTCTGGCGCATTTGGGGTTCGAACCTGTCGAACTCGAAAAGCTGCACGGCCTTGGACGTCTTGTTCATCTGGTCGATGGCGTCATCCATCGACGTGATCAGGCCACGGATGTCGCCACGATCAAACGGCGTTATAAAGCTGCGTCGGATGGCCTGGAACACCTCTGCCGTGATGAGATCGGCTTCGTGCTCGTGCTGAGATATCTTGCCACAAAACTCTGCCACTCGCGGACCGCCATCAAGCATTCCGCGCAGAGCCTGTGACCCACCGACCAGGCACTGAACGTGGCGCTCGAACATGTCGAAGAAGCGCTCTTCGCGCGGCATTATCTTCTGAAACCAGGCGAGCATTTTGTACCCTCTTGTGATTTTCCGGCGGCAGCCCGGCGGTCTGAATTTGCAGCGTATTTAGACCACGGGCCATCCGGAGTCACCCGCCGGGACCTCTAATGACTGGTATTAGTGCACAGTCAAATCACCCAAACCGCGCGGCAATCGTTAATGACGCAGCTTCATGGCGACGACTGACGTCGATCACGACCGTTGCCGTCCATAACTGTGCCATTACCAGAGATCGTGGCTACAGCCGCACGCCTGTTATACTGCGTACCTTCCAGCGAGGACGCAGTCATGACGGCCGGTGCCATTTACTTCCTGATTACGTTTTCTGCGGCGTTTGTGATCGGAGTCTTGCGCACGCTTGTAGTTGCTCCACTGGTTGGTGCTGTCGTTGCCGTCCTGATTGAGCTCCCGCTGGTGCTGGCCAATTCCTGGATTGCATGTTTGTGGGTCACCCGGAAACTGGGCGTCGCCCACGATCTGCAATCACGCGCAGCCATGGGAGCTACAGCGTTTCTGCTTCTCATGATTGCCGAATTGGTCATGTCGGTCATCCTGTTTGACAGGACCGTCACCGCCCACTTCGCGTCGTTTGCAAATGAAAGCGCGCAAATCGGACTGGCGGGACAGATCGTATTTGCGCTGTTTCCAGTCGTGCAGCTCTATTGGCCCCGCGACCGGGCATCGTGATCGAAACTAAGCGGCGAGCACTTCGTCTGCGGGTGCCAGGCGAATGAGATGGTCGAAAGCCGTCAGCGCTGCCGTCGCGCCATCACCCATTGCGATCACGATCTGCTTGTATGGCGCTGTGGTCGCATCTCCCGCGGCAAAGATGCCCGGTATCGAAGTTGCTCCGCGGCGATCAACTTCGATTTCACCACGGGTCGTCAGGGCAATCGTTCCCTTCAGCCATTCGGTGTTTGGCAACAACCCTATCTGAACGAACACACCATCAAGGTCGACGCGATGTGTTTGGGCTGACGTGCGGAGCCTTAGTGAGAGACCTGTCACGCGCTTGCCATCTCCATGAACCTCGGTTGTCTGAGCCGAAGTAATTACGGCTACGTTCCTCAGCGACCTCAGCCTTGACTGCAGCACCGCATCGGCACGCAACCTGTCATCGAACTCAATGAGCGTGACGTGGCCCACAATTCCTGCGAGGTCGATGGCGGCTTCGACCCCAGAATTTCCGCCCCCAATAACTGCCACACGCTTGCCCTTGAAGAGTGGGCCATCGCAGTGCGGACAATAGGCAACGCCCTTGTTCCGGTATTCAGACTCACCTGGCACATTCAACTGACGCCAGCGCGCGCCGGTCGCAAGGATGACGGCCCTGGCCTGCAGTGTGGCGCCATTTGAGAGCTGGATGAGTGCAAAATCCTGCGGATCTGCCGCCGGGATGAGTTTGGTAGCGACCACGCCGTTCATTGTGTCGATGCCATACTCGACCACGTGCTGTCCCAGACTCGCAGCCAGCTTCGGGCCTTCGGTATGAGGCACAGAAATGAAATTCTCGATCCCCATCGTGTCGAGGACCTGCCCGCCAAAGCGCTCGCCAGCAATGCCAGTCCGGATGCCCTTGCGAGCGGCATAAATTGCGGCGGCAGCACCTGCGGGGCCCCCGCCGACAACGAGGACATCGTAGGGCGCCCTGTTACCGAGTGCTGCGGCGTTAGCCGCGGCTGAAGTCGCGTCCAGCTTCGAGAGGATTTCTTCCAGACCCATTCGGCCCTGGCCAAACGGCCTGCCATTCAGGAACACACTTGGGACCGCGAGAATGCCACGCGCCTCAACTTCGACCTGGAAAAGGGCACCGTCGATTGCGGTGTGTGTTATTTGCGGATTTATCACCGTCATCAAATTCAGCGCCTGGACCACATCCGGGCAGTTCTGGCACGAGAGCGAATAGAAGGATTCGAAGTGCAACGGCCCTGGAAGGTTTCGGATTCGATCGAGCACTGCTTGCGATTGCCTTGCCGGATGGCCACCCACCTGAAGCAGCGCCAGCACGAACGAATTGAATTCATGACCAAGCGGAACGCCCGCGAAGCGAAGGCGCGGCACACCGCCCTGCTGCATCACGGAAAAGGAAGGTGCCCTGTCCGCGTTATCGTCGCGATTGAGAGTGATATTTTCCGACAAAGAGGCAACGGCTTCGAGCAGCGCCCACATCTCGGTTGCCGCTTCAGATCCGTCGAGTGATGCCGACAGTTCAATGCGGTTTGAAACCTTGGCGAGATACGTGGCCAGTTGGGTTTTCACAGATTCGTCCAGCATAAAGCTATTTCCTTGTTAAATTTTCGCCGGCTGCCCCGTCACGGACGTCAGGGGCCGCCGGTCGTGCACCACATGGTCGAGGAACTAGATCTTGCCGACCAGATCGAGTGATGGCGCCAAGGTCCTGTCACCTTCCTTCCATTTCGCCGGGCAGACTTCGCCTGGATGCTCGTGCACGTATTTCGCGGCCTTGACCTTGCGGAGCAGTTCCTTCGCGTCGCGACCGACACCGCCGGCATTGATTTCAACAATCTGGATGCGACCGGTCGGATCGATGACAAACGTGCCGCGATCAGCCAAGCCCGCTTCCTCAATCATTACGCCGAAGTTACGCGAGAGCGCGCCGGTGGGATCGCCAACCATGTAGAACTCGATGTGCCTGATCGCTGGTGATGTGTCGTGCCAGGCCTTGTGTGCGAAGTGCGTGTCGGTCGATACGCTGTAGATCTCCACGCCGAGCTTCTGGAACTCGCCATAGTTCTTAGCCAGGTCCTCGAGTTCCGTCGGGCACACAAAGGTGAAGTCGGCGGGATAGAAAAAAACGACTGACCATTTGCCTTTCAGGTCGGCCTCTGACACGGGTTCAAACTTGCCCCAGCGAAAGGCGGTTGCCTTGAAGGGCTTCACGTCGGAATTGATCAGGGACATGTGGTTCTCCTCGGGTTTTTGGTTGCAGACGGTTTGCTTTGCCATCGTCTGATCGCAAACGTACCGAAACACATTCATTTACTGAAACGACTAATACCTCTTACTTTAATCGTTTTTTTCGATTATATTTCCAGCATGAAGCTCACGCCCTCGCTGCGCCAGTTGCGCTATCTCATTGCCGTTGTTGACCGGCGTCATTTTGGACAGGCCGCGGAAGCCTGCCTTGTCACTCAGTCGACTCTCAGCGCGGCCATTCGGGAACTTGAGGACCTGCTCGGCGCGACCTTGCTTGAACGCACCAAACGTTCAGTCGTGCCGACGCCGCTGGGAACGGAAATCGCCAACAGGTCGCGCGACCTCATCAAGGCAGCGGAGGATATTACTGATCTTGCGAACGCGGCCCGCGAGCCCATGTCGGGCCCAGTGCGGCTTGGCATGATTCCGACAATCGGACCATTCATCGTGCCGCGGGCCATGCCTGACCTGAGGCGGCGGTTTCCCAAACTGAAGCTGTTCCTGCGTGAAGACCAGACGGCGCGCCTGCTTGCTGATCTGGAAGATGGTGATCTCGACGCGGCGCTTATCGCGCTCCCTTTTACGATCGGCGACTTCCGGTCGATTGAAATAGCGCAAGACAATTTCTGGGTCGTGTTTCCATCCGGACACCGTCTTGCGAAAGCGAACAGCATCCGGGCAAGCGACCTTGCAATGGAAGAACTGCTTCTGCTGGAAGACGGGCATTGCCTGAGGGATCACGCGCTTGCGGCGTGCTCGCTTGAAAGTGCGCGCCGCAATGTCGGGTTCCAGGGAACGAGCCTCCACACACTGGTCCAGATGGTGGCGAACGGTCTTGGCGTCACACTGCTGCCACAGGTTGCGCTGGATGCGGGCATTCTGCGCGGGCTGAAACTTCCGGTGCTGCCTTTGGAAGCCGAAACGCCATACCGTAAAATCGGACTTGTGTGGCGTCGCGCGTCAGGGCAAAGCAAGACATTGATCCAGCTGGCGCAGGCCATGAAAGCGGCGTGGACAAGCTAGCGGCCAATACCAGCCTCACTTCCACTTCTGCAATCGGAACCTGAACAATGGCGGAAGAGCATTTTGTCGATCCATCTCGTGACAATTTCAATGCTTTCAAAGCATTGCCTCGAAATACACCGATCCACATGCTGAACCTCGTGCAGTATCGTGAACGCGCCCTGTATCCCGGGGGACATTCGCATGCGCAGATGAACTTCACCGGTGCACAGGCGTATGCAGAATACGGGCGCACGAGCGAAGCCGTATTCACGCGCATCGGTGGACAGACAATCTGGCGCGGCAGGATGGAGGCCATGGTGACAGGCCCCACTTCAGAAGTGTGGGACAATGCATTCATCGCTCTGTATCCGTCTGCGGCTGCGTTTCTTGAGATGGTCACGGATCCGGCGTACCGCGTTGCCGTGGTTCATCGTCAGGCGGCCGTGCTGACGAGCAGGCTTGTCCGGATGGCGCCTGCTGATGCTGGCAAGGGATTTGGTTCGTAGTGATGAGACAAATCCTGCCTGCCCCTGCGGGTTTGCTGCTGGCACTTGTCCTGAATGGCTGCGATTCACGCCCTGATACCTTCGGCAAGTCATACGGTGAGTGTCTGTCAAAGGTACCCAGGCAATCCGATGCGATCGCGACGAAGACGGCGATGGACTTGTGCCAGCACCACTTCGAAAAAGGTCCGGCTGTCTACACCGAACTGGGTTCAAGTGGCGGCATGATGACGAACGCCGATGGAACCGCTTCCTTTGAATTTCGTATTTCCAATGATCGACCGGATATCATTGTCACCGGCTTCACAGTTACGGTGACATTCTTCCGGGGCGCCGCCAATCCCGGCAACAAGCTTGCCGAGTATCATTGGTCTTTCCGTGATCAGGTTCTGCCGCGAAGGCAGCTCCTCACGTATGGGGCGCTGGATGCAAAGAAGGTTGCGGAGCTGATCAAACGGTATTCGAGCGCGAAATCCGGCTTTGATCCGGATGCACGCGTTTTGACCGATCAAGATCCACTTGCCGGGTCGGTCTATTCGTACCGAGCCAAAATCGATTCACAGCTTTTCGTTCGTACAAACTAGCTGCGACTTGCCAGGTCGTTCAGGGTTGCGGCGTCCAGTAGAGCGCCTTTGCATTGTAACCTATCGCGTTCAGTCGGGTCACCAGGTCGGCTCGCAACCCATCCGAGATCCTGGGCGAACGCGCCAGTATCCAGAGGTATTTTCCTGATGGCTCTCCGACCAGCACCCAGCTGTAGTCGTCAGCGAGTGACAGAATCCAGTAGTCGCCTTCGAAGGGCCAGAAGAACGTTACCGCAAGCTTTGCGTTCGTTTTGGAATCGACGATGCGCGCGCTGCCTACGGCAACAGATTCCTTGCCAGTCAGGGTAAGCAAATGGCAGCGATTTATAACTCTTACCGTGCCATCAGGATTCTTTGAATAGGTGGCGGTAACGGCGACGCAGCCTTCCTCGAATGAATTCGGGACCCGCGCAATTTCGTACCAGCGGCCGGTGTAGCGATCGAGGTCGACCGCTGACACCGTGGTGAGTTCGCGCGACTGGTCGCGGTTCACCGGCATATCCTTGCAGGCCGTCAGCGTGAGAAGCAACAAAAGTGAGGCTGAGGCAATGCGCCCGAACATGTGTTCTACCCAATGACCTTGCCGACCATGAAGGGGGTACCGGGAGGGTATACGCCGCAGAGCGTCCATTGGTTCACTCTATATTTTTGCGGTCGCGGAAAACCTTCGTGGCTGACCGTTTCCGCAGTTTCAAGCCATGCAACGGAGTGACAACACAGGAAACTGTCTCTGCGTCCAACCCGCCACATATCGATTTCTTTGCTGGCTTCCTTCTGCCGGAACGTATCCGCGCAGCAGCTGTCTCTGGTGTTCGCACGATCCACGGCGTCGTTGATATCCCTGCACTTCGTCATTGGCAGCGATGGCGGCTGGAGTAAACTGCCAGTCTGGTTCCGAAGGAGAAGATTCGCGATGTGGCGATATCTGCGCTGGGTTTTGCTGGCCGTCGTGGTCCTGTTCTTCGCGTTGATTGCGCTGCCATTCCTGCTGCCAACGGACGTGTACAAGGCACAGATCATTGCACAGGCGCGCCACCTGACCGGCCGAGACCTCAAGATCGACGGCACGCTCAAGACCACACTTTTTCCCGAGCTTGGCATTGAGGTCAACAATGTGCGGTTCGCCAATGTTGATGGCGGACATGATGCCGACATGGCGACCATGGAGCAACTCGTCGTTGGGGCAGAGTTGTTTCCGCTCCTGTCGGGCCAAGTAAAGGTAACGCGCGTTACACTCGTCAAACCGGTGATCCATCTGGAAGTCGACGGCCACGGTCGAGGCAACTGGGTGTTTGAAGGAACCGCTTCCACTCGGACGGCACCGACAAATTCTCAGGGCGCCAAGAGTGACTTGAACTTCCAGGATGTCCAGCTCACGGACGGCACGTTCACGTTTCGCGACGCACGCGCGCACGCCATCCAGACAATCGAAAACATCAATGCGTCTGTGCAACTGCCGAGTCTCGACAAGCCGATGGTTTATTCGGGAGGACTGACCTGGAACAAGGAAAATGTCACCATGGACGCGACCATCGCAGAACCGCGCAAACTGGCGGAAGGAGGAAGGAGCGCATTCAATGCGAAAATTTCCGCCGACGTGATGAATGCGTCATTCGATGGCACAACAGATGCTGGCAACAGGGTGGTAGAAGGCAGAGTCACGTTCAATACCAAATCAGCACGCAGGCTCGCGCGATGGCTTGGCGTCGCGTTGCCACAGGTGCGGGGATTTGGTGCCATGGCGCTTGCTGGCGACATGACTTCGTCGACTGGTCGCGTTGCATTCAAAAACGCGAAGCTAAGTCTTGATGCGATGCAGGGCACCGGAAGTCTTGCACTCGATTCGACACACGCAACGCCGCTTGTCAAAGGCGACTTCACGCTCGACCGCCTTGACATCAACAAGTACACGGGCGGCGGCGCGCGGGATACCTCGCACGGCGCCACAAGCGGTGGCGGATGGAGCAACGATGTCATCGATTTCAGTGCTTTGAAACTTGTTGATGCTGATTTCGACTTTGCAGTGAATGCGCTTGAGGCGGGCGGTTTGCATGTCGGCCGTAGCGTGCTTGATATCGCACTGACGGGCGGCAAGATGCACGTCAAGCTCAAGCAACTTGCGCTTTATGGCGGCAATGGAAGCGGGACCATCCGGCTTGACGGAACGTCGACATCGCCAACAGTCGGGATTGATGTGCACATCGGCGGCGTGCAGGGTGCACCATTCCTGACTGACGCTGCGGGTTTCACGCGGTTGTCCGGCACTGCAAGCATTGACCTGAACGTGACCGCAATCGGGCGCAGCCAGAACGCGTTGATGCATTCACTTGGCGGCAAAGCGGCCATTCGCTTCACGGACGGCGCCATCAAGGGCGTGAATCTGGCCGAAATCGCGCGGACGATTCAATCTGCGCTGAGCGGATCGGCGGTTGGCGGATCGGCGAAGACCGACTTCGCGGAACTGTCGGGTTCGTTTGCCATCCGAAATGGTGTTGCGGGCAACAAGGATCTGAAGCTGCTCAATCCGTTTGTGCGCCTGAATGGTGCCGGCATCATTGATCTGGGTGGTCAGACGCTGGACTACCGGGTCGAACCCAAAGCCGTGAAATCAATCGAAGGACAAGGTGGAAAATCGGATCTGGGTGGCCTTGGCATTCCATTCCGGATTCACGGTTCATGGGGCCATCCGTCCTATGAGCCGGATCTCTCGGGCGTCGTCAATTCTGCGGTCGAAGATATTTTGCAGGGCAAGAACCCGCTTCAAGGCGTTAGTGGTCTTGGTGAGCTGATCCCGGGTTCCGGCAAAAAGCAGCAACCGACTGATCCAGACAAGACTGCTCCGAAAACGAAGAATGATCCGGTGGGCACACTCAACGACCTCCTTGGGGGAGGTCGCTGAGGCCAGACCTTTCAACCGTTGCGGACTGACTCCTGGTTTTGATCTAATGCAGGAACCGGGCGCAGCGTCGCTGGTGCATCAGTACTGCGTGCCTGGAGCTGGCGATGCTTCCGGCTGAATGCTGCCCTGGTCCCCGTCCTGATCGGTGTCAGTGTCGTTGTCATCATCGGATGCGCCCTGCATCTCATCATCGTCGGCGTCCTGAATCTGACCGCCGTTTTCCAATTGTGCCCTATTGAGCGCGCGTGTTTCATCGGCCTGGTCGTCGTTGGGACCGTATCCGCTGGCTGAAAACCAGTGCGGGCTGTAGTCTTGCTCATAGGTGGCAACGTCGAGTTCCTGTGTGCTGGCGACGTCTTGCGGCGTCGCATCGTCGGCCGATGCGAAGCCTGCAGCGCCGCCTGTAACGATTGCTGCGGCGGCAAGCGCGATGAAGACTGTGCTCGTTTTCATGGGGTTGGTTCCTTCGGGGGGAGGTAGATGTGGTATGCGGTCAATAACGCAGGCAGGTCCCAATCCGTTCCCGAGAAACCTGTGACCTTCGGTGTCCTGCACAATCCGCGCATCTGTTTTGCACGCGGATCTGCCAAGAAATGACGAAAGTCCCCACGCTGCTCCCGGGTTTCAAAGCAACTTTTGCTGAAGGTCCGGAAATACTTTTCCCACCTTGCCAAGCAGATAGTCGCCATAGGTTCCCTTGAACGCGTGCAAGTTTGCACAATCCCACCGTTCGGCGCTGTCGTCATGCGCCTCGCCTGCGCGTTCCGGCAGAGGCTCAATCACGGCGTCGAACCCGGGATCGAAGAACAACGGGAACGAGAGACGGTCCCGACCACTCACGTTCCGGACGCGGTGGGGCGTTGAACGGTAGTAGCCGCCTGTCAGGCGGTCGAGCATGTCACCGATATTGCAAACGAGTGTGTCGGGAAGCGGCGGCGCCTCAATCCATCCATTCCGCGACTTGACCTGCAATCCGCCACATGCGTCCTGCGCCAACAGTGTGAGCAGCCCATAGTCTGTGTGTTCGCCTACACCCCATTCGCCGTCGACTGCGCGTGCCGGCGGATAGTGGAACACGCGGAACAACACAGTCGGATCAGAGGTGTATGTGCGGGTGAAATACTCTTGGTCCAGGCCCAAACTGAGGGCGATCCCGCGCATCACAGCGTGCGCTGCCAACGTAGCTTGCGCGATGAAATCCAGCACGGCCGCACGCAGCTCTGGCACCTCTTCAGGCCAGAGATTCGCGCCGTGCATTGGCAGTCCGGCTATCACGCGCGGATCATCCGCATCGAGTTCGGTACCGAAGTAGACACCCTCCTTCAGATCCGGCCTACCTGAAGTCAGTTCGCCTCCCACGGGAAAGAACCCGCGCCAAGCTCTCCCCGCATTCGACATCGCAATGCGGTTCTTGACGTCCAACGGCAGGGCAAAGAACTTCCTGCTTGCCGCATCGAGGCGCGACACAGCATCTGCAGAGATTCCATGGTTGGATATGTAGAAGAATCCCGTATCCCGGCATGCCATCTCAATTGCCGAAGCGACCGGAGCATGCGTCCGGCCTGACAGCTGAAACAGCGAAGAAATGTCCACGACCGGAAGAGTGCTGATTGGATTGGGCATCCGGCAAACTCCATTTCCACGCATTTGATCACACTGTTGCCCCGTGAGCAAAATAGCGGGCAGTCCGCTCACCAGCAGTTCTCAACCTCTTCGGCAAATCCCGGAAATGCCTTGAGCCTGAGGACGCGCCCACTGTCGAGTGTTACGTTTCCGGAAAACCGGCCGAATACCTGATGCTGTATCGACCGGATAATCCTGACGTCAACTGCCGATGCCCGGTCGACTATCGGTTCGAATTCGAGTTCAAACCTCTTGTCGTTGCTCGTGAACTTCCAGGGCGCACCGTCGTAGGTTCCTTGAGGCAAGTGAAATGTCACCTGGTCCAGTTTGTGAATCTCTTTTCCATAGAAAAGCATGTTTTCAGTGGCGGCGGAGGTATCGCCGAAGCCATGGCCAATGTTGAAGCCGAACGGCACCCCGTCAAGCCACCCCGAGGCTGAACCCCAGTACCAGGTGTTGCGGTAGGTCCAAACACCGCGGCCCCAGTCGAGTACTCCGGCAGCAGATGCTGGATCGAAGTCGTACTTCCTGCTGCCGATGCTGACTTCGCCAGATGCGGGCATGCAGTTGATCTTTTGATTGTAGTAGAATGCCTTCGGCGCGTTGTGGAACGGCGTTGCGATCGTCATCCGGCCCATGGGAGGCGGCGCGAGAAACAGTTCGCCTTTCAAGCCTTCTCCGCCGCAGAAAGACGGGCAATCCACGGTCAGCTTTCTTCCGCCCGCCTCGTGACGGAATGCAATCCCGAGCCGGGAATGGTTGTGCACGATATCCCCCACTTCGGCGCTTTCCGGCATCGCCATCCGGCCCATTGGAAAGGGAAGCATGGCGCTTTGCGTGTGCGTGGCTGGCTTGGTGAAGTCGAGCCAGGTTGCGGACAGGAAACCAAGATAGCCATTGTCGGCAACAGTCAGTGCGAACCCGTAGTCCTTGTTCAGGACGCAATAGTAGTCCCACTCCTTGATGCGAAAAGCGGATGCCGCAATGGCAGAACGGCGGTAACGGCGCGCCTCGGTTTCTGCCCAGCCGCGTTGGAGCAAGTGCCCACGATGATCCAATAGTTCGCCCGACCCAAGTTTGGTCTGCACGCGCGCCCGTCTCCCCTTCGCATTGCGGAGTCGCTGCGAAATGTGCACCAAGTTGCCTCAGCGCGCCAGCTTTGGTTGCTGCGCTGCGCCCAATGAAGCTCTACATGTCTGAACGACAGGAAGGAAGAATACATGGTTGAATCTCTGTCCGGCCAATCAGGTGGCACGCCGAAGACGGCAGCGGCAACCCATCCCGGAGCTTTTCGTGACCCGCGAACCTTCGTGAAGCACGCCTACGAAGAGCATTCTGTCAATCTGGGCGAAATAGTGATGAACTATGCACAGTCCGGATCTCCATCGAACCCAGCACTACTGCTTATTCCCGGCCAGACGGAATCCTGGTGGGGCTACGAGCATGCAATGGCTGAACTGGAAAAAGACTTTCATGTGTTCGCCGTCGATCTTCGTGGCCAGGGACGGAGCACCTGGACGCCAGGCCGGTACACGCTTGACAACATGGGTAATGACCTCGTCCGATTCATCGCAACCGTAATCAAAAGGCCCGTGGTCGCTAGTGGCTGTTCCTCAGGCGGGCTTTTGTCTGCCTGGCTTTCGGCCTTCGCCCTGCCCGGACAGTTGCGTGGTGCCATATGTGAGGATCCACCGTTCTTTTCCTCTGAAACAAACCCCCTCGTTGGTCAGTCACTGAAGCAGGCGATCGGACCCATGTTTCGACTGAATTCAATTTATCTCGGCGACCAATGGCGAGTTGGTGACTGGGATGGACTGAAAAAAGCTGCTGCCGTTGACCCCTCTCCCTTCCTGCGCATGTTTCCGTTTCCTGCCGAACCTCCACAAAACCTGAAGGAGTACGATCCAGAATGGGGTCGCGCGTTCTGGGAGGGGACTGTGGCCAGGAACTGTCCTCATGAGACGCTGCTTGTACAGTTGAAAACTCCGGTGCTGGTCACGCATCACGCCCGCTTTGTCAATGCTGATTCCGGCAATCTCTTCGGCGCCATGTCCGATCTGCAGGCCGCCAAGGTCCGCGAACTGGTCGGGCAGTCCGGAGTGCCAATGCAGTATGAATCCATTCCTGGCGCCGCTCACGCCATGCACTTCTCGGATCCAAAGAAATTTGTACAGGCCGTAACTGATTGGGCGAAGCAGTTGCCTGCGTGAGAAGGTGAAGTGCGAGATGGAGCGGATGTATTCCATTTCTCGCGCTTGTTCCGGGACTGCAACGATCAGGCTACTTTCCGGTTCTCCTTGGCCCTGCAATGGATGGCTTCGTTTCGAGTACGGGATCGGGAGGCGGTTCGTCATGCAATGACAAATTCATTGCATCGTCCGCACTGAGATAGAGAGGCTCGAACTCTGCTATCCGCCCAAGAACCAGGCCGCGCGAGAATTTCGAATAGTTCAGGAGTTTTCGCATAAACGCGTCCTGAAGGTCGTCCCTGGCCAGCAGCTCTCTTGACTTCAGTTTCCACCAACCACGTGCCTCCACGATCGAGTTGAATTTCTGGTCAGCGGGCACCAGGATCACGTGCCGTGACACTATAGCCTTGTAGTTTACACTTGGCCCCGTAAAGAACCCGGCCGTTCGCTTTTTGTGATGCGGTGGCTGCAGACGATGGAGAAAGAATGACGACTTTCGCCAGCCAGACAACTCCGACCCAGGCGGATGAAACAGCAGCACATAGAGATGGCTTTCTGTCGGAACCACGACTCCATGTCCGTCAAGACGGTCGTTGTCTTCAAAGGCGGCTACGCGCATCAGGTCCTTGCCATCTCCTTCGAAGTAGAGCGCCTGTTGTATGACGTGGTTGGCTGCGGTCTTGTGACGAAAGGCAATCCAGAGCCCTGAATACCTCTCGGCCGCATCCTTCATGTCCTTTGCGGTAACAATGTCTTCCCGACCCGCCAGCGTCCGCAAAGCCGAGACGAGCTTTCCACGGCTGGTGCTTGCGACTGCAGTCGAATGTTCGAATTCCGACAGCAGCTTTTCGAAATGCTCCTGTTTGGTAACAACATCCAGGGCCCGGCCAAACTGGAACAGTTTGCTTCTGAATTTCTCACGGTGCTCTGTCGCTTCTGCCGCCCGTTCCGAGCCAATCCGCCAAAGTGCGTACATCAACGCCAGTTTCGACGTCTGTCGTAGCTTCCAATTGTCAAACCACGGATCGACCGTGACCTTGCGGAAGACGTCGAGCTTAACTTCCGTGTTTGGTTCAGGGTAGTTGAGCACTATGGCTTTGGGGATCGGCGAACCGCCCCGCTTTGCAGAGTTCCCAATGCCCATCAGCATGCGCAGCACCTTGTCCCGTGCCTTAGGTGTATCGCTTGTTCCAATAGAATGATCGATCATCGCGCATAGCGTCCAGAATTGTTCTTTCACCAACTCTTCCGGACTCTTGATCGCACCCTTCGCCACAGCAACCTCCAATTTCACTTAACTGCAAGCAACAGATTTCAACTGCATGTCAGTTTCTGAATTTGCATTGCAGGCCCATTGCAACTTGATTGATCCAGTATTCAGCATTTTCCAAGTGCGATCAATTGAGGACACTGCTGCGGTTTCAAGTCGATGCGCCGACTTTCATGATGTCCCTGGCTCCTGAGAGCCAAAACACATGAAGGATACAGCCATGACCATACACCTCACGACGGGAAAGCTCGTACTGGCGGCCTTGTGCCTGGGCGTGCAGTACACACTGTTCACACATTCCGCGTCCGCCCTCGAGCCCGTTTTCGATAGCCATGACATCGCTCGCGCAATCCATACCGGCTCGATTGTCGTCACAACAGCCATCGAGATGGCGATCCTGCTTTCAACTCTTATGGGAAACAAGGAGTAATTTCATGAAGACGCTTGGCTCTTCAATGATGCTTACAGCAGTACTGCTGATAGCCACAACACTGGCGCTCGACCCGCAAATGCCCGCACAGCTTTCCTGGAGCGAATTCTCTCCGGCAATGATTCACGGAGGGGTCTACGCCATCGGCCTGTTCATCGGCGCAGTCGGGCTTTCAATCGCGTTCAGCGCTGACCGATCGGCTTTTGATCGACGCGCAACCGGACACCACACCAGCATCGAGTCAGCGTTCAAGCAATTGATGTCGATGGATATCGATGAACATAGCGCTGGCTCAAGAAGGATCGTGGAGGAAGGTTCGGGCAGACGCCTGATCGTCAGGTTCGGGCGTGGATTGGCACAGAACTATCTGGGCTGGTTCATTGTCTTCCTGGCCCTCGCTCTTGGCGTCTGCATCGTTGCAATCAACACTTTTTGAACCGGAGTACGTTATGGCAATTGAAATTTTAGCGGGCTGTGCAGGCGGCGTACTGGTACTCGCTGCAATCGCGCTGTCTTGCCATGGCTATTTTCAGGCGAGGTCCACTTCGTTCAATCTGCAGATGAAGGACGTCATGCTGCAGGCGCCGGAGATCTTTCGGCGTGCAGCGGCGTTCAGAGCTTGCCATGATCACTGAGGAGCGGCGGATGCGGTGCCGCTCCCCAGATGAGATATACAATCTCCCTCGACGTGCGCATTTGCGCGAGCGAGGGAACCCAGTGAGCCAGTGCTTCAGAGACGGACGCGCGGCGAGGAACACGTCGATTCGGTCTGATCCTTCCCATTTTACGGGGAGCTTTCCTGTTTTCATTCGATTTGAGCGTGAGCGGACCTGCAATCGCCGCTCAATTGCGCCAGAACTTTCCAGAATTCCCTGCACGCGGAACTGGTCGATAGCGGGAGCCATAACGGTTTGCTCGCCATCATTGTAGTAGCTACAATCTAGCATGCGCCTGTAGCTTGAAGGCGTGAGGGCGACGGCTGCCGGACGGTATTGAGTTACACGACGCTGGCCCCGCAATTGAGCAATAAAGTATGACTTTTGACAGCGACATCATCAAAATGGTTTTCCAGGCTGTCGTCGAAGGACAATGGCATTTGCTCTACGTGATGGTGCCCGCCGACGATGGCGGACAGACATTTGAGATGAAGTGCAAGATCTGTGGTGAATTCGGCAATATTCTGGCTCGCACGTTTGTTCATGACCCCGCTTGTCCGGTTGCCATCGAAGAGAAAACACTATTCCGGCCGAAGCAATGACCAGAGCTCCATTTTCCGCCGATAGAGCTTGCCACACCATCGGAACGCATTGCTGCGACAAGCCGCTGGCAGACCATACTGTGATGCAATTGAATGATGCCTCCACCTATCAGGATCAAAGGGTCACGCCATGACAAAGCAATTGATGAAAGTCGCCACATTCGCGACTGCACTGGCAGGAGTTGTCTCGTTGACCTCGCTGTCGCTGGCGCAACCTTTCTGCGATCAATTGAAGACGATCGCTGCAGCTGCACCGCAATTTGTTTCGCTCAGGGGAGATGCGGAAGGCATGCAATTCCACGGCTCGCTCAGGCTTGAAGGCACCACGCAGTGTGAAATTCGCAACAAATCCGACCTGGACGAGAACTGGCAACCAACCAATGAGAAATGGGCCTACGAATGCCTGTGGGAAAAGAGGGCGCCAAGCGCGTTTCCCGCACTCAAGCTGCTCGTCGAGCAGTGCCTGCCGGAGGCGCGATACAGCGACGGCTCTCCGCTCGGTGAAAAATTTGCCAATTATACCGGTGGCGTTTTCAGTTTCGGCGAAATCTCAATCGTGACGGACTATAACAAAGACACCAACCAACTCTGGCTTACCGTCCTTCCCGCGGGCGTGGAACAATAGCGGGCGCAGTTCACGGCCCCGCCCGGCTATTTCGCTGGCGCGATTCCGAGCTTCGCCTCCATTGTCGCAACATCGGCCTGGAGCTTTTGGGCAGCCTCCATGTCGATCCGCCCCTCCGCCACTTTGCCTAGCTGGGTCTTTGCAGCGCCCCGTCCGTAGAGCGCTACAGGATACTCAGGCCATAGTTTTACTGCACGATCGTAGTCGCTGATGGCATTGCGCCAGTCTCCGAGAAGGAAATATGCATCGCCGCGCGTGTTGTAGCTGGCCGTCACACCGTTCTCGGGCGAGAGCTTGATCGCCTGGTCGCAGTCCGCGATGGCGCGGTGGTAATCACCCTTGGCGATAAAGGATCGTGCGCGGTTCACGAACGTTTCGGCGCTTTTCGGCTGCAGCTTGATGGCGTGATCGAAGTCTGAAATCGCGGCAGCCCATTGGCCCTTCGCGTGGCGCGCTTGGCCGCGATAGCTGAAATAAAGAACCTGGCCCGGCCTCAGTCTAATCGCGCGGTCCAAATCGGCGATGGCTTGATTATATTGGGCCGCAAGAAAATACAGTGTGCCGCGGTTGAAATAGGCCTCGGCGTGGTCCGGCTTCAGTTTGATCGCCTGGCCGTAGTCTTCGATTGCCCGGTCGCGATCGCTCCCGCTGAAATCATAGGCTTTTGCACGCTTGAAGTAGTCTTCAGCCAAGTCGCTGCGTGTCTCTCGGCCGGATTGGATCAAATTCGTGCAACCGGAAATCTGCAGGTCTTGGGCAAATCCCTCCTCGACGAGCGCCTTGCCGTCGCACCATGCGCGCGGATCGCCAGGTTTTTGTCCGCCTGCCAGGCGTGCTTTCGCCTCCCGTGCTGCAGTGAGCCCGCCCTCAGCCATGCCAAACCCCGGGTAGAGCTGCAGTGCTCTCGTGTAGTCGGCGATCGCGCGATCGTAGTCTCCCTTGTTCGCATGCGCCATGCCGCGAAGGGTAATGGCGCCGATCGCCTTGGGTTCAAGCCGGATCGTTTGGTCGAAGTCCGCTATCGCCTGATCATAGTCGTGCTTGTGGAAGTAAATCTTGGCGCGGCTGAAATAAGCATCCGAATAGTCCGGCTTCAGTTCGATCGCCCGATCGCAATCGCGGACAGCTGCATCAAACTCTTCTTTCTGTTCATAGAGCCAACAACGGTTCTGGAACGCCTCAGCAAGCGTTTCGCCGGTTTCACCCTCGGACTGTATGACGGCTGTGCAACCGGCCATTTTGACATCGCCGGCTATTCCTGGCCCCCCCTTGCATTGAGCCCACTGCGTCGACGTGTCTGGCGTCGCACATCCAGCCACAGCCAACAATGCCACCGTAACAACGATCCCTGCGATATGGTTTGCCATCTGTCCTCACACGTACGTACTTCAGCGTCTCAAGCGCGGCCATTGCTTTGAATTCCGCAGAAAATAATCCGCGAGACATATATCAGGAGCGACCATTTCCTCCGTCGGTCCATCCTAACCCAGTCTCAGCTTTGGGGGCCACCTCTTCCTGGTGTCGACTTGTCCAGAGTTATGGGCATTGTGCGCCCAGTGCAGGCGTTCGTCGCGCGCAACAAGCTCAGTCGGAAACCTGCCGGACTTGGCGTATGCTTTCCGTCGGGCACTCCCCTCCGGGTTGCCGCCAACCAACACCTTGGATCGTCCATGGCGAAGAAATCAAGTTCGACCGACAACGGCATTTATCGTGTGACCGAAGTCATTGGCACCAGCAAAACCTCCTGGGAAGATGCAGCAAGGAATGCGGTGGAAGCCGCTGCAAAATCACTGAGAGACCTGCGTGTCGCTGAAATCACCAAGCTTGACATGCGTCTCGACGATGGAAAAGTCGTCGCGTATCGCGCGCGCGTCATGCTCTCCTTCAAATACGCACCATAGTTGCCAGCCATCGGGCGCCTGCCACAGGGCGCCCGATCGCCACCAAGCGACATGCGGGATCAGGCACCACACCCCGTTACGGGGACATTGTGGAGAAGCTTCGCCCTTTCACCGGCCTAAAGCCCGCACGATGACACCGCTGAAGCCGTCCGGATCATTCTCCTGAATGAAGTGCCCTCCCTTGAGCATGACGTGTGGTTGCCCGCGCGCTCCAGGGACATGCTCAAGAACGAGCTTGTCCAATCCGCGCGTGATCGGGTCGCCATCGCTGAAGCAACAAATGAATGGCTTTGTCCAGTTGCCGAGTATTTTCCACGCAGCGAGATTGTCGGTGCGCGCGGGGTTGTCAGGGCGAACCGGAACGAGCGATGGATAGACGCGCGGCGCCGCCTTATACGCGGATGAAGGATAGGGTGCCTCGTAGGCCGCCCTCTCTTGCGCATCGAGTTTGAATTGCGACCCCGCCCAAATGATCCGCGAGATCGGCAGGACGGGGCTGTGAGTGGCAAAAGCCTTCCAGATTCCAAACGCCGGTGAAAATACGCCTTCTCCAAGCGGAAGGCCGCCATTCGACAGGATGATGCGGGAAAACCGGAACTCATTCTCTGCAGCAAGCCTGAGACCAATGAGCGATCCCCAGTCCTGACAAACAAGTGTGATATCCTTCAGATCCAGTGCTTCGATGCATTCTCTCATCCATGCGACTTGGCGGGCGTAGGTGTGATCTGCAACGGCGCTGGGCTTGTCCGAGCGGCCAAAGCCGATCAAATCAGGCGCAATTGCTCTCAATCCCGCTGAAGCCACTCGGGGGATCATATGTCGATACAGATATGACCAAGTCGGCTCGCCGTGCAGCATCAGTACCGGCGGCGCATCACGCGGCCCTTCATCCACGTAGTGCAGGCGCAACCCTTCCCCGACCGTCAAGTAATGCGGTTCGAACGGAAAATCCTTGAGTCCGGCAAAGCGATCGTCGGGTGTGCGCAATATTTTCATCTGGACTCCAATTGATTGTCCTTGTGACCGGCCTGTCTGCAGGCATTGCTCAATACGATACCTTTCAGATCACCATGAAACGTCATCGTCATCTGCTTCTGCGCCTGCCACCTCGCTGGCTTCGCGTTGGCCGGTTGGCGCGTGGCCGGGATTGGTCCGCTTGGTGAGCCAAGTCTTCGCGGTCGCGTGCCCCTCCCTCAGGATCGACGCAGATAAAGGACGGCCGGGCGTCCTCGATTGCATAGGCAGGCAGGTTTGATGAGCTCGAGCAGACCGAGCCGTCTTTCGCGAACGAAAAATCCCGCAGCACCGTGACGCGCGTCGGGCTCGGATACGAGAAGAAGGTTTTAGTCGCGGGCTTGAAACGAAGGATGCGGTCGGAGTTGTTCGCAGCAAGCCAGATGTCGCCGGACGTGCGCTCAACGTTGAGCGCATAAGGCGTTTCGTACTCACCCTTGCCCACCGACGGAATGACATAGGTCTCAAACGCTTTCGTGGATGGGTCGAAGCGCATCAAGCCGCCTTCGTCGAAGGCCGGAATCCACAGGATGCCCTTGGCATCGAAGCGTGGCCGCCGCGGTCCCTTCATGGGTGTGTCCCATTCTGTGATCTCGAAGGTGGTAGAGTCGATTCGGCCGATCCTGCTCGCATAAAGTTTGGCGTACCAAATGCTGCCGTCGACCGGATTGACGTCGATCCCATAAGGAAACGCCAGGATCGAGTAGCCGAAGACCTTGTGTGTGGACAGATTGAGGTGAACTGCCTGGTCGGGAAACCAGCTGCCGATCCGCATGAGGGTCGGAAACAGCATGTCCGTGGTCCAGCGGATGAACCCATTCGAGGGCAGTCGAAGGACGGTCATTTCCTCGGTTTTGGGATCGAACCGTCCGATCTGGTTCGATGCAACAATGGTGAACCACACAATATCGTTCTGATCGACGCGAACGGTGTGCGGGTAAAGCGCGTCGTGCCCAACCTGGTAGGTTTTGAACACTTTCGTTACCGGGTCGAACGACATCAAGGTGCTCGACAGAGCGTTGGTGATCCAGATGCGGCCGTCTTTGGTCTGCGCCATGCTGTGCGGGCCATGCTTGCCCGAAAAGACTCCGATTGGCAGCTGCATTCCTGAAAAGAGGCCTCCGCGTGGAAGGTCGATATCGGGAAGCTTGTGTTGCTCAATCTTGCCAGTGGTGCGATCGAGTATCCAAAGAATGTCGTGCCCTTCGTCGGTGCCGTATAGCTTTTGATCCCCAGCGACGTCGGCGTCGTGAATAAAGGTGTAACCGTCGCCAACCAGCCATTCAGTTACCTTGCCGCGCGCCAGTTCGGGACTTGCGCCGTAGGACTGAACCGCCTGGATCGGCTTGGCATCAAAGCCGCGAGAAAGGACATCGGCAATGGTCGCCTTCTGGCGTTGCGAGACCATAGCCAGGAGGCCTTCCATCTTGTTGATCTCGGTCATCCACTCCTGATGGCTCATGGGCATGCGCGTTGTCGCGTTGCCGACCTGGTGGCAGTAGTTGCATTGACTGATGAAAGCCGGGCGATCTTGCTTGAGGTCTTTCCACGGCAGACGGGCGTTGAAGGCTGACGCCGAAAGTGCATTCGAAGCCTCGTCAAGACTGGCGAATTGGCGCAGCGAAAGGTCGAGTTGCGCGACACCCTCGGCGGGGACTGTCTGCGTCACCGTGAAATCTTCATAACCCGCAAGGCGCGCCCGGATTGTCAGTCCACCGGCGTAAGACGTGCGTATGACGTAACTACCATCTGACGCCGTATAGACCGTCTGGCGCTGTTCCCTTGTCGCGTCGGTGACTGTAACCATTGCGCCGTATGCGGGCTTGCCGTCGGGCAGCGCCACCTTGCCTTTGAAGGCGGCGGCGTATGCGGACGCTGTGATCGTCGCCGTTGTGAGTGGCAAGAGAAAAAGTGCAACGCGCAATAGTTGTGTCATTTCATGGCTCCGTTACGCGACAGCGGTTTGGCGAGCGCGGAACCATTCATGGCGCGTCACATAAAGCAGGGGGCCTGCGATCAGGCCGAGTAGCGGTCCACCGGTCAGAAGATTAACGAGCAGTGCTACACCCGAGACGTCGAGCTTGCGCGCTCCCAGCACAGCGCCGAAAGCCAGCACCAGAACCAGGAGCAAACCACTCGACAGATTGACAATAAGCACACCAGCGACAAAGCGTTGGATCCGGCCGAACCAGTGAAGTGCTGCAAGCACAAAGAGGGCTGCGGCGGGGACAAGATATCCGGCGGCGCTTAGGCCGATATAGCCGGTCAACAGGCCTGCCACAGCGAGCAAGAAGGAAAAGATCGTCACGGTAATGGGGCTGGATTTCATCGTGCAGTCTCCTGGCAGATCACGAAGCCGAACACACCAATAGCAGTACTTTTAACGCCGAAGTTGACTTTGCGCGCCACTCTGAGTGACGCTGAAGGTGCTGTAAGGAGAAGAGCAGATGCTGAAATGGGTTCGCAGTGGAGTGCTCGCAGGAGCGCAAGACCTCGTTTCAGAACTAGGCGGCGACTTCGAGGAACTAGCGAAACAAGCCTCCATCCCGACGGAAGCGCTCTCCAATCCAGATACACCGATTCCAGCCGGCTCCGTCGTACAGTTCCTGGAAGGCACTTCGAGCGCGCTGGCCTGCGAGGCCTTCGGGTTGAGGCTCGGACAACTGCAGGATCTGACATTGTTTGGACCGCTGTGGTCGCTGTTTCAGAGTGCCGCGACAGTTGGTGAACTGTTGCACGATCTCGCCGACTATTTCCCTCTTCACACGCAAGGCACCCTTTTCGCGATCGAGCCGTCATCGGACGGGGTCCTGGTCACCTACGATGTGGCAGCGGACATCGCTCGGCCGCGGAGACAAGTTGTCGAACTGGGATTCAGCGTGCTCATCGGCGAATTGCGACGTCACAACTCAAGATGGAAGCCGCAAGAGGTTTTCCTGAGGCATGCGCCACCCCGGGACACGCGCTGGCATCAGCGACTGTTCGGGCCGGGACTAATTTTCAACGCCGATCGCAATGCCGCCTTTATCGACCGAGCCTTTCTGACTACTCCAACAAGATCAGGCAATAGACTGCAACATGGCGAGTTGGCCACGGGCTTCGACGAGGCCAGCGAAAACCTGGCTGGGGTCGTCTACACACGCACGGAGATTGTTGTGCGTGCGTTGCTGCCGTTTTCTCCCTGCAACCTCGCAACGACGGCGCGGATCATGCGCATTTCAACGCGCACCCTTCAGCGACGGCTTGCAAGTGATGGAACGAGCTTCGATGAAATCGTGGATGCGGTTCGCGCCGACCTGGCACTCTCCTACATCACGGACTCCCACCTTACAGTTGCCGAAGTGGCTGAGGTTCTGCAATTTTCGGAGACCAGTGCACTATCGCGCGCTTTTCGCCGTTGGCATGGCTTGTCACCTCGGCATCTTCGATGAGATCGATGGCATGACCAATGCCGCTTCCAACCATCATCTATGATATCCTAACATATCGTGGGCAAAGTTCGACAGCGGCACGATGCCAGAGCACTTTGCACTCAAACTATCGTGTCCCTTAAATGGTCGTTGTGAGACTGAATCTTGGACCGCCAAAGACGTTCGCCCCAATATCGGGCTCACACAATCTCAAGTTGAAATCGGAGACAAAACCGACGTGCTTTTTGGCGCCGTACAGCGCCAATTACCTGACAATTTCAGAGACTTGAGCACAGTACAGCCTGTGGTGGTACGCGAGGCAGTCACGTCGTAACAGTGCTCACGCTCGTAACAGGGTCCAATTCGCTGATAACCCCGGTTTTGCAGCGAATTTTCTGCGATATCGCCTGTATTTCGAATTTTGAACTGCGCGTGACTCGCCTGGGCATTGGGGAAATCGACCAAATTCCCTACACGACATAACAGGGACCGAAATCGAGGGAACAGGGAACGGATTCGGCCGAACAGGGAATGCGTCTGCCCGTCGATTTCGACCGCGCCGATTTCAATTTCCCGTCTATAAAAAGCGCGGAACAATGTCTTTGCGAGCCGGCGCCGGAACATCGGCTTCTTAGGCAAGCTGACGGGTCAAGTTTACAAGGAGAACCATCATGAAAACGTCCGTTGCCACCGCCGCAAACGCTGGGGGGATTTCCTGGAAGCACATGCCCGCCGGAGAAAAGGGCTTCTTTCGCGCCCCCGTCCTGATCTCGGGCGCTTCCGAGGCTCTCCTAATCGACGGCGGCTTCACCTACTCTGACGGCCGCGCCGTCGCCGACGCGATCAAGGCGACCGGCAAGACGCTTCGCACCATCTATGTCAGCCAGTCCGACCCGGACTATTACTTCAGCCTCAAGCCGATCATGGAGGCCTTCCCCGAGGCGCTTGTGATCGCCGCATCCGACACAGTCGCCGCTATCAATGGCAGCGTGGAAAAGAAACTCGCCGCCTGGGGGGCGCAGCTCAAGGAGAATGGTCCGCAGACGCTTGCCGACGTCGTCATCCCCCAAGTGTTCGACGGAAGGACGCTCACTGTCGATGGCGAAACCATCGAAGTCGTCAACGCAGAAGGGCTGGCAAACCGGCGCTACCTTTTCGTACCGTCGCTGAACGCTGTGCTCGGTGGCGTGATGATCTTTGCGGGCGTGTATGTCTGGACCGCGGATGCATCGACCAAGGAACAGCGCGCCGCCTGGGTTGCCAATCTCGGAAAAATCGCGAATCGCAAGCCCGTCATCGTCGTACCCGGTCATATGACGCCAGACTCTGCCACCGATCTCTCGGGCGTTGAACACACTAGAGCTTATCTCACTGCGTTCGAGGAAGAGTTGGCCAAAGCCAAAGGCTCGGTCGCGCTCAAGGCCGCGATGGAAGCCCGCTTTCCCGGACTCGGCATGGGAGTTGCGCTCGACATCGGCTCCAAGGTCGCCACCGGCGAGATGAAGTGGGGCTGAGGCGGGCGCTAATCCTTGGGCATGAACCTACGTGAGGCTGAACGCGATTCTGGGTGCCTTCTGCGGATCGCCGACCTCACCAATGTGCGCATCCATCTGGAAGACGGCAACCGCCTTCGGCGTTTACGCTGGCACCTACAAGTCAACAAAAAGCCCATGCGTGCCGCCTTCGTGCACCTCTCGCGCACCCCGGCGTACCGCTTAAGCATCTTTGATCGCCATGAGATCCCCTCTCGGTTTTTAGACCTTGCATCCATCGGCAGTTTCGTCAGCGGCATCGCCGTTTAGAGGCGGAGCCCCCCTTGACGCCGACGGGGTCTCGTGGTCTTAAAAGTATACGAGTGTATACTTTGGACGTATGGAGCTGAATATGAAGACCATGGGGCAAGCTTACCGGCCGGCGAAACGGATCGAGGGCAATTTCGACGCCATCGTCGTCGGATCAGGCATGGGCGGGATGAGCGTTGCCTCGCTGCTGGCGCAGAAGTCATGGAAAGTGCTGCTATTGGAGCAGCACAATGTCGTGGGAGGACTTACCCAGTCCTACTCGCGCAATGGCTATCGATGGACGGTCGGCCTTCACTACATCGGCGATGTCGGCTCGTCACAGACCACGACATGGCGGTTGTTCGATGCGGTGACCGGAAGCGGCATCAAATGGGCTAAGCTTCCCGACATCTATAACCGTATGGTAATCGGCGGCAAGGCTTACGACATCCCGGCGGGAGCTGCAAACTACGCTGCTGCCCTCAAGCGTTACTTTCCCCGCGAAAGCGATGCGATCGATCAGTATCTCAACCTTGTTCAGGAGGTGACCAAGTCATCATCTGGATATTTTGCCGAGAAAGCCCTCCCACACGATCAAGCGGACGCGACTTATGACGCTATGTGCGGGAAGTTTCACGGGTTCTCCGACGAACTGACCATCGCCGTCTTGTCAAAACTGACTTCAGACAAGGAACTCATCGCTGTCCTTTGCGCGAACTGGGGTGACTACAGCCTTGAGCCTAGCAAGAGCTCGTTTGCGATGCATTGCATGCTTGCCAAGCATTACCTGAACGGCGGCAGCTATCCGACCGGCGGTGGTCAGTCCTTTTCCGAGGCGATCGTCCCGATCATCGAACGCGCGGGCGGAATGGTGCTGCACAGTGCGGAAGTAGCTGAAGTCCTCGTCGAGAACGGCAAGACCAAGGGGGTTCGCCTGTCCTCGGGCGAAGAACTGGCTTGTTCGGTGGTTATCAGCAATGCCGGGGTCCAGAATACCTTCGGACGACTTATCGCCCGTGACAACATCGCCCCGACCGGGCTGCTTGACCAGCTCGGCGAGGTCGCGGATTCCTATGCTGTGGTCGGTCTCAATATCGGGTTCAACAAGCCGAGCCATGAACTGGGTTTCGGTTCTGCGAACATATGGGCTCATCCGACCAACGACCTGCAGGCCAATCTCGATGCTCACAGGGCGGATTTCCGTGCCCCGTTTCCGTGGACGTTCACTACCTTCCCGTCGACCAAGGATCCGTCCTGGGACGAAGTGTACCCCGGGAAATCGACGGTTGAGATGTATGGCTATACCGATTTTCGCCACTTCGAGAAGTGGCTCGGCTCCCGCTGGATGAAGCGCGGCGATGATTATCTGGCGCTGAAGGAAAACATAAGGGAACGGCTGCTTGAAGAGCTTTTTCGACACGCGCCCGATGCACGTTCCGCGCTCGACTGCGTCGAAGTTTCGACGCCACTCAGCTACGAAACATTCGTCAAACGCGAGCGTGGCGGCTTCATGGGAATCGAGGCGTCGCCACAGCGCTTCCGCCAGCGCTGGCTGCGTGCGCGGACGGCGATCAAGGGCCTTTATCTCACAGGGCAGGACATTTCGACGGACGGCATCATCGGCGCTCTCGTCGGTGGAGTCATAACGGCTTCTACGATATTGGGCGTGGACATGATGACGGAAATTCGAATGCGGTATCTCGCTCAGCACCATTCGCAGGCCATCTGACGCTCCCATGCCGTCTCCAGCAAAACCATCAACCCGAGACCGGATTCTGAAGACGGCGCTCGATCGCTTTTTGACCTACGGACACGACCATGTGTCCATGCGCCAAATCGCTGACGACGTCGGCGTTACTCCGATGGCGATCTATCGCCATTTTGAGAACAAGGAACAGCTGCAACTGGCTTTGCTCGAAGCCGGCTATGGAATCTTTGCCGCCTATCTGGAGCGACACCGCGAAGGCCGTTCTGCGCCAGAGAGGCTAATGCTTCTGGCCGATGGCTTTTTTAACTTCGCATTGGAGAAGAGCCCGTACTTTGAACTGATATTCCTCTCCGGCCGTACAATGCCCGGTCTCCGCGGGCGCGACTCGGCAAAACGCATATCCCGCCCTACCTATCGAATGCTGCTAGGATGCGTTAAAGACTGCATCGCGTCCGGCTATTTTCGGCATGATGACGTCCACTTTCTTTCCGCCAATATCCTCGCCTTCTGCGTCGGCAATGCAGCCTTGTTCATTTCCGGTTCGATGAACTGGTCGAAGAAGACAGCTAAGCTCGAGATCAAGCGCGCGTTCTCCGACTATGTCGGTCTGCTGGCGAACGCGGTGACTAATCCGCCACAAAGTAATCCACTTCCTAACCACGGAATGAAACCTCACCATGATTGAAATGCCACCGATAAGGTTCGCCCGGACCAACGGAATTCGGATGGGATAATATGAGGCAGGGGCGAAAACCGACGTGCCGCCGATCGTGCCGTGCCACGGCTGACCCGAAATTGCCTTCTCGCGGCGTCATCAGATCAAGGCGCTAAGCAAAGCAGGACTCCGGGTGTGCCTACCGAATATTGGATTCTTGCGCGCGAGGATCAATCCCGCACTATCCAGAAACTCGATTGTAGTTGCAACGTTGCAGAGTCCATTCAACTTCGACATCAATGGTGCGCAAGTCTGACCATCGGACATTCTGTTCTTCTCGGAACCGCCACCTCAACATGCGGCTCTTACTCGCCAATGTTTTCCTCGCGCTCGGCGATCTCTTCAGATCTCACGGATCGCTGCAGGTGGAAATCATTCGGCTTCGGCATGAGAATTCGGTGCTTCGAAGGCGCGCACCGAAGCGATTGCACCTGACCAATTCCGACCGCTGGTTTCTGGTGTGGCTGCACTGGCTGTGGCCGGAGCAGGTGAGGCTGTCGCTGCTGGTGACGCCGGCAACACTTATGCGTTGGCACAGACAGGGCTTTCGCAGCTACTCGCGCTGGAAGTCTCGTGCCCTGCCCGGCCGACCCAAGATAGACCGGAAAACCATCGCGCTCATCAAGCGGACCGCCAGGGAGAATGTGCTGTGGGGCGCACCACGTATCCATGGTGAACTGCTCAAACTTTGCTTCGAAATCGCCGAGTCCACCGTTGCGAAGTATATGCAGCACATTCGCCCGCGGGGCGGCAGTCCGTCCTGGAGGGCATTCCTGTCCAGCCAAATGGACGGCATTCGCGCCGCTTCACACAAGACCTAAGCGCAAGCCTTGTTCTGAGCATCGATGTTCACGTGTTTGCGGGAATGACCGCCCGTGAAGATCCTCGCAACATCGCCAGCGGCACTCCATACGTGGCCCGGCGCCACGCCCATTCAATGGGACCAAACAAAAACCACCGCAGCCAGATATGAGCGACTGCACACTGAATTGCAAAGACGGCAATTCCCAACATCGAGCCGTCAACAAGGCCGACATGACCACGAAGTCCAAGTCCAATGCCGTAAAATAGGGCAACTCCGATGAGCGATTGCGATACGTAAGTCGTGAGCGCCATTCTGCCTGCAGGCGCAAACCAGCGAAGCTGCTTTTGCCATCGGGTCGACCATAAACAACAAAACCCGCTTGCATAGGCAATAGCCATAGCTGGAACTGCAACCGCATATAGACCGCTCTCAAATACCCACATTGCGGTGGGCGGGAATTCAGGTGTTACCGCATGGAC
This sequence comes from Micropepsaceae bacterium, assembly GCA_040080835.1. Taxonomy (GTDB): domain Bacteria; phylum Pseudomonadota; class Alphaproteobacteria; order Micropepsales; family Micropepsaceae; genus SZUA-430. The sequence goes on along the minus strand of JBEBHP010000009.1, from coordinate 3,876 downwards.
GGTTGTGAGCACCGCATTCCCAATCACGCCAATCGGTGCGCAGACCAAAAACAAGTTGCGAAACAAACGCTGATTCGCCGCGACGTTGCGATAGAGACCCACTCTTCCGACAAGCGCGCCAAGCAGAAACATGGCCAAAATTGAAAGCACTCGGCCGTCATAGATCATCTGCAGAGCCTTGATTTTCAGCAGGGCGAGGTTCGCGAAAAACACCACCGATGGATCGGTGCTGTTGAGCGCTTGGGTCAGCGAAGCGAAATTTCCACCTGGATCCGTTCCCCCCGAGACCGGCAGAAATATGGGAACGAGCACTGAGATGATGGCGGGCCAAACGAGCCTCAAAGCGAACACGAACGCGGCCGCCGAAGCAATCATACGCGCACTCGATTGGCGCAGAAGAATCAGGACAAACCCGATCAGGGCGTAGTCCTTCAAGATGTCGCCGTACCATAAGGTGGCATGGATGGCGCCAATGACCAGGAGCACCGTGAGCCGCCGTGCGAAATGGCGCGCAAAGTCCGTTCCTCGCCTTGCCGCACTTTCAAGCTGGACGGCAAAGCCAATTCCAAACAGAAGCGAAAACAGCGAATAGAACTTACCCCTGATCAGAAACTCTTGCAGGTCTGCAGCGACATGATCAATCCCAAAGCGATCGAGAGTTGCTTGCGCCAACGGCGTCATGAAGCTGTACCCAGAAAAGTCCGGCACATGCGAGATGAAAATCCCCAACAGGGCAAACCCGCGCAGGGCGTCAAGCACATCGGCGCGTTCGCTATCCTGGATTGGACCAGCAGACTTCACTGTTGCAGCGGGGCTCATGGTGCAAAGGCGCCGCGAACAGCGGCGCGGAGCTCGCGCTCCCAGGCCTTGCGTGCGGCCGTGCGTGATCGATTTGTTTCCATGCTGGCCAGCAGATGGCCGTAGGTCGCGGGCCGTAGGAGAATTGCGCCTAACAGGATGATCACGGCATCAGGCATCGTGTGCTGGCGCAATGCACCACTACGAACGCCCTCCTCGAGCCACACACGAACCAGTCCGAACAAGCGTCCGCCAGGCCGCCTGGTGTCAGTCGCCGGAACACTGAGGCCGAAACCAGCTCCGTTGACACCGGTGGACATTATCCAATGCATTGTTAGCCGTGCGTCCGCCGGACGGTCGAAGAAATATGTTCCAGCGGTTGCTGCGATTGCCTCGAGCGCATCAAGTGTTGCGGGCTGCGATGGTTCTAAATGCGTGCCTATCACAACCAAGAAATTGTCCATGACGGTGTCAAGAACCGCATTTGCCAGTTCAGCCTTGCTGGTGAAGTGCCTGTAGAGGCTGCTGTTATCAAGCCCGACAGCGTCCCCAAGCATGCGCATTGTCATGGCTTCGAAGCCGAGCGCTCCCAGAAGCTCAACCGCACATGAAAGGATGCGATCACGAGAAGATACCGCCTCCTGCAACTCACTTCCTGATCGATGGCTCTTCATGCTGCATTGTAAGCAAGCGCTTGCTTTCTTGTCAAGGTGACTTAGACTGTCGAAGCTTTAGCCAATTGGTAAAGTGGCGCTGTCCGGGGGTTCGATGACAGGGCAACTGTGTAATCTTGGGGTCGGATACCCAAAGCCCAAGCTCTACGCCGGTAAGGATCGCACCCGCACGGATGAAAGCACTTCGCACAGGGTTCAGGAATGTCGCAGCAACCGTGTTGGGCGTTGCGCACTTCCGAGCCATGAACACCAAGTCCGGCCAACCCCGCGTGAGGCCGTTGGGAACTCTTGCGGATATTGCAAAGTGTATTCTCCGCATTTAGTGCGGTTTTTTATGCGGCACCAACGGCCTTGCAAAGTATCAATGTTCGTATTATGTTCCTTTCGACGTCAGCCCCAACTGCCGCCAACTTGACAATTGAATACCTACCGGCGGACCTGGGCGCTTTTCTCCAGGCGACCGCCCCGTGAGCCCCGCGCGGAAATTAATTGTGGGGTGTGTGCCCCGGACTGCGCCCGATTTTCGATCCCGATTTCCACTCCGGTTCCCAGGGCACAAAATGAAGAACCCCCCCCATACCCTGTATCGCTTTGTGCCTGTTTTCCGCAGAAACAGGCTAAAATTAGCCGAACAGCCTTTGTGCCAAGTTCTTTCAAAAACTGCTCAGGTGCATGGCCCTTCCCGGAATATTTTGGAAGTCGCGTGCGGGCAGGAGGAACTGGGAGTCGCTCAGCGGTGGTGTGACCGGGTCAGAGCGGCGAAGGGCCAGACGACGGCGCGTGTGTTTTGGGTGTCCACAGGCTACCCCGAACGCTTGGAAATGTTGAGACGGTGGGGTGGCGGTATGCGAGACTGATCCTTCCCGTCCAACAAACGGAAGACACTGCGCTCATGGACTGCGACGAGGCGCTGCGTATTTGCACTGGGGGAGCGGTGCAAGAAATCAACGCTTGAACTGCTCTTTTTAGTCTCCGTCGACTGCTCCTGCATGTTGCGGACGTAACATCGTAGTGCCGCCTTCGGCACGTCAGATGTTCATCTGCAAGCCCGAGCTATTGCAAGTTCTTTCCCAAGAATCGTTCCAATTCTCTCAGGACACGAATCTCGGTCTCAGAGTGAGAGAGCCAATGGTCGTCGCCTTCAAGTTTTATAATCTCAAACGGCTTTCCCGCCTTTTCCATGGCGCGCGCCATCAATTCGCTTTGCGAAATTCGAACAATTGTGTCGTCCTTTGCGTGCAGCAGCAGCAATCGCGCGCGAATGTTTTCTGCATGTCTGGCAGGCGACGTGGCTTCCAGTCGCTTCACGTCTTTGAACGGGTCGCCAATCACGGAGGGCCAGTATCTGAGCGTGTCCCAACGTCCTCCATTCTTGGTCTTCTCGTCGGCGAGAACTGCCCGAAGGTCAGATACGCCGGCACCTGCAACACCGCATTTGTAAAGCTCGGGTGTAAACGCGAGGCCCGCCAGAGCCGCGTACCCACCGTACGACCAGCCAAAGATGCAAATTCGAGCGGGGTCTGCCGTGCCGTCGCCGATCAACGCTTTCACGCCATCGGTGATGTCGTCCTGCATTTTCAGACCCCACTGCAGGCGACCGGCTTGCCTGAAGCTCCAGCCAAAGCCGTCCGATCCTCGGAACTGAGGCTGAAAAACTGCATACCCGCGGGTTGCCAGGAACTGAGCCCATCTGTCGAACTCGGCCGTGTCTCGCGCTTCCGGTCCGCCATGCGGCATCACAATCATCGCGAGATTTTTGGCCGCTGACCTCGGCGGCAGTGTCAGATAAGCCAGGATGGCAAGTCCGTCACGCGCTACATATGTAAACGAACGCACTGTCGCAATGTCGCCTTCGGCAATTGAGGGATAGCGAGCGCCAAGTCTGCTGATCTGACCTGTTTGAGTGTCGGCGAAGTAATAGGCGCCCGTCCTGTTGGAGGGACCGTCCGCACGCACAATCAAGCTTGAACGGTCGCGCGACCAAGTTACAAGGTTCACCTGCTCACCGGGCAAGAGCGCTCGAATTTTAGCAATAAGCGAGGCCAGGGCAGGATCGAAATAGACAACCCTTTGAAGATTGTCGGCATATGACACGCCAACGGCGTCGCCCGCATACGCATCAACCTGAAATCCGTCGACGTCGAATTTTGGATCTTGAAACAGCAACGGTCCAAGCGTTCCATTTCGCAGATTGAATTCGTAAGCCGCGCGCCTGTCGCCGCCATTGCGCGTGATGACATAAGCAGTGTCTGGTTTGGGGCCCATCGCGACAAAACGATCAATGCGTGCGGCAGAAGAGGAACGTTGCGAATCGTAGACTTCGCGCCACTCAGCGTCATTGCTCAGGTGCGCGAACACCTTGAATTCGTCGTCGCGAATTTCGTCGATCCTCACGCGCAGGATG
>JBEBHP010000024.1:0-49616 GCA_040080835.1 Micropepsaceae bacterium | reverse complement strand
CAGAAACCGGCAGGATCGTGCAAGCCATCAGCCCCACCGAATGTAGCAACTACATCCTCGGAGCTGGATACGTTTCCTCCAAAACTTGAAACGCTCTAGGCATCTGTATCTGCGCATCTGCGATGGTCGCTTGGGAGCGGTTTTCACCCACACAGGACGGAATCGGAAGAGCGGCGTTTTTCAGCAGTTGCCGCGATGCCATCCAAGCCGGCGCGGCTCCAATGCATTATGGATCTCCGGGCTATCGGCTTCCGCTCGACGTCGATGGCGATGGTGTCGCCTGCGAGCCTTATCGCGGCAGGTAGCCCGACAGCAAGCTCAGCGCCCGATTGGCTTGATAAGAACGAACTGTCCAACATCGATCCTCCCGGTGCTGAAGCCAGCCTCGCAATAGGCGAGGTAATAGCGCCACAGCCGGCGGAACTGGTCGTCGAACTTGCCGCCCTTGATCTTGTCCCAGGCCAGTTCGAAGCGCCGGGCCCATTCATGAAGCGTAAGCGCATAGGATTTGCCGAACATCTGATCGATGGCGAATACCATTCCCGCGCGTTCGGCCTCTTCCTTTAACCGCTGCGGCGAGGGCAGCATGCCGCCCGGGAAGATGTAGTGCTGGATGAAGTCCGCGCGCCCGCGATAGTCCTCAAAATACTTGTCGGCGATCGTGATGATCTGCAGCGCCGCGCGGCCGCCCGGCTTCAGCACCTCGGCGATCTTGCCGAAATAGTCTGGCCAGTATTGCTCACCCACGGCTTCAAACATCTCGATAGACGCGACCGCGTCGAACTGCCCGGTCAAGTCGCGATAGTCCTTCATCACGATCTGGACCCTGTCCGACAGGCCAGCGTCCGCGATCCGCTTTGTGGCGTAGGCGTGCTGCGCATCGGAGATGGTGATGGATGTCACATACGCGCCGAACTCCTTCGCCGCCACCTCGGCAAAGCCGCCCCAGCCAGATCCGATCTCGAGTAGGCGGTCGCCTGCCTTGAGCTGCAGGTTGCGCGCGATCGAGCGGTACTTGGCGAGTTGCGCTTCCTCAAGCGGCTGGTCTGGCGAAGCGTAGATCGCGGACGAATACGTCATCGTAGGATCGAGCCAGCGCGCGTAGAAATCGTTGCCTAGATCGTAGTGCGCCAGGATATTGCGCTTCGAACCCTTCTTGGTGTTCACGCGGAACATCTTTCGGATGTTCGCGAAGAACCGCGCGATGCTGTTGCCGATCGTCAGATTGCCGGCATCTTCCCAGTTGTCGTTGAAATACTGCAGCAGCGTTGGGAGGTTGGAAGAGTCGACCTTCCCATCCATGAACACTTCCGCAAACCCGATATCGCCTCGCGCCAGGACGTGGCGAGCAAACGCCGGATCATGCACGATCAGCTCAGCCGCCGGTCCCGGCTCCTTGCCGGTGAAGCGCAGCGTGCGCCCGTCCGGCAGCACCATGTCGAGCTGGCCTCGCGGCATCCGGCTAAGGATCATCGCGGTAAAGCCGAGACTTGCGGGAAGTCTGTCCAGTTTGTGCAGGTCAGCGGGGCCGCTGATCTTCAGCACCATGCGTTCCATGCGGGTCATGCACGTTTCCCTAGGTCATCCACGACGCCAGCAGGCGTCTCCTTGGTTCAGGCCAACCTTGTACGCTTTGCGCGTCGGTTTGGTTTTAGCATGTTCCAACGCTTCTTTCAGCAGCGAGCAGAAAGCGCGCAAGCGAATTGCCAAAAAACCGCGCCAGGCAACGATATGGGGATCACAACGAGCTACGTCAAAACCGACAGGGGTCGTAGGTTGAAACACGCTCACTATAGCGCGAGCTTTGGTCCGATTTGCTGTGCCGACGCTCGAAAAGCTTTCCCCAAGACCTGCGGTGAATGCACATACCAACTGTCGCACATTATGCCGAAGCTGCTGGACGCGAGGACTTGTAAGCGGCAAGGGCGCGCTTGCGCGCCGCACCGTGATCAACGACTGGCTCCGGATAGGTGTCTCCCAGGGTGACGCCAGCTTGCGCCAGGACCGGCGCGGGCGCGCTCCATGGGGCGTGTATCCACGCCTTGGGAAGCTGCCCAAGCTCTGGCACCCATGCGCGGATATAGTCGCCCTCAGGATCGAAGTTCTTTCCCTGCAGGACCGGATTGAACACACGGAAATAGGGGGCCGCATCCGCCCCGGTCCCGGCCGTCCACTGCCAGCCGTTGGCGTTGTTCGCTTCATCGGCGTCGACAAGAGTGTCCCAGAACCACTGCTCGCCCTGGCGCCAGTGAACCAGCAAATCCTTCGCGAAGAACGACGCGGCGATCATCCGCACGCGATTGTGCATGAAACCGGTGCGCCAGAGCTGGCGCATGCCGGCGTCAATAATCGGATAGCCGGTCCGCCCGCGTTGCCATGCCCTGAGTTCGGATTTCGAGCCTGTGCGCCAGTCCACTTCCTCGAACTCACGCCGCCAGCTCAAACGGGCCATCTCCGGGTCGTGATAGAGGAGGTGATAGGAGAACTCTCGCCACGCCACTTCCGACAGGAATTTCTGAACGTCACGCGCTGGCGCTTCACCCGCTTCCTGCGCATGTATGGCTGCCCTCAACACCTGGTGCGGACTGATCTCTCCGAAGCGGAGGTGAGGGGATAGCCGTGAGGTCTGGTCGTGGTCTGGCCTGTCACGTCCATTTGCATAGCCGTCGATGCGGTCCTTCAGAAAGCTGCGCAAGCGTTTGCGCGCGCCCAGCTCGCCCGGCGTCCATTCATCCGCCAGGCCCGTCGACCAGTCTGGCTTTGTCGGATGCAAACGCCAGTCCGCGATCTCGTCAGACCTCACATTGCCCAACGATTTCAGGCTGCGCGGCTCCGGCGCCGCTTCGGGCGCAACCAGGCTCGCCTGCAACGCCTTCCAGAACGGCGTGAAGACCTTGTAGTCTCCGCCGCTGGCCGTCTTCATGTTGAATGGTTCGGTCAGCAGCAATCCGTTGAAACTCTCTGCGCCGACCCCAGCCTCTTTCAGGGATTTCTCGATTCTTTCGTCGATCTTGCGCGCGGCGCCGTAACGGCGATTCCAGTACACCGTGATGGCCGATGTTTCGCGCACCAGGGCCGCGACAACCGCCTCAGCGGCGCCCCGGCGCAGAGTCAACCTTCCGCCCTTGGCCGCTATACGTTCGCTCAAATCGCGCAGTGATTTGTCAAGCCACCATCTGGAAGCGCCTCCCAGTGCGCGCGCTTCCTTGCTCTGCTCATCCAGCGCGTACACAAGCACCAGCTGCTTGCCGCTTGCATGAGCAGCAGCCAGCGCAGGATTATCCGCCAACCGCAGGTCGTCGCGAAACCAGAAGATGACGGGCCGTTCGGACAAGGCTGCTCGCACTTTTGGGGGCGTTCGCGCCTGTCTACGTTTCACAACGCTATATGGATCAGCCGGGGGTTCCCGCAATCTTCGCGAGGGCATAGGCCTGCGTGCCTTGCGTGATCACATCGTCCGACGGGAGGATGGTGTCCGGCTTGTATGTGACCCCGTCGGCGAGGCGTATATAAAGCGGTGCGAAGTCCTGATCCACCGTGGCGTGGATAAGATCTTCATAGGAGCGGATCACGAAATAGGTCTGCTGGTAGTCGTCGATCCTGTATTCCGTCCGCATGACGCGTGCGAGGTCGAAGCGCAGGCGGTTAGGCGATGGATCATCGAGCGCGAAGATCGACTCATCCTTCGATGACGAAATTCCCGCCCCGTAGATTCGCAAGCCCTTCGGCGTCTCGATCAGTCCGAACTCGACCGTGTACCAGTAGAGCGCCGCAAGGTTCTTCAGCTTCCCGAACTGCATCGCCCGCAGCCCGCCCTTGCCATAGGCCTCAAGGTAATCCGCGAACATCGGATTGGTCAGCAGCGGAACGTGCCCGAACACGTCGTGAAAGATGTCCGGCTCCTGCAGATAGTCGAGCTGACGCCGCCCACGGATAAATTGCCCGGCGGGGAACCGCCTTTTGGCCAGGTGAGTGAAGAACACCTCGTCCGGCACTAGCCCAGGCACGGCGACCACCTCGAACCCGGTGCGCGCCTTCAACTCCGCATTGATGACCCGGAAATCTGGAATCCCGCACCGGTTGAGGTTCAGGGCCTCATGCCCTGCAAGCAGCGCCTCATCGGCCCGGTCGGCTAGGATGTCGCGCTGGCGGCGATACAGGAAATCCCAAACCGCATGTTCGTCAGTAGTGTAAGCCGCCCAGTTCTGGTCGATGACGTAATCGTCGTCGCGGATAACAGCGTGGCTGCTCATTCCTGAAATGTAGGATGCGCCTAGTGCGCCGTCGACGTCCGGATCTTGTACATTCCGTGATCGTCAATTTCGAACATTTCTGGCACCTGCGGATGCTTCACCGGCTCCGGCGCATCATCGGGCAGAAGGTTCTGCTCGGAAACGTAGGCGACGTAATAGCTCGAATCATTCTCGGCCAGCAGGTGATAAAATGGCTGGTTCTTCACCGGCCGTATCTCTTCCGGAATGGAACTCCACCATTCCTCGGTGTTCGCGAACTGGGGATCCACGTCGAAAATAATGCCCCGGAACGGAAAGAACCGATGCCGGACCTGTTGTCCGATTCCGAACTTGGCTGCCTTGTTCACGCCCATAGCCGTCGGCGCCCCTCGCCTTGTTTGTCCACGGAATTCCCAGCCAGCCGCACGCGGTTCTGAACCGCGCCGATGCGCCAGGATGAGCCCCTCCAGAGCCGCGCGTCCATTTGACTCAAGAATGACACCCCCGCAACCAAACATGACAGTAAACCCTGCTTCTCGCGTGCCATCGGCTGCGGATCGGGCTATGGATGCGGCAAGAAGATCACGGATCGCTTTATGGCGAAGCCAGCCAAATCCTCCCGCGGGAAATCGCGCGGGCGGTCCGGCAATGTGTCGAAACTCTACGCGGCGCTGGACCTCGGGACGAACAATTGTCGTTTACTGATTGCGGAGCCGACGCGAGCCGGCGGGCTGCGCATCGTCGATTCCTATTCACAGATCGTGACGCTTGGGGAAGGGCTGGCGGCCAGCGGCCAGCTTTCCGAGCAGGCGATGGGCCGCGCCATCGAGGCGCTGCGCAAATGCTCGGACAAGGTGAAGAAACATCGCCCCGTCCAGACGCGCTTTATCGCGACCCAGGCTTGCCGGCAGGCCGCCAATGGCAAATCGTTCCTCAACGAGGTCAACCGCAAGGTGGGCCTGCGGATGGAAACGATCACGCCGAAGGAAGAGGCAAAGTACGCTCTTATGGGATCGCTCGATCTCGTCGACCCGAGCTATGATTTCGCGCTCGTCATCGATATCGGCGGCGGTTCCACCGAACTCAGCTGGATCGATGCGAAGGCCGCCATCGCAAGAGGCGTGAAGGGTTGCGCCATCCGTCCGCCCATCCTCGGCTGGGCGTCTTTCCCTGTTGGCGTTGTGACGCTCAACGAGGCATTCACCGATCGTGAAACGGGCTGGTATCCCCGCATGGTCGAGCATGTGGCCGAGCTCATGCGCGCCAACGACGCCGCGACACGGTTCGGCCCGCTGTTTCGCGCCGGACGCGGTCAGCTGATCGGCAATTCCGGCACAGTCACCAGCCTTGTCGGCGTCCACATGAAGCTGGACCGCTATATCCGATCAGTCGTCGATGGGGCCTGGCTCGCGCGCGAGGAGGCCGTCGCCACGCGCCAGCGCCTGCATGATGCAACGCCCGAAGAACGCGCGAAGGAAGGTTGCTTAACCGGAGGACGTTCCGAACTCATGCTCCCGGGCCTCGCCATTCTCGACGCCATCTGGCAGACGTGGCCGGCCGACCGCCTGCGTGTCGGAGATCGCGGCCTGCGCGAAGGCATCCTGCTGTCGATGATGCATGGCGCCAAAGCGGGCGGACAAAAGCCGAACCAGAAACAGCGCGGACAGCGCGGCCGCGGGCAACTCCCGCCAAAGCCGCCGTCCAGCGAAGGGGCCGCCGCATGAGCGTCGAGGAAGATAGCAAGGGCAGGCGCCGCTGGAAGCCGCCCGTTGACGGTCGCCCCCAGCCCGGCGGGCGCACGATGGCCAAGAAGGAAAAGGTCCGCAAGAAAACGCTCGGCAAATCATCGCGGGACTGGGTGGATCGCCAGCTGCGCGACCCTTACGTCCTTCGCGCCAAGGAAGCCGGCTATCGCGCCCGCGCCGCCTACAAGCTGCTTGAGATCGACGAGAAGTTTCGCGTCCTCAAGCGCGGATCGCGCGTCATCGATCTCGGTTGCGCGCCGGGCGGATGGCTGCAGGTCGCCTTCGAGAAGGGCGCCGCGAGGATCGCGGGCGTTGATCTCCTTCCCGTCGAGCCAATCGGCGAGGCGGTCATTTTCATGGGCGATATCTCCGAACCTGGCATGACGACCAAGCTCATCAACGCGCTCGGCGAAAAACCCAACCTCGTTCTCTCCGACATGGCCGCCAACACCTCAGGCCACAAACAGACCGACCATGTCCGCACCGTCGGCCTTGCCGAGATCGCAGCCCAGTTTGCGATCGACAACCTCGCCAAGGGCGGCACGTTCCTCGCCAAGGTCTTTCAGGGCGGCGCGCAGGGTGAATTGCTGGAGAAGCTTAAGGCGAACTTTGACGAGGTCCGCCACTGGAAACCACCCGCCAGCCGTCCTGAAAGCCCAGAGACCTTCGTGATCGCGCGGGGCTTCCGCGGCTAGGCCGACAGCCGCCCCAGCGTCGCCGCGATATCCCACGCGGCGATCGTCGGCACATGCTCATGCGCGCCAAGTCCGCTGTCGCCAACACCGACCGTATACATCCCCTCGGCTCGCAGGTTGGCGATCATCGGCGCGCCATCCTCGATGCAGATCGCGTGCTGCCGAAGGGCGCCCAGCGCCGTACAGCTGATCGCGTAGATCTCGGCGCTCGGCTTCGGCGCCGCATCGCGGGGATCGCCGACATGCTGGACAAGGTCCAGCAGCCCAAGGCGCTCCAGAACCTCGCGCGAATTCAGGCTGGCCGAAGCGACCCCCACCCGCAGCCCAAGCTCGCGGCACCGCAACAGCACATCCCGCGCCCCCGGAAAGGCGTCGCCCGGCTGCAGGCCCGCAATCAACTGCTTGTACCGCGCGTTCTTGAACGCCATCACCGCGTCCCGCGTCGCCGCGTCCATCGCCACGCCGGCATGCGCCAGCAGCGCCGCGAGGGAGGTGGCCCGCGGCACGCTCCGCGTCGCCTTCAGGCTTTCCGCGGACGCCGGAAAACCGAAACGCTCCGCCGCATCCCGCCACGACTGCTCATGCCGGGCTGAGGTGGACGTCAAGACGCCGTCCAGGTCGAATATGGCGGCGTAAACGCCCTCGGGCATAGGCGGAAACTCATTGGCTGGCGCGGCGCGACTGGTCCCACCGCAGTCTGGAACAGGTTGCCCTACAAGCATAGGCGTTCAAACGGAAAGCCACTTCCCAAGGCCCGGGAGAATCGATAGACGGGTCTATGGAACAGTCCTCTCCTTCAATTCGCATCCGCCAGGCCATCACGTTTGACGACGTGTTGCTTGAGCCCGGTCCGTCCGAAGTCACCCCCGGCGACGTGGATATCCGCACCCGCCTGACGCGCGATATTTCGCTCAACGTGCCTATCGTCTCCGCCGCCATGGACACGGTCACTGAAACCGCCCTCGCCATCGCCATGGCCCAGTTTGGCGGCATAGGCGTGATCCACCGCAATCTTTCGATCGAACAGCAGGCCGAGCAGGTGCGGCAGGTGAAACGCTTCGAAAGCGGCATGGTCGTGAATCCGATCACAATCACGCCCGATGTCACCCTTCGCCAGCTCAAAGTGCTGAAAGAGCGTCACCGCATCTCCGGCATTCCCGTGGTTGAATCGAACGGCTCCGGCCCCGGGAAGCTGATCGGCATCATCACCAATCGCGATGTCCGCTTCGCCGAAAACGAGAACCAGCCCATCGCCGAGCTGATGACCAGAAACGTCATCACCGTCCGCGAAGGCGTTGACCCCGCTGAAGCCCGCAAACTGCTGCACAAGCACCGCATCGAACGGCTGATCGTCGTCGACGAGAACAACCACATAGTCGGCCTCATCACGGTCAAGGACATGGACAAGCGCCAGGCCAATCCCAACGCCTGCAAGGACGAGCAAGGCCGCCTCCGCGTCGCCGCCGCGACCACCGTGGGCGACCCAGGCTTCGAGCGCTCTCAGGCCCTCATCGATGCAGGCGTCGACGCTCTCGTCATCGACACCGCCCACGGCCATTCCAAAATGGTGCTCATGGCGGTCGAGCGCGTGAAGAAACTGTCGAACCGCGTGCAGGTCATCGCCGGCAACGTCGCCACCGCAGACGGCTGCAAAGCGCTCATCGATGCAGGCGCAGACGCAGTGAAGGTTGGCATCGGCCCCGGCTCCATCTGCACAACCCGCATCGTCGCGGGTGTCGGCGTGCCGCAGCTCACGGCTGTCGCTGATTGCGCCAACGCCGCCCAGAAAACCAACACGCCCGTCATCGCCGATGGCGGCATCAAGTTCTCCGGCGACTTCGCCAAGGCGCTTGCCGGCGGCGCATCCGCCGCGATGATGGGCTCGATGCTCGCCGGCACCGAAGAAGCGCCCGGCGAGGTGTTCCTTTACGAAGGTCGCGCCTACAAGGATTATCGTGGCATGGGCTCGCTCGGCGCCATGGGCCGCGGCTCTGCCGACCGCTATTTCCAGAAGGACGTTCAGCAGCAGAAGCTCGTGCCCGAAGGCATCGAGGGCCAGGTGCCGTTCAAAGGCCCGGTCGCCCCGATCCTGCACCAGATGGCCGGCGGCCTGCGCGCCGCCATGGGTTATGTTGGCGCAAAAACGATTAGCGAGCTGCACGAGAAGGCGAAGTTCATCCAGATCACCGGCGCCGGCCTTCGCGAGTCCCACGTCCACGACGTGAAGATGACCCGCGAGGCCCCGAACTACTCGCTGCCCACGGCCTGATCTGCCTTCATTTTGTCGCGCGACGCGTGCTAGCAAAAGGCGGGGCCGTAACCGCGAGGACGCCATGTTTACCTATATCGCCCACGCCGCGGCTGATCAGGCCGCCGCCGACGATCTCAAGGCTTTCCTGAAGGCACGTGGTCTCGTTGCCGAAACGGAATCAGGCGCGCGCGGGTTCCGCTATCTGCAAGCGACCGACGTTGTCATCGCCCTGTGGTCGCAGAAAAGCGTCTTCGGCACGCATCGCATGCAGATGGAGAAGCGGATGCTCGATGCGTGGGCGGACGACCGCCTCGTGCTCGTCAAGCTCGACCATAGTTTTCTGCCCGTCGGCATGCGTGATCTCACCGTCATCGACGCTGCGATGGAAAGCGGCCGCAAGCTGGCCTTCTGGCCGCAGGTGGAGCGTGCTGCCCGCGAGGTGATCAACAAGGCGCTGGTCGAGCGAAGCGAAAAATTCTGGAGCGCTCCTCCGCCGCCAAGGACTGAACGTCCTGCAGGCGGCTTGTTTGGCGCAAAAAAGAAGAAAGCGGCGACCACTGCTCGCAATGACGACACGAGCGCGGCGGCGCGCGAACCGGAAGCTGCCACGCCGCAGGAGGCGCCGCCTCCGCCCAGCCTCGTGTTCATTTCCTACGCCCACACAGACAATGCCGCCGTCGAGCCGGTTGTCTCCGCCGTTAGGGAGGCCGGTCGCGACGTCTGGATGGACAAGGGGGGCATCAATCCCGGAGAGAACTGGGCCGGCGAGATCGTGCGCGGCATCAAGGGCTCAAAGAGCGTCATGGTGATGTGCAGCCCCAGCGCCTTCGAAAGCGACCATATCAAGCGGGAAGTCTATCTAGCGGACCGTTATAAGAAGCCCATGCTCCCGGTCTTCATCGCAGATGCCCAGCCGCCCGACGATTTCGAGTACTTCTTCGCGGGGGTCCAATGGCTTGAGCTTTTCAAGCTCCCGGAAGCTGATCGCCCCACGGCCATCGGCAAGGCGCTGGCTGCGGTCTAGCCTAGGCGGGCCAGCCCGGTTATGAGGGCGCCATGAAAGATCGCCTCTATATCCTCGCCGCGCCTTTCCCGGATGGCGGCTTCGAGTGGTACTGCAACGACTGCGCGACACTCGAAGGCGCGCTGATGGTCAATCCGCATTGGAACGACAGGATCGACGTCCGCCGCGTGGCTTACCCACGCCCGCGTCAGGAGCTGATCGACCTCATCGGCTCGGAGTATCAGGGCCTGCCTATGCTGGTGATGGAACGTGACCGCGCGCCCGGCGACGCCATCAACGTTGGTGATTTCGCCATCCTGCAGGACGTCCGCGCCATCGGCCGAGCCCTCGCCTCCCGCCACGGCGGGGCAGGGCCTCACCCGTGAGCGTGTTTGTCATAGAGGACGAACTCCACGCCGAATGGATTGGCGAGTTTGCATCGCGCAGTTTTGCCGAGGACGAGCTGCAACGTATCGCTTCGCTTCCCTATGGGCGTCCGCCGAATTGGGCCCCGTGCGCCAGCTTTGCGACGTGCAGACGCAAATACTGCTTGATTGAGTTTGAAGCTGGCGAGCCCGAATGGAAAGAAGTTCGGCGCGACCATGCGCTGAGTGTATCCGCGAGTGGCGCGGTGTGGGCTTAGAATGCGTGACGGCGGAAAAATCCAAGCAACGATCGAAGTCCTGCGCGACGTTGTCGAACGTCGCACACCGGTGAAGGACGCCGTGCGCGACTGGGGCAAGCGTTCGCGCTTCGCCGGCTCGCGCGACCGCGCATGGATTTCCGGCCTCGTCGTCGATGCCCTCCGCCGGAAGAACTCCATCGAGCACGCCATGGAGGCAACCGGTGCCCGCGCCCTCGCGCTCGGCGCCCTGAAGCACGCTTGGGGCTGGGACGTCCGCAAGATCGAGGAAGCTCTCAAGGACGAACACGCTCCGCCGGCCCTGCAGGGCAAGGAACGCGAGAATCTGCTCCTCGCGCCTGATCCATCTGCTCCCCCGCATATCCAGGGCGATTATCCCGAATGGCTCGCGCCGCATCTCCAGCGCGCCTTCGGCCCCGACGCCGTGCCCGAAGCCATGGCGATGGCCTCCCGCGCGCCCATCGATCTGCGCGTCAACACGCTGAAGTCCGATCCCGAAAAAGCGGGCCGCTCACTTGAAGGCGTACATGCACGTCAGATGCCCGAGCTGAAGAACGGCTTCCGCATTCCGGCGCCCGACGCCATCGAACGCGGCGAAGCCGTCGAAGCCATCCCTGCCTATTCCAAAGGCTGGGTCGAAGTGCAGGATATGGGCAGCCAGATCGCTTCCGCCGCCTCATGCGCAGCGCCCGGCGAACAGGTGCTCGACTACTGCGCCGGCGGCGGCGGCAAGACCATCGCGATGGCCGCCATGATGGAAAACAAGGGCCAGATCTTCAGCCACGACATCGATGGCCGTCGCCTTTCCGCGCTGATCCCCCGCATCGATCGCGCCGGCATCCGCAATGTCCAGCTGCGCCACCCGAAGGAAAACGCCTCGCTCGACGATCTCGTTGGCAAGATGGACCTCGTCATGATCGATAGCCCCTGCACCGGCGTCGGCACATGGCGCCGCAAGCCCGACGCCAAATGGCGCGTCACGCCCAACGCGCTCGAGAAACGCATGCAGGACCAGGCGATGATCCTGCGTACGGCCTGCAACTACGTGAAGCCCGGCGGCCGCCTCGTCTACGTCACATGCTCGTTCCTCATGGAAGAGAACGAAGACCAGTTCGCCAGCTTCCTCGCCGACCGCACGGACTTCAAACCCGAACCCGCCGCCGAAGCCGCCATCAAATCCGGACAGCTTACCGAAGCCGGCGCCAAGCTGGTCCGCCAATGCACCCGCCCCGACGGCTCCGTCCGCCTCACGCCCCGCACCTCCGGAACCGACGGCTTCTATATAGCCGTCATGCGGAGAGCAGGGTGACCGTCTGGCTCGACGCCGATGGCGATCTGCTTGCCGATACGATGACGTTGAAGCCCGATCGCCTGCGCTGGCTTCTCATCTTTCTGATCTCCGCAGGCTTCGTCGCGATCGCCACATGGATCGGCCCGTCCGATCCGGCGCTGTTCTATGGCGCCGGCGGGTTTTTCCTCCTCTGCGCACTCGTTGCAGCGACCCAGATGATCGGGATAGGCTCCAGCCTCACGCTCGATCGCGAGGGTTTCACCTGTCGCACGCTGTTCCGCACGTTCCGCCGCAAATGGGTGGACTGCTCGCCATTCATCACAACACGAACACCCGGCCAAGCGATGGCTGGTTTCTCCACGTCAGAAGACGAGCGCGCTCATCCCCGCCTCTCGGGCGCTAATCGCGCGATCATCGGCGCTTCGGCCGCGCTTCCCGAAACATATGGGCTGGCGCTGGACGAGCTGGTCGATCTATTGAACCGCTTTCGCGCCCGCGCGCTGGAGGATCAATCGGCATGACGTCTGACGCCCAGCTTCCCGACACAATGACGCTGAAGCCAAGCCGCCAGCGCTGGCTGCTCCTCCTGATCATTGCTCTGATCATGTCGTCGTCCGCAATCTGGGCGATGAGCGGGTTCTTCCCGGTGCTGCGCTGGGTCGTAGGCGGATTTTTCGGCCTGGCTGCGCTCATCGCCCTGGCCAACGTCCTGGGCTTCGCCTCAAGCCTCACGCTCGATCGCGAAGGCTTCACCGCGCGCACCCTGTTCCGGAGCTTCCGCCGCACGTGGGACGAATGCTCCCGGTTCGAAGCCGTTAAAGTGGCCTTCAGCAGCTTTGTCGGCTTCTCCTCCTGGCAGGACAACGACGCCGCGAAGATGACCCGCAAGATGAATCAGGCGACTGGCGCCCCAACCGGCATGTTGCCAGACAATTACGGCCTCACCGCCGCGGAGCTGGCCGACCTTATGAACCGCTTCCGCGCCCGCGGCTTGGCAACCTGAAGACAGGCGCCTCGTCAGTGCGCAATACCACGCTCCATTGCACCGTTTGAGGACGAACGCGCGCAGCCGGTCGCGCCACGGTCTCCGTCTTCTGGACGCCGCCAGCGGAGCTCCATAGGTCGCAGGCATGACTGCCGCGCTTCCCATCCCGCCACCCATGCCGTCTGCGCAACTGGATGAGGCAAAGCCGCTGACCCGTTTCTGCTTTGGGTCGTGCTACGCACCGCAGTTGCACAAGTCGCACGTTTGGCGCGAGATCCTCGCTCTGCGGCCCGACGCTTTCCTTTACCTTGGCGACAACGTCTACCAACGTGCCGAGACCGGCCATCCTGATCTTCTCGAGCTTCGCGAAGCCTACGGCCTTCTCGCCGAAGACGCCGACTTCGCCGCCCTGAGAGCCGCAACCCCTGTGCTCCCGGTGTGGGACGACCACGACTACGGAATGAACAATGCCGGCGCCAGCTTCCCGCCGCGTCGCCAGACCGAAGCGCTATTCAAGCACGTCTGGGCGGTCCCTCCCGAGGACGCGCGCAGCAAGCGCGAAGGCGTCTACTTCGCGGGCACTATCGGCCCCGCCGGCCAGCGCACGCAGCTCATCCTCCTGGACCTCCACTACTTCATGACCTCAGACACGCTGCTCGGCGATGTCCAGTGGGCCTGGCTCGCAGAAACGCTTGCCGCGCCTGCCGATCTACGCTTCCTCGCCTCTTCCATCCCCGTGCTCTGCGACAGTGAACGTCTCGACGGCTGGCGCCGTTACCCAGTCGAACGTCAGCGCCTTCTCGACCTGATCGGCCGCTGCAACGGTGTTGTCATCCTCTCCGGCGACAGCCATGTCGGCGCCTTCTATCGGCGCAGCGCCGGCCTTAGCTATCCGCTGCTCGAGCTCACCGCGAGCTCGCTTAACTTTCCATGGGGCGAGGAACTCCACGAACCTCCCGGCCCGCCCGATCCTGCGCGCATCGGCGAGGTTCTCTGGGAAGCCAATTTCGGCGCCGTCGATATCGACTGGAATATCGGCGAGATCGCCCTGACGCTCTACGAAGACACAGGCCGCCTCGTGCGCACCGAGCGCATTTCCCTGGCCGCGCTCACCGCCGGTTAGGGTGCACCACGAGCCAACATGACCCTGTGGATGACCAAACCGCAGGATTGACGCCCGGCCCGAACCCCTTCTATTTCCGCCATGGCGAGCAACACCCCGAACCCGATCCCTTCCTACGCGGCCAACCGGCACGAACGCGTGCTGATCATCGATTTCGGCAGCCAGGTCACCCAGCTGATCGCCCGCCGTCTCCGCGAAATGGGCGTCTACTGCGAGGTCCATCCCTATAACCGCGCCGAAGCCGTCATCGCTGCCGGCTTCAACCCCAGGGCGGTGATCTTCTCCGGCGGCCCCGCCAGCGTCACCACCGAGAAAAGCCCTCGCGCCCCACAAGCCGCCTTCGATCTTGGCGTGCCGATCCTCGCCATCTGCTACGGCCAGCAGACCATGTCAGTTCAGCTCGGTGGCGCCGTCGAGGGCGGTCACGCCGCTGAGTTCGGCCGCGCCGATGTCGAGATCAAAACCGCCAGCCCACTTTTCGAAGGCTTTTGGGAAGTTGGCAAACGCTACCCCGTCTGGATGAGCCACGGCGACCGCGTTACGCAGCTTCCCGAAGGCTTCAACGTCATCGGCACATCCGAAAACGCCCCCTTCGCCATCGCGGTCGACGAGAAGCGCCGCTATTATACGACCATGTTCCACCCCGAAGTGGTTCACACGCCCGACGGCGCAAAACTCCTCGAGAACTTTGTCAAGAAGATCGCCGGCATGAAGGGCGACTGGACCATGGCCGCCTTGCGCGCCGAGCAGGTCCAGAAGATCCGCGACCAGGTCGGCAAGGGCAGGGTGATCTGCGGCCTCTCCGGCGGCGTGGACTCATCTGTCGCCGCCGTCCTTATCCACGAAGCCATCGGCGACCAGCTCACCTGCGTCTTCGTCGACACCGGCCTGATGCGCGCCAACGAGGCCGATGAAGTCGTCAACCTCTTCCGCGGCCACTACAATATCCCGCTTGTGCATATTGATGCCGGCCAGGAATTCCTCGGCGGCCTCGCCGGCGTCACCGACCCGGAGACGAAGCGCAAATTCATCGGTAAGACCTTCGTCGAAATCTTCGAACGCGAAGCCAAGAAAGTCGGCGGCGCGGGCTTCCTCGCGCAGGGCACGCTTTATCCCGATGTGATCGAAAGCGTCTCCTTCGATGGCGGCCCCTCCGTAACTATCAAGTCCCACCACAATGTCGGCGGCTTGCCGGAGCGCATGAACATGAAGCTCGTCGAACCGCTGCGCGAGCTCTTCAAGGACGAAGTCCGCGCTCTCGGCCGCGAACTCGGGCTCCCGCCCGCCTTCGTCGGCCGCCACCCATTCCCCGGTCCCGGCCTCGCCATCCGTATCCCGGGCGAAGTGTCCGCCGAACGCGTCGCCATCCTGCAGAAAGCCGACGCCATCTATCTCGACGAGATCCGCAAGGCCGGCCTCTACGACCAGATCTGGCAAGCCTTCGCCGTCCTGCTTCCCGTCCGCTCGGTCGGCGTGATGGGCGACGCACGCACCTACGAGTCCGTCCTCGCCCTCCGCGCCGTCACCTCCACCGACGGCATGACCGCTGACTTCTTCGCGTTCCCCATGGACTTCCTCGGCCGCGCCGCCACCCGCATCATCAATGAGGTGAAAGGGGTCAGCCGCGTCGTCTACGACATCACCTCGAAGCCCCCGGGCACGATCGAGTGGGAATGATTCAGGGCTCTTTCGGGCGGTTCGCGATCTATCGGCGAATTGCCTCAACGCCCTGAAACTCCGTTAGAAATTCAATCGACATCTATCGCCACCGTTCGCTGAGCAGCGTGACGGTCTGGCGGTACGCGCGACGGTATCTCGACATCGGTGCGAGCCGATTGATCACATACCGTCACGCACCTTTCCCGCCGTTTCCGCACGTTTGAGTCGAAATAGAATGCAAAACCAAGCGGATAGGCGAGTTCTGACGGTGTTTTGGCTGACGGTATTTCAGCCCTGTTTTAGCGCCTCTCCGCATCCAACAGGAGCGGAAAATGTTGACCGACACAGCACTCAAAAATCTGAAATCAAAGGACAAAACGTACAAAATTGCAGATCGTGACGGTATGTACGCCCAGGTCAAAACCACGGGCACGATCGTCTTCCGATTTGACTACCGGCTACATGGAAGACGGGAGACGCTGACCCTTGGCCAATACGGGCGCGATGGCATCACATTGTCTGAGGCACGCGAGCGGTGCATCGACGCTCGCAAGGCCGTAAAGGCCGGCCAATCGCCAGCCCAGGAAAAGCAGCGCGAGAAACGTCGGCTTTCAACCGCGCGGACCTTCGGGGAATGGGGCGAGCAATACTTCAAAGAGGCTAAGATTGCGCAGTCCACGAAGGAGATGCGTCGCCACATTTACGATCGCGATATTGCACCGACCTGGAAAAACCGACTTCTGTCCGAGGTCGCGCCCGACGATCTGAGAGCGCTTTGCAGCAGGGTCAAAGAACGCGGAGCGCCCGCGACGGCGATCCACGTGCGCGATATCGTCAAGCAGATATTCGTTTTTGCCATCCTGCAGGGTGATAAAGTGCTTAATCCGGCGGACTCCGTTGCTCCCTCTTCCATCGCGACCTTCGAGATCCGAGACAGGGCGTTGACGCCCAGCGAAATCAGGATTGCATTCAGACTGATTGAGCGGGTAGCGACCATGCCGACAATCCGCCTCGGTTTGAAACTCATTCTGCTCACGATGGTTCGCAAGAGTGAGCTGCTCGAAGCGACGTGGAATGAATTTGATTTCGAAAATCGAGTTTGGTCCATTCCGAAGGAGCGCATGAAGAAGTCCAAGCCGCACAACGTCTACCTTTCTGACCAGTCGATCGACATTCTTATCGCGTTGAAGACCTGCGCCGGAAATTCGCGCTACCTGCTACCGTCGCGGTACGACGCCGATGAGCCAATGTGCCGAGTTGTCTTCAATCGCGTCACTGCCGCTATCGCGAAGATTGCGAGGGACGATGACTTGCCGCTTGCGCCATTCACGGTCCATGACCTGCGGCGCACCGCATCGACTTTGCTTAATGAGGTCGGTTTCAACAGCGACTGGATCGAAAAGTGCCTAGCTCACGAACACGGGCGCACGGTGCGCGGCGTTTACAACAAGGCCGAATACGAACCGCAACGGCGTCAAATGCTGCAGCAGTGGTCGAACATGGTTGAGGCGTGGATCAAAGGAGAGAAATACACGGCGACATTTATGCCGCCCGCCATCGAGTTGGTGGCGCACGATCCACAAGCCTAGGCCCGCACCGGCCGCGATCGCCGCCGCCGCACGTCTGGGTGCGGCGGCGGGACGGCGCTGACGGCCGCGCGTCGTGCAGCGAGCCAAAGATTGATTTCTCCGAGATCCCAGACCGGACAACGCGGTGTCAGGTAAAAGCGCTTCGGAAACTCTCCCCGCTGCTCCATTTCATAAATCGTGGTATCGGCAAGCGGCACCAATTCGCGAAGCTGTTGGCGACGGACAGCGGGCCGGGCTTGGATAGTCTCAACGGGCAGGGCAGTAAGCATCATCATCTCCTCGATTTGAGTGATGATCTTTGACGCTGCCCAACCCAGAGGAATCGAGCCGGAAATGCCCGGAAATGGTCGGAAACGATGCCATCGTCTCATATGCGAGCCAACGTAAGTGGCCCCGCAGGCGGTCGGGGCTCCAAGCGCTATGGGTCCAGACTTGGGCGATGCATTGGTCGTACAGGCAGAATTCGCCGTCGCGCTACGGTGACCGCGCGACGGTGCGATTTGATGCGACGATCGTCCTAGGCCTCATGGAGCTATTACAGGCTCGGTGGCGGCATTTGCCTTTGCTTCCATCATACAGCGCATGACGACGAAAGCCTCGCGCAAACCCCGGAGCGTAGGTTATGCCGCGCGACGAACGTCCACCCCCGGGCAGGGTGAGCCGACGATTGGTACAACCTTGACCAAAGTGGCTGTCTGCAACCACCCTTCGCCGCCACAATCGCGCCATACGTAGCGGACGGTGCGATAATCTCAGTGGGTAGGAAGGGAACCCCCGGCGGTGGCCGAACTATGAACATTGATCCACACAGCGTCCGTCCGCCAGCGATCCTCTTCGATGTCCCGCAACGTCATTTCTTCTCGCCGTCCAGCACTCCGTATTGCACTCGGCTCAGCTGGTCTCCCTTCAGCACGCCAACGTCGAAGGCGGGCGTACCGTTAGACACGTAAGGTATCACCCATACAGGAATTCCCTCGGCCTGAGCCTTGGTGGCGATGTCGAGCAGTGAGCGCGGGGAAAGCTCCATCAAGGTGTGGTATTCGGCGGCTCTGGAAACGTGTTCAACGTCCTCAAACGTCTCGACCTTCGGGGTCCAGGCCGTCTGCAACGGGTCTCCTTTGTGCTCTTTCAGGACGTTATGCTCGGCATCCGTCTTTGTCCCTTTCGCAGAGGAATATACGGCGAGGTGGAGCGCGCCGTCCTCGTACTCGAACTTCGCCGCAGTCGGGGCTTCGCCAGCCCTTTCAATCTTTTGAATGGCGTCGATCAGTGCGTGCTTGCTTGCGGGTAAGGCTTTTACCAGTTCAGCATCACTACCTGTGTCTCTGTCCATCGGAGCTGCTTTCGTGACGTTCCCGCCCGCTCCTGGCCCGCCGGCGGGATAACTGACTGCGGGGGCCGCGGCGGGCGCGGCCATGCTCGCCGCAGTCGTTTTATCTCGGTCGTCACAGCCTGCCAAAGTGATCGCTATCAGGCTGGTGGCTGCCGCTGCGGCAATCCTGTTCGAGAGGTTCATAGTCGACATTGGTCTCTCCTCGAGGTTTGACCGCCGCTGGGCTGGCGGGAGGCGCTCTCGCCTTCACACGTGGCATGCGCTCCGCAGTTTAAGGCAGTTTTAGCGGCCAGGGACCGCTTGCCGACGCGCTTCAGCCCAGCTCGGTCGATCGAGGCCGCCACCATCGGCAGCGATGACCAGCCGTGACCGTTCGAAGACGCGGACGCTGTCGGCGTGAGTGCTAGCTGCGCGTGATTGTGTAGAGCGGTGATCAAGATGCTGTTCTCGACGAGGAGCCTCGGCGGCCAAGGGTAGTTAGGCGGGACCAGCTTCTGTCAGCGCGAGCGTGCGGCTGGTGCAGGTGAAGAGCGAGGTTGCAAAACGTGTCTGCAGCTCACGCACGCCATGGCTGATGGCGCTCCGAGTGACATTCGGTTCCTCAGCGGGCCAGGTAAAGCTCGATAGCCGCGCCGCGGCCTCGAAGGCTCGCACCGAACTCAGTGCCGGCGGCGTCCAGATACCCGACAAGCCCACCCATGAGCATCGCTCATATGCACATTAGAAAAGTCAATTTGGAATGCAATACACGCCGTCGCATCCATGAGCATAGTTTCCATGCTACGGGGCGTGTCACAAGGATAAAGCTGACGCATCCTGAACGTAGGATTGGAACACGGCTTGGAAGCTCGATGGCTTTCGGCCGTTTGAGGGAGACACGTCATGACTGCAGAGATCGATCGCCGTGCCGCACTTGGTCTCGCCCTGACGGCGGGAGCGATGCTGGCGACCCAGGGATGCGCGAGCGCACAGCAGCCAGCGGCTGCATCAACGAGGGGCTATCAGCCCAAACCCTTGCCGTTTGATCCAAAGACCATTCCCGGGCTGTCGGAGAAGATTCTCGTCAGCCACCACGACAACAACTATGTCGGCGCCGTCACGCGGCTTGGCGCCATAGAGGCGCAGGTAGCACAGCTCGATCCGACGGCGCCGGGCTTCATGTTCAACGGACTCAAGCGCGAGGAGTTGCTCGCGATGAACTCGATGATCCTGCACGAACTCTATTTCGCCTCGCTCGGAAAGGGCGGAAGCAAGGCAGGTGCGCAGCTTGCAACGCAGATCGAGAAGGATTTCGGCAGCCAGCAGAAATGGCGCGATCAGTTCGTCGCCATGGGCAAGGCGCTCGGCGGCGGATCGGGCTGGGTCCTGCTCACCTGGTCGCCGCGCGCGGGCAAGCTGGTCAATCAGTGGGCCGCCGATCACACCATGACGGTCGCGGACGGGCGCGGCCTGATCGCTCTCGATATGTATGAGCACGCCTATCACATGGATTTTGGCGCCAAGGCGGCCGCTTATGTCGACGCCTATATGGGCGCGCTCGACTGGGCCAATGCAGACCGGGAGTTCGCCAAGGCCGGGGCTTCGTGACAGTCGGCGTTCGCCCAACACTGCGCGAACTGACGACGGTTTCGTTCAAGGTCGGATGCCTGGGCTTCGGTGGGCCTGCGGGGCAGATCGCTCTGATGCATCGCATTTTTGTCGACGAGAAGAAGTGGATCGATGAGGAGCGGTATCTTCACGCGCTCAGCTACTGCACCCTGTTGCCAGGGCCAGAGGCGCAGCAGCTCGCAACCTATGTGGGCTGGCTCCTGCATGGCGTGAAGGGAGGCGTTACTGCCGGGGCGCTTTTCGTGCTGCCCGGCGCGGTCGTCGTTTTTGCGTTATCCTGGGTCTATATCACAGCGGGACAGCAACCATTCGTGGCGGCGGCATTCTTCGGCATCAGGGCGGCCGTGTTCGCCCTGGTGCTCGAGGCGATGATCCGCATCGGCAAGCGCGCGCTCAAGGGTCCGGCGGCTTGGCCGATCGCCATCTCGGCGTTTCTGGCACTGCTCGTATGGAGAGTGCCATTTCCGATTGTGATTGTTGCCGCTGGTATGGTCGGCCTTGCAAGCGCCGCTGGCAAGCGGTGTGGCGCGAGGGCTCAGATTGAAGGCATCGCGACCCAGTCGCCGCCCGCTTGGCGCGCGATCATCACGGCGGGCGCTTGGGGCGCCGCCTGGCTTGCGCCGCTGGGTCTATCCTACCTGACCCTCGGGCCTGCTCACGTCCTGACACGTGTGGGCCAACTCTTCTCCACACTCGCCGTCGTCACGTTCGGCGGCGCCTACGCGACGCTTGCCTTCCTGAAGCAGGAGGCTGTCGAAGTTCATGGCTGGCTGACGGGCGGCCAGATGATCGACGGCCTGGGCCTAGCTGAAACAACGCCCGGGCCCCTTGTGCTGGTCAACGAGTTTGTCGGCTTTATAGCTGGGTGGCAGGGCGGCGGAGGACTCGCACTTGCGACGCTCTGCGCGCTCATGGCGGCCTGGTGCACTTTCGCGCCCTCTTTCGTGTGGATTTTCGCGGGCGCTCCCTTCGCCGAGCGCCTGAGATCCAACCGCTGGGCCAATGCCGCTTTGAAAGCGATCACGGCGGCGGTCCTTGGCGTCATTGCCAATCTCGCGCTGTGGTTCGCCTTACATGTCGTCTTCGGGGAAGTGGGCGCTGTGCGCCTGCCATTCGCAGCGGAGCTTCCCTTGCCGAGCTGGTCCTCGTTTCAGGTAGCCGCAGCGCTGATGTGCGCCATCGCTGCTCTGGCGTTGCTTCGGTTCAAAGTTGGCGTGATCACGCTGATCCTGGGTTCAGCCATATGTGGCGTCGCTGTTCGCATCGTGGGGCTGGCGTGAGAAAAAGCGGATATTCCGTGCCGGCGCTTCTCGAAAGATCACGAGGTGTTTCGGACCAGCGCGACCGCGTCACGTGGGTCGTGGGTCACGCACAGAGTCGGCAGTCGTCGCTCCTCGACCAAGCCCTCCAAAAGCACCAAGGTTTCGCGTTTGAGCAGGATGTAGAGGCTCGTGAACGGCTCATCGAGGAGAACTGCCGCCGGGTGGAGCATCAGGTCGCTGGCGATGGCACGCGCTGGCGCTGGCGCGCCAGCGATGGCTAAGATGAGTACTGGCAAGTTACCACCCGACGGTGACCATCGTTCCCCTGGGAGAACAGGCGTCACTTTCACCGAGTGGCCTGTTGCCCCAAGCGCATGTCGTGTTGGTCTGATCTGGATCAAGAGCTTACTTCTCGACGTAGGTCACTTTTCAAGAGCGCTTTTTTGAGGTGACCGCCATGTCCGTCGTTATCGACCGCCGAGCTGCGTTAGCCTCGTTTGGTGTGGGCGCAGCAGTTTCGGCACTTTCGGGTTGCGTTTCATCGACAGCCGCCAAGCGCATTCCCGATGCCCAAGGAAAGCTCTACGTGACCTCCTGGTTTGGCGGAGCGATTCACGTTGTGGACCTAGCTCGCGGCGAGGCGGTCAGAACCATCCCCGTGGGCGTCCACAATCACAACGTGTTTCTCAGTCCCGACAAAAAGGCTGCGTGGGTCGCCAACAACAACAATGGCACGGTTTCGGTGATCGATACCTCGAAAGACTCTGTGATCGCCACCATTTCCGTCGGCGCCGGACCTCGCCACACCTATTTCAGCCCCGATGGGGCGATCGCCTATGTAACGCTGGAATTCGAGAACGCGATTGCCGAGGTCGATGTTGCGACACATGCCGTACGGCGCAAACTTGCCGTCGGACATATGCCTCACTTTCCGATAGTCGTCGGCGATCGGCTCTATGTCACAAATTTTGGTGGAGCATCGGTTGCCGTCATCGACCGCGCCTCCGGCAGCATGGCAGGACATATTCCAACCGGCATTGGTCCTCTCGGAGCAGGTGCAACACGGGACGGGCGCTTTGTCCTGGTTGCGTGCCACAACGCTAACGAGGTTGCGGTCATTGATGTGGCAGCGGGAAAGCTCGACGGCGTAGTAAAGACCGACGCCGGACCCGTCCAGGTCACCGTTACGCCCGATCAGCAATCCGCGTATGTCGCTAATGACGGGGCGGGAACGGTGCAGAAGATCGACTTGGCTTCGCGAAAGGTCATCTCGACTATTCCAATTGGATCAACCGCCGGATCGCACGGCGTTGCCTTTTCGGCGGCGCATGGCCTGCTCTTCATCACGAATACCGGACGAGGCACGGTCTCAGCGATCGACATGGTACGCGATGAGATAGTTGGCGAATACGCGGTTGGACCAGCACCGGAAGGGATAGCGGTCCTGCCGCAGTCCGCTTGACTCACGAACCAGCTAACCGATGACGAGGCGCGTCAGTCCGGCGAAGGCGCGGGCTGCGGTGGCGGCCGGTAACTCAAGATTCGGATTGTCGAGCAACCCGAGCGCATCCTATCCTGCAGCTCCGATGCGCAACATTTTCAGCCAACGAAGCGCCAAATTCGAGGCCATCGATGGCAGCCGCTCGCCAGCAGCGATAACACGCCGCCGACGCGATGGCGTCGTTCAAGCAAGGCAGCTGGCCGGCGCAGTTGTTCTAGCCTCGACTTGTGTTTTTCCGAACGAGGCGCTTGCAAAGCGGCCATACAAGTCAACCGATGCTGACGTAGCACGAGCTAGAGAATTTGAACTCGAAGTGGGCCTTCTCACTGTCGAGCGCATGTCGCATGAATCGACCTATATCGCCCCGAGCATCGTGCTGAACTACGGTTTGAGCGATCGTCTTGAGCTTGTTGGCGAGTTTGATCTTGAGAAATCCGCCGACGAGTCCTGGGAGATCGCCGAACCAGGACTTTTCCTCAAATGGCTTCTGGCCGAGGGCGCCCTTCAGGGGCGGACGGGCGTGAGTTTTGCGCTGGAAGCTGGTGCGCTCTTGCCTTTGAACAGCGCTGATGACCGCCTCGGCGGCGAGGCTCTCTTTATTGCCAGCGGGAACCTTGAAGGCATCGCCATCCATGCCAATCTCGGCGGCGGCGTTGACCGTGCCGGTGACAGGTTCTGGACCTGGGGCGTGATCGGAGAACTTCCAATGTCAAGCGCGCTCACGCTTGCGACGGAAATCGCTGGCGAGCACGCCGATGGCGCAAGTCCAGAGCGCTCGGTCCTTATGGGCGTTATCTACCAGCCGGAAGGTTCATCAATCCTGCTCGACGTGGCCGCTCGCCACGGCCTCACAAGTGCGTCCGCTGATTGGGAGATCACGCTCGGGCTCACCGCAAACTTCTGACGTAGGCAAGACCGAAGCGCGTTGTTGCGGGGCGCGCCTGGTGCTTCACAAGTTCCCTCACGCCCCGCGCGCGAACGCCTCGGCAAATGGCGTCGCAGGCGCGCGAGCGACGTCCGCAAGCGTTCCTTGCTGTGCGATGCGGCGCCCCTCGATGATCAAGACGCGTTCGGCCAGCACGGCGGCGTCGCGCGGATCGTGCGTCACCACGATGGTCGGAACGCGCCGCTCTTTGAACAGGCACGCCAACAGCGTGATGATCTCCTGCTTCAGCATGATGTCGAGGCTGGCGAACGGTTCGTCGAGAAGAAGTGCGGCCGGATCGAGCACGAGGGCGCGGGCGATGGCGACACGCTGGCGCTCGCCGCCGGAAAGCTCGCCGGGGCGCTTGCCGCCCTTGCCGTCCAGGCCGACGCTGGTGAGGGCGACTGCGATCCGACGCTCGCGCTCGTCCTTGGCGACGCCCCGCGCTCTAAGGCCGAAAGCGAGATTGCCGTGCGCAGAGAGATGTGGCCACAGCGCCAGGTCTTGGAACACCATGGCGACGTTGCGATCCTCGGGCGGGACGAGCGACCGGCCGGGCGTGCTCATCAGACGCCCGCCGATCCTGACTTCGCCTTCCGAAGGAGTCTCAAGTCCGAGCAACGCACGGAGCAGCGTCGTCTTTCCTGAGCCCGACGGCCCCGCCAGAGCGACGACTTCATCGCCGATCGAGAAGCTCACGCGATCCAAGATGGCGGTCTCCCCCCGGCGGACGCTGACATCGCGCATTTCGATCATGCGCCGCTCCTTGGACGCAGCAGAAGCCAGCCCACGCTGGCGGCGGCGAAAGTGATGAGCACATGCAGGCCCGCGAGCGCGGAGACGACGCCCGGCGGCCCGTTTGCCTCCAGCGTGAAGATGCGCGCGGTGAGAGGCTCGCCGCCGGGCGGGTAGAGCAGGACGGCGGTCTCAAGATCGCGGAGGCTGAAGACGAGCGCGAGCGCGAACGCCCCGAACATGGAGCGCGGCGCCATTCCAAGATGAAGCCAAAGTCTTGCGAGATATCCTGCCCCGATCGTTCGGGCCGCATCGTCGAGCGAACGCGGCAACTGCGCCATAGCGGCGGCGATTGTGCGCGTCGCCAGTACGCTGTAGCGGGCGACATAGGCGACAACGAGAATGCCGACACTCGAATAGAGCCAATTGGTCGCTGCATGATTCCAGGCGAAGGCGATGCCGACGCCGAGGATGGCCGCCGGCAAAATGAATGCGAGGGCGGCCACGGGGTCGAGCCATCGCCCGGTCGCGTGCCCATGCGCCAGCGAGAAACCTAGCACGACGCCCACTGCCGTCATCAGCGCGGCTGCAAGCGAGCTTGCCAGCAAGGTGTTCACCGGTGCGTCGCCAATCCAGCGCGGCGCCTCCGCGAAGCCGCCATTCAAGGCCCCATGGAAGAGCAGCGTTGCAATGGGCGCAATCGAGACGATTGCGGCAACGAGGCCAACGCCAAGCATCCATGGGCGAAAGGCGAAGAGCGGCGCGCGGGCACGAAGGCCGCCGCCAAGCGCTGCGATGGCGCGCCTGCCGGCGAGGCGCTGCTCGAACCAAGCCAGTGCGGCGGTCAGCGCCACGAGCGGCAGCGCCAGCGCCGCAGCCTCGCCCGGCGCGAAATCCATGCCGCCCAAACGGGAGAACACTAGCGCCGGATAGACGTCCACGCGCAGAAACATGGGTGTGCCGAGTTCCGAGAAAGCGAGCACGAAGACAATGACGCCAGCGAGCACGATCGCTGGCGCGGCAGAGGGTGCGACGACGAAGGCGGCTGCGCGCCAAGGCCCGCCGGCGATGCGCGCGGCTTCCTCAAGCGACGCGTCCACGCCGCGCGCGCCGATGGCGGTGAGCGCAGTCACCGCAGGAAGAAAGCAGCCGGTCAGCGCGAGTACGCAGCCCAGTTCGCTGAACAGAATCTGAGCCGACGCAGGCCCGCCAAGATAGCCTTCGCGTCCGAATAGATGAAACCAGCCCAGCGTCGGCAGGAAGGGCGACAGGAAGAAAACAGAGAGATGCGCGGCGAGCAAAATACCTTGAAAGGGAAACTGCGCGCGCGCGAACAGTATTCCAAGCGGAACGCCGACTCCAAGCGCGAGCACCGTTACGACTCCCGAAAGCGCGAGCGAGCGCAGCAAGAGCCCCCAAGTCTGACCTGTTGCGAAAGGCGCGAACATGTCCTTGGCGTCGGTGATTTGGCCAAAGGTCGCGACGAGCGGCGGGACCACCGCGACAAGCACGACGGCCGCCGCGCCCGTGACGAAGACCTGCGCCTGCCAGCGACGGGGGGCCGCAATCAAAGGCCGACCCATTGGCGCAGCCAGTCCTGTTGCGCCTCGATTTGATCGGCTACGCGCGCGTAATCGACTTGCATGGCGCGCAGGTCTGACACGGGACGCACATTGGACGGTGTCGGAACGCCTGGGCGCAGGGGCATGTGCGCCGCGCTTTCGGCCATCTGACGTTCGACCTCAGCCGACAAGAGATAGTCGACAAGCGCCCGCCCGGTGGTCGAGCGCGGCGCGCCGCGCATCAGCATGACGGAGGTGGGCATGACGAGCACGCCAAGATCGTCTTGGTCCGGATAGACGACAGAGACGCTTGCTCCTGCCCTTAGTGCTTCGTTCGCATCGTCTGTATCGGTGAGGCCGAAGGCGACTTCGCCCGCGACCACAAGCCGCCTCACTTCGCCATTGCTGCTCGCGATGCGGACTTCGTTGCTCTTGAGTTCCGTCAGGAACGCGCGCATGGCCTCCTCCCCCCAAGCGGAGGCGAGCGCTGCGACGTGCATGGTAGTCGTGCCAAAGAGTGGGTTCGCGACAACGGTCTGGCCGCGCCAGCGGGCATCGGCAAGGTCTCTAAGGCCTCGCGGCGTCTCGTTCTCGGGAACGCGCTCCTTGTTCACCAGCAGGACACGCGCGCGCGCCGCAAAACCGGTCCAGGCCCCGTCGGCTGCTTTGAAAGCGTCCGGCAGACCGGCGCTCTGCGGCGACACGTAGGGTTCGACCAGACTGCGCCGGATGAGCTGGAACGGGCGCACCGGATCGCCGGACCAGAACACGTCCGCCTGCGGGTTTTGCGCCTCGGCGATCAGGCGGTTGAGGACGCCGGTGCTCTTGGTCTCCTCGGTATCGTAGACCGCACGGACCCGGATGCCGGACTGGCGTTCAAAAGCCTGGAACACCGGCTCCGAAAAGACTTGGTCGACGGATGTGTAAGCGACCACGTCTTGAGCTGACTGCGAACAACCCGCCAGACCCAGCGGTGCCACTGCAGCGGCGCCGGAGAGCGCAAGCAGGCTACGTCGGTTCATGGCCACCCTCCCTAACGCTCGTGGATGCGCTGGAAGGCTCACGGCCATCAAAGCGGGTCCACACGCAGATCGTCGAAATACGTCACCGAGTCGGCCTTGGTCCAAACCCCGACGCGTCCAGCGTCGGCAAATGTACGGTCACGATGATCGATCACGCGTTGTCCATCCCAAGTGACCTGCAGGCGATCGCCCTGAACCTCCAGCTGAAGGGTGTGCCAGGCATTGGGCGTAACAGCGCCGCTCCAGCTCGCGATCTCGCGTCGGTTTCCGTTTTTCATGACATAAAGACGGACATTGTCTTCGAGCGCGTTGGCGCGCGTCACGAAATAGTTGTTTTCGTCACGATAGCGGGCGACCAGACCGCACGCCTGGTCCACCTTGCCCGACACGGCCTTGCACCTGACGCTGACACGCACGTCACGCAGGCTTGGCGCATCGAGCACCGCGACGGGAAAGCGGTTGCCGGTGGTGTCTGCATCGAGTTGCGCCAGCACGTTTGCCCCGCTCGGCGCGCCGCTGTCAGCACGGACAAGCCACTGCCCGGGCCGGCCGCCGCCCGTGCGGCCGAATAGGAAGCCGGGTGGAGGTGCATCCGCGACGTCTTCATCGAATGTGCGTGTCCAATTCATTTGCGTAGACCCTGCGGAGGGTTGGCCGGTTTCTTGAGGCCCAGCTGGAGCGACAACCTCGTCCGGCGCCGCCGGGGGTGCGTCCGAGGATGCCGCCGGTCCGACAGGACTGCAGGCGATGCCGAGCGCGAAAGCAAGAGCGATGAGGGGAAGGATTTTCATGGCGAAGCCTCCTTTCAGGTTGGTTTGGCGCCTGCCTTTGCGAGCACCTGATCCGCGTTGGCCCAATCCAGCGCGCCCATATAGGCATCGACATAGGCGGCAGCTTTGGCGCCGAAGTCCATGTGGTAGGCGTGCTCATACATATCGAGCGCGATCAGCGCCTGGCCGTCGGCGATGGTCATCGTGTGATCGAAGGCCCACTGGTTGACCAGCTTGCCCGCGCGCGGCGACCAGCTTAGCAGCACCCAACCCGACCCGCCGCCGAGCGCCTTGCCCATTGCGACAAACTGATCGCGCCATTTCTGCTGGCTGCCGAAGTCCGTCTCGATCTGCTTCGCCAGCGTAGCGCCGGGCTTGCTGCCGCCCTTGCCGAGCGAGGCGAAGTAGAGTTCGTGCAGGATCATCGAGTTCATCGCGAGCAGCTCCTCGCGTTTCAACCCGTTGAACATGAAGCCGGGGGTAGTTGCAGGATCGAGCTTGCCGACCTCCGCCTCGATGGCGCCGAGCCGTGTCACGGCGCCGACATAATTGTTGTCGTGGTGGCTGACGAGTAGCTTTTCCGAGAGGCCCGGTATCGTCTTGGGATCGAACGGCAGCGGCTTGGGCTGATAGCCTTTGGCGCGCGCCGCTGCTCCGGCCTGCTGCGCCATGGCGGAGCTGGCCGTAGCCAGCGCTGCTCCGGCTGTAAGGGCGACTGCGATTGCAGTGCGGCGGTCGATTTCTGCGGTCACGGTTTTTCCTATCCTTGGTTGAGTTCCTGCAGGTCGCGCGTCCAAAATTCGTACTACTTGGTCAAAGCAATCCGGGCGAGCGCCGCGTGCAATCCGTCGAGCAGTTTTCCTAGATCGTCGTTCGCCCAGAAGTGCATGAAAAACAGACGCGGTTCATCGTTGAGCATGTGATTGTGCAACGCGGTCACCTCAATGCCATGCTCGCGCAATTCGCGCAGAACAGGGTTGACCTCGGCTGCGGTGAGAACGAAATCGCCAGTAATGGCGGCCTTGCCCTTGCCTGTGGGCTGGAAGTTTATCGCTATGGCGGAGCCAAGAGCAGCAGGGACAGGCATTCCGCTTTCGGTGACCGGTTCAGCGCGAGGAATGCTAACCTGGTAGACGCCGCCGTTGATCCTGCCTTCGCCGGCAAGCGAGCGATCGATAGCGGCCGTGTCGAGATCGAGCTTCGGCGCAGCGGCGGGTGGCGCCGTCAACGGCGTCTTGCTCAAGGCAATTGCGTCGTGCAGCGCTCGCGCGAGCGCCACCGCGTCTCCTTGCCCATAGATATGCATGTAGAGAGTGGCCGGCTTTGCACGAAGCAGATGATTGTGAATTGCGGTGATCTGGATATTGCCCTGTTCGAGCTTTTTCATCACTGGACTGATTTCAGTTTCGGTCAGAACCAAGTCACCCATCACCATGGTCTGATTGCCCATCGGAGCAAAACCCAGCCAGGAGCCAAGCGCTAGCGAAGGCTTCAGCACGACGCCAT
The DNA here is from genome assembly GCA_040080835.1 of Micropepsaceae bacterium. GTDB lineage: Bacteria > Pseudomonadota > Alphaproteobacteria > Micropepsales > Micropepsaceae > SZUA-430. The sequence goes on along the minus strand of JBEBHP010000024.1, from coordinate 20,176 downwards.
CGAGCGTCACCTTCAAGTCGCTGCGCGGTAGCCCGATGCGATAGACGCCTCCGGGCATCTCTGTCCCGGATTTGCCGAGCGCCTGAGCAACATCTTGCCACCTATTGGACTGAGCAATCGCCGGGGCGGCCAGGACGACAGCAAGGCATGCTGCAGCCGCCATTGATCGCAGGGCACAGCCCAACACCGATCGGTTCGATAGTAAGATCATCAGCCGGCTCCCTGAATTGCTGCCCCCAGCAACCCTGTTGAGGTTTGCGATGGCTGGTTTAAGGCAGTTTTAGGGACGAGGGCTTCCTTTAGTTTGTCATGACCGAGGAGGCGGCCTAATATAGCCTTAAACTTCCTACGATGAAATCGATGGCTCGCGGAGCCCGGCCGCTGGTCGGCGCGAAACAGGTAAAGGCATCTGTGCGGCTACTCATTGTCGAAGACGAAGTGCGGATCGCGGAGCTTCTGAAGCATGGGCTTGAAGCGGCTGGCTTTGCTGTCGACGCGGTGCGTCTTTGCGCCGACGCACGGGATGTCCTGTCGGTGACGGGCTACGACGCCGCCATCCTAGATCTCGGCCTTCCGGATGGTGACGGGATAAGCTTGCTGAGCGAACTGCGCGCCAGCGGCAATCGCGTTCCTGTCCTTGTGCTCACCGCGCGCGATGCGGTCGAGGACCGTGTTCTTGGCCTGGATACTGGCGCTGACGACTACCTGGTCAAGCCGTTCGCGATGAGCGAACTCGTTGCTCGCACGAAGGCGCTTCTGCGACGGCCGGGTGGCGCGCTTGGCGTCCTCCTCAAGTCCGGGAACATCGTGTTCGACACAATCGGTCGCGACGTCTGCGTTGGGGAGACCTCGCTTTCCTTGCCGCGGCGCGAGAGCGCCATCCTCGAGCATTTGATGCGCCGGCTCGGGCGTGTCATCCCCAAGGCCGTCCTGGAAGAGAAGCTCTACGGCATCGACGACGAACTCGAATCGAACGCCATCCCGGTGCACGTGCATCATCTGCGCCGCAAGTTACAGGACGCCGGCGCCAGCGCCGAAATTCATACCGTTCGCGGCGTAGGCTATCTTCTTGCGGAAATTAGGTGATGCGTGCGCCTTGGTCCCGTTCGCTCCAGCTCCGCCTCGCCCTGCGGCTAGCGCTCGTCTATCTGGTGGCCACCGCCGTCGTCATCGGCGCCTTGGTTTATCGCGCCTACGATGTCGCTGATGCTCTCAATGACCGCGAGTTGAATCAACGCGCCTCCGATCTCGCGCGAGCCGTGGTTCTAGACAACACAGGCGCTCCTCGTCTCGATCTGTCGCCGTCTCTCGCTGCGGCCTATGCGTCGTCCGCCGGCGCGGATGCATTCGCGATCCGGACCGCTGACGGACGGGTGGTCGCCGCCGAGCCGCAGACCTTCGGCGCGCGCGTCGCCGATTGGCCCCTGGCCAACGATGAACCCAGCTGGTTCCGGTTCAATGGGAATGGCCCGTCTTCGGGGGAGTACTACGGGCTCAGTATCGCCGAGGACAGCGCGGCGGGGCCGCTCTCGATCTCGGTCGCCCAAGCCGGTGGCGCCCATGCCATGGTCGAGTCCGTGATTGATGAATTCGCATTCGATATTGCCTGGATCATTCCCGTCATAGTGGTGCTCACCCTGGTTGCCGGCGTGTTGGCGATCCGCAGCGGTCTGGCCCCGGTCACCCGCGCCTCACAGATTGCGGCCGAGATTGGCCCATCCACCACTGCCGTGCGACTTCCGGAGCAGGACATTCCAACGGAGATCGCTCCCCTGGTCGCCGCGATGAATAGGGCGCTTGACCGGCTCGACAAGGGCTTTGCCGTGCAGCGCGCCTTCACCGCCAATGCCGCGCACGAGTTGCGGACGCCGCTCGCCATTCTGACCGCGGCGCTCGACAGCATGGCGCCGAGCGAAGAGATCGCCAAGCTGAAGGACGACGTGGCGCGCATGAACCGTCTGGTCGAGCAACTGCTTCGGGTCGCTCGGCTCGATGCGATCGCGCTCGACGTTTCCGGGACCGTCGATCTCAATGAGGCAGCCGAATCGGTCGTGGCCGCCATGGCGCCCTTGGCCATCGCTATGCATCGCCCGGTTTCCCTGCTCGGCGCCGACGGGCCAGTTGCCGTCAAAGGTAACAGGCATGCGATCGAGGACGCGCTCAGAAATCTCATTGAAAACGCGCTCGTACATTCGCCGGAAGAGACGGAGATCGTCGTGCGTGTCGAGAGCTCCGGAGTTCTCGGCGTTGCCGACCAGGGTCCGGGCATCAGCCATGACGATCGCGAACGCATCTTCGAGCGTTTCTGGCGAGGTAAGAACGCCAAGGCCGGCGGGGCCGGACTCGGGCTCGCCATCGTTATCGCAATCATGAAAGCGCACGGCGGCAATGTTACCGTAACCGACAACCCTGGCGCCGGCGCTGTGTTCTCGCTTGTCTTTCCGTGCGCCAACTGAGCGGCACTTCTCTACGCCGAAATCTATCTTTGGAGCAGTCAGCTTGCCTCGGCCGGATTGTGCAGGCTTGATCTTTAGGATCGATGCCTGATCACAGGCGCGCGGCGTTTTTCTTGATCCGCGTGAGGAGGTCAGTGAATGGCGGTTGGCCATTATAGTAGAGGGCGGATGTCGAGACATACTCGGCGGCGTAGATCTTGCGCGCCGCAGGGTCACTCAGGATGAAAGCCTCGTTCCGGGTGATGTCCTTGTCGTCCTGTGGCCGAAAGCGATCGTCCTTGTGCTTGTGATAGGCGTCCGTTCCGATGAATGCCTGAACGGTCGGGTCTGCGAGAAGGCAATGGATGTCGTAGTAGTGCCGCATGAAATTTGTCGGCATGCCGCCGGCTTCCTGCTGCTGCCGGTATTTCGTCGAGACCGTCTGTAGCTTTTCGACGAGCGTATAGCCTGGCTCATAGCAGGCGACGTTCAAGGCGCGGTTGTCGGTAAGTTTTTTGACGCCGCTCGCAATGGCGTGGTCATAGGCCCAGGACGAGATGTTGCACGCGCGGTTCGGCGCGACCTGGTCAAAGCCTGCTTCCAGCAGCACGCCCTCCTTGACGCCAGCTGGGGTGGCTTTGGATGGATTGTAGACGAGGCGGATGCCGCCGCTGCGTCCCTTGGCGTCATCAAAGGCAGCGTCGCGTTCGACTTTTGCTATGCCGGCGATTTTGATCTTGGCGGCCAGGTCATCGTAGAAGGCGACGCGCGCCGCGACGTGCTGCGGCTTGTTGTGATTGGCGCCGACCAGAAGACCTTCGGGAGGATCAATATGGATATCGATGTCCTCCGAGAACCGGTGGATGAGGCCGAAGCCTTTTGAGAGCGACGTGCCGCCCTTCAGTTCGAAGCTGTAGCCGAGCTGTTGCAGGCCCCAGAGGGTATGCATGAGCCAGTAGTCCTTCTCCACGAGCCCTGGATCTATTTTTAGGGTGTCGCCGACAACCGCGAGCAGGTCGCCGAAGTCGGATTGCTCGTGGAGGAAGTTCATGCAGCTTGTCTCGCTTCATCGCCCTTGAAGAGAGGTTCCAGAAGTTTGCGAACTCGCGCCGAGTCGTATTCGTAGACTGCCTTGGTCAGGCGTTTGCGATCCATCTGCCTGGCGCGCGCCAGCGCCCGCTCGCGGACGGCGCCCTGGTCTTCCGCCAGCCTGTTCAGGTTGTGCAGCAGGTCGACGAGCAGGAACTCCTCGCTGACGCTCTTTGGAAACGATGCGCGGCGGCGAAAGTCATAAGCGCGTCCGTTGAGCTCGAACTCGCCGTGTCGCTTATGATTGTAGACGACAGGCGTGTTGTAGAGCTGCGTCGTTCCCACGCCCAGGCCATTGTAGGCGTTGGGCGACACCAGCAGGAACCGGTCATCGTGCAGGAAGGAGCCGACCAGTTCTTCAGGCGCTGCGGGCGCAGCGCCGAAACGTGTCTTTCGCGGCGCCATGTAGACCCCGCCCGAAACCTTCTTGAGCCGACCCTCTTCAAGCAGCTGCTGGAGGTGGCGATCGACAGCGTTCGACCACTGCGCGAGATCCTTGCGGCGGTAGGCCTGTCCAGGCCGGAGGCGTTTCTTGAGGTCGTCAAGCGCTGACATCGCACGCTCCTTCGTCGGTGAACCTAGTGCGTGAGGGGCCAATATGCAAGAAATGTTGTTAAGAAAACATGCAAAACGGTTGGCGGAAGTGTGGCTGAGAGACTGAATACCTTACGGAAAATAGCGTTTTTTTTCGAAGACGTATCTCGATGCAACGAGCAGCGTACGGAAGGTTGGCCGAAGGTTGAGCACCCTGGCTGGTGCGAAACGTCGGCAGTTGTCGAGAAGTGCCGACGCACAGGCGTAGAGCTTCGCGGATGATTTTCGAATGGGGTTTGAGGGACGAAGGGCGGGCCTCGCCTTCGGTCCGCACTCTAGGCGCTGCGCGCCCGAAGCCGCGCCCCAAGGCGGATCTTCACCCTTCGGGTGACGATCGCTGAGGCGGGGTTGCCCTCATCTGGTCGCTGGGCGATCCGGTTGAATCCGATACTCGCGTTGAATCGCCCACCAATGTAAGACACCTACCGGCTGCGTGTCCTGCCTGGCGCAAGACTCTTGACCCGAGGGAGGCATATTGGCGACGGAAGCTGACACTTGCCGCAAGTTCGTGGTGCCTCGCCTGCAAAACGCCGGCTGGGAAAATGCGCCGCATGCGATCAATGAACAGCGGACGTTCACGGATGGACGCGTGCTCTTCGTCGGCGGCAGGGCGAGGCGCGGTAAGCAGAAACGCGCCGATTACATCCTTCGACATCGGCCGGACTATCCGATCGCCGTCGTGGAGGCGAAGGCCGCGTACAAGTCGGCTAGCGACGGTCTGCAGCAGGCCAAGGATTACGCCGAAATTCTCGGTCTCAAGTTTGCCTTCGCGACTAACGGTGCCGAGATCATCGAGTTCGACTTCTTCACCGGAAGAGAGATTCTACGAGGGGATTTTCCAACGCCAGCCGAACTCTGGCAGCGTCAGCGCACAGGTTTGGGGCTGACGGACGAGTCAGCAGCGGAGCGGCTCCTTGTTCCGGGATTTCCTGATCCGGCCCGGCCGCTGCGCTATTATCAGGAAATTGCCGTCAACCGGACCCTGCAGGCCATCGTGACGGGCGAGCGCAGGGTTCTTCTGACGCTCTGCACCGGCGCCGGTAAGACGGCCGTGGCGTTCCAGATCGCTTGGCGGCTCTGGACGGCGGCCTGGAACAAGCGCGGCGACTTCCGAAAGCCGAAGATCCTGTTCCTCGCCGATCGCAATATCCTGGTCGATGACCCAATGGCCAAGACATTTGCGCCATTCGGCGACGCCCGACACAAGATCGAGAACGGTGTCGTCAGCCATGCGCGCGATATGTATTTTGCGATCTATCAGGCCATCGCCAGCGACGATCGTCGGCCCGGTCTCTATCGCGAGTTCGCACCGGACTTCTTCGATCTCATCATCGTCGACGAGTGCCACCGGGGAAGCGCGCGGGCAGACAGTTCCTGGCGGGAGATCCTCGACTACTTCCAGCCCGCCTATCAGATCGGCATGACCGCGACACCGCTGCGTGACGACAACCGAGACACTTACGCTTACTTCGGAGCGCCGCTCTACACCTACTCGCTGGCTCAGGGCATCGCGGACGGATTTCTGGCGCCTTATCGCGTTCATCGCGTGGTCACGGACTTCGACGCTGCCGGTTGGCGACCGACAAAAGGCGAGCTGGACCGCTTCGGCCGGGAAGTGCCTGACGACGAGTATCATACCAAAGACTTCGAACGTGTCGTGGCGCTGCGGGCGCGGACCGAAGCCATCGCGCGACATCTGACGCACTTCCTCTCCGAGACAGATTGCTTTGCGAAGACGATCGTCTTCTGCGTCGATCAGGAGCACGCCAGCGAAATGCGCCGTGCAATCGCGAACCTGAACGCCGACCTTGTCGCCCGATATCCGGACTATGTCTGCCGCGTCACCGCCGACGAAGGTGATATCGGCAAGGGCAAGCTCGGCGCCTTCCAGGATGTAGAGACCCGTGTGCCGGCAATCCTGACGACGTCGCAGCTTCTGACCACCGGCGTGGATGCGCCAACCTGCAGAAATGTCGTGCTGGCCCGGGTGGTCGGATCGATGTCCGAATTCAAGCAGATCATCGGACGCGGCACGCGCCTTCGCGAAGACTACGGCAAGCTGTTCTTCAACATCATCGACTATACCGGCACAGCGACAGAGAAGTTCGCTGACACGGATTTCGATGGCGAGCCGAGTGTCGAGACAGTCACCGAAATCGACGCCGAGGGCCATGTCGTCACGACGGAGACCGAAGAGACGTCCTCGCCTGAGCCGCCGGACGAAGCAGAACAGGACAGCCCGCAGGCTCTTCCGCCCGGTGAGGCCCAGGGCGAGCCGCGAAAATTCTACGTCGATGGTGGTAGCGTCGAGATCGTCGCTCATCTGGTCTATGACCTAGATACCGACGGCAAACGCCTGACCTGCCGCAAGCTGACGGACTGGACGGGCGAAAAGGTTCGCACGCTGTATCCCACCGCTGCCAGCTTCCGGGCGGACTGGCTCGATGCCGATAAACGGGCAGCCGTGATCGAGGCGCTGTCGGAGCGTGGGATCGATCTTGAAACTCTCTCCGGCGAACTCGGCCGCGGCGACGACGATCCGTTCGATCTACTGTGCCATCTTGCGTGGAACGCTCCGTTGCGCACCCGGCGGGAACGCGCCGACCGTCTCAAGCGTGACCGGACCGACTTTTTTGACCAGTATGGCGCAGAGGCGCGGGGCGTGCTTGAGGCTCTTCTTGAGAAGTACGCGGACTACGGGGCGGCCCAGTTTGCGTTGCCTGCCATCTTGAAAGTCCCGCCACTCACCGTATTCGGCAACCCGAGCGAGATCGCGCGCCGATTCGGCGGCCCCGAACAGCTGAGAGATGCGGTCAACGAGATGTCCGGCTTGCTCTACGCCGCATAGGAAACAAGTTTGAATGGCCCGTGAAGCGAAGACCAAGGTGAAAGCCGTGGGCGCCAGTCCCAGGGCTGCGAAGACTGCAGCGCCAAAGACTACCGCGCAGCGGCTCGACAGCGTCATCAAGTCGGCCCGCAACAAGATGCGGAAAGATCGTGAGCTGAAGACTGATCTGACGCGGCTGCCGACGCTGACCTGGCTGATGTTCCTGAAGTTCGTGGACGACATGGAACGTATCCACGAGGATGAAGCCGTCCTTGCCCGCAAGAAATACCGGCCGCTGATCGACGCACCCTATCGCTGGCGTGACTGGGCGGCGGATTCTGCCGGCATCACAGGCCCGGACCTGATGAGCTTCATCAATGGGGAGCGCGCGACCCGAGTGGATGGGACGGAGGGGCAGGGCCTCTTTGCTTACCTTCGGACGCTGCGCGGCAATGGCGAGGGGCGTCAGCGCCGCGATGTCGTCTCAGCTGTGTTTCGTGACCTGCGCAACTACGCCACATCCGGCTACGTCCTGCGCGATGTCATCAACCTTGTGAACGACATTCACTTCGACAGCACCGAGGACATTCAGACGCTTGGTCGGATGTACGAGACACTCCTCCGGGAAATGCGAGATGCCGCCGGTCAGAATGGCGAGTTCTACACGCCGCGTCCGGTCGTCCGGTTCATGGTGGAGGTGATGGCGCCGAAGCTCGGCGAGACAGTTCTTGATCCTGCCTGTGGAACAGGCGGATTTCTCGCGGCTGCCTTCGACTTCATGAAGCCGCAGGCGGACACAGTCGCGAAGCGGGAGGTCCTGCAGCGTAAGACCTTACGCGGCGGCGAAGACTCTTCCCTGCCATTCCTGCTGGCGCAGATGAATCTTCTCCTTCACGGGATGGAGGCGCCGGATATCGAGTTCGGCAACGCGTTGCGCTTCAAGCTGACCGAAATCGGCGAGAAGGATCGCGTCGAGGTGATCCTCACTAACCCGCCTTTTGGCGGTGAAGAGGAAACCGGCATTCTGTCCAACTTCCCGGAAGACCGGCGCACGTCGGAGACAGCGCTGCTGTTTCTTCAGCTCATCATGCGGCGGTTAAAGAGAAACGGAGCAGGGCGGGCGGCCGTTGTGGTGCCGCATGGCATTTTGTTCGGAGACGGCATTGCGGCGCGCATCAAGGCCGACCTTCTGGAGCAGTTCAATCTGCATACGATTGTGCGGCTGCCAGAGGGGACGTTCTCACCTTACACGGATATTCCTACCAACATTTTGTTCTTCGACACGTCAGGACCAACGGAAGCAATTTGGTACTGGGAGCAGCCGCTGCCTGAGGGCAGGCGGAAATACTCCAAAACGTTCCCGCTGCAATTCGCTGAGTTCTCCGAGAGCAGGGCGTGGTGGACGAAGCGGAAGGAAGGCCCGCGCGCGTGGAAAGTTATGGGCTCCGACTTGGTCGTTCGTGATGAACAAGGTCGAGTGGTCTCGGTGGATCTCGACATTAAGAATCCTCACGCAACAGAGGCCGTGGATCACCGCGAGCCAAAGGAAATTCTTGAGAGCGCCATCGAAAAGGAAAGCCAGGTTCTATCGGCGTTAAGTGAGATCAGAGCCCTGCTGGAGCGGGCTTGATCATGTCCGCGCCGGGTTTGGTACCTCTGCGTGAATTGCTTGTTGAAAAGTCGGACCCGCATGTGGTGGATCCGGAAACCCAATACCCGATTGCGGGCGTCTACGGATTTGGCCGAGGCATGATCCAGCGTCCGGCGGTCTCCGGGCAAGAGATTGCCGCGACAAATCTATTCAGGATCAAGAAGGATCAGTTTATCTACAGTCGGTTGAAGTCCTTCGAAGGGGCCTTCGCGCTGGTAACCTCTGAAGTCGATGGATACTACGTGTCGAACGAGTTCCCGACGTTCGATGTTGACCGGACAAGGTTGGAGCCAGCGTTCTTGGGTTGGTACTTCCGCCAACCGAAAGTCTGGAGACAGCTCGCAACCGGTGGCAAAGGAATTGGCGCTCGACGAGAAAGACTGCCCTCTCGACGCTTGCTGGACCACCTTGTTTCCCTTCCCGCGTTGAGCGAACAGCAACGTACCATCGTCCAACTTGATGCGACCTCGGTGCGCCTGGCTGCTTCGCGCCAGTTCGCTCAAGCAACCCGCACCAACCTGATGGCGATGTTAACGTCGGCCTATTCGAAAATTACCGCTGGCGCGCCGCGAAGACGCATGGATGAAGCAGCACCGCTGGTTCGACGGCCAATCCTCGTAGAGCCCGACGGCGTCTATTCTGAGCTAGGTATAAGGTCGTTTGGAAAAGGCACTTTTCATAAGCCAGCCCTTCAAGGAGTCGAAGTTGGGAACAAGCGGCTGTTCGAAGTTCATCGTGATGACCTAATTTTCAACATTGTCTTCGCCTGGGAAGGCGCCGTGGCAGTAGCAACATCGAATGATCACGGAAGAGTGGGATCGCATCGTTTTCTAACTTGCGTTCCAGATCCTGAATTAACGTCGTCAGATTTTCTTCAGTTTCATTTTATGACGGCGGAAGGGCTCCATCAACTCGGCGCGGCTTCACCAGGAGGCGCGGGCCGCAACCGCACCTTGGGCCTGAAGGCGCTTGAGAAAATCTTGGTGCCTCTTCCATCGCTCGATGCGCAGGCTTGGTTTGCATCACTGCATCGCAAGAATGTGGAGATCGAACGGCGTCAAAAGGAAGTGGGGTCTGAACTCGACAGACTTCTGCCGGCGATGCTGCACGCTGCTTTCGGCTGATGTCAGAAGCGAAGGCAGCGAGTAGACTCGCAATCTAGCTACCTTTCGGTGCCGCGCGTGCCCGCCCGCGCCCACGTCAAAATCAAATTGCTTCCAGATGCAGTGGGCCGGCAGGTGCCTTCCCGTGCAAACGAGGAGCTCGCGGCGTCGCATTGATCGCGGCGATCGCCCGCAGCGATACGCAGCAGCTGAAGGTGGGCCTCGCCTGTCGGCCGCGCTCTAGGCGCCGGACGCCCGAAGCCCCGCGGCGGCAGGTCTTCGCCTTGACGGATGATGATCGCTTAGTCGGATTTTATCGAGCCATGATTGCATGCTAGCTGCCAACGGGTTGGTCTCAGATCAGCACCATTGCACGGTGCCGTGCCTAAACCAGAAGTGTGATCCGCAGTCTTTCTTGCGCCACACTGACGGGTACAGGCTTGCGGTCCCATCGTCATGCTGCGTGAGGGTCCAGCACGGTCTTTCATCGGTCAGCAGGTTCATTTGAAGGACTCGGTTGCAACCGCACGGACAGACCATGGCAGCTTGTTCAAGGAAGCCGTCATCGCTGACAACGTACAGCGTGTATGGTTCGAGACCCGCAGGCAGGTTGTCCTCGACCAGGACGGTGGAGAACAGTTGCTGCTTTTTCTGGGCCCTCGGCCCGAACGCCCACGACCAGATCCTCTTTATCCATCTGAACATCACGCACCTCCGCCAAGTTCGGGCAGGCGCAGCAGGGGCCGCACGTCTCCTTTGCCGACATGAGAACTCATGACCGGACAAGAACCCTCTTCGGCCTCGTTCATCAACTCCATGCTGGCGAAGCTGAATGTGGTCGTAGCATGAGCGCCATTGGGCTCTTCACGAAACGGGTGAAGCCGCGCCAGCAGTTCGGTAACGGCCAGGGAAGCGGCGAACATATTAACGCTGATGACAGCGGGGCGATGGCCAGCCACGCCCTTGATGTAGCCTTCCTTGGCTTGCCGGTTGTGCGCAGCGGGGTCTCTCCGCCGCAGCCCGGCTGCGGCGACGTCATCCAGCGTGAACAGACCGCGCGTCAGCAAGCTCGACTTGCCCGGCTGGAGGTAGTGAACGCTGCCGCAGACTTCCCGGATGCGGCCCTTGTCCGGACCATCTGGAACCGCATCGAGGCGAACGCCAATGTCGACATAGGGCTGCAGATAATAGGTCGAGAGCAAGTTGAGCAGGAAGCGGCCATCAACAGTGTCCATGCAGCCGATGACGATATCGCACTGGCCGACCGCGCGCACGGTTTCGGGATTCCAGAGATTGCGGGGCACGCGGATCACCGTTGTGCCGAGGCCCGCCCGATTGATTGCGTCGCCGATCAGATCGACCTTGAGGCGGCGCTCGTCCGCGTCCTTCGTCGTAGAATTGATGATGCGGTTCAGGTTGCGGTGCTCTGCCTTGTCGTCGTCAACAATGACGATGACGCCAACGCCAAGGCGAAAGAGCTGCTCGATCACCGGGCTCCCGGTGCCCGAGCAGCCAATTACGGCCACCCACAGACCGCGAAGACGCTGGATCGTTCCTTCGTCAAAAATCTGCGCCGTGGAAGTCATGAACTCGACCTTGGAGCCGCTTTTTGGCGGGGCAGGCCAGAACTGAAGGTCATCGCCGATGACGTTGATCATGAGGAGCGGCTCAAACGCGCCGCCCCACCAGCTACGCCCGAACATTTCGCCGCTCGGAAGCATGACCACGCTGGCGTGCGGCACGTCCTTTTCGACCGCGCCGTGAAGAAGCGGGAACAGGTCACCATCACTCGCATCATCGGCACCGGAAAACGACCGGTAGCCGTTCGGATGGCTGTGAAACTTGATGATCGATAGCCCCTCGGCTTCGGCGCGCTCGATCAGCGGCGCCAGAATGTCGGTCGACCAGGTTAGGCTGACGGGCGTGCGCACCGCGCACTGGTTATAGGGGACTGGATGAACTTCGCGGAGCAGAAGGCGATGGCGAAGATCGCCAGCTCTGCGCGCGCAAAGGCCGATAGCGGCAGCCTCGTTGCCGTCGCCGGGAAAGAGATGGGCCTGCAGCTGGCTGCGCTGCAGGTCCATCATCGTGAGCGAGACCGGGGTCATTTCTCGAACTCGCGTTGCAGCCAGTCTTCGATCAGGAAGATGTGGGTTCCGAGGTTGTCGTGCCCCGGCTTCCACGGGTTCGCGTCAGTGCGGTGACGCGACCAGCGTTGATAGGTCTTGCCGTCGATTTGCTGGTTCGAGTCGGTTGCACCGATCGCCCGGCCATCTTTCCGGGCGAGCGCCGGGAAAAAGTACACCATATCAAGCCGCGTATTCGGGTAGCCGGTTTCGATCCGGATCGCCGCCGTGACTTTCGCGTGGTTGTATCCTTCGTGCGTGGAGAGGTCGTGGATCAACACCCATTGGGAGCCGTCCACAACTGTTTCCCACGGCAGGCCGTACTCTTTGAGGAACTGCTCGTCCTCCGGAAGGAGTTCAAACTGCCGTTTCATGTCAGCCCTCCGTCTGGTCGCGCGGGAGCGCCTTGAACTTCTCGATACCGGGCTTGCGGAGATCGACCTTTTCATCGAGCCCGACTTTCTCGGGCTTCTGGCCGGCGACTTTCACCCGCAGGGTATAGTCCTTCGGCGGGCGGAGGCCCGCGAGTTCGAGGACTTCCCGGCCGGTGATGAACCGCTCCGACACCACGAGCGGGTTACCGTTCACCTTGAACCGGTAGCCCCGGCAGTGCGGGGGTTCCTTGCCCTGGCGGGCGTACTCTTCCAGATCCGCGATCTCATCGTGGATTTCCTCCCGGATGGCTTCCGCCACCGAAAGATCGTCGTCTTCAACTTCCGTAGTCATCGAAATACCTCATGTTTGTAAGGCGTGCAGGCCAACCCCGCCGTCCTTAATGCTTAATATAGCACGCTTGCTAAATGCATCAAGCAAGAAATATGCACGCTTGATAAATTTAGCAAAGCGGCCTAGATTCAAGGGCGAGGGGACGTGTGCATCCACACGTCGAGGAGTGAGTTATGAGCGAAGAAGAAGTTGCAAAGGAGCGGGCAGAGGCGCTGGGGGCGTATCTCAAGAGTCAGCGTCTCGGAGCATCGCTCACGCTGCGCGACGTCGAGGAGGCGACCGAGAAGTCTGTCTCGAACGCCTACCTAAGCCAGCTTGAAAACGGAAAGATTCACAAACCGTCGCCAAACGTACTGCACGCGCTGTCGATGGTTTATCAAATTCCCTACGCCAAGCTGATGGAGCGAGCAGGTTACGTGTCGCCCGCCGCGACAAGGAAAGATTCCGAGAAGCACGGACAGGCCGCGACCTTCGCGATCGAAAACCTGTCAAAGGAAGAAGAGTCGGAACTCCTGAAGTTCCTCTCTTACGTGCGGAGCAAAAAGGGAAAGCCTTGAAGCGGCCAGACGACAGCACGCTCACGCCCCAGCAATACGCCCTTGTCCGCCGAGAGGCGGCAAGGGTCTTGAGCGCTTGCGGCGCAGCTGGAAAATTCCCGACGCCAATCGACGACGTGATGGCGATCGTCAACGTCCACGAAGTCAAGGAAGACGTCCTGAACGAGAACTTCGTTCAGAAAATGCGCAGGCAGGCCAGTGGCGCGCTAAAGCGCGCTCTGAGCAAGGTCATCGGGCTCTTCGACGCAAAGTCGCGCATGATCTTCATTGACCGCTCGATCAAGATCGTAAGGCAGACCTTCATCCGGCTGCACGAAGCCGGTCACGCGGTGATGCCCTGGCAGCGCGATCTCTACGCGGTTGTCGAGGATTGCGAACAAACGATCGAGCCTGCGCTCGCCGACCAGTTCGCCCGCGAGGCCAACGTGTTCGCCTCCGAGATTCTGTTTCAGCTGGACGGCTTCTCGAAGCAGGCCGAGGAGCACGAGTTCGGCATCCTCACACCCGTCAAACTTTGCAAGCAGTACGGTGCGTCGGTCTACTCGGCTGTTCGCCGGTATGTGACGCACAATACCCGCGCTTGCGCTGTTGTCGTCTTCAACCCGCCGGAGCTGGTCGAGGGGGATGGCTTTCGCGCAACGCTGCGCCGTCACGTAGCCTCGACCCGTTTCACCGAGATTTTCGGCGAGATCGACTGGCCCGACGTTGTAACGCCGGATGACGAGCTGGGTGAATTGATCCCGCTTGGGAAGAGACGAATGTCCGGGAAGCGCCAGATCGCGCTCGTGGATCGCAATGGCTTGCGGCACGAGTGTATCGCCGAGTCCTTCACACAGTCCTATCAGGTTTTCGTGCTGATCCACGCGGTCAGCACGCTCACCAAAACCTCGATCATTATTCCCAAGTTCGCCGTCAGCAGCTAGCCGTTATGTGCGGACTGGAATGTCGATGCTCGGTCGGAGCGGCTCAAGCTGGGTCGCGTATTTGCGGACGATCTGGTCGTAGAGGTCAGCGATCTGTTTGGATTGCACAGTGACCACGAGCGCATAAGGCAGCGGGGCGTCCGGGGCGAAGTCCCGGCCTTCGAGCCGAGCGTTGTAGTGAATGTCGAAGCAGGGATTGCGAAGGCTCGTGCCCCTGAACCGGCGCACAGCGTGCAGGCAATTCTCCCACTTCCACGCGTCCCTCCGGCGCTCATCTTCCATCAAGCCTGCCGTCGCAGCGCCGAAGAAGGCTTTGGTATCGGGGTGGATCTGATCTTCCCCGCGAGAGAATTTCTGATCGTGAGGGCGGAACGTAACCTCCAGGCCGGCGCGAGTATAGTTCCCCGGATGGTGGGGATCGGTAAGTGACTTATAGCAGAGCGTCGCCGTGATATTCACGTTGCCCGTCAGCTCCACGGACGGAACCGGAATAGGCGCACGGATGTACTTCTTGGCGGTGACGGTACCTTGATAAACCACGCGGATGGTGTCGTCCTCGGTCAGCACGATTTCGTCGAGCGAACGCGCGATGCGGCCCCAGCCAACTTCTTCGCGCGGGTGATCAGAGTCCTCAGTGCTGTGGATCAGCAGCGAGCGGATCGCCAGCAGACTCAGATTATCGCCGAAGTGCGCGCGCACGCCCGTGCCGAGGCGCAGCACGGCCGGTGAGGCAAAGGACGTCCCTCCGGTGCCGTCCAGCATTGGTGTCGGCCCGTCGCTGACAACGAGAAACGGGCGGGCGACCGAGCCGCCGAATTCGACGAGGTCGGGCTTCATCAGGCCGGGACTGCGCCCCGGCCCTACCGAGCTATAGGCAGCGCGGCGCCAGTCATTTTCAGGTGTATCGCATGCGCCTACAGCAAGAGCGTTCACGCAATCAGACGGTACCTGAATCCGGTTTAGCCCGAGAGCGGCGTCGCCTTCGCCGTCGTTCCCTACGGCAACAGAAGCAAGCGTTTCGGACCGCGACAGCCTGTCATCGAGGACCGCCGTCCACGCGTGGACATCGTCATCTTCGACCGGCAGCTGCGGGCCGAGGCTGAGATTCACGAAATCGTACTTCTTGGATGCGAGCACACGGGCGATCCGGTCGAGGACCTCGTAGAGCTCATGCGGGTTTTGTCCCGGAGCCGTGTCGAGAACGCGGTAGTGATCGACGTTGGTGTAAGGCCTTGGGACCGGCGCATTCGGATCGATGTGGCCAAAGAGCAATGCGGACGTCACACCTACGCCGTGGGTGAGGAAGACTGGGTGAGATGCACCGACGCCGGGCGCATCGATGGCTGTAGCCCACTGCGTGAGTGCGTGATTGGCGGGCAAGCCGCCATCGAACACGGCGACTTTTGTCTTTGTGTCGAGTGGACCGACCGTCGGCAGCTGAAGCGCCTGGGCCGGGACTCCCGACGAGCGGATCGTCGGGCGGAGGATGCGCAGGCGCGGCATCTCGCGAAGCGCGCGGACAACCGAAAACGTGGCGATGTTTGCCGCGAGTTCTGCGGGAGCATCCAGCTCCAGGAAGCAAAGCCCGCCAGCGTAGAAGCGGCGATCGAAGCTAGTCTCAACGCCGAGCTTCCGGATATATTTCCTGAATTCCTCGATAAGATAGTTTTCCCCGAGGAGTTGGTCCGTGTGCAGGACGATTTCGAAAGCTCGCTTTCCTCTCGCCGGAAGCGGCCCCTTGATCTTCGCGCTGACGGAGGGCGCGGTGATATCTTCAAGGGTGATAAGATCTCTTGCGACCGGCGTTCCCTCGATCAGGTTCGGCAGCTGATCGCTCAGGTGGCGAAACGAGTCGCGCGGCCCCATGACAAACAGCTCAGTTGTAATCGCTGACTCGGGCGCGCGATCGCGTGAGCGTTTCTCCGGTGTCATCCGAAGCGGGCGGCTTCCGACCGACGTGATGCCGGCAGCTTTCAGAAGGTCGTGGGGAAAGTAGGACTTCGCGATGTATTCCGGGTTGAGCGTGAGAGCCACAACGGCTTGATCTTGCGGGCACGCATCATCCGGTAGCGCTTCAATAGCTTTGAGGGCGGAAACCAGCTTCGGCACAAGACGGGCGCGCGCTTCGGCGAATGTGTACGGCGCTGCCTTCGGAGCGCCGCCTGAGCGGACGACAATGTCCTCAGTGAGACGCTCGCCCTTGCCAAGCAGGAAGTTCCGCTTGCTCATTTATCGCTCCGCTTTTTCCGGACGCTTCGCGTCGAAGATCGCCCCCGAATGGTATCGCGCGACACGCCGGTCAGATCGTGCGCCTTTCGCTGCGATACCAATCCTTTGTCGACCAACACCGACGCCACCTTTATCCGGTCCTGCTTACTGAGGCTCGACGTGTTGACGAGATCGCCGAGGTGGTCAGCCAAGTTCTTGCCATTGAGCGCAGCAGCGCGCCGCGCCGCTTTTACGCCGCGCTCAATATCGCTGAACGAGCTTCCTTGCATCGCGACCGCAAGGATGCTGGCCCATTCTTCAGCGTGCTCCATTTTTCCGCGAAGGGCAGAGCGGATATAAGCCGCCGCCGACTCCTCGTTCGGCAGCGGAAACTCGACCCTTGACTCGAAGCGCCGCCAAATCGCCGGGTCGAGAAGATCCGGGTGATTAGTCGCGGCAACGAGCAGCCCTGTAGAAGGCCAGTCATCGAGCTGCTGGATCAAGACCGTCACGAGCCGCTTAAGCTCACCTATCTCGCCACGGTCATCTCGTCGCTTTGCGATCGCATCCAACTCATCGAGAAGGAGAACGCAGTCGATCGATTTTGCGTAGCCCAGCACGTGCCGCAGGTTCGTTCCGGTGCGGCCCAGATAGCTGCTCATCACTGCTGCCAAGTCGAGAATCAGCAAGGGCCGCTTCAGGGCCCGCGCCAGCCAACGAGCGGCCAGCGTTTTGCCAACGCCTGGTGGGCCGGTGAACAGGGCCGTTCGTGTCGGCTCCAATCCCGCGCTGTGAAGCGCTTTCAGGTTTTTTCGCTCATCAACGAGAAGTGCCAGGCTCGGCGCGACAGTCGGCCCGAAGATCGGCTCGTCCTCGAGAGCCGGTTCTTGTTCAATTCGAAGAAGGTGGAAACGCGAATCCACATCTACCGGAACGGCTACATCCGCCTGTCGGCGCAAAGGTGACGCATGGCTTGGCGCTTGCCTCAGAATCTCGGTGAGCGCTTTGGAGAGATCGGGATTCGACTCGCGCCGCTTTTTCGCGAACCGGTGTAGAAGCGCCTGTACGTCTTGTGACCGGCCACCCAACGACAGCCGCGCCAGCTGGACTAGATCAGTTTCAAGTGTTTGCTTTTCTTCCGCCATTCGTATCAGCCCTTTGATTCTTATTGGGTCTTTTCTAAAAGATGGCGGACTAAAAAGCAAGAAGTATGATTATATTAGTCCACCCTCGCGATAGAGTGTTGGATTTTGCGAGAATTTTGTTGGGCTAGTTCGAGCGTCCTGGCGCGCCATGTCGCTGTGAGACCGAGCCGCGAAGCGCCTCGGTCCATCCGGGGTGACGATCACTGACGCGGGCTAAGGGCTTCGCCCTCGCGGGCGTACGGGCGCGGCTTCCCAAGAGTCCTTCGCTTCGTTCTGTGCGCCCGCCGCGCTGATCCCTTGCACTTGCTACTCCAAGCACATCAGAACTTTGTACCTCGGGTCACAATCACAGAAATCCGCGTCCCTGCCTCGACCTTGATGGTTGGCGGGATCGCCAGGCTTCGGTCAACGACCCGGTTGGTGACGATGGCCGCGCCCCGCTGGACGCCGTCGCGGAGGGCGTCCTGGACGGGGTCGTAGTTCGAGGCGATGCCGACGCCTCCGAAGGTGATCCCGGGCTGGTCCTCGGTTGCAGCGACGCCGATATTGATCAGCGTGCCGAGTGCGGCGGCGCCGAACACCTCGCCCCAATGGTTGTCGACGTCGCCTTTGACCCCGGCGGCCCCTGAAGGATCGACGGCGGCTTCATCGAGCGGGATCTCGTCGCCATTGGGCATGATGAGGCGCGACCACACGATGGCGACGCGGCTCTGGCCGTATTTGGCCGAGGATTTGTAGTCGCCGATCAGCTTGGCTCCCTGAGGAATAAGCAGGGTGCGGCCCGTGGCGCTGTCATAGATTGCCTGCGTCACCTGGGCGATCACCGGGCCGGGGGCTTCGGAGTTGATGGCTGTTATCAGGCTGGCGGGGATGACGGCGCCGGGATGGAGAGCATTCTTCGGGGTCGTGGATCGGGTAGCGGTCTGCGGATCGTCTTGTGGTGCGCGCAGCGCCGTGAGCGGGCTTTGAGGCGCGGGTGTTGCGGCGCCTGCTGTTGGTGTTGCGGCCTGAGCCTGTCGCAATTCGAAGAAGACCGAGGAGCGATCGGCGAGCTGAGCCTCCTGTTCGGCGGGATCGGGTTGGCCAGGCGCTTCGGCATATCCGCTGGGAGAGCTGGACCAGGAAGGGTCTGGTTGACTGTATTGCGCCTGGTCCGGTGCGAACGCTGCGATGTCGCCAGCCATGGGCGGACCCAGCAGCGGCGGGCTGGCCGGCTGGGTCGCCGCCTGTGCGATGGCGGCTTCCTCATAGGTGGCGGGCAGGTTGCGGATGGCGCTCTTGGCCATCTCGGGCCGGGCAGGGTCCGACATCATGGGCCGGGCTTCGGCCGGGTTTTTCGAGCCATCGTTCGCGAACCCGCCTGACGCGAGGACGAGGACCAGCGCGAGGCCGCCGCCTCCAGCTACAAGTATCGCGGGCTTGTTGAGTCCCTTAGCGCCGGGACCTTTGACGCGGATGGACGAAAGCGGCGGCGGCTGGCCGCCCCCCTGCGGGGGATCCGCCGGACCGTCGTGGGGTGGCGGAGTGGGCGGGAGACCGTCAGCCATTGCGGGCTCCTGTCGTGTTCGCGGCGCGGGTTGCGGAGATCGGCGTCTGGCGCTCGATGGTAACAACCTTGGCGCCCCAGCCGGATCCGAGCCGAAGTTCGGCTTTGGCGAACAGGCGGTCTACGACGTAGTAATTGCCCTGGACCCGATAGTTCACGAGTTCCGCGCCCTGATCGCCGATGACGAACAGCGGCGGGGCTTCCATCGTGTGAATGCGTTCAGGCATTTCGATGAACACCTGCTGGCCGTCGTCGAAGGCGGCGAGCGGACGCCAGTCGGGCTTCGCGCCGCTGATCCGGTAGCGGAGGTTGAGCGCTTCCGGCGTGAACGGCGGCGGTGAGGGTGGTGCAAGCGCCTGGGGCGGCAGCTGGTTCTGCAGGATAAGATCGGCGGGATAGCGCCATGAGACAGCCGCCATGGCGGGGCCTGCGACGCTCTTGAGTTCCACATGATAGACACGTCTGTCAGTCATGATGACGAGGTTGGTCGCAAGGCTTGGTGCGTTCGGCTTGACCAGAACATGGGCCTGCGTCGCGGGTCCCGTGCCTGAACGGGCGTCGCCGACGATCCAGCGGGTCGTGTCGCCAGCCGACACCGAGAGCAGGGTTTCGCCCTGTTCAAGCGCGATGTCGGTGATGCGCTGGGGTGAGGCCTGGATCGCATAGAGCGCGCCGCGCTCATAAGCGAACTCGTGCAGGGCGCCGACGAGCGAAGCGTCGCTCGGTTTTTGCAGCGCAGCGCGGTTGGTGGCGGCAAGATCGCTCCGGCTCTGCTGCGCGGTTGCGGGCATTGCGAGGATGATCGCAGCGAGGCTCGCGGCGAAAAGATGTGTGCGTGTCATTGTTGGAGATCCCTGGACCAGGTGAAGGCGTGAACGTAAAGGCCAAGCGGGTTCTTGGAGAGCCGCTCGGGCGTTGAAGGCGGGTCGATCACGATGGTCGCAACGCCGGTAAATCGTTCGACATGGGTGAGCGTGCCCGACATGTAGGTGGACTCGCGCCAGCGCAGGTTGAAGCTCGTCGGGCTGGCGCGGACGACGGACAGCACCTCGACGGCGATATTGGTCTTGCCGACCTTGGCGAACGGATCGTCGTCGGCCGCCATGGCGTTGAGGACCTGCGCCCCGCCCTGGGTTGCCCAGTCATAGGCGCGCAGCCAGTTCTGCCGGACCACAATGGGATCGGAAGGCAGGCCGCGCACCATCTCGACAAACCGGGCGAGGTGCCAGGAAATCTGGGCGTCGCG
>JBEBHP010000023.1:0-53433 GCA_040080835.1 Micropepsaceae bacterium | reverse complement strand
TGGCAGGGACAAGCCCTGCCATGACGAGTTAGGGGAGGTCGAAGTCCTGCAATCACTTCATGCAATAGATTACAGGCAGCCCATTACGTGTCTTGCCATGAGCCAAACTGAACCGGACAGCTGTAGCGAAGGCGGACCATGACAATGAAATTTATGTGATTGAGTGGACAAGCGCTTACTTCGTTATTGCCGGGATGATGGCGCTTGCGACGAACTGGTCGCGCCATTTGGTCCAGATGGCGCCTTGGCCGTAGTTGCCGCCGGTCATGACGAGGGCGAGGTCGAGTTCGGGGATGACGATCAGGAGCTGGCCGCCGTTGCCCGCGGCTTCGTATTCGCGATACGTGCGGCCGCCGGCGGTGATGGGGAAGCTGTGCCAGGCGAGGGCGTCGGCGCCGCCCGTGTAGACATTCGCGAAGTCTTCGCTAGTGAGGCCGGTGGTTGTTTCATTTACCTCCACGACGGGCACAGTGGATGACTTGATCCATTCCGAGCTCACGATCCGGCGACCATTCCAGACACCGCCATTGAGATATGTCTGGCCAATCTTCAGCAGGTCTCGCGGGCGCAGCCTGGCGCCGCCGCCGAGATAGCCCTCGCCGTTAGGTGCCAGATTCCAGGCGTAGGGACCAAACTGCAGCGGACGCGCGACCTCGCGGTCAAACAGTTCAGGCAACGACATGCCGGAGACCTGCTTCAGCGCGCCGCCGACGAGGTTCATGCCGGCCGAGCAATAAGCGTAGCGCGTGCCTGGCTCATGCCGCATGGGCAGGTCGAGCGTGAATTTCCACCAGTCGGACTCGCCAGTCTGCGTCTGCAACTGTTCCTCGCCGCCGGGAGACTTTTCGTCATTGTCGTCGCAGGCGAGGCCGGAAGTGTGCGTCATCAGGTGTGCGAGCGTGATGCGGCCCTTCATGTCTGACTTGCTGGCGACCGGACCGCGCGATTTCATCAGATCCACGATGCGCGAAGTCGGCGATATTTTTGTGCCGCGATAGATTTCCGAGCCCAAAAGAACGGACGCGAATGTCTTGCTGGCCGAGCGCATGTCGTGAAGCGTGTTTCGATCGTGGCCGAAGAAGTATTCCTCGAGCACAAGGCGGCCCTTGTGAGCGACGAGAAGCGAATGGATCAGGTTTGGCTGGCGATCCGAGGGTTGGTATTGTGCGATCTGGCGGACAAGGGGAGTGAGGGCACCCTCGTCGAGACCGGTAGCGTCGGCATGTGCGCTTTGCCAGCCGTCGTCAGACTGATCTGGTGCTTTGTATTTGTATTCGCTGCCTTGCGGACGCGGGAAGTAGCTCGCGGCTTGCGTTGGTGTTGCGCGCGTGAGTTCGAGCTCGCGACGGAATTGCGGCCACATCAGTTTCAGGCGCTCAGGGTTCTGCTCGAGCGTTGCTTCGTGAATGATGCC
Source organism: Micropepsaceae bacterium (assembly GCA_040080835.1). GTDB lineage: Bacteria > Pseudomonadota > Alphaproteobacteria > Micropepsales > Micropepsaceae > SZUA-430. The sequence goes on along the minus strand of JBEBHP010000023.1, from coordinate 52,019 downwards.
CTGCTGGCCGTCGTTTCGTTCCAGAAAACGAACTGTCGTGCCCTTGTGTTCGACATGGAACCGGGAAGAACCGCCGCGTGTGTTGATCTGCGGGTTGCGAAAGGCTCCGATGAGCACACCGTCCTCGCGGCGCAGGATCTGCAGATAGAGGGTGAAGCCGAGCCCGAGGTCAGGCACCGTTGCCTTCCAGTGGGTGCGGTCGACACTTTCAAGGATGAGGGGAGAGGCGAGTGGCTGATCCGACACGCCTTCCTGGATCCAGAAGCCGTCGATTCGATTGTTTCTGTCGATATGTCCCCTGAATGATGTCTGGCCATCGGCAAAGCTGAATTTGACAGTGTCGCGGTCTGGTGTGGACGTGGCTAGCAGGTTGCCGATGGTGGCCGACCATCTGTCCTTGTCCCTTGTGACCAGGAGCTCGCCTGACGGGCGGACGAACGGCGTGTCGCTGACCCAGACGCCTTCCAGAGGATCGGGCAGAGGCGCGGTTGCGCTGATGGCGGTCGAGATCGTGGCGGCGCCGATCAGGTATCCCAGTATCGTGAGTGGCTTCATTTCAGCTGCGGGTCCCCATTTTTGCTTCGCGCGCCTTCAGCCAGGCGAGTATCGGCGCCTTGCCGGTGCGCATGTTCTGTTCCAGCACCGCACACGCGCCCTTGAGATTGCGGGCGCGAAGTTCGGATATGATTTGTGCGTGTTCGAGGCTGGCATTCGTGACGTTCTGCGTTTCCCGCATGAGTGCCATTTCGTAGCGCCGCGTCCGTTGAATGATGTTTTCAATGATTTCGACCAGCGCGCGGTTGGGGCAGTGTGCCAGCAGTTCCATGTGCCATTCGTCGTCAGTTTCGATGATCTCGTCCGGTTCAACCAGTCTGGCGAGTTTTCTGTTCAGATGATCCAGCCTTGCGATCTGCCTGTCGGAAGGGAGGCCTGCGAGCTTCAGGGCGGCTGGATCGAAAATGGGGCGCAGGTCGTACACCTGCGTGAACTCTTCGGTGGTGAGAGGCCTTACATAAAAGCCAAACCGCGGCTTCGCTTCGATCGAGCCTTCCGAGGCCAGGCGTGACAGGGCTTCGCGCAGCGGCGTGCGGCTGACGCCGAGCTGTTCGGACAGGTGAACCTCGTTGATCCGTTCGCCGTCGGGCAACCGACCTTCCATGATGAGGGATCGGATGGCCGTGGTGGCGGCATCGGCAAGGTTCGGTTTCTGGATAAGATTTGTCTGCATACTGTATACAATTATCGAGAGGCGCAGTTTTGTCAAGTTCGCTGTTTTCTGTCGAATTATGAGGGATGCGGCAATTTAGTTCCTATATTGTTCTTGAATATGAGTCGGATCGGGTGTTAATGGAACGATACGCGAACTTTAAGGAGGAATTTACGCGTGGAAAATTCAGCTACAGCTCGTCAGGACGCGCCGCAGAGTGGGGAACCTTCGAGCAATTTTGTCACCTTTTTACCAAACAAGACTGAGGAGGCTGCGAAAAACAAGACATCGCGAGAGGTGACAGTGTCACCTTCCAGGACCGAGGCAGAGGATGAAGATTGTCCTTACGCTGCATACAAAAAACGCACCCAGGCGGCTGACGAGCGGTTCTTCAACAGGCTTGGCGATGGCGCTTCAGTGACGGAAGCCTGCGCCGACGCGGGCTACACCAGACAGGTTGTCTATCGGTGGCGAAAGTTCGACCGCGATTTTGACGAACGGTGGGTGGATGCTCTCCAGATCGCCTATGACCTGGCGCTTGAAGAGGCGGACCGTCGCGGTCGAGATGGCGGAGATGAACCGGTGTACTACAAGGGGAAGCTTGTGGGTCAGCGCCGCAGATACTCAGACCGCCTGTTGCTAGTGCGGATCCAGGCGGGTCGACCGGTGTATCGTCCGCCGGCTTATTGAGCCCGGAAATGAACCAGCTGTTAACCATAGGAACATTGGAGTGGCGTGCATTTCGTGGTCCGTAGCCTGGTCAGGTGCCGTGCTTAACCATGGGGGAACGCCAATATGCTTTAATGGATGTTCAAATCTGAATAAATGGGCGGCATGGGCTTGCTTCAGCTGGCGCATATACCATGTCCCCGAAACCCGTGTGCAAGAGTTCCCAGTGGCCGAACGACCGCTCTCCATAGACCTGAACGCGCCTGTTCACCTGGCAGACCTGCCGGGCTTTGCGCGCAAGGCATTCTGGTGGTGGGCGGGCGAGATGTCCGCGCTCCTGCCCGGCGTGTCGCGACGGATGCTGCCCAAGGCACCTGATGTCGCGACACTGCAAATCGTTGATGACAAATGGCAGATCACGGGCGGTGACGGACAAACCGCTCCGCTCGTGATCGATCACACGCAAGATGACAGGGGCGTGGCGGACCAGATCCTGCGCGGTGCGCCCAACTTCTCGCTATCGCAGCTTGTGATCCTGCTGCCGGCACCGCAGGTACTGCGGCGACGGCTCGACCTGCCGCTGCTGCCAGCGCGCCAGTTGCTGTCGGCGCTGGAACTTCAGGTCGACAGGCTGACACCGTTCAAGCCCGAGACCGTGCGCCTTGCCGTAAAGGTACTGGCGCGGGATGCGGTTGAAGGCAAGGTGACCGCCGATTGCGCGATCACACCGCGCGGACCTGTGGACGCCCTTGAAGAGCGGCTCTCGCGCCTTGGCTTCAAGGCTACCAAGATTGATGTTGCCAATGCTGACGGCCAGCCTTCCGGCTTTGACCTGCGGGTGCCGGACGAACAAGCAGCGAGCCAGCGCCCGTGGCTGATCAGGGTGGGCCTCGCGGCAGGTGTGATTGCCTGCTGGTACTTCGCCGGTGCGATGTGGGACGTGGCTCGTCAGCAAGAGCTTGAGTCCTGGCAGGCGCGCATTGATGGACTGAGGCCCCAGGCCGTGCGCAGCGCCGCCATGCGCCAGAAGCTTGAGGGTTTGACCGAGCCATTCGAGATTGCCCGCCGGCAGCATCCGGCGGCGCTGCTAAGCCCCATCAAGGAACTGACCAACATCATTCCTGATACGGCCCGCCTGACTGAATTCGCGTACACGACTGACGGCGTTGAAATCGCGGGACTTGCAAATGATGCTTCGGCCCTGATCCCTGTGCTCGAAGCCTCGCCGATGTTCCGGGACGTCAAGTTCCGTTCGCAGGTGATGCGCCGGCCGGAGTCGAACAAGGACCGGTTTGAGATCTCGCTGAAACTGGAGAAAGGCAAGCCATGAGCCTTGAACTCTCTCCGGAACGCCAGAGATGGGCGGCCATCGGCATCACGCTACTGATGATGCTCATTGCGGTCTGGCTTGTGGTGCTGCCATTGTGGGAACAGGCGTCACTGCATGCCCAGCGCGTGACGATGCTCAAGCGCCAGGTTGCCACCATGGAGGTGCTTGTCGAAGCGCGCCCCAAGTTCGAGGCTGAAATCAACAAGCTGTCGGCCAATCCCGACATCCAGAACCTGACATTTGCCGCCGACCAGCCAGCGCTGGCCGTTGCGCAGTTACAGGGACAGCTCAATCAGACCTTTGCAACGGCTGCCGCCTCGGTCACCAGCAGCCAGGTGCTGCCGGAAGTGCGCGAGGGTTCGCTGACCAAAGTGACGCTGCAAATGACGGTGGAGGCAGACATACGCTCGCTGGTCAAGGCGCTGCACGCCATTGGTGCTGCAAGGCCATTGCTGACAATCGAAAAGCTGTCGGTGAAGGACCCGGACGGGGACTGGGCGGTCAATCCGCAGGCATTGCAGGTCAACAAGCTCCAGGTCGAGATTGTGGTCTCGGCCTATATGCGTGCAACATGATGCTGATTGGCGATCAAGGTTCCTATGGCCGGGTAATGGTGTGGCTGGGTGGCCTGGGCCTGGCTGCGGCTGCCGCGGCGTTCGTGCCCTCACCGCTTGGACTGTTCGACCTCTTCCAGGGTGTTCAGCCCCTTGAAGTCAAGAGTCATCCACCTCTTCAGCTGCAAGCGTTGCCGGCCATTGCTTCGTACGACGTGATTACGACGCATCCGCTGTTCAATACCAACCGGGTTCCGGATCCGGTCGCGCCGGTGGCGACGTCGGGCGGGCAGCCCGCTTCAGGCCCGTTGCTCGGGGATCTCAGCCAGTTCAAGCTTGTCGGGATCGCAGGCGACAGCGAAACGCGAATTGCTCTGGTGCAGAAAGCCGGCGGCGCACTGCAAAGATTAAAACCCGGTGACAGTTTGGAAGGCTGGATTGTGACCGGAATTGATGCCAGGGGCGTCTCAATCAGTGGTGGTGGTCGTAAAGAAGTTCTTGCAATTCCAAGGGCGACGAACAACGCCAAGTCTCCCTGAAAGGGAAAAGAAACCTTGTTGCGCTATTCATCATGCAAGTGCGCGGCGTTCTCTCTTGACGAAGGTTAAGACTTTGTCCTTTTCGTAGTCGAGTGAATGCCAGTAGTTTATCGAGTGAGGCCCCTTTCGATGACGTCTTCAAGCGTCAAGAGTCCGATCTGGCGACGCGCCAGCATCGCCTTTGTGATCGCGCTGAGCGCGACGGTGGGCGGTTGCGAAAGCAGTGACGATGGTGAAGCCCTTCGCGACGCCATGAACCCTGCCCAGATGCAGGCGGGCGCTTCTGAAGCAACCAGACCCTCGAGTGTCGTGCTTTCCGACGAGGCCCGGGACAATGATGGCCAACCGAAGACCGAGATCTTCGAGGGCGACAACAAGTTTGTGAACACTGCCCCGCGGCCACGTGGGTCGATGCGTGGTGGCGAAGTCGTGCTTGATTTCGCCGACGCTGAAGTGAAGGATGTGGTGCGCACGGTTCTCGGGGACATCTTGAAGGTACCGTTCTCTGTTGATCCGCAGATCCAGGGCAAGGTGACACTCAAGACAAGCAAGCCCCTGCGCAAGCAGGATGTGATTGCAGCCCTTGAAACCGCGTTGAAGGTCAATGGTGCCGTCATCGTGCTGGCCGACAACGTCTATAACGTGGTGCCTGCGACTGAAGCCCAGAAGCGCATTGATGGTTTTGAGCTTTCCGGCAGTGCGCGTTCGCGAGCGCCCGGTTATGGCATCGAGATTGTTCCGCTGCGCTACGTGGCCGGCGCGGAGATGCAGAAGATCCTTGAGCCAGTCTCTCCGGCGGGTGGCGTTGCCTCGGTCGATGCGCAGCGCAATCTGATCTTCCTTGCCGGGACCAGCCAGGAACGTGCGGCCATGATCGATACGATCAGGCTGTTCGACGTGGACTACATGAAGGGCATGTCGTACGCGCTGATCCGGCCCGAACACGTCGAAGCTGGCGCCCTGGCGCAGGAACTGACCAAGGTATTCCAGTCGACCGGTGGTTCCAGCGCTTCGCTGCTTCGCTTTGTGCCACTGCCGCGTATCAATACGCTTCTCGTGGTCTCTCCAAGGTCGGCCCAGCTGCAAACCGTTCAGAAGTGGGTTGACCGGCTTGATGTGTCCCCGCGTGGACCTGGCCGGGGCGTCTATTACTATCGCATGCAGAATGCCAAGGCACAGGACGTTGCCCGTTCGCTGTCGGCGGTTTATGGCAATGCCGTTACGCTCGGACCCAGTGAGACGGACAATGGTGACAACGGTTCGTCCGAGATGCAACCGGCCGCGCCTGCGCAGACACCTTCCGGTCCGCCACCGGGACAACAGCAGAACGCTGCGCCCTCCAATGGGGGCGGTGAGCCCGGTCCTCAGATCGCTGTTGATGGTGCGAACAATGCGCTGATTGTCAGGGCAAGTGCCAGCGAGTATGCGGCCCTTGAACGCTTTCTCAAGGAGATCGACATCGCGCCGGACCAGGTGCTGATTGAAGTGACGATCGCCGAAGTGACGCTGAATGACTCGCTGCGCTATGGCGTGGAGTGGTTCTTCAAGAACGCGGACAACCAGAACTTTTCACTGGGCCGGGCTCTCAAGCCTGCAGCGGTTCTGCCAGGCTTCAATTTCACCTATACAATTCCTGACGTGGACATCGCGCTCAACGCGTTGAGCAGCATCACGGACGTTCAGGTGATCTCGGCGCCGAAGTTGCTGACGCTCGACAACAAGTCGGCGTCGCTGCAATTCGGAGACCAGGTTCCCATCATTACGCAGACTGCAACCGGCGTTCGCGACGCGACTGATCCGACAATTGTGAACTCGGTGCAGTTCCGAGACACGGGTATCGTGCTCAGGGTTACGCCTCGCATCAGCAAGGGCGGAACCGTCTTTGTCGACGTGAACCAGGAAGTGAGCGCTGCCATACCCACGACGTCGTCGGGCATAGATTCGCCTACAATCCAGCAACGCAAGATCTCGAGCACTGTTGCGGTGCAGGACGGCGATTCCATCGCGCTTGGCGGCATGATCCGCCAGAGCGACACTCGCAGCGACAGTGGCGTCCCGGTTCTCAAGGACATACCACTCGTGGGACATATTTTCTCGAACACGAAGAACACGGGCGACCGCACCGAACTTCTGATCTTCCTGCGTCCCCGTATCATCCGCAATGCAGCAGCGGCGCGTGAAGTCACGGATCAGCTGAAGCGCGGTCTGCGGGGTCTCGACGTGCTGATGAACGGCACAAACCAGCCCTAGGCGTTCACAATCCGGGGTTTTGTGACGGTTCTCTATTGTGGTCCAATTGGGCGCGCTGATGTGAACAAATTGTTTAGCTTAATGCCCTGTCAAGAGCCGGTTGCGGCAATTGTCTGCAATCAGGCAATGCCCACTTAACACGGCGCTTCTACACTCGCGATGTTGTGTGAGGCAGGAATGAAATCAACACGTCGGCTTACAAATCGCAATAGCGGAGCGCCCAGTTTCCTGCGCGCCTACACCGAGTTTGCGGGCGCGGCCACGACCCGGCGTCGATCTGAGTCGCGCCTGAATGCAGCGCGCGTCGAAGCCGAGATGTCGAACCGAGCGAAGAGCGAATTCATGGCCCACATGAGCCACGACCTGCGAACGCCACTCAACGCGATCATCGGCTTTTCGGACGTGCTTGCGAATACGGAAATGGCCAGCGCCAATACGGGCAAGGCGAAGGAGTATGCAGGCGATATCAATCACGCCGGCAAGCATCTGCTGCGTATCATCAATGACATACTGGATCTGGCGCGGCTTGAAAGCGGGCGGCCTGACCTTGATCTTGAACCGTGCGACCTTCGAGACGTGCTGCACACGACCACGGTCATTGCCAAGCCGCAGGCTGAAGCCAAGTTGCAGCTTTTGTCTTCTTTTGTCGAGGACGACTTGCCAAGGCTTCAGCTTGATCCGCTGCGCACGAAGCAGATTGTCATCAACCTCGTATCCAACGCAGTCAAGTTCTCGCCGGTGGGTGGTGTGATCCGTATGAGCGCCGAACGCTCGGACGATCTGGGCGTCGTCCTGACGGTCGCGGACAGTGGACCGGGCATGACTGCCGAGGAACTTGAAGTGGCCATGACCCGGTTCGGCCGTGTGCGCAATTCGATGACGCGCGGGCAGGAAGGCACCGGCCTTGGCCTTACAATCGTCAGTCACCTTTGCCAAGCGCTGGGGGCACGCTTCCAGCTCTGGAGCCGCCCTGGTGAGGGAACCCGCGCCAGGGTTCATTTTCCGCGTTCGATCATTGTGTCGCCGGATAACTAGAACAAAAAAGGAGAAGTGCGATGCAAGTCCAGCGAGGCACCGAATTGCAGCCGAATCCACCTTTGGCGACTCAGGCGGAACCTGATGCGCTGCCATTTGCGCACGTGGTTTCGGTCGAGGGCGGGCAGGCCATCGCGGCATTCGACGAACGCGCAAAGCTTGGCGTAACGCAAGTCAACCGGGTCGTCATCGGCGCGGCCGTTGCAATCCAGACACCGACCTCGTCTGTTATTGGCGTGGTAACGGGGCTGTCCGTTCCGACGGCAGCGCTGGAGGGCGAAGATTGCGTCCTGCGGCTCGTTGAGCTCGATCTTGTGGGCGAGGTCGTCGAGGATAGTGTCACCGGGGAAAAGCGTTTTGGTCGCGGCGTGACTGTGCTGCCGACGCTGGGCGATCCGATCCGGCTTGCGAGCTATCACAACCTGTCAGCCGTTTATTCATCACGCGGCCGACCCTCCGTGCAGATCGGGACGCTCTACCAGGACTCGAAAGTGCCGGCGTATGTGCTTGTCGATGAGTTGCTGTCGAAGCACTTTGCTCTCGTGGGATCGACGGGCGCCGGCAAGTCGTGCGGCATAGCCGCATTGCTTCATGGTTTGATCGACAAGTATCCAGCGGCGCGTGTCATCGTTCTGGACGTGCATAACGAGTACAGCGTGGCGTTTCAGGGCAAGGCGGAAGTCGTGACGCCCAGCAATCTGTTCCTTCCGTTCTGGCTGCTGAGCTTTGATGAGCTGGCAAGCGTCTTTGCTTCGACTGACCATACAGGGACAGAGGATCTGGAAATCCTGCATGATGCCGTCATGAATGCCAAGCGGCGTGCGGGTGAAACGATGGTGGCGCGGCAGTCCGGTATGCTGCGCCGGGTTACTGACCAGATTTCGGCGGGCGTTGACTCGCCGACGCCCTTCCGGCTTGCAGACATTTCAACCTATCTCGACGAGCAGATGGGAAAGCTTGAACGTACCCGCAGCACGATCGCGTTGCGACGCATCCGGGCGCGTATTGAAACGCTAATGTCGGACCCGCGCTATGCGTTCATGTTTGGCAGCCTCACTGTTCAGGACAAGCTGACAGAAATCATTGGCCGTCTGTTTCGCATTCCCACACAGGGAAAGCCAATCACCATTCTGGACCTGTCGGCGATCCCCTCGGAAATCCTGAGTGTCGTGATTTCAGTCATATGCAGACTTGCGTTCGACCTTGGTGTCTGGAGCAAGGGCACATTGCCGCTCACGCTGATCTGCGAAGAGGCGCATCGTTATGCGCCGCTCGACAAGTCCCTCGGGTTTGAGCCGACCCGTCAGGCCATTGCACGCATCGCAAAGGAAGGCCGCAAGTATGGGATTTCGCTTGGCGTGATCACGCAGCGTCCGTCGGAGCTTGATCCGACGCTGTTGTCCCAGTGCAGCACGATTTTTGCCTACCGCCTTTCGAATGACGTCGACCAGCAGGCCGTGCGGGCCCGGTCGGCTGATTGTGCTGCAAGGCTGCTCGACTTTCTTTCCTCGCTTGGAGACGGTGAGGCCATTGCGATCGGCCAGGGTGTCAGCATGCCAATGCGCATTCGCATGACGCGTCTTGCGCCGCACCAAATGCCGGCAAGCACGGGCAGTGCGTTTTCGCAGATGTGGTCGCGTGACAGTGCAACACTTGAGGATCTGGAGAAGGTGGTCACTCGATGGCGCTTCAACAAGCGGGGTGATGAAGCGCCGGGTTCATTGGCGAGACGGGTCGATGACATTTCCCGCCCGCCCGCCTTTGGGGTCATCGATCCGGCCTAGCTGAATTTGCGTTCAATGTGACTGAAGTATGCTGATGCATCCAGCGGCTTTGTCGTGGCGAGCCTGATCAGGTCTTCGGCTGCCAGCCTGTCGCCGTGTTCATGGATGTTCTTGCGTTGCCATTTCAGGATCGACGCGAAATCACCCTGCTCGATCTGGGATTCGAGCGGGTTGGTTGCTGAGTAGGCTTCGGCAAGCTGGGCGGCATAGAGGCTACCGATTGTGTAAGTGGGGAAGTAGCCAAACATGCCTGCAGACCAGTGACCGTCCTGCAGGACTCCTTCAATGTCGCTTGCAGGGGTAATGCCAAGCAATGCCCTGCTTCGTTCATTCCAGGCGCCGGGCAAGTCTGACACCTTGAGGTTACCCGCCAGCAGAGCGACTTCAAGCTCAAACCGCATCAGGATGTGCAGGTGATAGGATACTTCATCTGCAGCCGCGCGAATGTGCGTCGGATGAACCTTGTTCGCGCACTGGAAGAGCTTGCGAGCATCGAGATCGGCCGCGGCAGATCCCAGTCTGGACTTCATGTCGGGAAGGATGTGCTTCCAGAAACCCTGGCTACGACCAACATGATTTTCCCAAAAACGGGCCTGTGCTTCGTGCAGACCCATCGATGGCGCGCGCGCGAGCAGCGTATTGCGATCGGAACGGACGAAGCCCTGGTCATAGAGCCCGTGGCCACCTTCGTGGAGCGTGGTCAGAATGGTTGTCACCATTCCGTCGCCACTTGTCCGCAGGGCGAGACGCACATCGTCGAAACCCACAGCAGATGTGCCGGGATGGGTGGCCTTGTCCAGCTGTCCGCGTTTGAAGTTGAAGCCTGTCTTCCCGAGCAGGTCCTTGCAGAACCTCCACATGTCCTCGTCCCTGGCGCGGCGCTTGCTCATTTCCTCGCCGGGCCAATCCGCGGTCCTGGCCTGCGCCTTTTGCAGCAAAGGCAACAGCTTCTGTTTGAGGTCTGCAAACACAGGCTCCAGTCGTGCGCGTGTCATGCCTGGTTCGTATTCATCGAGCAGCACGTCGTAGGGGTCGAGTTCGGAATCCAGCGCCTGTGCGGTTTCGCGAGACAGGTTGATGGTTTCCTGAAGCGCTTCGCGCAGTTGCCCGAACTCACCGGATTCCCGCGCCAGTTCCCAGGCGCCCGCGGATTTGGACTTGGCGTTGATCCAGGCGCGGATCAGGTCCGCAGGAAGAGACATCTCGCTTTCCCGCATCTCACGCAGCAGCTGAAGTTCGCGCAGCCATGTCGGGTCGCCGGACTTCTGGATTCCCACTTCCTCGATAAGGTCGCCCAGACTGTCGGCCGTCAGCAGGGCGTGTCGTGAAGCCTCGAGTGCGGCCATCTGTTCGCCGCGTTCCTCGCGGGCGCCGTGGGGCAGGACTGTTTCCTCGTCCCATTCGAGAACCGCGACCGCATTGTCAAAGTGCAGAATGTCGGCAATCTGCTTGCGCAGAAGCTGTTCGGATCCGTTCTCGCGGTTCTGCGAGCGTTTGGGTGCGCGCAGTTCGTGGGGCTCATGAGCGACCAGGACTGCTGCCATGCCTCCATGCTGCGCAACGTTGACAACCTGCTTCTGGCTTACCCGGCACATGATGCCCAAGCCACTATCCGTCGGGGCAAATCCCATGACGGTATAGAACGGTTCGTTGAAGACGCGACCATCCTTGCCGACGATCGGGAACTCGCTGACCGGCAGGCGCGTGAGGGACTGCACCACCCAGTTCATATCCGGATCATTCGCGTTGGCCAGCGCCTCATCGATCAGCTTGTCCCAGTCAGCCTGGCTGGTGGCTGGTCCGATTGTGACACCTTCGCCGCCGTACGAACGGTTCGGCTTGATGATGAGTTGATCGCGATGCGTACGCGTGAATTCCAGCAGGTCGCCTTGCGTGTTGTGTGGCAAAGACGTTCTGCGATCGCTGATGATGCGGGTCCACAGAATGTGCCGGCGGAATACGCGGCATTCCTCGGCGCTGAAGTATTTCTCGGCGATCTCCGGATCGGTCAGGATTTCCCAGCAGCTCTTGTGGTCGAAGTCGCCAACCATTGACGAGATGATGCGGTTGCCCTTGAAAAGGGCGCGCATGCCTTCGAGCGGCTTTCCAAGCTCTTCCTCGGCCGCAATCAAGTCGCGGGTTTCGTAGTCGCGATAGGCCACATCGACGATAGTGTCTCCGTAATAGACTTCGCCATTCTTGACGTGCAGCTCCGACGGGTCAGCGTGCATGATCGTGATGCCGAGCTGCCTGGCATAGTGCTGGGCCAGGACCGCCTGTTCGTTTATGCCGTCCTCTGCGTATTTCGGTTCGACGAGGCACAGGCGGCATTCGCTGCGACCGATGTTGCGGGCGTGATCGATCAGGACCTGGATGAAGAGGTCGCGCTGGTCGCGCGGGAGTTCGATCTTCAGGCTCGGGTCGTGGGCGAGAATGGTGGGTACGACGTCCCTCATCACAAGGTTCTCGGCAAGCGGCGAGTAGCTGATGCCGCCCACGCCGGAAAGATTTGCTTCCATGAAGTGGAGCGAGTCCTGCCAGCCCGCCGCGGTGAAATCGCACACGGCGTCAAGGCGACCATAGACCGTGTTGTTGCGGTCGTGTTCGGGCGTCCATAATTCGCGCAGCCAGGCTTCTTCCGTTGGCGTGACGGCGATGATTTTGCGGATCTTGTCAACGTTCTGGTACAGCGTGGGCAGTCGCTTCAGCGCTTCCGTGATGCGCTGGCAGACATACTGAACGTAACCAAGTTGCTCACCCATCGCGAGCAGCGGGCGCAGCATCACGGGGATGGGTTCCATCTTGCCGTCGCGCTCATAGGTGAGTTCGTTCGTGAGCGCATCATCACGCATGCGCTTGGCGATTGTGGCAAAGGTCAAGTCACTGACATGGCCGGCGGCCCGACGGACGCGGCTGTCAAGACTTGCGCCCGAGAGGCCTGTCGTTTCGCTCGGGCTTAGCAGAGATGCCATTCCGTCCCCCTATGAACTCATCGCTAAATGGTGCGGCCGATTCGACCGGAGAAAACAAGGACTTGGAGATAGCATGCTCCACGAGCCAATTCGACCTCCCAAAGTTGGCATTGCCGGGCTTTTGGCTATAAGCTTTGGACAGGGAGACGTCACATGATGCGATTTATCGGCCGGTTATTCCTGGTGTTGCTCGTTGCTGTCGGGATCTGGGGTTATTTTTTCCTGCAAGCGGCAGGTGTGTTCCTGGACATTCCGGTGACGTCTCCGGGTGTGTGTACGCCGATAAGTACAGGCGGGGTGGTCGGCGTTGAAGACATCGCAATCGATCGGGGAGCAAAGCTTGTCTTCCTGTCCGGGTATGACCGGCGTGCAACGATGGCGGGCAAACCAGCGCGCGGCGCGATCTGGGTTCTGGATCTCGCGACACCGGGCAGTGTTCCAGGTGATGCGACGGCGGGAACGCTTCCAAATGGCTTCCTGCCCCATGGCATCAGCCTGTACGTCAATCCCGTTGATGGGAAGCGCACGGTCTTTGCAATCAACCACGCAGGTGGTCACCATTCCATCGAGATCTTCGATCAAAGCGGTGCGTTGCTGGTGCATCGACGCACGATTGCAGGTCCGGAGCTAGTTTCGCCCAACGACGTGGTCGGCGTTGGCCCAGACTCTTTTTACGTGACGAACGACCATGCGAATCCCTCGGGATGGATGCGCGCAGTTGAGGATTTCGGGCGCCTTCCGTTGACTTCGGTTCAATTCTTTGACGGAAGCAAATTTCGCGCAGCCATCAGCTGGTTGGGGGGCTCGAACGGAATCAATGTGAGCGCCGACGGCCGCACACTCTATGTATCAGCCGCTTCCGAGCGGACCGTGTATGTTTATGATCGCGACTTGCAATCAAATGAAGTCGTGCGCCGCGCGGCTGTTCAAGTGCCGGGGTTTGCGGACAATATCGACGTGCTCGCGAACGGCGACCTTTTGTTGGGGGTTCATTCGAAAATCCTGGACCTCCTTGCGCATGTCAGTGACGCAACCAAATTGTCTCCGAGCCACATCATGTTGCTCAAGGCAGATGGCAAAGGCAGCTTCGTACCGCAGACGGTGTACTACAATCCCGGCGATGAGATTTCGGGAGCGAGTGTCGGTGCTGCTGCTGATGGACGAATGTTAATTGGGGCAATTTTCGAGGCAAAGATACTCAATTGTGAATGGGCTGCAGGCAGTCAAGTTCACTAGCTGCAGCGCGGGTCACAGAAAAAGGTTGCGCTCCCGAACGATGAAGCGTGCGATGGTGGGGCATCTCCCGGATTCGGACAACTGAATGTATCGCGCGTTACTTTCGACCAGCGGCTTCACGCTCATCAGCCGTGTGACAGGCTTTGTACGCGACATGATCATGTCGCGCGTTCTAGGCGACGGCATGCTGTCCGATGCTTTCATCGTGGCATTTCGGCTGCCCAATCATTTCCGGACGATTTTTGCGGAAGGTGCATATAACGCAGCCTTTGTTCCGATGTACGCGGGGCTGAAGACGAAATCGGCAAAAGGTGCGGATGATTTCTCCCGCAACATGCTGGGTTGGCAGGTTGCCATCCAGATTGTGCTGCTTTTGACAGCCCTGCTGGTGATGCCATGGGTCGTGGCATTTCTCGCTCCAGGGTTTGTTGGACACAAGGAGCAGATGGATCTTGCGACGTCGCTGACCCGGATTACGTTTGGCTATCTGCTTTGCGTGACCATCGTTACTCACCTTGGCGGCGTGCTGAATGCTGAGGGAAAATTCTGGGCAGCAGCTGCTGCGCCAGTCCTTCTCAATATCTCGATGGCGATATCCCTTCTATTGGCATTCATCTACCCGTCCGCGGGTTACGCTGCGGCGGTGGGCGTGTTGACGGGCGGCGTTGCGGAGTTGCTGCTTCTCCTGGTTGCGGCATGGTCGTCTGGCATTTCGATTGTTCCGACAATGCCAAGACTTAGCGATGACGTGCGGCTGTTCTTTGTCAGGTTCGGACCTGCGACACTGGGCGCTGCCGGCGTTCAGGTTGCCATGTTTGCGGATACGATCTTCGCCAGCTTTCTTGGGCAGGGAGCTTACACGTCGCTTTACTATGCGGACCGCATCAATCAGCTGCCGATGGGTGTCATTGCCATTGCGCTTGGCACCGTGCTTCTGCCGGAAGTCACGAAATCGATAACCAAGGGAGACGCTGCGTCCACCGCCAGGTCATTCAATAGAGCAACCGAAATCGGGTTGCTGCTGACATTGCCGTGCACCGCGGCTTTCTTTGTCATTCCAGACTCGATCATGACCGCCCTGTTCGCGGGAGGCGCTTTCAATGTGAAGTCTGCTGTCGCGTCAGGGGAAGTACTTCTGATGTACGCTGTCGGACTGCCGGCGTTTGTCATGCTGCGTACCGTTACTCCCCTGTTTCATGCGCGGGGTGATACGCAGGCTCCAGTGATCGCCACGGGCATCGCGATCGCCGTCAATCTTGCCCTGAAGGCGGGTCTGGTGCTGGGGTTGTCGATGGGCGTTCAGGGTCTTGCGCTGGCGACGGCGCTGGGGACCTGGGTCAACCTGGGCGTTCTGGCATTCATTGGTGCGAGACGGGAGTTCTTCCATCTGGACCAGCAGATGTTGAGCGGGATGCTGAAGATGCTGGCGGCGGCCGTTTTTGCGGGTCTCATCGCCTGGCTGGTGACAGTTCCGCTGAACGAGGCCTTTGATTGGGTGGGCAGGTACAAGGCAATTGTGTGCCTGTTCTTTCTGGGCGTAGCAGGCCTCGGCAGCTACGCCGTGGGCCTGCTCGCGCTTGGCTGGCAGCAGCGCTGACCGCCTATTTCGAAGTCTTCAGCCAGTTGTCGATCTTTGTTTCGAGTACTTTCATCGGTAGCGCTCCGGTATTCAGGACCTGGGCGTGGAAGTTGCGTGCGTCAAAGCGTGAACCCAAACTCCGTTCGGCTTTGGCGCGCAGGCGCTTGATCGTGATCTGGCCAATCTTGTACCCCAGCGCCTGGCCCGGATTTGCGATGTAGCGTTCGACTTCCTGCGTGGTTTCGGTGACTGAGAGCGCCGAGTTGTCGAGCATGAACTTGATCGCCTTTTCACGCGACCAGCCCTTGGCGTGGATGCCGGTGTCAACAACCAGGCGAAGGGCACGCAGCTGTTCGTCATTCAAGTGGCCGAACATCTGGTAGGGATCCTTGTACATGCCAAGCTCGCGACCGGTCCATTCGGCGTAGAGCGCCCAACCTTCCACATAGGCCGTGTTGCCGCCGAAACGCATGAAGTTTGGCAGCGTCGCATTTTCCTGGGCAAGGCTGATCTGGAAGTGGTGCCCGGGAATGGCTTCGTGAAGGAACAGCGTCTCCATGCCCCAGATCTTGCGCGATGGCAGGTCATAGGCATTGAAGAAGAACGTGCCGGGGCGTGTCGCGTCGGGGGAACCCTGGTTGTAGTAGCCACCGGCCTGCGTCTGTTCGAGATAGTCCGGGACGGCCCGCAGTTCGAGTGGAGTCTTTGGCGTCAACGAGAAATCCTGCGGTACTGCTGCCAGAATGCGCTTCTCGATTTCGTCGTAACGCGCCTTCAGGTCTTCGCGTGATTTCGGTTCGAATTCCTTTGCGGTGCGCAGGTGCGTGAAGAAAGCGTGCAGGCTGCCCCTGAAGTGAACGGCTTTGCGAACATCGTCCATCTCGCGCTTGATGCGGGCGACTTCGTCGAGGCCCAGCTTGTGGATGGTGTCGGCCGACAGCTCGGTGGTCGTTTCCTGACGGACCATGTAATTGTAAAGTTCCTTGCCACCCTTCATGAAGACAAGCCCAACCCCGCTGCGGGCTTTTGGCATATATGTGTCTTTCAGGAAGTCGCGAACACGGGCAAAGGCGGGGTCGATCCTGTTCGAGATCATTTCGCGATAGGCAGATGTCAGTCGGCTACGATCAGCCTCGGAAAAATCCTTCGGCATGTCGGCCACCGGTTGCCAGAACGGGCTTTTCTCGACACCCTGCGCAATGAGGTCGCTGAACTGGGTGATCATCTGCTTCGTTGTCAGCCTGGTTTCAACCACGCCTGACTTGATGCCCTGCTGCATGCGCTCGATGCAGCGATCAAGAAAGGTTGCGAAGCCCTGGATGCGCTTCAAGCCGTCTTCAAAGTCTTTCACGGTCTTGTACTGGGCGGCAGACTTGCCGGAACTGAGATCCGGATACACTGTCTGCAATCCGCTGAAGTGATTGATCGGCCTGACAACTGTCAATGCCAGAAGTGTCGGTGACAGGGACTCGCGCGCCATCTGAGTTTGATACTCAAACACATCATAGGCAATCTGGTCCTGCTCGCTGAGCGTCTTGCGATCGATCTCGTGCAGGCGTTTCCAGTCGGACTCAACAATCCTGCGTGACTGTTCGATATAGTCATCTGTTATGTAGTCACCGAATTCGGCGGTGTAGCGCGGGTCGCCGCGAAAGAGTGCGCTGATCGGGTTGAGCTTGAGCTGGGCTTCGTCGCTGTCGGCGAACAACTGGTACAATGGCGAAAGATTCTGGGGCGAAAGATTCTGGGGCGACAGCTGCTGACTTTGTGCTGGCGGGGATGCCACCGTATCGGCGGTGCTCGCGCAAGAAGTGAGTGCTGTGGCTGCAAGCAAGGCTGCTGATAATTTCAAGACCAATCGCATTGCAAATCCTCTGCCGGCCGGGAGGGGCCTTCCTGCCGACAAATAGAAAAGAAGCATTGAGAATAGCAACAAGGGATTGCTAGGATTCACGATCACGACTGCGTCAAGTCGCGGAAAGCCCGTGTATGCTTAACTGCGGTGGAGAATCGGAATGGCTAAATCCTACCAGAGCGATGTTGCGATTGTGGGCGGTGGCATTGCCGGGGTGGTCTGCGCGCTGCAGTTGCTGGATATGGGCAAGTCAGTCGCGATCTATGAGCGCGAAGGCGTGCAAAGGCTGGGTGGTTCAGCGCTGGAAGCGTTCGGAGGCATGTTCTTTGTGGACAGCCCGGAACAGCGGCGCATGAAGATTGTCGACAGTCCCGAAAAGGCACTGGGCGACTGGAAGAGTTTCGCGGAGTTCGACAAGGGCTCGTTGCGTGCGCAGATGTGGGCCAAGCACCTGGTCGAGCGCGCAACGCCCGATGGCCGGGATTTCCTGCGGAAGTACGGGATAAGGTGGCTTCCCGTTGTGATGTGGGTTGAGCGCGGTCAGAAGATCGCGGGCAATTCAGTTCCGAGGTTTCACCTGACGTGGGGAACCAGCAATCATCTGATCAAGCAGTTGATCAAGGCGTTGCGCTCGCACAGGAATGCCAGCCGCCTCAGCATACACTGTCTGCATCGCGTGGACCGTTTCGACTGGCATGCCGGGCACATTGCCGGATGCGCTGGCGTCATAGATGGCGGGGAGGAGTTCCGTGGCTTCGCAGATGCAACCGTGGTCGCCGCCGGTGGCATTGGCGGGTCGCTGTCGCAGGTTCGTGCCCTGTGGCGCCCCGTGGACGGGATCGATCTGCCCGACGACATGTTGCTGGGGACACATCCGGGTGCCGACGGCATTGCGGTGGAGGCTGCAGGCAGGGCCGGTGCCAGTGTGCAAAATGTCGGACGGATGTGGAACTACGCAGCGGGCATACGCCATCCGAGGCCGTTGTGGCCCGAACATGGTGTGAGCCTCATACCACCGAAATCGGCGTTGTGGGCAGATGCGCATGGTCGAAGGCTGATGCCACCACTTGTGTCGGGCTTTGATACGCTGGATCTGGTGCAGCGCGTGTGCACCGCGCCGCTCGGGTTCACGTGGCAAATTCTCAACAGGCGGATCGCACTGACAGAGCTTGCGGCTTCGGGGGCGGACTGGAACCCTGCGTTGCGAGACCGACGCTTCATCCGGTTTGTGCTTGACATGCTTGCTGGCAACAGATGGCTGGTCAACGATCTCACGCAGAACTGCCCGGACGTCTTGATGGCATCATCTGTGGAAGAGCTTGCGGGCAAGATGAATGCGCTAAAGCCCGATGCCGCCATTGATCCGGCGGCGCTTCGCCTGGAGTTGGAACGATTCGATGCAACATTGGAGTCGTCCCAGCGCGATGAGCAACGCCAGCTCATTGAAACACTCCGTGGTTATCGTGCCGACAAGATGCGCCTGGCCCGGCCTCAGAAAATCCTGGATCCCAAAGGGGGGCCGCTCATCGCGATTTGCGAACGTGTCGTCACGCGAAAATCACTGGGCGGCATTGTAACCGATCTGAGAAGCCGCGCATTGAACAGCAATGACCAACCGGTTCCCGGGTTGTATGCGATTGGAGAATCCGCGGGATTCGGGGGCGGCGGCAGTCACGGTATTCGTGCACTTGAGGGCACATTTCTGCTGTCCAGCGTGATTACGGCACGGCGCGCGGCTGAAGCTATTGTTCGGGGCTAGTTACCCATTCGGTGGGAACCGTGAACCACATCAGCGTGCCTTGGCCGAGGGTGGATTCAACGCCGATCTTCCCGCCCATCAGGCCTATCAGCTCTTTGCAAATGCTTAACCCCAATCCCGCGCCGCCATGCTTGCGTGTACTGGTTCCATCGACTTGACGAAAGCGTTCAAAAATCACGCCAAATTGATCGGCGGCGATGCCGCAACCTGTGTCACGAATCCAGAATCTTGTCAGACTGTCTGATTCATGATCGACCCCGATGACAAGTCCTCCTGCGTCCGTAAACTTGATCGCGTTGCCGAGCAGGTTGGCCAAGACCTGGCTTAGTCGGTTCCTGTCACCGAAGAACTTTCTGTTTCCATCGATCGAATTCTCAATACGCATTTCCAAGTTCTTCTGCCGGGCGATTGTTTCGACGCGAGCCACGGTATTGCCAACGAGCGCACCTACGTCGATAATTTCCATGTCCAGTTTCAAGGCTCCGGCTTCGATTTTTGAAAGATCCAAGATATCATTGACGAGTGCCAACAGATGTTTTCCGGATTCCAGAATTGTGCGCGCGTATTTCTGCTGCGTCTCGGTCAATGATGTTCGTTCCAGCAACTGGCACATCCCCATGACGGCGTTCATTGGCGTACGAATTTCGTGACTCATGTTGGCAAGAAACTGGGATTTCAGCCGATTTGCGATCTCTGCCTGATCCTTGGCCTGCAGAAGATTTGCAGCTGCTTCCCGCTCAGCGCTGACGTCACGCATCACGACGGCGAAGTTTGTGCCGGTATCCGTGGAAATTTTGGATATCGATGCCGCGGCGGGAAACTCGTGCCCATCTTTGTGCAATCCCATGATGTTGCTGCGTTGTGACATCCACCGCGATGGAGCTGTGCCATCGGAAAAGTCCCTTACGTGGTGGTGATGCGTGCCACGAAATCGCGCGGGAATGAGGAGTTCAATGTGACGGCCTACGCACTCTTCTGCCCGCCACCCAAAGGCAATTTCCGCACCCTTGTTGAACGACCGGATGATCATATGTTCATCGCTGATGACAATTGCCTCGGGCGACAGAGAGAGTATTTCGCCCATCAGGCGATGCAGAGATTTCTCGCGCGTTTCAGCAGCGTGGGCATGAGCTTTCAGTGAGACGAATTCGTCGATGTCACAGAAGCTGCCCAGCATGCGGATCGGACGTCCGTCATCTGTCCAGATTGCTTTTCCATGAGCACGAAACCACTTGTATGAACCGTCTTTCAGCCGAATGCGATGCTTGACGTTGTATGGTTTGCGCGTTTCCAGGTGCGCGGTCATCGCCTGGGTCACTTCGTCGATGTCATCGGGATGGATCAGTTTCACCAGCTCCCGCATCGATGTGGCCGGATAGTCGGTTGGTTCGTAACCCAACAACAAGGCACATTGATCCGTGGAGAAGAGGGAATCGCCCTGGATGCTCCAATCCCAGATGCCATCCGCGATCAGGCTCAAAGCCAGAGCCAGGCGCGTCTCCTGCCCGGCGTGGTTTTCGACTGTTTGAATCGAAGAACTGCGGTCGGGCGGGGCGTCGTTCATGTTCCCGCTCCTATGAAATCTGGCTCAAAGCTGTTCTGCAATTCAGATTGGTGAAGAGTTTTTCCAGCAGTTCTGCCCGGCGAAATGGTTTTGCCAGAAAGTCATTTGCGCCCAAATCGACCACGAGTGAGGAATAGTCGACATTCGAGTGGTGCGTTCCGGCAGAGACGACGATGATTGGTCCGGCGAATTTCAACCGGCGAAGCTCGATGATCGTCTCAATCCCGTCGCGCTCGGGCATATAAAGATCGGTCAGAACAATGTCGGGCTGAAACGTGATGTATTGTGCGATGGCTTGTGAACCATTTTCAGCAGCGCAGAGTTCCAGGGGCTCTCCCTCCAGTACGGCTCCGAGGTAATTCCGCGCGACCGGATCGTCGTCGATGAACAGGAGGCGCGCGGACGTTCGGCTTTTCTTGAGCATTTTCAGAACTCGCGCGATCACCAATCTCGCCAGAAACGAGTAGCCAGCCTGGAGATCGAGGCAGGGACACCTTTGAATACTTTTCCAAGGCCAAATGCGAAACTATCTCAAAACTGCTAATGATTTCTGAATACGTAACCATTTCGCGATCTGAAATGTTATCAAAAGAGACCATAAAAGTCATGTGGGCATATGAATTGAGCCACCAGCCGTGAGTGTAGAAAGTTACAACTTTCAACTCACCGAGAAGTCGCTATTGTTTCTTGCATCGAGGCGCATTCGGTTGCCCATTTAGTGCGCAAGCGGTCCAGCGAACCCAATATGAGTTCGGCAATGCAAAAGTCAGAAGTCAAATTGCGCGCGTGGTTGAAGTTCATTTTGGCTGTTCATGAAGCTGCGCCGCGTTTGCACCCTCAGGGAGCATTGGTGTTCATAATCGTTGCTGAGGCCGAAGAGATCGACCAAACCGTTTTGGCGCGCAAACTGAATTGTTCGCGTGTGGCTCTGAGCCGTCTGCTGGGTATGGTTGGCTCAAATGGAAAAGGATCTCTTGGGTTGGTCGACAGCCGTTCCGACGGCGATGATCGCCGACGCAAGACCATTTTTCTGACACCAAAGGGTCGATATCTGATCGAACGCATGACCGAGCTTGCCAAAGACCTGACCTGATTTCAGAACGTTCATGGGTGCGCTTCGCAGTGCACGAATTCGAACGAGAGTGACTAAGTTTTCTTTGGGATACCCAAGGCGGTCGATTTGTTGTCGAGCATTTCTGCGGAAAATCGGTTCCCACTTCTTCCAAAAGCGCTTTAGTATCAATGTCCTTATTCTTGGACAGAGGTGCGTTGGGATGAACGTTAGCGAAGCGGTGTTGCGCGAATTGGTGGAAATGGGCGTAGAGGCTTGCTTCGGCAATCCGGGCACGTCCGAAATGCATCTGGTGGCGAGCTTTGATCGCGTTGGCGGCATGCGCCCGATCCTTGGATTGTTCGAAGGTGTGTGCACGGGCGCTGCGGACGGATATGCGCGCATGGCAGGCAAACCCGCCGCGACGCTGCTTCACCTGGGGCCTGGCATGGGCAACGGGTTTGCCAACCTGCACAATGCCAAGCGGGCGCATTCCCGCATGATCAACCTGGTTGGAGATCACGCGACCTATCACCGGCAATACGATGCGCCGTTGCAGAGCGATATTCATTCCATTGCCAAACCGGTTTCAGACTGGATTGGCGATCCGACATCGGCTGAAGACGCTCTGGTCAAGACGCGTCAGGCCGTTGACATCGCCATGAGACCCAATGGCGGCATATGCACGCTGATCGTGCCGGCAGATATTGCATGGTCGGACATGCCTGCGGTGTCAGTGAAGCTGGCGAAAGGCGCCCGAGGCGGCAAGCCGGTCGACCAGAAGCTCATCAGGGAAGCGGCAGGTGCGTTGCGATCAGGTGAGCCGACGCTGCTGCTCATTGGCGGTCATGCCGGCCTTGAGAAGCCGCTTCGTCTTGCGGCGGCTATTGCGGAGAAAACCGGCGCCCGCCTGTTCACCGATACGTTCATGTCGCGCCTTGTGCGTGGCCGCGGACGGCCGAAGAATGACCGGGTGCCCTATCTTGGCGAGATGGCGGCTCCGATGCTGTCGCAGTTTCGCCAGTGCATCGTGATTGGCACGAAGGCGCCGGTCGCGTTTTTTGCCTATCCGAACAAGCCTTCAACATTTCTGTCGCCCGAGTGCAAGGTTTACACGCCGTGGCTGCCAGAAAATGACCTGACGGATGTGCTGAGCGCCCTTGCCGAAGAGATTGGTGCACCCAAGTCCCCGACGATTGCCGACGGTCCTGCTTCATCTCCTCCTGGTCCTGGCAAGGTGTCGGTCGAGAGCATCGGCTTGCTGCTGGCGGCTCTGATGCCTGAGGGGGCAATCGTCTCGGATGAAGGAAATACAAGCGGCCTTTGGCCTTACATGGCGACGCAGAATGCGGCACCGCATGACTGGCTGATGCTGACGGGAGGGGCGATCGGGCAGGGAATTCCACTGGCGGTGGGAGCTGCTGTCGCCTGTCCGGGGCGGCCCGTGATCAATCTTCAATCGGATGGCAGCGCCATGTACACAATCCAGGGATTGTGGACGGCGGCGCGCGAGAACCTGCATGTGATCACGCTGCTGCTCAACAACAAATCCTATGCGATCCTGAACATGGAGCTTGACCGTGTGGGTGCCACGGCGCAGAGCGAGCGCTCTCGATCACTGCTCTCGCTTGAGCGGCCGTTGATGGACTTCACGGCGATGGGCAAGTCATTGGGCGTGAATTCGGTGCGCGCAGAAGACAACGAGACGCTGGTGCGCGAGTTCAAGCGGGCTCTCGCAGAGCCGGGACCGCACCTGATCGAAGTCATGCTGTAGTTGTGGGCATGAAATAAGAGCGGCAGGTGTCGTTGGGGGCGAACACCTGCCGCATTCGGCACCTAGGCGATGGGTTTGACGGGAACGCTTGGGTAGGGGGGCATCCCGTCTCTAGGCGCGAAGAGAATCACTTCTCGTATGTAAGTGTATCAGCCGAACCGGATCGTAATAGACCCTCCAATTGAATTTCGTGCGACTCGTTGCGTGCTGCAAAGTTTGTTCACAGCTGCGTCACCGTGTTTACGAATCTTAATCTCCAGGTACCAACGCGTCCCCGTGATGCCAGAGACCTGCAAGTTCCTTTGAATTCAATATGATGATCCCCATTTTTACGATGCTGTCTAAGCAGCAGGAGTGGCAGGGTGCGCGCCGCTACTTCTGGTGAATGATTCTCTCAACTTTTTCGTGTGTCGAACCCCTGATGCACGTATCGATTTCAATCCTGCGTTGACGCGCTTTGGAAAGCACGCCAATGCTTGAGCCATGTTCAGCACAAGCACACTCAATCCAGTTCAGTTTGCGCCCGTTGGTGTGTTGGCCGTTGTGGTTATTTCGATGACCATTGTCGGCGTCTGCATCGCTCCGATCGCAACCTACGTCCTGATGATCAGCGCCTTCGGCTTGCCGCACGTGATCTATGAGCTGCGCTATTGCGATGAGCGATTCTCGGCACGAACGTCGCGAAGCCTGCTGCTGGTGCTTGGCGGACTTGTCGGTGTCATTGCGTTGTTGCGGGTTGCAAATGGGGCGCACTGGCTCTCGTCGCCGGTTTTTGTTCCAATCGAGCTTGGGCTTGGGTCAGTGCTGGCACTTGTTGCTGCGTACTGGATGAAAGAGCGACGCTGGCTTGGCGCCGTCGTTGGTTTAGCGTTCGCGATTGGCGCTACCTATTGGCCGCTCGAGACCTTTCTGGCATGGGCATGGTTGCACAATCTGACTCCGATGGGTTTCATTGCCGAGATCACCGCAGGTGAAGAGCGGCGGCGCTGGATGATGATCCTGTTCGTACCGTTCGTGCTGATACCGTTGCTGGTCGCGACAGGCGTGTTCCAACAGATGGTGCAGCTTGTGCTGGCCATGTCTGACTTGCAGATGCTGTCAGTGTTTGGTGCGGGCGATCTGCCGCTGATGTCGTTCCTGCCGCCGGAGTCCTATGACCTGAACCTGTTCTCTGCTGCTGTCGTTGCAACGTCGATGCACTACGTTGCCGTCATCGTCCTGCTTCCGCGATTGTTGGTGGCAAGTCGAGGCGAGGGGGCTCGTACGACGCTGGTGCGCTGGCCCGACTGGACGACGTTTGCGGTTATGGTGGGCACCGCAGGTTTGGTCGCGTTTGGTGTCTATGCCGTGAACTACAAGGACGCCAAGGCTTCATATGCCGTCGCTGCAGCCATTCACGCCTGGATCGAATTGCCGGTGTTGTTGCTGGCACTGGGGCAGGGGTTCAGGCCAGCGCGTAGATGACTTCGCCGGCACCCCATGATGCTGCGTTGACCAGCAGCGACATCAACAGGGCGTCGTCCCATCTTTTTGTTGCGAGCCCGCGATATACGGGTGCCTCTGCGAGGAACACGAATGTTTCGAGTACGGGGGTGTTCAGTGCTCCGAACACGAATTGGGCCTTGTAGAACACAGCCCAGAGGATCGGGTGTGTGACGGCGGAAGCCAGCACGGCACTCGCAGCGCACCTGACCCGGGACAGTTCAAAAGCCGACGCAAGCAGCGCCGCTGCAGCGGCTTCGATGGCAAATGTCAAAGCCATCGCGTCGAGTTGGGTCAGAGTCATGCGCGAATTGGGAACCTCAAAACGAAAGGGCCAGCCGGGCAAACCCCGCGGGCCCTGCGTCGCTTGATAGCGGATTGGGCATCAGAAGGCCAAACGGGCTGCTGCCGATACTTCGTGGTTCTCCTGGCCATCGCGGCCGATGTCATGCTGGTAGCGGAAATAGAAGTTCGTGTTCGAACCCATTCGTCCGGAGATACCAAGACCAACCGTGGTCCAGTCGGAGCCCAGGACCGGTCCTGGCGCCGTGAAGGTCACAGATGGTGCGCCAGCGAATCCCGCGGTAACGGACAGCGGGTCATCCATGAACTCGTGGTTCCAGACAACGCGGAACATTGGGACGAGCGTGCTGTTTTCCGGCACGATGTTAAGTGCCAGTTCGCCGCCGAACTGACTGCGAAAGGAGTCGACCGCGCGTGATGCGATTGTTGCGCCCAGCGGGCCGACGCCCGTTTCCGTGTATCCGTCCACGTCCAGGTTGACGTAATAGAGACCGCCAACAGCACTCAGCTTGAACCAGTCGTTGCGGAACAGTCCGTGTCCAAGCGTGGCACCGGCCTGAATCTGTGATGCGTTCGTGTCACCTGATGCATTGCCCGCTATGAACGGGGCGAGAAGCAGCGTGCGCTCCGTTTCAAAGCTGTGCCAGGCGCCCGAAGCATAAAGGTCGGCGTAGAACAGATCGCGCTGCACGCTGGCGTAAGCCGAGAGGGCAACGCCATCACTCGAGGTGTTGCCACCCAATCCGTAGTTCTGATCGACCGTCGACTGCAGATAGCTGAGGGCCACGCCTGCAACGAGGCCGTTTCCGTCGCTGTGGTCGATGCCGGCAGTCAGGGCCGCCGTGTCGGCCTGGTCTGTGCCGATGCCACCAGCCTGGTCCGTTTCGAGCGTGGCGACATCACCTGCGAAGAATATACCGTAGCCATTTGTCAGTTTGTAGTTCATCGGGGCTGCTGCCGAGATCGCAACTGCCGATGTCGCCGCTGACGCCAGTGCTTCAGCGGATGGTGTGGCCGACGCGAGTTGCGTGCGCGCCAGATCTTTCTGGGCGACGTCAACATCGTCTGAACTGCCGAAGAGGTCGCTCGTGCGGCGGCCGAACTGGTTGCGCAACAGGTCACCCAACGAAAGGCCCACGACAGACTGAGCGTTTGCACGCGTCGGGTTCAATGCTTCAAGCGCCGTCGGGATCAGCGACGGATCAAGCCTTTCAAGACCCGCTATTGCCGGAATCATGTCTGCGTCGGACTGAACCGTGTTGTTGCCAACGGCCTCGCAGACCGGGGTTTCAACCGGTCCGGATGCAAAGAAGCAGAAGTCTGCGACGGTGACTTTGGCGAAATTGCTGCCGTAGGTCACAACCGGAAATAGCGCGCCGGGCAACAGGTCCTGAACAGACGCGAAATGACCGGAAACTGTCCCTGTTGTTGTCAGGAAGTTGTAGCTCTGGCCGACGGTTGCAGGTGTGCCAAACGGCAGGAACTGAACCGTACCGTCGAGAACCGCGTTGCCGGATACTGCCAGCACATCGCTCGCGGAATTCGAGAGCTCGATTTCGATTGTCGAACCAATGCCCTGGAAATAGGGCCCGACATGCAATGTGCCGATCGAGTTGCCCGGTGCGACCGTGCCGCCGAGAGAGAGGAATCCACCACCTGCGCCTGATGTGAACGTGCCCGTGCCCTGCACCCTGCCACCGAGCTGCCAGACATTGAGTGCCGAGGTCAGGTTGCCGTTGACGGTCAGGTTGCCAGCCCAGATTTCTGGCGAAATCAGAGAGGTCAATGCGTTGCCCGCATCGATGGTGAGACCGGCGCTCGAGCCGTTGATCGTCAGGCGGTCGATGGTTGGCGACAGACCTGACAGCGTCACCGTGCCCGCATTGCGCAGTGTCACGTCAAAGTATCGGCCGTTGATCAGGTTCGTTCCGTTGATATTGTCGGGATAGGTAACCACTGGTGTCAGCGGCACGCTTCCAACGGGACGCGGTGCCGTTGGCGTGTTCGGCAGGTTGAGAGCTGCTGGCTCTACGAGCGCACCGCCGTCACCGGGAGGAACCAGTTCAACCGCTGGTGAAGGGGTTACGTCGAAGCCGCCTGTAGGGTCCTGCGAGACAGCAGGTGTGCCGGTCAACATGTCGACGCTTGCGATGTCAATGGAAGCTGAAACCTGGACCGCCTTGCCCAAGCCATCCGCAGGCGCGATCGAACCATCATTGAACAGGCCAATGTTGGTCGATGCCCCAATTTCAATATCCGTCGCAGGCAGGCCATTCACCAGGCTACCGCCAGACAGGATCAGGAAATTCGGATCCAGGAATTCATCCCATGCGACGCCTGCCGTCCAGGAAAAGCTTCCCGCCCTGGCGACGTAATAGCGTTCCGGGTTCATGCCTGCGATCCAGTTTGCGTAGAGGAACGCCGGTTGCCAGAACGACGCCGTGCCGTATGAGCTGTTGGGCTGTCCACCAAAGAAGCGCAGACCACCGGAGAGGGGGCCAAGCGAAACCTGGGTCGCGTTGATGGTCGTGAAGACTGAACCGCCAGAGTCGCCTGGCGCAGTGATCGCTTCATTCGGGAGGGTTGAGCCAGGCAGGAAATCAAAGTCGAAAGTGCTGGAGCGCGTTCCAGGAGCGGTCGTACGGCTGTCGAAATCAGCCCAGTACAGGTCTTGCGGAAGCAGGCCGCCAAAGCATCCGGGGACGACGCCGAAAGTCTGCACGCAGATATCGTCGAACGAACCGAGCGCTCCGACATTGTTCTGCCCGATACGCCGCACGCGCGATGTCGTCGTCGCGCCCGATGTTCCACTTCCAGTCAACCCATAGCCCGCGACAAGGGCATCACGGGCTGTATCAAGTCTCGACATCAGCAATGGTGTCGAACCGGCACCGGTAACCGGTGTTGCAAGAGTTACGACCGCAATGTCGCCCTGCAGAAAGTCGATGTTGCCCGGCGCATAGCGCACGCTTACCGCATCAACGAAGTTGTTGCTCGTCTGGTTGACCAGCGGTGTGCCAAACAGCCAGTTGACGAGTGCGTTGTTTGCCAGCGGCAGCGGGCTGAAGCTTACGGCGTGGTGGTGCAGTCCGCCGACGCCATATTCTGTATCTGCGCGCGTTCCACCATCATTGTAACAGTGGGCCGCCGTCAGGAAAAAACGGGGATTGATAAGAGCGCCAGAACATTGGCCGATGAACCCGGGAAGGCCAAATGTCGTCAGGTCAGTAACGCTGTAGCCAACATACGAAAACGTGTTGGTGCCATCAGCAAGTGCGCCGGCAGCGACAGCGGTGGATGTGGGCGTGCCTGACGGCGAACTCGGAACTGTCGTAAAGGTGACGTTTGTGGTTGCGGCTTGCTCATCGCGGGGCACGACTGCATTGGCCGGTCCGGACATGATCGTCAGCAGGACAATGGCCGCCGTGCTTGCAAGCAGCGCAGATCGAAATTGCTGCCCGTCGAAGTTCGCCAGAAGTGTCACAGGTCCCCCAACCAGAATTCCGACAGGAATCCCCCCACTCTGCAGCGGACAGTTAAGGCCCGTAGCGCTCCGTTTACAACTTCCAGTAAGGGCACCTGGTACACACAACTGGCTAATCTTGGTGTAGTGTTTCCACGGAGACACTTCGAGAATGGCTAATTTCTGCTCGGTGTTACTTTTGATCTGGCAGGCTTCGAACACTTCTCTCGTAGAAGGCGTGGAGTCTGGCTCTCGCACAACTTTTGAGAGTATTCAGTCGAGTTTTGGGGCCATTGCACCGGTCCGGGGCCGGAAAGTCAGAGGAATGCTCGCACTCGCAGGAGGCGAACAGAAATGTTTCATCGGACTGATTGGAGACGGCACCGTCAGCGCACCCGACTGGTGCCGAAGCGCAATTCCAGGGCTGTCACTGGTCAAAAAATGGCGCTGGCAGGCCTCAGACCTGCTGCTTCTGAACGGTCAGAGCCAAACCGTCTTCGCCCTGCACAAGGATGTGCACGCCAACATATTCAGGCAGACGCAGGCCGACGGAACGATCGTCCTGTTTTATCCGTTTGACGCGGAAGCAGCGTCCCACTGAAAGCCGGCCATGGCTGACGGGTCTGACAGTCTTAACCGGGGTGGTATAGTGTTACGCCTTGGACCGCATGCCCCGGATTTCACTGTCTAACCAGTGGCCTGCGGGTAACCGGCATCAGTTTTTCACAGGGTGACGCAGAGGATGGATTCAAGCGAACATTCCGAGCAGGTTGTTCTTGAGATCGTGGCCAGAAGTGTCCGCCTTGAGGGCCCGCTGTTACCAATCCTGCACGATGTTCAGTCCGAGTTTGGCTGTGTGCCAGAGCACGTCATTCCTGTGATAGCGCGCGCACTCAACCTGTCACGCGCGGAAGTGTACGGGGTCGTTACTTTCTATCATGATTTTCGTGTGGCGCCGACTGGCAAACATCATGTCAAAGTCTGCCGCGCCGAGGCGTGCCAGGCTGTTGGTGGCTCTGCCATTGGCGCGGCGCTGCTGCGGCGGTTTGGCACTGACTGGAATGGAACGTCCGCAGACGGGCGAGTTACCATGTCCCCCGTTTATTGTCTGGGACTCTGCTCCGTGGCGCCGGCTGTGATGATCGATGGCCAGCTGAAGGGGCGTGTCGCAGTCGATGACCTGATTGCCGAGCTGGAGCGCGAGCCATGACACGGGTGTTTGCGTCCGCGGATTCGAGTGCAGTTGCGGTGGGCATTGATAGCGTCCTGACGCGCCTTATTGATGTTGCTCGTGCCCAAAGCGGCACCCTGGAGATTGTCCGCACAGGATCGCGCGGCTTGCACTGGCTTGAACCACTCGTCGAGATCGAACGGGATGGAAAGCGTATCGCATATGGGCCACTTTCACTTGCAGATGTCGACGCCCGGCTGCTGACCGGCAGCGATCATCCGAAAGTGATCGGACCCCTTGATGAACATGTCTGGTTCAGAAAGCAAAAGCGCCTGACGTTTGCACGCTGCGGGCTGACTGATCCACTTTCGCTGGAACAGTACAGGTCACTCGCCGGCTGGACAGGCCTCGCACGGGCAAGACTAATCGGCCGCGAGGCTACCATCGATGCAATCATGCGCTCAGGTTTAAGGGGACGCGGTGGAGCCGGGTTCCCGGCCGGCATCAAGTGGAAGACTGTCGCTGAAGCCAAGGGTGACAGAAAATACGTTGTCTGCAACGCAGACGAGGGCGACAGTGGCACCTTTGCGGATCGCATGATGATGGAAGGTGATCCGTTCGCATTGATCGAAGGTTTGATTGTCGCCGGTTTTGCGATCGGGGCGTCCAAGGGCTTTGTCTATGCGCGTTCCGAGTATCCGCACTGCAATGCCACGTTCAGGAAAGCACTCGGCATTGCGAAGAACGCGGGCCTGATCGGGGGCGACTTCGATATCGAACTTCGCATCGGCGCTGGCTCCTATGTTTGCGGTGAGGAAACTGCACTACTGGAAAGTCTTGAAGGAAAGCGCGGGCAGGTCAGGGCCAAACCTCCGTTTCCGGCGCATGAAGGTTTGTTCGGTGCGCCCACGCTCGTCAACAACGTCCTGACGCTTGCCACCGTGCCGTGGCTGCTTGCGAATGGGTGGGAAGGATATGCGGCGCTTGGCTTTGGAAAATCACGTGGCACAATGCCGATCCAGCTTTCGGGCAATGTGCGATGTGGCGGCCTGTTTGAAGTTCCCTTCGGGCTTACGCTGAGAGAGATTGTCCATGAATTCGGCGGCGGCACCGTCGCCGGGCGCCCGGTGAAAGCCGTGCAATGCGGAGGCCCTCTTGGCGCCTATTTTCCGGAAGCGCTACTCGATACCCCATATGATTACGAAGCGTTTGCTTCCAAGGACGGGTTGATTGGACATGGCGGAGTCGTCGTGTTCGATGACACTGTCGACATGGCTGTTCAGGCGCGTTTCGCCATGGAATTCTGTGCGGTCGAGAGCTGCGGCAAGTGCACTCCGTGCCGGATCGGGTCAGTGAGAGGCGCAGAAATCATTGATCGCATTGTTGCCGGTCGCGGGAAGCCTGCTGACGAAAGGCTGCTGCGGGATCTCTGCGAAACGCTGAAATTTGGATCCCTGTGTGCGCTGGGCGGGTTTGTACCCTATCCCGTGTTGAGCGCGTTGAATCATTTCCCTGATGATTTTTCTGACAGCGTCGTGCGGCGCAAGGCGGGATAGGCGATATGGGAAAGTTCGATGCTCGTGACCTCGGAACCCCGGATGCCGGGCAAGGCGTTCAGGTCAGGCTGACGATCGACGGGGTTGATGTGTGCGTTACCGAAGGCACTTCGGTCATGCGTGCCGCCAAGCTTGCCGGCATCAACGTGCCAAAGCTCTGCGCAACGGACAGCCTCAAATCCTTCGGGTCGTGCCGGTTGTGTTTGGTCGAGGTTGAAGGGCGAAACGGCACTCCTGCTTCATGCACGACTCCCGTTTCCAATGGCATGAAGGTGCATACGCAAACGCCGTTGCTGCAGTCGCTGCGGCGGAACGTCATGGAACTCTACATCTCGGATCATCCGCTCGACTGCCTCACCTGCAGCGCAAACGGTGACTGCGAGTTACAGGACATGGCAGGGGCCGTAGGGCTCCGGGAAGTCAGATACGGCTATGAAGGTGAAAACCATCTGGTTCAGGCCAAGGACGAGTCAAACCCCTATTTTACGTTCGACCCCGCCAAGTGCATCGTCTGCTCGCGATGTGTACGCGCCTGTGAAGACATCCAGGGCACCTTTGCCCTGACAATTGAAGGCAGGGGATTCGGCTCCAGGGTGTCTGCCGGCATGTCGGAGAGTTTCCTGGAATCCGAATGCGTATCGTGCGGCGCGTGTGTGCAGGCATGCCCGACCGCAACGCTCAACGAAAAGTCAGTCATAGAGTCAGGCGTGCCTGAACACTCTGTGGTGACGACGTGCGCCTATTGTGGTGTGGGCTGCTCGTTCCGCGCGGAGATGAAAGGCGAAGAACTGGTCCGGATGGTGCCCCACAAGGACGGCAAGGCAAACCATGGACACAGCTGTGTCAAGGGGCGTTTTGCCTGGGGGTACGCCACGCATCGAGATCGCGTTCTTGAGCCAATGATCCGTTCGCGCACCGACGAGCCCTGGCGCGTTGTGTCGTGGGAAGAGGCGATTGCGCATACCGCAAGCGAGTTCAAACGCATCCAGGCGAAGTACGGACGCCTTGCAGTTGGCGGCATCACGTCCTCACGCTGCACCAATGAAGAAACCTTTCTCGTGCAAAAACTGGTGCGCGCCGGGTTCGGCAACAACAATGTCGATACGTGCGCGCGTGTTTGTCATTCACCGACGGGCTATGGACTGAAGACTGCGTTTGGAACGTCTGCTGGCACCCAGGACTTCGACAGCGTTGAACATGCCGATGTCATCATGATCGTTGGCGCCAATCCGACGGATGGACATCCCGTGTTTGCTTCACGCATGAAGCAGAGATTGCGCGACGGTGCGAAACTAATCGTCCTGGACCCGCGGCGGATCGATCTTGTGAAGATGCCCCACGTGCAGGCTGATTTTCATCTGCCGCTCAAACCAGGCACCAACGTCGCCGTGCTCGCGGCGCTGGCACATGTCATAGTGACCGAAGGGCTCGTCGACCGGAATTTTGTTCGCTCGCGTTG
The DNA here is from genome assembly GCA_040080835.1 of Micropepsaceae bacterium. Lineage (GTDB taxonomy): Bacteria > Pseudomonadota > Alphaproteobacteria > Micropepsales > Micropepsaceae > SZUA-430. Next base: position 19,427 of record JBEBHP010000023.1, on the reverse strand, counting down.
TGAAAGCGAAGCATTCGATGCATGGGCGGAGTTTGTCAGCCAACCACAGAATTCGCCAGAAGAGGTCGCGAAAGTCTCCGGCGTTGACGCTGCAGCGATCAGGGCCGCTGCCCGGCTCTATGCTACCGGTGGCAATGCTGCGATCTATTATGGGCTCGGTGTCACAGAGCACAGCCAGGGCACAACGGCCGTGATGGCGATCGCAAATCTCGCAATGGCGACGGGCAATATTGGCCGTGCGGGGGTTGGCGTAAGTCCGCTTCGTGGACAGAACAATGTGCAGGGTTCGTGCGACATGGGTTCATTCCCGCACGAGTATTCGGGCTACCGGCACGTGTCGGATGAAGCAACACGGAGTATGTTCGAAACCCTGTGGCACGCGAGCCTAGACCGGGAACCGGGCTTGCGGATTCCGAACATGCTGGATGCGGCGCTCGAGGGTCGTTTCATGGGTATTTATATCCAGGGCGAGGACATCCTGCAGTCGGATCCCAATACGCGCCACGTTGCTGCCGCGTTTGCTGCGATGGAATGTGTGGTGGTCCATGACCTGTTCCTGACTGAAACGGCAAACTACGCCCATGTGTTCCTGCCGGGTTCGACGTTCCTGGAAAAGAATGGGACGTTCACAAATGCCGAGCGGCGCATCCAGCCGGTGCGCAAAGTGATGAGCCCCAGGAACGGGCATGAAGACTGGCAGGTCACGCAAATGCTCTCAAACGCGCTTGGCTATCCCATGAACTATTCGCATCCTCGCGAGATCATGCGCGAGATCGCGGCGCTGACGCCAACGTTTGCCGGTGTGTCCTATGAAAAGCTTGATGCGCAGGGTTCTATCCAGTGGCCGTGCAACGAGGCCGCGCCTATGGGAACGCCCGTGATGCACAGTGACGGGTTTGTTCGTGGCAAGGGCCGGTTCATGATCACAGAGTATGTTCCGACCGACGAGCGCACCGGACCACGGTTTCCGTTACTGCTGACAACCGGACGTGTGCTGAGCCAGTACAATGTCGGCATACAAACGCGGCGCACGCCAAACCTGGTGTGGCATGAGGAAGACCTGCTGGAGATCCATCCCCATGACGCCGAACAGCGCGGTATCAAAGACGGCGACTGGGTCAAGCTTGCAAGCCGGGAAGGCGAGACGAGCCTGCGCGCAACCGTGACTGACCGTGTTGCACCGGGGGTTGTCTACACGACTTTTCACCGGCCTGAGACGCATACGAATGTCGTGACGACCGAGTATTCCGACTGGGCCACCAATTGCCCGGAATACAAGGTGACGGCGGTGCAGGTGGCGCCGTCGAACGGACCGAGTGCGTGGCAGAGCGAGTACGCGGAGATGGCGCGTCTGCACAGCCGTGTGGAAGCGGAGCCCGCTGAATGAGGTCCCTGGGCGTCAGCGAAGTACCAAGCCGGATATGGCGCGGTCGGCTGGTGGATGGGTCGCGCACCCTGGTGCAGGAAGTGCCCATCGGATTTGTGTATGACGGCGGAACTGAAGCCGTCATGATGGCGACGCCTGACAATCTGGAAGACTTTGCCATTGGCTTTTCCCTGAGCGAGCGGATCATCGCGTCGCTGGAAGAAGTGGAAGGGCTGGATGTCGTGACCGTCGCGCGCGGCGTTGAGCTGCGCATGACGCTGTCGGTTGGGCGCAGGGAACAACTCATCACGCGGAGGCGTGTACGCGCCGGGCCCGCCGGCTGTGGCTTGTGCGGCATTGAAAGTATCGCCGAGGCGTTACCGGGCTTGCCAGTCCTGACGAGCACGCTGACGGTTGGTGCCCAGCAAATCATCGGCGCGATGGAAGCTCTGGTCCCTTTGCAAACCCTCAACGCGCAGACCCGTTCGGCGCATGCTGCGGCGTTTTTTCTGCCCGGTGAAGGCGTCATTGCCGTCCGCGAGGATGTGGGGCGTCACAATGCGCTCGACAAGCTCGGCGGTGCCCTTGGCCGGACAGGGCGGTCTGCTGCGAGCGGTGTCGTGCTGATGACAAGCCGGGTATCGGTGGAGCTGGTTCAAAAAGTCGCCGTGATGGGCTCGCCCATCATTGCAGCCGTGTCGGCGCCGACAAGCCTCGCCGTGGAAGAGGCAGAAAGGGCTGGTGTTACCATCGTGGGGATCGTCAGGCGCGACGGGCTCGAAGTATTCAGCCGCAAGGAACGGGTCATCGATGCCACCTGAGAAGCTGATCATGATGGCAAACCAGATTGCCAGTTTTTTCAGGGCACAGGGCGAGGGCGCAGCGCCTTCGGCAGTCGCTGATCATCTGAGGAAGTTCTGGGAACCGGATATGCGGCGAGCACTGGTTCTCGCGCTGCAGACTGATGGCGCCCGAATGGATCCCGTCGTGGTGCGTGCGGCCGAGTTGCTGAAGGCCTCGTCGTGATCGGTGTGGTTCTTGCCGGCGGATCGAGCCGCCGCTTTCAGGGACGTGCAAAGGGGTTGCTGCTTCTCCATGGTGTTCCGCTCGTCCTTTACGCTGCGCGCGCTTTGATGCCGCTCTGCAGCAGGGTTGTGATCGAATGTGCCCGCGATGAAGGCTATGAAGCGTTGGGCCTTCCAGTCGTTCATGCGTCATCAGAGAATGCGGGAAAGGGGCCTCTTGCGGGTATTGCGGCAGGCCTTGGACTTGCCACTAGTGACGAGAAGGTGGCCTTTGTTCCTTGTGACATGCCCTTGCTGACTTCAGGAGTGTATGGGCGTCTGGCTCGAGAAGCATCCGGCTCTTTTGCGACGTCGCCAATGGGTGTTGAGCCGCTGGTCTGCGTCCTGACGGGGCAGGCGCTGCCGGAGGTTGAGCGGTTGCTTGCAGAGAAGTCTGTACCGGGTGTGCTGGCCCTGTTTGAAGCGACGGGTGCTGCAGCGGTTGCATTTGACGATCCGTCTGCATTCCTCAACGTCAATACGCCGGAGGAACTAACCGCACTGAATGCCAGAAACAATCAGTGATCAGCGATAGGGATCGGCTGCGCCCAGATAGTTGCACACGTAGTCGGCGACGCCATCTTCCAAAGTTGTAAACGCTGGCTTGAACCCTGCCTGACGCAACCGGTTCATGTTTGCCTGCGTGAAGTACTGGTACTTGTCCCGGATCTCGATCGGTGTGTCGACAAACTGGATGTCGGGTTCACGGTGCAATGCCTTGAACAGCGCCGAGGCGAGATCGAGGAAGCTGCGGGCCTTGCCGCTGCCGACGTTGAACAACCCGCTCACCGATGGTGTCTCAAGCAACCATGCGACAACGGCCGCACAGTCCCCGACATAGATGAAGTCACGCATCTGGCCGCCGTCCCTGTAGGCGGCGTTGTGAGACTTGAACAATGTCACAGCCTGGCCTGCTGCGGCTTTCGGGTACATGTGAGCGACAACGCTTTTCATGGAACCCTTGTGGTATTCGTTGGGGCCGTAAACATTGAAGAACCTGAGCCCCACATATTGCGGCGGAAGAGGTGCGCCTGAAGCGACCTGCTGTGCCACGAACTTGTCGAACAACAGTTTCGACCAGCCATAAGGGTTCAGTGGCTTCAAACGGGCAAGCGCCGAGAGGGACGCGTCGTCATCGAAGCCCGCCGTGCCGTCGCCATAGGTTGCGGCAGAGGATGCATAGATAAACGGAATGACTGACGCGATGCAGGCTTCCCAGAGATTGCGCGTGAGGCGGTAGTTTTCCCGCAGTATCAGATCAACGTCAGTTTCAGTGGTGGAGGAGATTGCGCCCATGTGAACGACCGCCTTGAGTTCCCCCTTGTTGCGTTCGATCCACCACAACAGTTCCTGCGGCGGCACAATGTCGGCCGGGTTCAGGGCTGCAACATTTTTCCACTTCGCATCTGTTCCAAAGTGGTCGCAGATGGCGACGCGCCGGTTTTGCACCGCGAGTTCAGCGGCGATGTTCGAACCGATGAAGCCGGCGCCGCCCGTCACCAGGATCATGGTTTGACCTTTGACTGAGAAGGCTGCATTCGCTGCACAATGTTCGTCGTGCTTTGGCCGGGCGTGAGTTCAGCCAGAAACACCTTTCCGCCATAGGACGCAACGACATCGCTGCCAACAACCTTGTCGACGGTGTAGTCGGCACCCTTGACCAGCACGTCGGGGCGCATGGACTTGATGAGTTCGATTGGCGTTTCCTCGTCAAACAGGACAACCATGTCCACGCTTTCCAACGCGGCGAGCACGATTGCGCGTGCCATTTCCGTGTTGATGGGACGCGTTGGACCCTTGAGACGCCTGACGGATGCGTCAGTATTCAAACCCACGACAAGCCGGTCACACTGGCTGCGTGCCTGACGCAAAAGTGAGATGTGGCCCGGGTGGATGAGGTCGAAGCAGCCATTCGTGAAACCAAGTTTCATCCCGCGCGAACGCCAGGTGGAAACTGCATCGAGTGCGGAGCCCAGCGCCTTGATGTTGGCTTCGACACCACGAAGGTCTTCGGCGTGCATGGCCTGCGCGAGTTCGTCGGGCCGGATGACGGCGGTTCCGGTCTTGGCGACCACAATGCCCGCAGCGACGTTGGCAAGGAATGCTGCGTCGGTGAGTGATGCGCCGGCGCCGACTGCAGCTGCCAGGGTTGCAATCACGGTATCGCCTGCGCCCGACACGTCGAAAACTTCCCTTGCCACGGCAGGGTAGTGAACGGGCGACTTGTTGCGTTCAGCCAGTGTCATGCCCTGTTCTGACCGTGTCACCAGAATTGCGTCGAACCCCGCCTGCTGCAGGGCTATTGCCGTCGCCTGTTCTACCGCGGTATCGGTGGAAACGGAGCTACCTGTTGCGGCGGCCAGTTCCTTGGCGTTTGGTGTCAGAACATTGACGCCGCGATAGCGGTTCAGATCGATGCTCTTGGGATCCGTGATCACAATTTTTTCGGCGCGGCGTGCGGCGGCGCAGATCCGTTCGATGACCCGAGGCGTGAGGACGCCTTTTGCGTAGTCGGACAGGATCACGGCATTGCAAGCCGGCATTTCGTCCTCGACCGCCTTGCAGACACGGTCTTCGTCCTCGCTGTCGAGCGGGGCCGTCGTCTCCCGGTCAATACGCAGCATTTGCTGGTTGTTCGCCACGTGCCGGACCTTCAGCGAAGTTTGCCGGTGCGGCACGGTGATCAGTGATGCTTCAATGTTGGGCTCGTCGCCGATCAGGCGCGAGACGGTGTGGCCTGAAGCATCGTCCCCCACGACCGAAACAAGCGTGGCGCGGGCGCCGAGCGCTGCTATGTTTCGCACGACGTTGCCAGCGCCGCCCAGCATCTGGGTTTCCCTGTTGACCTTGAGTACCGGAACGGGCGCTTCAGGCGAGATCCGGTCGACCGTCCCGTAGACGAAGTGGTCAAGCATCACGTCGCCGACACACATGATGCGGACGCTCGGGAACCTGGAGATGAGTTCAAGAAAGGCGGAAGAACCGGTCATGGGATGCAGATCACCACGCTGGGATGGGGCATTCAAGGTAAAGGCTCGTTTAAGGCAATTGTTGCCGTGGAGAAACCCCGGATTGGTTAGCTGTCACGGCAGCCCTGCTTGCGCACCCAGGCCTCTGTCTTGTCGAGCGCCCTTACAAACCGGTCGAACATCTCGTTAATTTCGGCCTCGGTGATGATCAGTGGCGGGCAGAAGGCAATGCGGTCGGACAGGAGCGCCCGAATGCTGAGACCCTCTTCGGCCGCGAAGTTGGCGCAGGCCTGTCCCACCATGTGCGTGGCCGCGAAAGACTTCTTTGTTGCCTTGTCTGCAACAAGTTCCACCGCACCCAGGAGGCCTATACCCGGCGCCTCGCCGACCAACGGGTGCGAGACAAGGCCCGAGAGCCGCTTCAGGAATGTTGGTGAAACCTTTCGCACGTGACCCAGTATGTTTCGCTCCTGATAGATCTTCAGGGTCTCGATAGCGACGGCTGCCGCCACCGGATGGGCCGAGTACGTAAAGCCATGGCCAAAGGTTCCGATAGTGCGGCTCTGGTCGAGCATGGCCTGATACATGTCTTCATTGAAGATCATGGCCGAGATCGGCAGGTAGCCCGAAGAGAGGGCCTTTGCGCAGGAGAGCGACTGCGGCTTCATGTTGTAGGTCTGCGCACCCCAGTAGTTTCCGGTCCGGCCGAAGCCGCAGATCACTTCATCGTCAATGAACAGGATGTCGTATCGGGACAGGATCGCCTGAACACGCTCGAAATATGTTTTTGGAGGCAGGATGACACCGCCTGCTCCCATCACCGGTTCTGCGATGAAGGCGGCAATTGTTTCAGGATCCTCTCTCACTATCATGGCTTCGAGGTTTGCCGCGAGGCGTTCTGCGAATGCCTCTTCGGTCTCACCGGGTTCGGCGCCTCGATAGCTGTGGGGGCAATCCGCGTGCAGCATGCCGTCGAACGGCAGGTCGAAACCCTTGTGATTGTTGGCAAGGCCCGTCAGGCTGGCAGAGACCAGTGTCACGCCGTGGTAGGCCTTGGTGCGGCTGAGAATTTTCTTCTTTTGCGGTTTGCCATGCGCATTCCAATAATACCAGGCGAGCTTGACCTGCGTGTCGTTTGCTTCCGAGCCGGAATTTGCGAAGAATACTTTGGAGGAGGGGAAGGGCGCTACTTCCTTCAGCTTCTCTGCAAGTTCAATGGCGGGCTCGTGGCTCCGGCCTGCAAAGATGTGCGAGAACGGCAATTGTCGCATCTGGCGGGCGGCTGCTTCCACCAGCCGCTTCTCGCTGTAGCCGAGGCTCACGCACCAGAGACCGGCGAGGCCATCGATATAGTCTTTGCCGTGAATATCATAGATGTAGATACCCTTTCCCCGCTCCAGGATTGTCGGTCCAACCTCACGGTGCCGGGCGAGGTTCGTGTACGGGTGGATGAGCGCTTCAACGTCACGTGCTTGCGTATTGGACAGGGGCATGGCGTGTGGAATCCGGTATCGTTGCTTCCACGCTTGACGCATTAAGCCTTTGGGCGTCAACCCCCAGTTTAGACCAGTTTTCAAGTCAAGGGCGCCCGCGGGGTTGTTGTCGGGACGGTGCCGTGCTCATAAGATTGTGGTTCGAGCCACAATAGCGAAGCAATCCGGGGAGAAATCTGATGTTTGGATCCATGCAAGACTGGCCGTTGGTTGTACCGCGCATTCTGGACCATGCGGCAAGGTTCCACGGCGAACGCGAAATTGTGACGCGGTCGATCGAAGGCCCCATCGTCCGTTCGAACTATTCGCAGATCCATTCGGGTGCGCGAAAGGTTGCGAAGGCGCTGTTGCGCCACGGCGTGAAGCTTGGTGATCGCGTTGCGACGCTTGCCTGGAACTCCGGGCAGCACCTTGAGGTGTGGTACGGGATCATGGGGATCGGTGCCATCTGCCATACAGTCAATCCGAGGCTGTTTCCGGAACAGATCGCCTATATCGTCAACCATGCTGAAGACCGTGTGATCTTCGTGGATCTGACGTTCGTTCCGATCCTCGAAAAGCTGGGCAAGCAGATTGACTGCGTCGAGATGTTTGTCGTTCTGACTGACAACAAGAACATGCCGCAGACAAGCCTGCGCAATGCGGTCAGCTATGAAACGCTGCTTACCGGCGTCGATGATGACTTCGCATGGACCAGGTTTGACGAGAATACGGCGGCGGGTCTCTGCTACACCTCGGGCACCACGGGAAACCCCAAAGGCGTGCTGTACTCGCACCGTTCAAATGTGCTGCACGCGATGGCGGCCAACACGTCAGATTGCGTCGGTGCGAAGTCCACCGACACCTTGATGCCGGTCGTGCCCATGTTTCATGCGAATGCCTGGGCAACGACTTTTGCCTGTCCAATGACGGGAACCAAGCTGGTGATGCCTGGCGCCAGGCTTGACGGACCTTCGGTCTATGAGCTGCTGGACAAGGAGAAAGTCACGATCACGGCTGCTGTGCCAACGGTCTGGCAGATGTTGCTGACGCATATGGAAGCAAACGACTTGAAGTTGCCGTACCTGCGCAAGGTGCTCATTGGCGGCTCGGCCTGTCCGCCATCCATGATCGAGACGTTCGAAAAGAAATACGAAGTTGAAGTGATGCATGCATGGGGAATGACCGAGATGTCGCCGATGGGAACTGTCGGTTCGTTCAAGTCCGGCATGGAAGAATTGGCTTGGCCCGAACAGCTGAAGGTGAAAACCAAGCAGGGACGCGCCCTGTTTACGGTCGAACTGAAAATAACGGACGATGATGGCAAGGATTTGCCGCACGACGGGAAGAAGTTCGGGCACCTGCTCGTGCGCGGCCCGGCGGTCGCCAAGTCCTATTTCAAGGGTGAGGGCGGGCGATATGGCACCGACAGCATCCTGGACCAGGATGGATGGTTTGATACCGGTGACATTGCGACAGTTGATGCGTTGGGCTTCATGCAGATCACGGATCGCGCGAAAGACGTGATCAAGTCCGGAGGTGAGTGGATATCTTCAATCGATGTCGAAAACATTGCCGTTGGCTGTCCGGGGGTCGCTCAGGCTGCCGTGATCGGCATCACCCATCCGAAGTGGGACGAGCGCCCACTGCTGGTTATTGTGCGCAAGGCAGGTTCGGATGTGTCGAGGGACGAGGTCCTGAAGTACCTCGAGGGCAAGATCGCGAAGTGGTGGACACCGGACGACGTGGCATTTGTGAGCGAAATTCCGTTAACAGCCACCGGCAAGATGCAAAAGGTTGCCTTGCGCGAGCAATTCAAAAACTACAAGCTGCCGACGGCCTGACGCTCTGGTCATGGGGAGAAACTGAAATGGCAAAATGGATCGGTCGAATTGCAATCGGCACATGTTTTCTGGCGCTGGTGCTGATCGGTGGGGCAGGGCCGCTGTACCGCTATGCTGGCATTGAACTGCCGATGGCGTTCCAGATGTTGACGGTTGGCCTTGGGGCGTCAGCGCTTGCGGTTCTTGTGGCCGTTGTTGCTCTTGTCCGTGCTGCCATCGTGAGATCAGGTGAAGGCCTGGTCGTTGTGCTGCTGGCAGCGGTGGTTGCGGCGGGTGTAGGTTCCGTACCTCTCAAGCTCGCGATGACGGCCAAGAGCCTGCCTGTGATCCACGACATCACGACCGATACCGCCAGCCCACCTGCCTTTGTTGCAATAGCACCCATCCGTGCCAATGCCCCGAACGGTGTTGACTATGCAACGGATCCTGCTGAGCAGCAGAAGGGCTATCCTGACATCAAGTCTTACGTCAGCACGCTTGCGCCTGCTGCGCTGTTTGAAAATGCCGAAGCCGTCGCGAAGGAACTGAAGTGGGAGATCGTTGCGTCGTCACGTGGTGAAGGCCGCATCGAGGCCACGGACACGACGGCGTGGTGGGGCTTCAAGGACGACGTTGTCATTCGCATCGTGGCAGAAGGTACTGGGTCGAAGCTCGATATCCGGTCGATGTCGCGCGTCGGCAAGTCCGATCTTGGAAAGAATGCAGATCGCATCCGCACGTTCCTTGCACTGCTTTCCAAAAAAGGCTGAGCGTGGCTGAAATTCGTGCGGCCGATCTTGGTGTAAGCCTGCCGGCGCTACTGACAGACCGCACCTATGATCCAGCCTATGCGGCATCAGTCAATATTGCGCCAGGCATACGCCGTGTGCTTGCGCGCAATCCGAACCCGTTTACGTTCCATGGAACGGGGACGTACCTGGTGGGTCATGGCGCTGTCGCTGTCATCGATCCCGGTCCGCTGATTGACGAGCATGTGCAAGCCATACTTGCCGCGACCAAGAGCGAGACCATCACGCACATTCTCATAACGCACACCCACAATGATCACTCTCCCGCGGCAGCGCCGCTGAAAGCGCTGACCGGGGCCCGGACCTTTGGCTTTGGACCGCATGGCAGCGGTCGCAATCATGACAGCGTCGATGTGGAAGAGGGCGGCGATACCGGGTTTGTTCCTGATGTGGTTCTGCGCGATGGTGATCTGGTCAAGGGCGACGGCTTTACCTTTGATGCCGTCTTCACGCCGGGACATACGTCCAACCATGTCTGTTTTGCCCTGAAGGAGCAGGCCGCGCTGTTCAGCGGCGATCACGTCATGGGATGGTCGACGACGGTGATCGCACCGCCTGACGGGGACATGGCGCAATATTTCCAAAGCCTCGACAAGTTGCTGAACCGTGCCGAGCGCATCTATTATCCAACGCATGGAAACCCTATTGCTGCGCCAGACATTTTTGTCCGTTTGCTGATTGAGCACCGCCACGCTCGGGAGCGACAGATCGCAGAATGCCTGAAGCGCGGGATCGCCTCAATTCCGGAAATGGTGAAGGTGATCTATTCGGAAATCGACCGGCGACTTCATCCGGCAGCGGCTCGTTCTGTGCTTGCCCATCTGCAGCACATGGTAGCGACAGGACGTGCACGCGCGACAGATGGTGCGCTGTCCGAGCGGCAATACTCGCAAGCCTAATCCAGACCTGGCAGCACCGGCGCGTCGACGAACGACCCGGACAGGGACAGGTTGTTGGCACCGCTTTTTCCGGAGAGCTTGAAGGATCCCTGGAGCGTGTCCCTGCCCTTGAGCTGCAGGCTCCCCTGCACGGGTATGGCGCCACTCTCATGTGTGTTCAGATTGTCCAACCGCAAGATCGTGTTGCCGTGGTTCAGCTGGATGGGGCTTGCGGTTGTCGTGGCCTGCACCCTGATCGAGATCGCGATCATTCTGTTCGAACTCATCATCTGATCGGAGTCCAGGACCAGGTCAATTTCGCGTACGCCATTCCGGAAGCGGGTAACAGTTGCGTCGCCAGCGACCGGGCCCGAAAGTGCGCCACTGGCCGTTGCGGTGAACCTTCCCGGTGCGCGCAAGGGAAGGTCCTGCTGGGCCGTCAGCAGAAGCATGGAAATGACTGCGGCGATGAGCGGGCGGGTATGCATGGGTGTTTTCCTATCAGCAGTTGTGCACTGCGAATGCTTACGGAAATGTTGCTGTTGACAGCCCCCAGGGCATTTGGGCCACATGCTCGGCACATCACAAATCGAGCGAGGCAATCCATGAAATTCTACAATTCGATCGGTCCCAATCCCCGCGCCGTGCGCATGTTCGCCGCCGAAAAAGGCCTGACAATCCCGATGGTTGAAGTGGACCTGATGAAGGCCGACAACCGGAAGGGACCTTATCTGGAGAAGAACAAGGCGGGCCAGATGCCCTGCCTTGAACTTGATGACGGTTCAACCGTCAGCGAAATCACCGTTATCTGCGAGTACCTTGAAGACACGCATCCCAAGCCTGCCCTGATCGGTGCGACGGCGAAGGAAAAAGCCGAGACCCGTATGTGGACACGCCGGATTGATTTGAACATTTGCGAACCGATGGCCAATGGTTTCCGTTTCAGCCAGGGATTGCCCCTGTTCAAGGACCGCATACCGACAGCGCCGGAAGCAGCCGATGGATTGAAGAAAATCGCCCAGGATCGCGAACTCTGGCTCGACAAGATGGTCGCCGGACGCCAGTTCATTTGTGGCGACAGGTTCAGCTATGCCGATATTCACCTCTTTGCCTTTCTGGATTTTGGAAAGCAGGTTGGCCAGCAGATCAATCCGGAAGCCACGACGTTGCTTGCCATGTATGAGCGAATGCTGGCGCGGCCAAGCGCCAAGGCCTAGCCCCAACAGCTAGTGGATCAATGGAAGGCGGATTGCTGCACGCAGCCCGCCTTCTTTCCTGTTCTCCAGGATCAACTCACCGCCATGCCTCTCGACAATCGCCTTTGTGATTGTCAGTCCGAGGCCATGGCCGCCCGTCTCATTGCTGCGCGACGCTTCAAGCCTTACAAATGGTTTGGTCACATCGGCGAGAGCACTGTCGGGAATTCCCGGCCCTTCATCTTCCACGATGAGGTCCACGGTGTCCTTTGCAGTTGCCATGGAGACACCGGCACGGCTTCCATAGCGCACCGCATTTTCGATGAGGTTCCTGAGGGCGCGCCTGAGCTCGCTGGCGCGTCCATCTGTGCGTGCTGCGATCAGCGATCCGCATGAAACGGGCTGACCCGTGTCCGACAGATCGTCGCAAACGGCTTCGACAAGTGATTGCAGGTCGACAGGACGCGTTGGTTCGCCGGTTTCACCACCCCTGGCGACCGCAAGCGCTGCTTCTGTCAGGCGCTGCATTTCATCCAGTGAGCCTTGCATCCTTGATTGCAATTCCGGGTCCTTGATCAGCTCGGTGCGAATGCGCAGGGATGCGATGGGCGTTCGCAAGTCGTGACCAACCGCACTCAACAGCGACCGCTGGTCTTCGATCAGCTTCCGCAGGCGGGTTGCCATCTGGTTGAACGCCCTGGCGGCACCCTTTACGTCGGTGGGTCCTTCTTCCGGCGCCAGGACCAGGACGTCACCCCGCCCCAGACGGTTTGCGGCAGCCGTCAGGCCTGCGATTGGCCGTGCAACTCGTCCCGCGGCCCATACTGCAGCAATTGCAACCAGAAACGCTGCGAACAGTCCGGCCAGGATCAGCGGCAGCATCATCGAAGGTGCTGCAGCCGGGATTGCGGACACATTCAGCCAGAGTGTTGGCTTGAGTTCGATCGAGATGTCGAGGCGTTCGGGCAGGGGCGAAGCCGTTTCCGTCTCCGTGATGTTTCCGGGTGCCTGCACCTCGAAATGCTGCTCGAACGGAATGGCAGACGGCGCGGGCGGTTCTGCCGGTTCAGGTGGTGCTGGCGGAACGGGCGGAACAGGCGGAAGTGGTGGAAGAGGCGGCATCCCGATACCGGACGGGTCGCCGTGCATCGTGAAGCTCTTGTCCGCGCGCGTGATGATGATGGTTCTGTCGCCTGCGGTGTGCCGCACAATGGTGGTCAAGGCGATTGCCTGGCTTTTGTCCCAGGCGACGCGCACCTTGTCGGGTGGCGAAGACGTGCGACTTGCGAGCGCGCCTGCCAGCGCCTCATTGTTCTTGCCCGGCGGAACGATGGGTTCCTGGTCGAAGCTGACGATGAATGACGAACTGCTTGCAGTGACCTGGATATCGTCGAGTGTCTTGGGATTTGCGTTTCGCGCCAGGAAGACAAGTCGCTCGGCACGGTTGAGGGCTTCAGCTTCATGAAGTGCGGATCTGAGGATGGTCTGCTGGCTTGCCAGAAGCCCCAGCGATACAAGTTGCGACAGAAGCAAGGCACCGAGAACGATCAGGACAAACCAGCCCCTGACCGTGCGCGGTGACAGCCAGCTCACAGCGGTTCCACTCCGCAGGCGAACAGGTAGCCTGCACCCCAGGATGTCTTGATCAGTTTCGGATTCCTGGGGTCGTCCTCGAGTTTTCGCCTCAGTCGGCTGATCTGGGTGTCGATGCTGCGATCAAAGACTTCGTCTGCTCCACGACCTTTCACTTTCTCAAGCAGCTGGTCGCGCGTCAGGACAATGTTGGGGTGTTCAAGGAAAGTTGCCAGCAAGGCATACTCGGTCGTGCTGAGGGACACGACCACGCCCTGCCGGTCGACAACCTGGCGTTCAGGTCCATGCAGGATCCAGTCACCGAAGCGCAGTCGTTCCGTCGTCCGGGAGCGCTGGCTGGGTGGCAATTCATTGGTTCGTCTGAGAACTGCGTGGATGCGTGCAAGCAATTCCCGTGGGCTGAAGGGTTTGGTGACATAGTCATCAGCACCGACTTCCAGACCGAGGATGCGATCCAGTTCCTCTGTCCTGGCGCTCAGCAGGATGATGGGGGTCTTGCGGCTTTCGCGAACGCTGCGGCACAGGCTCAGGCCATCTTCGCCGGGCATCATGATGTCCAGCACCATGAGGTCGATTTCACGCTGTGCCAGGACACGGCGTGCAGAAGATGCTGATTCCGCGAGTGTCACCTTTAGCCCGTTGTCCGTGAGATAGCGGCTTAGCGCATCGCGAATATCGCGGTGGTCATCGACGATCAGGACGTGGGCTTGAATCTGGGACATGATGAGGTGAGCGGATTGTAACGCGTTGCGCTCCAGCTCCAAGTCCGGTGAAGGTAAAATTGTGTCAAAGTTTGTCAAATTCTGCGTGATGACGCATTTGGAAACAACGCATTGATTGACGTTTCAGTTCGCTCTGTGTGGAATGCAACCCATCGTAATGTTGTTCACCCAGTGTGGTGTCGAGGTGTGAAGATGAAAAAGGAATTGCTTACCCTGATTGCCGCCGCCGCATGGTTAAGCCCGCAGGCGTTCGCCGGGCAGGACAAGGTTGTCGAGCACAAGCAGATTGTGATCTGCAAAGCCGGTGACGCTGGCGCGATGACGTGTACTACAAGTGTTGACGGTGGCGCGCCAGTTGTCTCGACATCGATGCAGCCGCCACACGTGGTCGTCGAAAACGAGGACGTCGGAGACACGTCTGGCGGCGACGATGTCAATGTACAGGTTATCAAAACTGAGGGTGGACCAGACCAGAAGATTGTCATCGTTCGCAGGATTGCGCACGACAATGCCGATGCCAACAAGGATGGCATGATCACGCGGCGCGAATTCATCAGCCGGGCCGAGAAACACTTTGCCGAGCTGGACAAGAACCACGACGGTGTGCTGAGCAAGGACGAAGCACAGCCGCCTCTGCCACCGATGCCACCTCTGCCACCGATGCCTCCATTGCCGCCGCTGCCGCCAACCGGTCATGTGCCACCGGTTCCCCCCGTACCACCGGCTCCACCCGGGCAATAGCCAGACACTTGCCACCGATCGGATTTTCACAGGACCCGCTTTTGCCAGCGGGTCCTTTTTCGCATCCGCAGTTTCGATGTCGCTTTGGCGGTTCGCTCCATATCTTGTCCAGCCCATCGCAGGCGATACAGCATATGGATGCGTCAATTTGTTCACTTTTTGTTTTCGGCGCTTTCGGCGATATTCGGCGCTCTCAATGGATAGTGTAGGAATCTGTGCCCGGGCCGCCTGCGGGTGGGCAGGATGTTCGATTCTCGTTTTGTCTGTATACGGATGAACCGGGGCGCGGACGCTGAAATGTGCCGCCCCCGGCATCCGGGGTCCAATCCAGATACCGGGGGACATGCTCGCGGACACAAGGGGAGAGCCGAGTGACCGCTATACGTTGGCGTTTCGCTTCGCACATTTTTGCCGTCTGCTTCAGCAACAGCTGGCAGGTTGCTTGATCCGACGTGTTCTTATGCTCGCAGTATGGTGCGCCCGGCGGGTTGGCGCGTTGATCCACGTCAAGCGCATCGAAAAAAGTTGAGCCGATTCAGTTATCGAGTTGTTCACGAAGCAGTTCGAGTTCCAGCCAGCGATCTTCGCTGACGGAGAGTTCGGTGGCGAGTTTTTCAAGCTTTTGTGTGGCTTCGTTGAATGCTGAGGCGCTGCGCTTGTAAAATCCGGGGTCAGAAATCTGCGCCTTCAATTCCTGGATTTCCGAATGCAGCGTTTGGATCCTTGCGGGCAGGGTTTCCAGGGCGTGCTTGTCCTTGAAACTGAGTTTGCGGCGGTCAGGGGTTCTGGCAGGCGCATCCTCGCGTGTGGCCGCAGGCCTGGGCGCACGTGTTTCACTTTTCGCCTTCGCCTTGATGGTTTCGCCGCGCTGACGTGTTGCGTCAGTGAAGCCGCCGGCATATTCGACGAACGTGCCGTCGCCCTGTGCCCAGAGAACTGATGTCGCAATGCGGTCAAGAAAATCGCGGTCGTGGCTCACGACGATGATCGTGCCCGCGTAGTCGGCGAGAAGTTCCTGCAGGAGATCAAGCGTCTCGAGGTCGAGGTCGTTCGTTGGTTCGTCGAGCACAAGAAGATTCGATGGTTGCGCGAGCGCTTTGGCAAGGACGAGTCGGCCGCGTTCTCCGCCAGAGAGTGCTTTCAGGGGGCTACGCGCTTGCTCCGGCGTGAACAGGAAGTCCTTCATGTAGGAAGCATAGTGGCGAATGGTGCCGCCGACGCTCAGCGTTTCGCTGTCGCCTCCAGTCAGAAAGTCCTTGATTGAAATATCGGGCGGAAGGGTCTGGCGGCGCTGGTCGAGCGCGTGCATGCGCAGATTGGTGCCCAGCCTGATTTCGCCGCTGTCTGGTGCCATGGCGCCGGTCAGCAGGTTGAGCAGTGTCGTCTTGCCCGAGCCATTCGGACCGACAATGCCAAGCCGGTCGCCGCGCAGGATACGCAAGGTGACATCGCGCACGACAGAAAGGTCCGCAAAGGCTTTTGAAACCCGTTTTGCTTCAATCACGATTGTGCCCGAGCTTTCGCTCTCGCTCGCTTCGACCTGAAGCGTTGCCTTCGAACGACGCTGGTCGGTGCGCTGCTGGCGCAGTGACGCGAGCCTTGCCATGCGACCCTGGTTGCGCTTGCGGCGTGCCGTGACGCCGTAGCGGACCCAGTGTTCTTCCATCGCGATCCTGCGATCGAGCTTGTGTCCTTCCAGTTCCTCCTGTTCGAGAACCGTGTCGCGCCACGCCTCGAAACTGGCGAAGCCCTCTTCGAGGCGTCGCGTAATTCCGCGATCAAGCCAGACCGTGGCCCGCGTCAGGTTTTGCAGAAACCGGCGGTCATGGCTGATGAGCACAATCGCCGACCGAAGGGACATCAACTCGCGTTCAAGCCATTCGATCGCCGGGAGGTCGAGGTGGTTCGTGGGTTCATCCAGCAGCAAGATGTCGGGTGAGGGTGCCAATACCCGCGCAAGGGCGGCGCGCCTTGCTTCACCGCCTGACAGTGTGGGTGTTGTTTCATCGCCGGTCAGGCCGAGGTTGTTCAGCAGGAAACGGGCCCTGTGCGGGTCGTCGCCTGGCGCCAGTCCTGCCTCAACATAGGCAAGGGTGGTGGCATATCCGCCTAGGTCGGGTTCCTGCGGTAAATATCGAACAGTTGCCTTTGGCGCTATGGCACGTGTGCCGCGATCGGAGTCCATCAGGCCGGCAGCGATCTTCAGCAGCGTGGACTTTCCAGAACCATTGCGACCGACAAGGCACAGCCGGTCCAACTCGCTGACAATCAGGTCTGCCCCCTCGAGAAGTGGCGTGCCTCCGAATGTCAGCCGTATATCTTGAAGTTGAAGCAGCGGAGGCGGCATAAGGGTGTTTCGATGTGTTGTCGGGGCGAGATGCGTAGGCGCTGGGCCTTGTGACTTGTACGCGCCCTTTGTCGCAGGTCGATTTCGACCTTGAATTGCTGGACGGGTTGGCTGTCAACCCCGGAAAAATAGCTGATGATTGAACAACTGCTGTTGCGTGGGGACGGGCTGGACGGTTTGCGGATCGCATTGGCATCAATCTCGCTGTCCGCATCGGTTGCCTACATGGTTTTTGTGTCGGGAGGATTTTCGCCTTCCCGCGCGGTCCTGAAGACTGTCGTGTTCGCCGTGCTGGCGCTTTTGCCGCTGACATATCTTCCGGCGTTACCGACGCAGACCTATGGCCTGGTGCTGCTTGCGGCGGCTCTGGGATTGTCATCACTCGGGGACCTGTTCCTGGCCCTTGAGAATGAGCGCAAGTACTTCACGCTCGGCCTGGCCAGTTTCCTCCTGGGTCACGTTGCGTACCTGCTGGCGTTTCTGCCGGAAGCACATGTGCCGGGCGTTGCCGTCGTGGTGCTGATTGCGCTGCTGGTTGGGGCGGCAGGATTTCTGCTTCGAACACTCTGGCCTCACTTGGGAAAGC
The DNA here is from genome assembly GCA_040080835.1 of Micropepsaceae bacterium. GTDB lineage: Bacteria > Pseudomonadota > Alphaproteobacteria > Micropepsales > Micropepsaceae > SZUA-430. Next base: position 1,861 of record JBEBHP010000023.1, on the reverse strand, counting down.
TGCGCCTTCCGGTGCTCGCCTATTTCACTGTCATCATGTCGATGGTGGGCGTTTCGCTATGTGTCACAAGCGCCACCTGGATGCTGGGCGCGGGCGCAGTCTCATTCGCGGTGTCGGATTCACTGATTGCGGTCAGGAAATTCCTGCGCCCCTTCCACGGCATCGACGGCGCCGTTTGGGTAACCTATGTGGTCGCGCAGTTTCTGCTTTGCTTTGCCATCCTTGACTTTACACTCAACCGGTAACCGGGAGCCCGAACATGATAGACCGCCAGCTTGACATTCGCACGGATGACGCAGCGATGAGCACGTTCATCACGCATCCGGAACGAGGCGGACCATTTCCGGTCGTGTTGTTCTACATGGATGCGCCAGCGATCCGCGAGGAACTGCGTGACATGGCCCGGCGACTTGGATCAGCCGGCTACTACGTCATGCTGCCCAATCTCTACTATCGTTCCGGCGTGATGGAACTTGGTCCGCTGCCCACTGACATGAACGCGCCGGAACGTGTGCGCATGTTCCAGTTGATGGAGTCGCTCACGATCCAGAAGATCATGAGCGACACGAAAGCAATGATTGCGTTTGCTGCAGCCGATCCGATGGCGAGCAACGGACCGATGGGCGCCGTGGGCTATTGCATGAGCGGCCAGTACGCGATCAACGCCGCGGCAAATTTTCCTGACCGCATCCACGCAGCCGCGTCCGTTTACGGCGTGAAGCTTGTGATGGATACACCAGACAGTCCTCACACAGTGGCCGCCCGCGTCAGGGGTGAACTCTATATTGCCTGTGCGGAAACCGATCGCTGGCTTCCTCCCGAACAGGTTGTTGCACTTCAGGCGGCACTGAAGGAACTGAAGGTCAAGTCTGAAGTCGAGGTTTATGCGGGGACCGAGCATGGCTTCGCTTTTCCGGCGCGGGCCGCCTACAACAAGCAGGCGGCAGAGACCCATTGGGAGCGCCTGCATTCTCTTTTCCGGCGCAATATCGGATAGGATTTCGCTGCAGGCGAGAGATTGGCTGTCCGTCGCGGAAGTTTGAACGGGGTGGACGGGGCAAAGCGTTGCGCGACCCGGTTCTGCGTGCAAACTGATCAGGGATTCACAAGGGGACTATCATGGCACACGTCATCAACCGAAGAGCGCTGTTTCAGGGCGCTGCCGCTGGCGCATGCGTCGCAGGTGTATTGGGATCGCAGGCCTGGCGCGCGATCGCCGCCGCGGCCACCAGAAAGACGGCAATCGGCACCTGGGGTTTTGACCTGGCCGCAATGGATCGTTCGGTTTCTCCTGGCGATGATTTCTTCCGCTATACCGGCGGAACATGGATGAAGAACACGCAGATCCCGTCGGACCGATCCCGTTGGGGGTCGTTCAATATCCTGGGCGCAAAATCGGAAGACGACGTGCGCGATGCCATTGAAACGGCAGCGAGGGGCCCTCTGCCCGCTGGTTCGGTCGAGCGCAAGGCGGTCGACTATTATCTGAGTTACAATGATGTGGCGGCCATTGATGCGAAGGGGCTTGAGCCCGCGAAGGCAGACCTTTCGCGCATCGATGCGATCAAATCCCACGAAGATATCGTCAAGCTGGCGGCATCGAGTGACTTCCGGGCCAACTTGCCGATCGGCGTCGGTGTGGGCCTGGATGCGAAGCGCCCTGATGTCTATGTCATGAGTGTCGGGCAGTCCGGACTTGGGATGCCGGACCGCGACTATTACCTGAAGCAGGATGAAAAGTTTGCTTCCATCCGGACCAAATACCGGACCTATATCCAGACAATGCTGAAGTTTGCGGGCATTGGCGATGACGACGAGGTCGCCGACGACATCATCAAGCTTGAGACAAAGATTGCGGAGC